>KQ959271.1:66389-73312 GCA_001552775.1 Bacteroidales bacterium KA00251
ACACAGCGATTCGCCTTTATGCAACAGTCTCAAGTAGACAAAGGCTATCGCTTGGGGATAAAGCTCCTTTGAGCGAATACCCCTCTAAAGAAATAAGTCAGGCGTTTAGCTCCAACAGCCTTAAAAAGCTTATCTTTGCAGGATAAGAAAAGGAGTGAAAAAGCGCTTCTTCGCAAGTTAACAGCTCCTCTTTTAATGGAAAAGATATGACTAAGATTGCCGTCATCAATTGCTATGACTCTTTTGTATTCAACCTCGTAGAGCTTTTGCGGCACGAGAAGGAAGTGGCATACCAAGTTATAAACTACAACAACATGATTGCTAGTTCTTGCCACTCTGCGATGAAGGAGGACATCACTCCTAAAGAGATTGTACAGCAATTCAATGGCATTTTGCTCTCTCCAGGTCCTGCCACACCTGAAGACTTTCCTCTTCTTTCCACACTCATTCGCCTTGCAGAAGGGGAGACTACCCTCTTGGGCGTATGTCTTGGAATGCAGGCTTTAGCACATACCTACGGAGCCTCACTGCAACAATTGGATAGCCCTTGCCACGGCTTTGAAGATACGCTTATCATAGAGGAGCATTCTCCCTTTTTAGAGGGAATAACGACCGAAGATCGTATCGGACGATACCATTCATGGGCAGTGGATCGAAAAACCTTGCCTCCTTCATTACAGATACTGGCAACTGCACAAAGCGACCAAGCAACCATGGCAATTGGGCATAGAAAGTTCCCTTTTTATGGCGTACAATTTCACCCCGAGAGTTTTATCTCCACCCATTCTGCCACCTACCTTCGCAATTGGCTCCGCATTACACAAGAGTATAACAAAGTAAGGTAGCTCTTATGCCCTTCCCAAGAGAGAGATTTCGCGTTGTCCTGCAGTGGATTGCTGCATTTGCATCGATTATCGTTGCTACACTTCCCATCGTGGTTTCGCAAAGGATCCACCACAGTATGGTAAAAGAAGAAAAAGCTAAAATGGAGCTTTGGGCCAATGCCACTGAAGCAATCGGGAGTGATGAGGAAAGTGCCCCTGTCAATGTAATGCTCCAGATCATCAGTAGCAACAATACCATACCGGTGATCTTGACCAGTAGCAAAGACTCTATTATTACATTCAACAACATCGTCATCCCCCCCTCGCAAGACTCTACAATATACCTGCAGCGTCTTCTCAAAAAGTATGGCAAGCTCTACAAGCCTATAAGCATAAATCTAGGAGAGGCTGGTGTGCAACTGCTCTACTATGGCGACAGCTCCACCCTCCACGAACTCAATCTTTTCTCTCTCATTCAACTCCCCCTCTTCCTGTTTCTACTCCTCATTTTGGGACTCGCTTGGCATCTAGCAAAACGCAATGCCCAAAATCAACTATGGGCTGGGCTCTCCAAAGAGACGGCCCACCAATTGGGGACCCCTATTTCTTCGCTCATGGCATGGATAGAACTTTTGCGCGACTCAGGAGGAGATGAAGCTATGCTCCAAGAGATGAGGAAAGACGTAAACCGACTAGAAATCATTAGCCACCGTTTTCAAAAATTTGGTAGTACCCCTCAATACACCAATAGTGACCTGCAAGAGATCCTCTCCAACTCCCTGAATTATCTTCAATCTAGGATTAGCAAAAAGATTTCTCTCTCTACGGAGTTTCCGCAAGAGTCGCTGCGCATTGCTTGCAATGAGTCGCTACTGAGCTGGGTAATTGAAAACCTAGTGAAAAATGGGGTTGATGCACTCAAAGGTGAAGGACCTATCCATATTAAACTCTTCAGGAAAGGCGACCAGGCTCTTATAGATATTTCCGACAAAGGAGTAGGGATTGCGAGGAAGAATAGGCGTAAGATATTCCACCCTGGCTTTAGCACGAAGAAGAGAGGATGGGGACTAGGGCTTTCACTTGCCCGCCGAATCATCAACGAATATCATAAAGGAAAGCTCACCCTACTATACTCTGAGGTGGGAGAAGGAAGCACTTTTCGCATTCGGCTACCACTTGTTTTCCCAGAGAAAAGAAAAAAACAATAGCCTCTAGAAAAATAGAAATACTACCCTTTTCAACTAGACTAAACTCTTTACAAAATTGGTATCTTTGCAGAAGGCTCTTTTTTTACTTGCGTTTAAATACCATTTGAAAAAGAACTTTCATACCCTCATAAAGAAAAGAATAAGACGCTAGCTAAGCACTTCTCCAAAGTAAACGACTATGCAACAAAGAAGATCCATATTGAGTGCCTTTCCCCCTGTTACACTCAATCTTATTATCATCAATGTACTGGTATGGCTTGCCCAAAATGTTTTGCCGAGCATTGGGATCGATCTTACCAATCTATTAGGATTACACTACTTCCAAGCGGAGCATTTCGGAGTATGGCAGCTCCTCTCATATGCTTTTCTCCATTCAACCAATGGTTTTTCGCATGTTTTTTTCAACATGTTTGCCCTCTTTATGTTTGGAAGTACCATTGAGCGACTCTTCGGCGGAAAGCGTTTTCTACTCTATTACCTCATCTGTGCAGTGGTAGCTGCTGTTTCTCAACAAATTGTTTGGGCTTTGTCACTATACCCTATCGCTTCAAGTGGCATTCCCTACATCAGTATGCCTAGTGGCGCTATAGAGCCAACGGTTGCTTTTCTCAACCGTTTTATCACGGTAGGGGCATCGGGATCTATCTTTGGAATCCTACTTGCCTTTGGCTGGTTTTATCCCAATGTTCCCATCTTTCTTCTCTTCATCCCCATTCCCATCAAAGCAAAGTACTTCGTTTGTATATATGGACTTATAGAGCTTTTCTTGGGGATCAGCTCTACAGGCGATGGTGTAGCTCACTTTGCTCACTTAGGAGGAATGCTAGGTGGACTAATCCTTATCTTAATTTGGAGAAGAAGAAAAGCACGACAATAAAGGAGTCTCTGCTACCTTGGTGCCCCTTCCCCAATCTACCTGCATGGAAAGATAAAAAGCATGTTGCCCCTCAATCGGTTTATAAAAAAGTGGTGTGCAAACCAATCTGCCACTATCACTATTGTAGCTATCACTGCGCTCGTGTGGCTCCTTGTCTCCCTCATAGACTACGGAGGAGCACATTGGGGTAATGCTTTCCCTAGATTCTCGCTACTAAGCTATCTTTGGCTGGAAGGCGACTTTACTCTTATTGTAAAGCAACCGTGGAGACTTGTTACCTACTTCTTTGTACACAACAGCTTGGGGCATCTAGCTATAAACCTACTACTACTCTACTACTTCGGATCTATTACCGAGCAGATACTAGGCAAAAAGCGACTGCTCACTTTGTACTTCTTTGGGGGAGTCGTAGCTGGACTCTTCTATCCGCTAGCTTTTTGCATAATGAGACTGTGGGGAGTACGGCTTTTATCGCTACCCTTACTGGGAGCCTCTGGGGCAATTTTTTCGTTGATGATGAGTCTTGCCACTTTTGCACCCCGTAAGAAGTTTGCTTTCTTCGGACAAGAGCTTCCCCTAGCTCTACCGATTGCTCTCCTTCTTTTGTGGGGTTTACTCTCAGCAAGTTTTGAAAATAGAGGAGGACTCTCTGCTCACTTAGGAGGCGTCTTCATGGGTCTTTTCTATGCTATACTACTTCGTTACAAAGGTCTCCGCTTTATCTACAAGCCCGACAACAAAACAGAGGGAGAAGTGGTCTATATAAGTCGCTACGATCGCCGTAAAAAAAACAGGATTGTACCTGAAAAAAAAGGACTCTCGCCACAAAACACGACAGCAAAAGAAAAGGAGGTAGAGACTATTATGAAGAAAATACAACAATCGGGCTATAGCTGTCTCACCGATAAGGAGAAAAAAGTAATCTTTGACCACTCCACAGAAGATCATGACGAAAAGGAACTATAAAGGAGGAATAAAAAAGGTCTTCCGCCTACTCTTTAGTACAGTACGATCGTTTTTCAATCTGGCGGCTACTTTGCTTTTGGGGTTAGTACTACTCTCGGTAGTGGTTTCTCCCGAGCGACTCTCCTTTCTAGCCTACTTTGGGCTTCTTTTCCCCTTTATCATGCTCTTTATTCTGCTACTCTTCATTTACCACATTGCTTTTCAAAAGTGGCGGGGCGCTATTTACGTAGCACTTTTACTTGTTGTAGCCTTTCCTCTATGCAGAGTCTATCTGCCCCTACATAGACCCGCAAAAGAGCTTCCCCAAGAGCATATAAAGATTCTTTCTTTTAATGTGATGCGCTACGCCTACAGGTCGCACTCAGCCCAAGCCCCCAACCCTATACTCCGCTACCTGAAAGAGTCGAACGCTGATATCATCTGCCTGCAAGAGGCATACCTTGCACAAAAGAGCAAACAGGGCATCATCTCTTATGCACAAATCAAAAGCTACCTTAGCAACTACCCCTACATCGACCATCGTGAGGCACAGCCACGGGGAAGTGATTTAGTTCTTCTCTCCAAGTTTCCTATTCGGCACGTTCGGGTTCTTCCACTCACTTCACACTTCAATGGTGCAGTTTCCTACCGTCTTGATATTCATGGCAAGGAATTGGAGCTTATCAATGTACACCTTGAGTCTACCACCGTAAAAAGTAAAGATGGCGAAGACTACCTTTCTCTAGCAAAAAAAGGAAAAGCCTTTGAACTCTCCAAGAAAATCAGTCTTAAACTAGGGCCCTCGTTTGCCATACGTGCAAGACAAGTAGATCGTCTCGCTCTAGAAGTAGCTACTGCACTACAATCCACACCCTATGTGATCCTTTGTGGAGACTTCAACGACACGCCGATTTCTTATGCTCGCTACCGTCTTACCGCCAATCTTCACGATCTTTATGTAGATACGGGAAGTGGAGCTGGGTACAGCTACTCTTTCAAGAAGATGGGACTTAGGATTGACCATATCCTAGCTAGCAAGGCAATTAAAGGGTACGACTGCATGGTGGATCCCTCTGCAGAAGGCTCCGATCACAAACCGATTTATTGCCTTTTTACCCTTCAACCTTAACCCCTTTAGATTTCCATATTTGTGAGTAATCTTCTTCCCAAAAAAACATCTTCCTCGGGAAATATATCTGGACTTGTTTGTGGTGTATTAGCTCCCACCTCTTTTGGCTTTATACCATTTTTTACGATGCCTCTTATCAATGCAGGGATGAATACCGCCTCTATCCTGGCGTATCGCTTTCTTTTCTCTGCACTGATACTCCTACTGGTTATGCTCGTTCGTAAAATACCGCTTAAGATGAATAGGCATCACCTTCTCGTAGTACTTCTTTTAGGAGCAATCTATGTATGGTCTGCAGCTGGACTACAAATAGGGTATCGCTATATGCCTACTGGAATCTGTACCGTGGTTCACTTTACCTACCCCATTTGGGTTATCCTTATCATGCTGCTCCTCTACAAGCAGCGACCAGCTCCTATTACCCTTGCCGCAATCGCTATGGCCATTATAGGAGTAGCATGTCTTGTTGGGCTATTTGGCACTTCACAAAAGATTCCTCTTGCAGGCTTTATTATCGTTGCCTCTACTGGTATAGCCTATGCGACCTACCTCGTGATCGTGAGCAAAAGTGGCATAAACCAAGAACACCCAGTAAAGGTAAGCTTCTATGTGATGACTACTACAGGGATTCTCTTCTCCATCATCGCACTAGCCACAGGTGGCATAAATACCATACCTGGACCTTCAGGGTGGGTCAATACTATACTCCTTTGCATTGTAAGTACCGTGCTTTCCAATATCTTACTCGTCGTAGCACTAAAAAATGCTGGTGCTACAACCAACTCCATTTTAGGGTCGCTAGAACCACTGACAGCCGTTTCAATTGGAGTCATCTTTTTGTCGGAGACCATCACTATCAGCAGTCTTATCGGGGTAGGACTTATCATCATTGCAGTACTACTTATTGCACTTTCAGGTCGATTAGCCTACCTATGGAAAGTTCATCTACTAAGACGAAGACACCGCCACTAATTTCTTCCCTACCTACTCCTTATAAGTTATTCCACCTATGAAAATATCCCAAATTCTCCAAGCAAACCGCTCTTTCAGAAGATATCTAGAAGAAGATAAAGTACCCCTTCAGGAAGCACTGCGGTGGGTCAAAAACCTGCGCTATACCAACTCCATGAGAAATGCTCAACCGCTGAAGTACATTCTTGTAGACAAGCCGACTCTACTTGAAAAGATCTACCCACTTCTCCGATGGGCAGGGTACCTAAAAGATTGGAACGGACCCGAAAAAGGGGAACGTCCACCCCTACTGATCGTGCAATTACTAGACAAAGATTGCTCCTCAACAGCTCGATTTGACGAAGGCCTGCAGCTTTCTGCTCTTACCCTACAAGCTACAGAAGCAGGTTATGGCTGTTGCATTCTAGCAGCCTTTGATGCATCGTCTCTTGTCTCCACTCTTGCCATCCCTAGTCGCTTTACTCCTCTTGCGATTGTAGCTATTGGCCATCCTAAAGAACACGTAGTTATAGAAGAGCAAGAGGGCGAAAATATTAAATATTTCCGAAGTAGCGACGGCATACACCACGTGCCCAAACGCAAGGCGGAGGAACTCATCCTCACAATACCCGAAGCATAACCCCAGAAGCTATTTGACAATAGTTTAAAAGGTCTCCTTCGCCGAAGTGAGACCTTTTTCTTTTGATTGAGACTGTTGCAAAAGACAACAGTCTCACAATCTTGCTCGCAAGATTGTCTAGACTTTGCAGAAAGGATGAAGCGCAAGGCGCAGAGGGTGAGGTCTGAAGGGAGCATACCTCCGTATTGAGACAAAGCCGAATCCCGAAAGCAACACAGCGATTCGCCTTTATGCAACAGTCTCAATTAGGTTAAGCATTGGATTGAGAATATACCCCACTCTACTTCTCAAAATCTCTCGGAATTTTTCCCAAAATCTCTCGGTACTTTTCCCAAAATCTCTCGGAACT
>KQ959271.1:73412-89765 GCA_001552775.1 Bacteroidales bacterium KA00251
TCTCTCGGAACTTTTCAGAAAATCTCTCGGAACTGTTCTCAAAATCTCTCGGTACTTTTCAGAAAGCTACCCTGCTAGTAGCTCTTGCGCTCCTTTGTAGGAGACTGTTGACTTTTGCAACTGTCTCTTGTAGGTGAATAGTAGCCCTTTATACTCAAGTAAGGTTCTGTGGTACGAGCGTGCGAATACCCTTTCTACAAGAACTAGAAGAACTTATTCCAAGACCCTTTCAGTTAAAACTTCTACTACCCTCTATTGCCACAACTACGAGCCTTAAGAACAACTAATCAGCCCCAGCCAAGATCTACTCAAAAAAAAGGTGCACCTCTTTGAGAGGTGCACCTTACGGTTTATGGAATCTTACCTAATTGGGTAAGAAATATTACTTGCTATTTATTCTTGATGAGGAAGAACATCTGAGCAGGAGTCCAAACTAATGGCTGCGTACCAACCTTCTTTTCATTGCGAGATGTGGTAGGCTGCCCAATCCACAAGTGCTGTGTGGGTGTGAAAATACATACCCCCGCTCCTTTATAATAGTTGAGGACTGCCCCTTCAAGATTTCGACAATTCATAGGGATTGCATTGTTCTTCTTGAAACTTCTAGTAAGATAGCTTGCACTATAGTATGCTCCTTCCACAAATGGCAGATGATCATCATCAGCTAAATATTTGAGCTTATCGGATGACGTATACACATTTTCCACATGTCTTCTATGTCCGAAGAGAGGGAATACTCTTTTTACAAAAAGGCTCTTGTTGTCTGCGTTGCCTTGCCAGAAGGCAGGCTTAGCAATATCTTCTACAGATCCATTCCAGTTAGGACCGAGGAAGATAGCAGTCACTTCAAGACTTGGACATGGATTAGTAATATTCGCACTCAGCTTCGCATTCGATAGGGAGTCTGAAGGATGTACATTCTTCCATTCATAGCGATATGCAGTCTGCATCATTCCATTATATCCCTTTCTATACTTGACAGCATAAGTCACTTTACCATCATTTCCAGGAGTCCAGTAGTCAGCTGTAAAGATTGTTTTCGTATTGGTAGCCCAAACAGGTCGGATGTCCTCAATGACACCCTTTTTGTTGGTGGCATGTTTACCGAGGTAAAACTCTCCTCTTGCACGATCACGTGGTGGGAAGAAGTTGAGCATTTCTGCGGCATCCATTGGTAAGTGAGAAGCAACAAACTGTTGATCAGCATCGCGAGACTCCCCAGACGCAATGTTGCCAAGGTCTATTCTACTAAAACCTGTTGGCCTTTTGGAAAGTTCAGATTCAGCAATTTCGTCCATGCTGATATAGCTTACTCCGCTATTTGGTGCAATAAGCGTCTTACCTGTTACGATAAATTTAGGTTCTACAAGTTGATCGCTTTCCATAGGTGGCATATCTAACTGTGCATGCTGATAGCCTTCATAAAGATAGTCGAGTGCCAATTGTGGTTTACCATGGAAAATTACAAAAGAGGTACTCTTATTGCTGAAGTTATCTACTGCTTTCAGCTTTATTTGCAAAAGGTCTTTAGTACATGCCATAGGTGTGGCAATGCCATCTCCTGCACCAGGATTGAAATCGCCAGGCTCATTCGCGTTATTACGCCGACTGTTAGCAGCCCCTCTTCTTGAAGCGACAATGTCTTTGATCGCTTTGAGGTGAAGCTTGTATTTAGCTGTATACTTTCCAGTAACAGCATCCTTTGTACCATGAGAAGCACCAGGAGCAAGAGCATTTCCACTGTCATCACAAGGCGTAAGTGTAGCATAGGTGCTTGTGGTCTGTGTAGCACCACCACGAGAGGCAGGAAGTACCACTTCTTCTATTGACAGAGAAGGAGCTTTATAGTAGCTTTCCACTGAGATAAAGGCATCACCTTCTTGGTCTGTAACAGTATATACCGCTTCGGGAGAATCCTTGAGATAAGAATCAAGAATAGGCATATGAGGCATCGCGAGAGACCAATTGAGATGGTCAGGACGTTCAGGATCACTTGCAAATTCTTCAACATTCCAGTCCTTAACTACAATATCAAACTTGATAGGACACGTTTCAGGATCCTGAATAGGAGCGTCTGAAATCAAAGATTTGAAGTGTACTTCATAAATATAGTTTCGCTTGATCACAAAGTTTTCAAACTTTACCTTAAAGGGATGAAGAGCTTTACCTTTATAAGTAGCATGTACCGTAAAGTAAGTTTCTCCACGCTGATCATTTTCATAGCTATAGATATGGGCTTTGTAGTCAGTAGGTGTAGTTTCGTTTCCTACAAGATTGACGTCATAATCTTTTTGCACTGGAGCAGCAAGCTCGTTCATCTTATTGACCTGAGCAAAAAGGTGACTCTGTGCATAGCGTTCAGGCGCTTCAATCTTTGTTATCACCAAGTCATTCACTTCGTTGAAGAAGTCGTAACGAGCAGAGAGACGTGTCAGCTTAACTGGATTAGCCACTGCAGAAGTGCTAGAAGCGTCAGTAGTCACCTCTACTTTATCAGAGGTCATCAAGAAGTTATCGGCTTGATCGTCTTCACCAGGAGTCTGTGTAGCAATAAGATTAGCAAGATCTTCCTTGGTAGCAACTTCGTTTTTCAAACTAGTAACGAGTGCTGCATCGGGGTTGGCTACTACATAGAAAAAGAAGGATTCTGGGCGTGTGGCATCAAATTCAAAAGTATTGTCTGCTCCACCTACAGGAGTACACTCAAAGGTCTTGTAGTGTCGTCCGTCACCCTGGAAATAAACCACTGCATAGAGCTTGTTGATCTTCTTTTCTCTATCTAAAGCAGCGACTTGGTCTACGTCAGTTTCATCACCTTGGGCTCTCAATCCCATGTTGAGGGAAAACCTTACTGTATTTCCCTTTCCCTCGATGTAGCGAAAGTCTTTCTTATCCTCTTTGGAGCATGAGCCAAAAACAAAGAGAAGAGCTACAAGAGGCAGTATATATTTAATTATTTTCTTCATAGCGAATATCGGATATCAGGATTAGTTATTGGTCCAGTTAGGATCATAAACAAACTTAAGTTGGACCATATACTTTGACTTAGGCTCAGTATTTGAGGGTACGATAGCTTTATTCCAGAGGTCAAACAATACAGTAGTTTCTTTATCAAACGCCCCACGAGCACCATTTTCTATGCGTCCATTGGGCTCTTTGTCAAGATCTACAGTAATCGTAAAGAGATCATTTTGCATTTCACCCTTCACACAGTTAGGAGCTTGTGTCTTATTGAGACGGAAGTCGAAATCAGTACTTTGATCTTGATAAAGTGTGTTGAGCTTGAAAGCAAATGTAGCCTTACGCAAGTTTGTCTTAAGCGTACGGGCTAGAGGATTATACTCTACATTTTTATTGTTTTCCCCCTGAAAGTCTATTGAGAAGAAATTAAGTTCCTCTGTAAGCTTCACTCTATTCCAATCAAGTACTTCAATTACAAACTTAACTTTCGTATCGGGTGTGATAGCAGTATTGTCTCCTAGGTGTACGCGGTATAGATTGTTTCTCTTTACATCAACAGGTACATAGTTTACACCTTGCTGTTTGAAAGGAATACGATATGTTTTTTCAGTCTCTTGACCTTTATAGTTTACAAACTTACCCTTTACTACAATTGTAGTGGCATTTGCTTCACTATCGGTCGGTTGCTTGCCTTCATAGAGATAAAAGCTCTTTTGGATAGCTGCTCCTTGAGCTCCTTCTACACCAGCTACACCAGCAGCAGGAATTTCAGCATATCCAGATGCTTGCTTTACCTTTTGAGCACCCGTAGGGGCTTCAAATGTAGCGGTGCCAGCGGCATTTTTGGTAGGGAAGGTACTCGTTCTGTCGTAGGTATTTTCTAGCGATATGCTAGTAATCGTAAAGTTAGGGATATGGTTGTAGAGGTCAATACGAGCCACTACACGTGTCAACTCAACCTTAACAGGAGCTACGTAACACTTAATATCAAGATTTTCTGTGTTACCAAGCTTTGCTACACCTGTCATAGGAATATACTGCTTAGCGCCACTTGTCGTGAGAAGATCTTTAGAGGTAGCTGTACCATCGCTTTTGAGTTGTTGCGACATAAGAGCTTTGTCAAAATCAGCACGCGACATCCCAACTACTGCAGTAGGCACCTGATCATTGGCTACAAAGACGAAACGGTAGGGACCTGGATCGTTGATATCAAAATCCTTTGTATAGGTATACTCGGCATCATTAGTCTTTGTCAGTTTCGATGCTTCAATGGGTAAAATCTCTAGTAACTTTTCATCAGCACCAGCTGAAAATTGATAGAGTGTAAGGGAATTGACAGTCCACTCATCCACATCGTGAATGGCATTACGCGTGTAATTTACTGGTCCACCATCAGGAGCTTTGATGGAAAATGTAATGCTGTTTTTAGCATTTTGTTCGTCAATCTTAACCTTGCCCTTATCTTGGCAACTCGCAAGAAGTGCCAGCAAAGGGAGCCCAGCAAGACAGATAATAGTTTTAAGTTTCAACATAATTGATTCGCTAATTAGCCGTTATATCTTTCTTTTAGTTATTTTCTACTTTTTCTATTCTTATAAGGTATTTGGTTTCTCTTCATTCCAAAGTCGCGCTCTCATCTGTAGTGAGGCATCCAGAAATCTATGCTACATACTGATAGAGCCACCGTTTACCCAATCGTTGATAGTGGCATCAAACCAAGGTCTTAGTGTAACGTTGTTTTTATCTTTAATCACAATCTCAATACGGTATATCTGCTCGGCACGCGTGTCGGGATTCCAGCCCCACTGTGCAAAAGCTTTGCTCAAGTCAATGGGCATTGTAATCTCTTCATCGCCGTAAAATACTTGTATCGTAGGAATACGGTCTGCACGATAGCGAAGGGTTATAAACTCTCCGCTCAGGGTATGGTTAAAAAGGTTCACCTCTTGCCTATGGTTGGTTAGTGCCGGCTCATGCAAGGGGAAATTGTGTACCACATTATTCTGTTTGTATATCTCAAGAGTGAGAGGAGACTGCATTGGGTCAAGGCTATAGCTCTCTGTCAGTCCTGTAAGGTCTACGCGATAGGTACCATCATATGCAGGAGCATCTACCCAAGTAACTTGGAAAAAGAGATGGCAGTGAATGTTTGCCAAATCACAAATATAATGGGGAGGATTAGTCTCCTTAAGCTCTATTTCTTTGAAATTCCAAAAGAGTTCTTCGGTATTGCGACGATAGTCTTTGGTCTCATACAACCACAAGCGAAAGTCTTTTAATGTTGTTTCGTGTGGTTTAAGAGTGGTAATAATGGCATTTTTTCCAATAGGATCATCCCCAAGGTTACCGACAGTAACAATCGTGTACTTGGTATCTTCAGTTCCTATTAAGCGAAGGTTTTGAGGGTCCTTAGGATTACTAGGGATTTCTCGCTCGTAAATGCCTTCCGCATTGAAGAGGAAGTGTCGCATACTGTGGACGAAGGTTTTGTATTCATCCTCTGTATAGCGTACATAGCGATAGTGTATAGTGGCTTCTGGACAGCAATCTTCATCAGAAAGGACATTCCGGCAACTTGTAAAGAGAAAGAGGAATGAGCCCAACACTCCTATCAATCCCATTACACATGAAGGGATCCATAGTCTTCTTAGGAAGACACCTTGAGTATTTTTATTTGATATTATCATCATTCTCTTCAATTAGGGCTCAATTTCAATCAGTCTTATTGGGAAGAAGCGGTGGATAGTTCGTTTCTCATTCACCTTTTGCCACTCGGCTGGTGTATTTTCATAAAGATCCCCTGTACCATCAAGAGTCGGAATATCCAAATTAATCAAGAGCGCAGAGGTTACTTCACCTCTTTCGAACTTCTCAAATTCAATTGTTGTGAATGCGTCAGGGTATGTTCTACCATTGGGGAAGGGCAGTTTTTCCGTTACGAAATAAGTAGCCTGTCCAGCCTTAGGAACGAGCAGTTTCGCATAACGACAATTCTTTTCAGTCCCTCCAATGAGGTCACACACTCGATTTGTACGAATATTTACCTCTTCCGCATAAGGGACCTCTCGGTTGACATCCAACTCCGTATTGGTTTGCCAAAAAGCCTCATTGGCGATATTCTCTACAGATCCACGGAAGTTAGGTCCAAGTCTTCTTGAGGTGATTTTGAGGGAGGAGTTATCCTCGATATCAAGTTCCCAAGTAAATCCGTCAAGACCATGAGTTTGTACATAGTGTCGCCAGTCCTTCATTTTACCCACCCACTCGTAGCGATATGCAGTTTTCAACTCGGGGTACCTAGTACTGTTTTTAATGGCATAGACAATCCTATAATTGGAGGCGTCTCGACTTTGTCGATACTCCACATTACTATATAATTCACACTCCCTGACCCCTTGCTTATTCATGGAGGGGAGAGACATCATCTCATCGAACGTCCCATTAAAATTAGAGACGGGGAGCATCGATGTCCACTCGCTTTCACTCCTTGCAAGGCGGTATCTTTTTCCATCAATTGTAATATCCTTTAGTTTATTGACAACATCAATGTAGGGCGGAATAAAACCAGTGTGCTCAATGTCATTTTCTTGGGCAAACTGATAGTTAGTAGAGGCTGAGAAGTTGTAGCTTTTATGGTTACCAAAGCTAAAATTGGGCAAGGGAGCTAGGTTTTTCTCTGCCATATAGTCAAGATCAAGGCGAGGCGTACCATGCTTGATTGTGAGTGTCTGTGAATATCCCGAAGCGTTGGAAATCGTTAATTCAAACTCCTTATACTTAGGGCGTACATAGCTACCACTAGCATTCACAGAAGGATTGGAATAACTACCCAGTTTAGGCAGCGTGATCTTGTATACCGTCTGATAGAGTTTTGTATTGGTACCATATTCGCTAGAGGATTCCTTTTCACATTTTAGAGAAGGATCGCTACATACGACAGTATTTACTGGATTTTCGCGTGTACGTACCTTTAGGTAAATCACTTTATTCTCTTTTGTAAGAGTGTAAACCTCATTAAAGTTATTCAAATCTTGGTAAGTGTCGTGACTGTTGTATCGAAGTCGTCGTACAAGATAAGGATTATTAAAAGAGGCATAAGGAAGCTCCACGGAGTAGTCGAGATAGTTTTTCACTAGGTCATCTTCCCCAAGGATAGGCTTCACGTCTGGGCCATGGTGGTTTTCTTCGTATTCCCCACTACCAGGCACCGTGTAGTCCACTCTTTCTCCCTGACTCCAGTCGTTAATTTGCAAATCAAAAGCAAATCGATCTGCTGGAGACTTTGGATTCTCATCATTTCCCGCAACCTTCTTTATGGTAATGCTGTATACCTTATTTCTCTCAGGCTGAATTTTCAGTACTATACTAGGAGTATCTAAAAACTTTTTACCATTGAGAGTTCCATAAAAATCAAACCACGCTTCATTCGTTCGAAGATATTCATAGGAGTATATCCTACCAATACACTTTGATTGCTCAGAGGTAAGTGTAGGATCACCAACGAGGTTAAGGTTTTTATAGGTACACGACTTAGCTAATTTTCTGATAGCATTGTACGCCTCATCTTTTTTGCCTGCACCTACAGGAGCTGAAATATAGGTAGCTGTGTGTCGGTTGCTGAATTTGATCTCATCAATCACCAATCCTTCTACCTCATTGTAGATATCATAGCGCACAGCAGCTCGCTCCAATTGTATCGCCGATTGTATCACAGCGGCTTGTGATTTAGAGGTTTCCACCACTTGTCGTCTCGAAAGCATCAAGAAGTTGGTGATATTGGGAACATCTCCAGGTAAATCCTTTTCTATCAAAAGGAAAAACTCCTCTTCATGGTTTACCTTTGTACTCATCTGTACAACAAGGTCATTGCTGGCATTTGCTACAAGGTAAAAAAAGTATTTTCCTTCAAGCACGTTTTCTATCTTATAGCCACCAGGAGTACCTGTGGGGGTGCATTCTACAGTTTTATAGAACTGCCCTTTGATATGACTTTTGGTAGAATCACTATAAAAGAAAATGGCATGCAAACGATTGATGGCGCTTTCGCGAGCCTCTGCAATCACAGGAAGTGAACTTCTTGTTTTTGCACTGGCATTTGCACCGCGTAAAGAGAAGTACACCGTATTGCTTTGACTCTTATCAACTCCAGCTGTTCTCACTTCATCTCTTGTACAGCCAAGAAAAAGAAAGAGAGTCGCTAGAAAAGACAATAAGGAAATATATTGTTTGTACATAATAGGTATCGTCGGTTATTTACTCAGAACGGAAAAGTCTCAAAGGGTAAAGTCTACCATGACAAGCATTATACATGGCTTGTCGTCTCCGTATTTCGTAGGGCAACGACTGCTGGGAAGGCTTCAGTACAATAGGACCTGGGAAGATCGTATGACGAGACCCGAGATACCAATCAAGTCGTGTTCCTTGCAGATAGTAGTCTATTACTTTATATCCATCCACATTGAGATTTGCACTATCTACGTAGGCATAAATCGCTTCGTAATTATGGAAGTTTTTGGCTGGATAGCGTAAAGCGTAGCCCAGTCCTTCATAGGTATTTGAGCTTTTACGTTTTTCCACACTACCATAAGCCCATGGGAACTCCTCTTTTCCTACAAAACATCCAGATAAGGGGAATACCCGAGTTACGTCCATATTTTTATCTTTTTGCCAAAAAGCCTCCGTGGCTACCGTGCCATCAATGTGTTCTATCCAGTTTTCGCCCAAGAGCCTGCAAGTCACTACAAGCTTGCTATCGGTACTGTTATCTGCTAGAGATCCCACCCACTCATAGCGGTATGCAGTGACTAATGCTTCGTCGTAAAATTGCCAGATACCATTTCCGCGAAGTTCTCTAAAGCGTACTGCGTAGGTGATCCTACCATTTTTAGAGGGAGGGGTACGAAAGACACTGGATGTGGAGATATCCCACGTCTGATATACACTCTTACGATCTACATAAAAGACAGGAGGTAAGTTAAGACTCTCTTCCATTTCAAATCGAGCAGGAGCGTTTTTACCAATTGGAGAAATGTCTCGCCTCATCGTAGCATTGGTAGAAGGAATGATACCAGTCAACTCAAACTGGTTTTCTGCCATATGATACTTTTTCCCACCAATTACAACTCCTTTGTGAAGTGTTTTGATGAGTTCTTTGTTCATGGGGAAATAACCTATATCAGATGTATTGTGACTGGAGGCAAAGCGATAAATTGATGGGTCGCTATAGTTAACATTACCTAGGGCTACTCGGTAGTCTACAGGGGCTACTCCTTTGTAATAATCGTCTTTAGGACCGGGGAAATTTATCCCTGGAATAGGAGCAAGGTCATACTCTGCCACATTTTCTAGGATCATGCGTAGTCGTCCATGTGCAACAGGAAGAGGACACGTGTGCGATCCATCAGCTGTTTTAGCCACAAGATTCCACATCGTGTAGGTTATTCTTCTTTTCCTTTCATGCATAGGTGCATGACCACCTAAGACATCCGGACCAGAAATGGATTCGTCGTTGACTTCTATTTTCGCTTCTCGGTCTGGTTTCGCAGGGACTGAAAACTCATACCACTTGGTATACCTACCAGTTACAGGATCTTGTGAGACAGCACCTGGGATCTCCTTAAGTACACTTGCACCCTTCTGCTGTCCTGGCTCATAATCTATAATACCAGGCTTTTCGTAGGTGTGAACAGCGAGCTTAATCGTTACCGCGTCATTAGTAAGCGTGCGAAGAGGAGTAGGATTTTCCTTCAAGGAAGAGGTCATGTAGGAGGCATAGGGAAGCTCTGCAGAGTACCCCACCCAATTTGTTTTATTCAGAGGAGTATCAATCGTCTTATCCACCCTTTCACCTATAGACCAATCCTGGACCTTTATTTTAAACTCAATAATTCGATCTGGCTCAGTAATTGGTCCATCTTTTATCGCATTGAGATGAAGCTCATAGATGAAATTCCTCTTTATCGTCATTCCATCAAAAGTGATCTTCTGGGGCTTGATGGCCTTACCTTTATAAGTACCCTCAATTGTAAAAGCTGTCGTTCCTTGAATATCATTTTCGTAGCTATAGACACTTGCAAGCAACTTGGAAGCATCATCCGCAGCATTGTCAGATCCCTTCAACTGGGTTGCGTACACCTTCGTAGACTCAGAAGTAAGGGCATTCATTTTGCCTACTTGGGCATAAAGATGGCTCTGTGTATAGCGATTTTCAAAAGTAATCTTGGTGATTTCCAACTCCTCAATAGCATTATAAAAGTCGTAACGCACAGCGAGACGCGTGAGCATGACAGGAGAAGTCGGGAGTGTGACCGTTGTACTCGAGGTTGTCGAAACAGTATGACGGTCCGAAACCATCAAAAAATTGTCAGAGGTATTGTTTTCTCCTGGCGTTTGAGTAGCGACAAGATTGGCGAGTTCTTCTTTAGTTCGAACATGATGCTCTAGATCTTCCAGCAAAGCAGAAGAGGGATTAGCTACAAGGTAAAAGAAGAGATCTACCTTGCGCATTGCATCAAATTCATATACATTGCTTTGCCCTGCAACAGCTGTACAAGGGACAGTCTTATAAAAAGCCCCGTCTCCTTTTTTGAATAGCACAGCCACGAGAGAAGAGACCTTCTTTTCGCGTGCTAAGGCTACTACTTGATCAGCTTGTCCTTCATTACCTGTAGCCCTAAGAGTGAAATCATCACTTAAAGCAAACCTCACATGAAAAGGAGCATCACCTCCTAAGGATGTAGAGAATGCCTTCTCTTTCGGCTCAGAGCTACACCCCCAAGAGAGAGAGAGTGCAAGCAAAAAGGCCAAGCCATATAATATCTTTTTCATCAGTTTAGGACCTATAGGTTTTCAGTAGTTTCTGTATTGACAAAGGAGGGATCAGAAACGAAGGTGAAGATCTGCTTTTCGTTGGTATCACCTAGGAAAGTAAACTCCATCTGAACTTTAGCTTTCTTCATTCTCTCGCCGTCAAGATAATTCACTTCTATAGCGAACTTTTGAGCCTGGGGGCTTAAAGGGTAATTTTTAGGATCTGTATGGCGTGGCCAGTTTCCTGGTAAAATTTTGATGTGCTCAGGATCCTCATTAAGAATCACCTTATTTGTGGCTGCTCGTCTAAAGTCAGAGTCCACAATAAAGTAAAATTTTCTTTGTCTGTAATTAGCAACAGCCAAGCCTTGACGAGGGTTATAATAGAAGTATCTATAGTTTGCATATGGAGATGGGCTCTCCTTTATAATCTCCGTATCGCTACCTCCATCAAAATAAAGGTCTACAGTTACACGTGGCGCGGTAAAATTGACGTAGTGAGTAGTACCCATGTAACTGAGCCAAGCTGTAAGCACATTTAGCTCTGAAGATTCTTCTGGTTTTTCGTTTTGCCACTCTTTGCATTTAATTGAAAACTCGACGCCCTGGGATTGTGGAGCTTCACTAGAATTGAAGTGAACTTCATAAAGGGTGTTTCTCTTAATATGAATAAGAGAGGAAGCGCCAGAGGTTTTCGTCTCCTTGAAGGGAACCTCTACTGTCACAGCTTTAGGCACTCCAGCTGCGCCACTGAGCAAACCAGTTACCACAAGCGTGAGTCCCTCACTATTCACTGAAGATTGCTTTCCTTCGTAGAGGTAAAATGCTTTCTTCACGAAGCTTGTGGGATCATTGTTGCTACTTCCTTTAATGGGGAGGAGCCATTGACTATAAGGCTTCATATCGGCAACAGTAGGCTTACCATACCCCAAATAGCAGAAGCTCTTTACTTCATAACGCGTAGCACCACCAGGAGCCTCGTTAGTGACCGTACCAGCTGGCTGTTCTGAGGGGAACAGTGTAGCTCTATCATAGCTATTTTTGAGCTTCATTGAGGTAATTTCGAAACCAGGTACGTGATTGTACACATCAATACGAGCAACTGTGCGAAGCATAGGCACGATAACCTCTCCAGTACCCAATGGAGAAATTGATTGACTTCCTCCACGCTCAGCAACTCCTGCCATAGGCATACGATAGCGGTTTGCAGAGATTGTAGCGTCCTGTCCATCTAGGTAGGGCAACATCAGATCCATCGGAGTAGAAGATCCATCTGCTTTAAGCTTTCCAGAAAGGACAAAGGCTTTGAGTGCAGCGACAGAAGAAGCTTGTGCACGAGTAATTTCGGGGTGATTGGCAACGAAGTAAAATCTATAGGATCCTACTGCGTTGGAATCAAAGTGACGAGCATATACATAGTCGTTTCCGTTTTTAATCACTACGCTTGTTGTTGAATTACCACCAATTACAGCAGCGTTGACATCGTCAATGTACTCACTTTCAATGAGTGTATTACCATCGTCAGAAAATTGAAAATACTGGAGGGTCTGAAGAGAGGCCTCATCTGTATCTTGAATAGTAGCACGTGTGTAATGCACAGGATCACCAGCCCCAGTTTTGAAGTGGAAATTCAGTGTTGTCTGCGACTTGTCTTGTACAATATCTTTTCTTCCATCTTGCGAGCAGGAGAAAAGAAAAAGCGTGACCAAAAGAGTGGCACATACTCGAAAGACAGTTTTTGAGAAGACTTTCATTTTAGATATGATTACAAATTATTACTTAAGTAAGCGTTTAACAAAGGCCTCGCTCTTAGGTTGCCTTAGTTTCTAAGATGAGACTATATGGGAGGGAGCTTTGACTCTTACCACAAAGATACAACTTTTCACTCAAATAAAATCAATATAATTACTTCCAAGCTTATAGAAAACAATAATTAAACAATATACATAAGCTATCTTCAAGCATCACATATCAATAAAAATCGGTCCAACCAAACCAAGTAAATACACAAAAGAGACCACATTGTCTAATATGGTCTCAAGTCCTATACTCTTATTAAAAAAACAAATTGCTTATTCTACAGCCATTATCTATCAATTATTCTCTTCACGCCGCATTGCATTACCTTTAATATAGTAAAGGCAATATACAGAGATTTTACACTCATTACACAAAGGTTTACGAGCCTTGCATACATACCGTCCTAAAAGGATTAGCCAATGGTGAGCCTTGGGTAGAAGAGGCGTTGGAATGTGGCGGACAAGTTGCGTCTCCACCTCTTCGGGGGTTTTAGCTTTTCGCACAATTCCTATTCGCTGGCTTACCCTGAAGACATGAGTATCTACAGGCATTGCAGGCTTCTTAAAGTAGACGGCAAGCATCACATTGGCAGTTTTACGTCCAACCCCAGGGAGACGCATTAGCTTCTCTCGCGTATCTGGTATTTTTCCTCCAAACTCACTAACCACAAGACGCGCCATCCCCACAAGGTGCTTTGCTTTATTATTGGGATAGCTTACCGAAGAGATATAGGAGAAGACCTCCTCCTCACTGGCACGAGCCATGTCGTACACTGAGGGAAAGGTCTCAAAAAGATCTGGAGTTACAAGGTTTACTCGTTTATCGGTACATTGTGCCGATAAGATTACAGCGACCAATAGCTCATAGTCCGTACGATAGTGAAGCTCTGTATCCGCCTCGGGCATCCACCTTTCAAAGGCTTCTAGCACGCCTTTATAGCGTTCAGCAAGTCTCACTCCTAAAAAAGCTTAGTGGACAGACTGGAAAAGAGAAAGGAAACGCTGGTCGTTTTCACTAAAGAGGCGAAGATCCTTTGCACGATACTTTAGGTTCGTCATTCGTTCAACGCCTAGCCCGAAAGCATAACCAGTGTAAACTGTAGAATCTATTCCAGCCTCTTCAAGGACTGCAGGATCAACCATTCCACATCCTAAAATTTCTACCCAGCCAGTATGCTTACAAAATCCGCATCCTTTACCATGGCAAATATTGCACGAGACATCCATTTCTGCACTGGGCTCAGTGAAGGGGAAATAACTTGGTCTAAGACGGATCTCGGTCTTTTCCCCAAAGAACTCTCTCGCAAAGAAAAGGAGCACCTCACGAAGGTCTGCAAAAGACACCCCCTTATCAATATAAAGTCCTTCTATTTGATGAAAAAAGCAGTGAGCTCTTGCAGAGATTGCTTCATTGCGGTACACTCTTCCAGGACATAAAACGCGAATTGGAGGTCGTTTCTTTTCCATCACTCGCACCTGCACCGAACTGGTATGCGTACGGAGCAGAATATCTGGGCCTGGCTTTACAAAAAAAGTATCTTGCATGTCTCGTGCGGGATGATCTTCCGCAAAATTGAGCGCAGAGAATACGTGATAATCGTCTTCAATTTCAGGTCCAAGTTCTATGCTAAAGCCCAATCGGGAGAATATCTCACACACCTCTTGCCTTACCAAGGTAAGAGGATGACGAGAACCCAATACAATAGGTGCAGCACTACGAGTAAGATCCTCTTTTTTATCCTCTACTTTCGCCTCAAGAGCCATTTTTAAGCTCTGGATCTTTTCAGTTGCAAAGTTTTTCAGTTCATTGATCACGACACCAACTTCACGTTTTTCTTCAGCAGGAAGTTTTTTAAACTCTTCAAAGAGCGAAGCGATTTTTCCCTTTTTACTCAAGAAAAGGACACGGATCTGCTCCACCTCATCAAGGGTTAGAGCATGCTGGGCAGCAAGACTCTCTTTAATCTCTGCAATCTTTTCTACTAGGCTACTCATAGCTTTTTTTTCGGGCGATAGTATAAATCTACTAATTAAGAAAAGAGAGAAATGAATCGCCACCCCTAGAGGGATACTAAGCGACTCATTTCCCTATGAACAAAATATCAGATTAAGTTTTGTAATACTTAGGAGCGGAGAGTTATCGGTTTACTTCCGCCATATGAGCCAATAGGCACAAGATCTTATTGGAGTATCCCCATTCGTTATCATACCATGCGATCAACTTCATAAAGCGATCAGAGATAGCGATACCAGCTTTGGCATCAAAGATGGAGGTACGAGCATCTCCTTCAAAGTCGGTAGACACGAGATCTTCATCGGTATACCCTAATACATTGTACTTATCTTCAGCTACAGCTTTCTTTACGGCTTCACACACCTCTTCGTAGCTTGTAGACTTTTTAAGCAACACTGTAAAGTCCACTACAGATACATCCATCGTAGGTACACGGAAAGACATACCAGTAAGCTTGCCATTCAGTTCAGGGATTACCTTACCTACCGCCTTAGCTGCACCAGTGGAAGAAGGAATAATATTTCCGATAGCCGAGCGACCTCCACGCCAGTCTTTCATACTGGGAGAGTCTACGGTCTTTTGGGTAGCGGTAGCAGCATGCACAGTAGTCATGATACCATACTCAACTCCGAAATTGTCTTGCAAAATCTTTACAAGAGGAGCAAGACAGTTGGTGGTACAACTAGCATTAGATACAAATTGCACACCCTTTTGATACTTGTCAAGATTTACGCCAGTAACAAACATAGGGGTATCGTCTTTAGAGGGTGCAGACATCACCACATATTTGGCTCCAGCCTCAATATGTCCTTGACTAAGCTCCTTTGTAAGGAAGCGACCTGTAGACTCAATTACATACTCTACGCCAGCACCTGCCCAGTTGATCTTTGCAGGTTCTTTTTCAGCTGTTACGCGGATCTTGCGACCATTGACGATAAGACAGCCATCTTTTGCTTCTACAGAGCCGTTAAACCGACCATGTACAGAGTCGTACTTTAGCATGTAAGCCATGTACTCAACATCAATGAGGTCGTTGATTGCCACTACTTCGAGGTCTTTTCTTTCAAGAGAAGCTCTAAACACAAGGCGACCGATGCGCCCAAAACCATTAATCCCTACTTTTGTCATGTCTTTGTATATAATTGTTTTTCAAAGCACCCTTCTCGATATTGACGAAAGAAATGCTTTGCTTGTTCTATTTCACTACAAAGATAACCAACTATCTTGACATAGGAGACATAACTCCGCAAAAACAAAAGGAAGAACCACAAGCCTCACAAAGAGTAAAATCTACTTTTTTCTTCAACACTTAAAAGCGTCTTGCATTGTCTAGTCTTCTCTTATCTTCTCGGTCTCGTATAGCGGCTCTCTTGTCGTATTTCTTCTTTCCTCTAGCTTCGGCTATCACAAGTTTTACAAGTCCTCGTTCATTGATAAAAAGCTCTAGCGGTATGATGGTAGTACCTTTCATCTTCACAGCACTTTGCAACTTGCGAAGCTCTTTTTTATTAAGTAGCAGTTTGCGCTCTCTTCGCTCCTCTTGCCTATTGTAAGAGGTAAAAGCATACTCTGCAATATAAAGACCTTTCACCCAAAGCTCTCCATCGTGGAAGTAGCAGTAGCTATCTGTAAGCCCTGTTTTTCCACTTCTAATGGATTTCACTTCAGGTCCTACAAGGACAATCCCTGCGGTATAGCGAGTTCCTATCTCGTAGTCGTAGGAGGCGCGCTTGTTTCGGATAGAGAGACGCCCTGTAGTCTTTGTCTTTT
>KQ959271.1:89865-102361 GCA_001552775.1 Bacteroidales bacterium KA00251
TTTTGGCCATAAGGGTAGCAGATAGAGTAAGTGTGGCCTACTTTATAATATCAAATTTGGTATATGGCCTCAATACCTCTGGGACAACAATACCCTCAGGAGTTTGATTGTTTTCCAACAAAGCAGCGACGATACGTGGTAAGGCAAGTGCACTACCATTAAGAGTATGGCAAAGCGTGATCTTGTTATTGGCATCTCTGTATCGGCACATCATTCGATTCGCTTGGTAACTCTCAAAGTTGGATACTGAGCTAACCTCAAGCCAACGCTCTTGAGCAGCACTAAACACCTCAAAATCGAATGTGAGGGCAGAAGTAAAACTAATATCACCACCACACAACCGAAGGATTCTCCATGGAAGGCCAAGCTTTTCAACTAAACTCTGTACATAGTGTACCATCTTATCTAACGTCGCATAAGACTCTTCGGGACGCTCTATACACACAATTTCCACTTTATTGAATTGGTGCAGTCGGTTGAGCCCTCGAACATCCTTTCCATAAGACCCTGCTTCTCGTCTGAAACATGCAGAATAAGCAACATTTCGTATAGGAAGATCCTTTTCATCGAGGATTACATCGCGATAAATGTTGGTCACAGGTACCTCAGCCGTAGGGATGAGGTAAAGATTGTCAAGACCGACATGATACATTTGCCCTTCTTTGTCGGGGAGCTGACCCGTACCATATCCAGAGTCCTCATTAACGACATAAGGAGGCTCTACTTCATTAAAGCCACTTTCAATGGCCGACTCTAGGAAAAAGTTGATCAAGGCTCGTTGTAACCTAGCACCTCTTCCTGTATAAACGGGAAAACCAGCTCCCGATATCTTTACACCAAGCTCAAAGTCAATTAAGCCATACTTTTTAGCAAGTTCCCAATGGGGAAGTTTGTTGTCGCTGGCAAGTTTCGGAAGTTCTCCTCCTGTCGCCACCACTTCGTTATCTTCTGCTCCATTTCCTAAAGGTACAGAAGCATGGGGAAGATTGGGGATATTGAGTAGCATCTCTCGCACCTCTGCCTCTTTAGCACATTTAGTCTCATCAAGATGCTGGATCTCATCCTTCATTGCTTGCACCGAATTTTTAAGTACTTCGGCCTCTTCACGGAGACCTTGTTTCATTTTCTCCCCAATCTCCCTAGAGAGCTTCTTTTGCTCACTGAGCATATGATCCAGTTTTTGCTGGGCGGCACGTCGCTCCTCGTCGCAAGCGATGAGTTTTGCGACGATCTCTTTCCCCTCAAAATGCTTTACAGCAAGACGTTTTATCACCTCCTCTGGGTGATCGATAATTTCTTTTATTTGCAACATACTTTAGGGTCTCTCCAAGGATTTGTTTTTGGGTAAGCTAAAGGACTAGATATAACAAACAAAAAGTAGCGGGCGACTCGAGGTGGAAAACCAACCCGCGAGACACCCGCCACTTATAACATGTAAAGAAACGGTATTCGTTTTAGGATTATCTCCTAAGAGACGCCTACTTCGCCGCTTCTTGGGTTATCGGTTCTATTGATACAAAAGAGCGGTTTTCCCTCTTGCGCGTAAAAACAACTGTACCATCGCACAGTGCATACAATGTATGGTCTTTACCCATACCTACGTTCGTTCCTGGATGATGCTGGGTACCACGCTGGCGAACGAGGATATTACCTGCCTTCACTGCTTGTCCTCCAAACATTTTCACTCCGAGTCGTTTGCTTTCTGATTCACGACCGTTCTTCGAACTTCCTACACCTTTCTTGTGTGCCATTTATACGGTTCCTTTCTTTTTCCTTCTTATGCTACTATTGACTTCACGAGCAATTGAGTAAATTGCTGGCGGTGGCCGTTTAGTTTACGATAGCCTTTTCTTCTTTTCTTTTTAAAGACAAGCACCTTTTCTCCCTTAACCTTGGGGTCAAGTACTTCGCAAACCACTTTTGCACCTTCTATGACAGGAGTTCCTACAGATACTGCTCCATCTTTTTCCATTAGAAGGATACGATCGAAGCTTATTTCAGCTCCTGTTTCAGATTCTTTGAGATGATGGACAAATAGTTTTTGTCCTTCTTCAAGCTTAAATTGCTGTCCTTGAATTTCTGCAATAACGTACATATACGCTGTTATAATTACTAAACAAGTTAGTCCCGTAAGGCGTCCCTCTCGGCACTCAGAGCCACTTTCTTGAGATCTTTCTTCCCTGCCTTACATAGGAGTACAACCGCAAAGGTACAACAATTTTCCGAATTTTCGCGCACTTCTTTCCACTCCCGACAACACACATTCTGTATATCTTCCTCTCCGCATCCTAGTCTCAAGCTTTATTTCGCATAGAGGTATTGCTTACTGGATCACCATAGAGGGTCACAAATTAGACTTATCCTCACTTCACATCGAATCCCCTTGTATTATAATTATAGGGCATGGGGGGGGGGCGGTTTTCCCTTCTATGATAGATGCATCTATTTAGGATGTCACAAATTATATTAAACAAAGCCTCCTTTCTTGATCTTCTTTTTCTTTAACAAATCCACCCTTGTTCAACGCTAGCCTACTCAACTTTTTTCATTCATTAATAATACGTACCTTTGCGCAAGAATAGGGGAGCTCATGAAACCATAAGGTTTATGAGTTCCTTAAACTTTTCTCAAAATTGATATTTATATCATCATTAAAATTTAAACGCAGACGACAACGCTATGTTTTTACTTGAGATGGATTGGCTTTCCAACCTTTTTATAGGTACAGGCGTAGGGCACTCCATTATGCTGGTAGCTCTTACCATTACAATTGGACTACTGCTTGCAAAGGTAAAAATCGCTGGGGTATCCCTCGGTGTGACCTTTATTCTATTTGCAGGAATAGTTTTTGCAGAAATGGGGATGAAGATTCACCCCGATGTAGTACACTTCTTTCAAGAATTTGGTCTCATCCTTTTTGTATTCTCCATAGGAATGCAAGTTGGGCCCAGCTTTTTCGAGAACTTTCGATCAGGTGGAGCCCAGCTTAATATGCTTGCTGTAGCAATCGTCCTTCTCGGAGTCGGTGTGACCATAGGTCTAAAATTCCTCACAGGTGAGAGCATGAGTACTATGGTGGGCATCATGCAGGGAGCCATTACAAATACCCCTGGACTAGGTGCCGCACAACAAACTTTTAACGATCTTTATGGAGAAGGAGATCCCTCCATTGGACAAGGATATGCTGTTGCATACCCTCTAGGGGTACTTGGCATTATCATATCCATTATGCTGATACGATTCCTTTTCAAGGTGAGTATACCCAAAGAGGCTACAAAGCACAATGGCGAGATGCAAGATGGAGAAATGACCCCCACCCCACTCTCTTTAGAGGTTAAAAACCCTTCCATCTTCGGAAAGACGGTACAACAACTTTCAGAGTTACTTACTGGACAACATTTTGTAGTCTCTCGTATCTATAAAAAAGGAAAAAATGAAATTGAAACGGTAGGTCCAGAGACAATCCTAGAGGAAGACGACAAAATATTTGTAATCACTCAAGAAGATTCTCATGAAGCTGTCGAAGCTATGGTGGGGAATGTGATTCAAATGGATCGCACCCAATGGATCCCCAACCGCTCCAATTTTAGTGCTCACCGCTTTGTGGTATCTAAAGAAAAGCTAACTGGCAAGACAATTTCACAACTCAACCTACGTGCACTCTACGGGGTAACCATTACACGCATTGAACGTGCCGGGCTTGAATTTGTAGCGTCACCCGACTTTAGAATTCAGTTTGGAGACACTTTGGTAGTCGTGGGCAGTGATCCCGCTCTTCAAAACGTTGAAAAGGTATTAGGTAATGCTGAGCGTCACCTCAATCATCCCAATCTCATTGCCATATTCTTGGGCATTGTACTAGGAATTATCTTAGGTTCAATTCCTATTCCAATTCCAGGAGTACCACAACCCATCAAGCTAGGCTTAGCTGGAGGACCTCTTATTGTGGCTATTTTGCTATCGCGTTTTGGTTACCGCTATGGGCTTATTACATACACCACGACGAGTGCGAACCTTATGCTTCGCGAGATTGGGATATGTATTTTTCTAGCCTGTGTGGGACTTAATGCTGGTAACGGATTTATTGATACCATTGTAAATGGTGGATATTGGTGGATTCTTTATGGTTTTATCATCACGATTGTGCCCTTAATTATTGTGGGTATTTTCGCTCGTGCCGTACTCAAGATAAACTACCTTACACTTGCAGGAATGATGTCTGGCTCAACTACAGACCCCCCTGCTCTAGCTTATGCCAACTCACTTTCAGACTGCTCAGCTGCGCAAGTGGGCTATGCTACAGTTTACCCACTCACAATGTTTATGAGAGTGCTGATGGCTCAGCTCCTTATTCTATTCTTCACATAGACAAAGCTCCATTAAAGAAGGAAAAGCAATCTAAAGGCTAGATTGCTTTTTCTTCTTTTAAATTGAAATTGATAGATGCTAAAAGAAATCCTTTACGTAGGGCTAGGAAGTGCCATTGGTGGTATTCTTCGCTATCTTACTTCTCTTGCGTTGAGGGGGTTCTCCGCGAGCTTTCCATTCGCCACACTATTTGTAAATGTGGTAGGCTGTCTGCTTATCGGACTTTTCAGTGGGCTTATAGCACGGCATTTCTCCTCCTCTACTATTCTCTCTTGTCTTCTTGTCACGGGGATATGTGGAGGATTTACAACCTTTTCTTCCTTTTCTAAAGATTGTCTGATTCTTTTGGAGACAGGACATAGTCTTTCTTTCGTCATCTACATAGCTACAAGCATAGTCGCGGGCATCTCTAGTGTACTTTTAGGGATCTACTTGACACGACTCTAGTAGCACTCCAGCAAAAGAATATTAGACTGTTCCCTGTTTTACATAACGAGAAACCGCTCAATTTATACTATCTTTGTGGCGAAGTAGCTACACTATAATAGTAATAAAGAAGAGACATATGGAAAAGGTAATCAAACGAGCACTCATCTCTGTATATCACAAAGATGGTATTGAGCCTATTGCAAAGAAACTGCACGAGCTGGGCATAGAGATCGTGTCGACTGGAGGAACCTTTGACTTTATCACCTCTTTAGGGTTGCCTTGCACCCCAGTTGAGAGTCTCACTCACTATCCAGGTATGCTTCATGGGAGAGTTAAAACGCTTCACCCAACCATTTTTGGAGGTATCTTGTACCAGAGAGAAGACTATACAGATCAAAAAGAGGTTGAAGAATACCAGATTCCGTCCATTGATCTAGTACTGGTAGATCTCTATCCTTTTGAAGAGACTGTAGCAAATGGGGGCACAGAGGCTGAAATCATAGAAAAAATTGATATCGGAGGTATTTCCCTCCTTCGTGCTGCAGCAAAAAACTTTCACGATGTACTGGTAGTCTCTTCACAAAGACAATATGCTTCCCTGCTTGATCTGCTCGAAAGCGGTAAAGGGAAAACCTCCTTAGGCGAAAGAAAACGCTTCGCTCGAGCTGCCTTTGCCACCACTTCTGCCTATGATGTAGCGATCTTTAACTATTTTGATGAAGGTAGTCTTACCGCCTTGAGAATAGCCAAAGACAATCCACAAGTCCTTCGCTATGGCGAAAACCCCCATCAAAAAGGCTATTACTTTGGAGACCTCGAACAGTACTTCGACAAACTCCAAGGAAAAGAACTTTCGTACAACAACCTTCAAGATATTGAAGCCGCCATTGAGCTAATTGGAGACTTCAAAGAAAAGCCAACATTTGCGGTACTCAAGCATACCAACCCTTGTGGACTAGCGATGAGAGACACCATCTCTGAAGCCTATCAAGCTGCTTATGAGGCAGACTCCGAATCAATCTTTGGAGGTATTCTCATTGCCAATAGGAGCATAGACAAAGCAACGGCAGAGTCAATTGGCGACCTGTTCTTTGAGGTACTCATAGCCCCTGATTTTGACACAGAGTCACTACCTATCCTTTCCAGAAAGACCAAACGAATCCTTCTTGTACAGAAAAAAGAGACCAATGGGAACTTCTCTCTACGTACCGCTGTAGACGGCTATCTTGTGCAAGAAATAGACAATTCTATAGAGGGGCAAGCAGACACACAATGTGTCACCCAAAAAGAACCTACTGAAAAAGAGTTACAAGATTGTCTTTTTGCTCAACGAATCGTAAAGCATTGTAAAAGCAATGCAATTGTCATTGCCAAGAATGGGCAGTTATTGGCTTCTGGTATTGGCCAAACAAGCCGTGTAGCTTCTCTTAGACAAGCTATTGAGAAGGCAAAACAATTTGGATTTGACCTCCGTGGGGCTGTAGTGGCTAGTGATGCCTTTTTCCCCTTCTCAGACTGCGTAAAAATTGCCTCTGAAGAAGGTATCACAGCCTTCATTCAACCTGGAGGATCAATAAGAGACCAAGAAAGCATTGACTGTGCCAATACAATGGGTGTATCCATGTTGTTTACTGGCGTCAGACACTTCAAACACTAATATAATTTCTTCTTCAATACCCTCACCACTTAATCACATTCCCTATGGGTTTTTTCTCCTTTCGACAAGATCTGGCCATAGACCTTGGTACAGCAAACACAATCATCATGAAAGATGGGCAAATCATTCTTGACGAGCCTAGCGTAGTGGCATTCGACAAGCGTACTAACGAGGTACTCGCTGTAGGTACAGAAGCCCGCAAAATGTATGAAAAGGGTCATGCATACATAGAGACGATCCGTCCGCTAAAAGATGGCGTAATTGCAGACTTCAATGCAGCAGAGCAAATGCTCCGTAGCTTGATTAAAATGATCAACAAAAGAAACAGACGACTATTTGCTCCTTCACTGAAACTCGTAATTTGCATACCTAGTGGCAGTACAGAAGTGGAAACAAGAGCTGTACACGATAGCGGAGAACAAGCTGGTGGACGAGAAGTTTATATGATTTTTGAGCCAATGGCAGCAGCCATCGGTATTGGGTTGGATGTACTTGCTCCTGAAGGGAACATGATAGTAGATATAGGTGGAGGTACAACAGAAATAGCCGTAATAAGCTATGGAGGAATCGCCACAAAGCAATCTATCCGCATTGCTGGAGATGAATTTACAATGGACATCATGGAGCATCTAAGACGTGCTCACAATGTGCGAATTGGAGAAAGAACAGCTGAGGATATTAAAATAAATGTGGGAAGTGCCCTCAAGGAACTCAACGAAGACGCTCCTGAAGAATATACCATTTGGGGAGCTGACCAAATGGATACCCTCCCCCGTGAGATTAAAATCAACTACACTGAAATCGCAGGTTGTATTGACAAGTCTATCGTAAAAATAGAAAAAGCGATCCTTGACACTCTAGAAGCCACCCCCCCTGAACTCTATGGGGATATTGTAAAAAATGGGATATACCTTACTGGCGGAGGAGCGTTACTTCGTGGACTGAGCAAGCGTCTCACCGATCGCTTTGGTATCGCATTCCAAGTTCCTGACGATCCTCTTCACGCAGTAGCTAAGGGTACTGCCGTTGCCTTAAAAAACACAGATAACTTTAACTTTCTCATTCGGTAAGTGTACCCCATTGGCCACGAGAAAGTCTTTCACAAGATGTAAGTGAACCGCCTAGTAAACTTTCTAAAGAACAATGGACATTGGCTATTGCTCCTTCTTTTTGAAGCAATAGCCTTGTCTCTTCTTTTCAATGGTTCTCTTTATCATCGATTTATCCGTACCACTTTTAGCAACAAAGTAGTAGGAAGTGTGCAAAATATATCGGGTGAAGTAAAAAGCTACCTCAGTCTAAAAGAAAAAAACAAACTCCTTACAGAGCAATTGGCTCAAGCGGAGCTCAACTATCTCCACCTTAAACAGCAAATTGACTTTTCCCTTGCGGATACCATCACTCCCTATATAAAACTTTCAGACTCACTTTCGACCACTTCCCCTCTCACTTTTGTTACCGCAGAGGTTATCTCCTCGTCCATCAGTCATAGAAAGAACTTGGTACTGCTAAACAAAGGAAAAAGGGATGGAATAAAAGAGCAAATGGGAGTGGTATCTGCCACAGGAATTGCAGGCATTATTTCTTCTGTTAGGGAGAACTACTCGGTGATGGTTCCTTTGCTCAATCCAGATCTTCGTCTGAGTTGCCTTATCAAACGCACAGGCTACTCCGGTACACTCAGCTGGAATGATCCAGGCAATACCTATGCACGCCTTGATGAGCTGTCCAGCCACTCCATCTATAAGAAGGGCGATACCGTTGTAACAAGTGGCTACTCCCTGGTTTTCCCTCAAGGACTTTTTGTGGGTACAATTGCAGAGGGAAAACGACAAAACGATGAAGTTGCAGCCTCCTCTTCTTCCGTTCTTGTAAAACTAGGGACTGACTTTGATCGGCTTCAGTTTGTTTATATTATTACTGGGGGATTTGTCGTCTCGTCATCTGAGGCAGACTCAATATTCCAAGAAGGCGGTGTAAGATGAGAGCTAAGACGATAAAACTAACTTTAAAGATTGTACTGCTTTTGTTGCTGCAGATATGGGTATTTAACGACCTTTATCTCTTTAGGTATGCATCCCCCTATCCATACCTTACAATCTTACTCTTGTTGCCCATTGCCACGAACAAGATCTCTTGTACATTCCTAGGGGGAATACTCGGTCTTCTTTTGGATATTTTCTCTGGACTCCCAGGATTTCACACAGCCTCCTTTACATTAGTAGCTTTTGCTAGGAATTATCTACTCATTCCTTTTGTGGATGCCGATACCAACATCTCTAAGTCTATCTCATTGAGGCGAAATACGGGACGTGCAGTTTTTCTTCTTTTTGAATTCATTATTATCCACCATCTCATTTTATTTGGATTGGATGCCCTAGAAGGTTTCAACTTTCGATATATTGCTTTACGCTTTGTATCCTCTGTAGCCTTCACTTTTGTACTCTCTTTCATTTTACTTCTTCTGCTTGCAGATAACGAAAGTGAGCCTTCATAACGAAATGAAAGAGAACACAAAGCTTAAAAACGACCCCTATAAGGAACGATCTATACTTATGATCGTGCTAGCTATCAGTATCTTTTTGATATTTGTTGCTCGTCTCTTTTATTTGCAAATTCTTAATCCGGAATACAAAAGACAAGCCTATCAAAACGCTTTCTATCTGCGCCCTATCTATCCTGAGAGAGGGGCTATCTTTGATCGAAACAACGAAATCATTGTATACAATGAACCAGCCTATGACCTGCAAGTTACGACCAATGAATTACTTCCTTTTGATACACTTGCACTTTGTCAACTCCTTGGCACAGACAAAAGCACTTTACTTGAGCACTTCCAACAAATTACCAACCGCAAAAAGAATCCAGCTTACTCCCCCTACTCTCCTCAGACACTACTGCCCCACCTTCCCATCTCTAAGGTAGCACCTTTCCGTGAGCAACTCTACCGCTTTCCTGGATTTTCGGTGATTCGTCGCTCTGTAAGAAAGTACAACAGCACGCACGCTGCACTCTTACTGGGCTATATGGGCGAATGCAATCCTATAGAGCTACAAAATGATTCTCTTCTTTCCGTAGGCGACTATGTGGGAAAAACAGGAGTAGAGCGTACTTACGAGCATGTACTTCGTGGCAAAAAAGGAACGGAACTATTACTCCGTGATGCCGTAGGAAAAATACAAGGTAAATATAAACAGGGTAGCTACGACACACCGGCTGAGGCTGGGAAAAATATCATTCTCTCAATAGACATGGAGCTTCAAGCTTTTGGAGAAGAGCTCATGCGAGGGAAACAAGGGGCTATTGTAGCGATAGAGCCTAAAACTGGAGAAATATTGGCTCTAGTGTCCTCCCCCTCTTTTGATCCTGCACTGCTTTCTGGTAGAGGACTGGGAGAAAACTTCAGGATGCTTCAAACGGCAGCAGACAAGCCTCTATACAATAGAGCGATAATGGGTACCTATCCACCAGGATCCACATTCAAGATCACTCAGGCTGCTATATTACTTCACCAAGGAGTGATCACCCCCCAGACGCTTTACACATGCTATGGGGGCTACCCTCTGCTTGGGAGGAGACCTCGATGTCATGCTCACGGCTCTCCTCTTGGGGTTTCCTATGCTATCGCCACATCATGCAACGCCTTCTTCTGTTGGGGGCTTCATTACTTAATTGATGACCGAAGATATTTCCCCTCTGTACAAGAAGCTTTCGAGGCTTGGAAAAACGATATTGTGGCAATGGGATATGGCTACAAGTTGGGCATTGACTTACCAGGAGAAAAACGAGGTTATATCCCCAACAGCAAGGTCTACGACAAAATATACCGAAAACGTTGGGCCTCATCCAATATAATCTCTATTGCTATCGGTCAAGGCGAAGTTACAGCGACACCCTTACAAATAGCTAACCTTGCTGCGACTGTAGCCAATAGGGGATACTTTTACACGCCTCATGTGGTGCGTGAAATTCAAGGAGGAGAGCTCGACTCTCTTTACACAACGAAACACGACACTGGGATTCCAGCTCAACATTGGGAAGTGATAGCAGAAGGCATGGCACGAGCAGTGACAAGTGGAACTTGTGGAAGAGCCAACTTTGCTCCTGGAGAGATCGAGGTATGTGGAAAGACAGGTACGGCTGAAAATCCTTCTGGTAGAGACCACTCATCTTTTATGGGCTTTGCACCACGCTACAACCCACAAATTGCCATAGCAGTCTATGTGGAGAATGGAGGCTTTGGAGCACACTTTGGGGTGCCTATTGGTAGTCTTATGATGGAGTTTTATCTTCGTAATGGACAACTCTCGGCATATTCTAAAGGGCTTGCAGAGTCAATGAAGCACCGATCAATTACCTATATCAATGCTTACTAGTAACTCCTCCAATCGCACGACACCTTTTCAACTTGATGGGTTTGTCGTTTTGTGCTACTTCATCTTATTAGCCATAGGTCTTGTATCTATATGTGGCTCAACAGGCACCTTTGAGGCTACCGATATTTTTGCGAATGGCTCTCGTCCCGTGAAACAATTGATATGGGTAGGGATTAGCCTTGGAGTAGTCTTTCTTCTTCTTTTTGTCAATAGCCAATTTTTCAACTCCTTTGCTCCTGTCATCTATCTTTTTTTCATTTTACTGCTCATAGGCACACTCTTTTTAGCTCCAGATATCAAGGGATCTCGCTCCTGGCTAGTTATAGGCTCTTTCCGCTTGCAGCCAGCGGAGTTTGCCAAACTTGCTACAGCACTCATGCTTTCGTCTGTATTTGATCGATACGGCTTTCAGCTCAAAGGGAGTAAGGCATACTTGCAAGTCTTCTCAATCATCCTCCTACCAGCATTTATCATTCTTATGCAACAAGAGGCTGGGAGTGCGCTCATTTTTTCAGTTTTTATACTGGTCCTTTACCGCGAGGGGTTACCTGGATTTTATCTTTCCATCGGCTCCTTTGCAGTAATACTTTTCATTGCCCTTCTCTATACGTCCGACCTACTTTGGGGTAGCACACGTGCCGATTATTTTGTGGGTGCTACACTAGTTAGCATAGCTACACTGGTTTTTTTATACCATATTGCAAAAAAGAAAAGGCGCTATCATGTAAAACGGCTCGTACTAAGCTATGCAGCCGTTTATCTAGTCACCTTTACCGTGGGGTTTTTCGTTCCCCTAGACCAAAGCTATACAGCAGTAGCTTTGCTTATGGGGACAATGCTATACGTTGGAGTATTGGCTCTTTACTACCTTTCACGACGCTATTTCTTTACCCTTATCTTCGCACTATCGTCTACCCTCTTTGCGATGAGCGTCTCCTTTGTCTACGAAGAGGTTCTACAGCCTCACCAGCAAGACAGAATAGCAGTTGCCCTTGGCATTAAAGAAGACTTTCATGGGGCTGGCTACAACGTCAACCAAGCCAAAATAGCGATCGGAAGTGGAGGCCTTACAGGAAAAGGGTTTATGAAGGGAACTCAAACGAAACTCAACTATGTACCAGAGCAAGATACCGATTTTATCTTCTGTACTGTGGGCGAGGAGTATGGTTTTTTGGGGTCCATCTTTGTACTCTTAGTCTTTCTAGTCTTACTGTTGCGTATACTGATTCTTGCAGAGCGACAGCCCAATACTTTTGCTAGACTTTATGGCTATTGTGTAGCAGGCATTTTTCTCTTTCACTTATGTGTCAATATTGGTATGGTGCTGGGCTTGGTTCCCGTTGTAGGGATTCCTTTACCCTTTATTAGCTATGGGGGATCTTCGCTTCTCTCCTCCACCTTGCTTCTATATCTCTTTCTTATTATGGACAGAGACAACAAGCGACTCCCTGCATACAAACGACACTTTTCACTATAGTCTTCCCTTTTCTATCTCACCACCTTTTTGAAAAGATTCTCTTGGCGGAGGATATAAAAAAGATGCCTCCAAAAGATTCAAGAAACTGATATCCTTCAGATAATCAATAATCGAGTAGAAAAGAGTAGTACCAATAGTTAAATACGATACTTTAATGCGATAAAACATGATGTCTCATATAGTACATCT
>KQ959271.1:102461-143925 GCA_001552775.1 Bacteroidales bacterium KA00251
ATAAAACATGATGTCTCATATAGTACATCTGAAAATTATTATGAGGTGATGATCGTCAGTGCTCTCAACATCTATTATATGATAGCCAGCCAAGGCGGTCGCTACACCAAGCATATCTACATCGGTAGTCAAAGAATCGTTTCTATTCGTTGGTTCAAATGGTCATATCTTGATAGGTTCTTTTAGAATAAGTCAAGATATGACCGTATTAAAAGACAAATAGCATGACATATAAGAATTTTTCTATACTAACTAAAGTTGTTATAACCTTGATTCTAACATATTCTGTATTTATGATACTGTTCATGTCGATTTTTGACTTGCTCTCTATGTCGACATCAGTGAGTTTTACAACATTCTTTATCGAAAAGATGATTCCTAATATTTCAGCTGTAATTGCACTTATTTTTCTTATTAGGTATCTTTGGATTACAGATAAGAACTCCAATACTTCTAAAAAAGATTCCATTGAAAGAAACAATCGCTAATGATGATCGACGGACATAAAGACAGTACAGTCGGAGAGCGCAAGCTAACATGGGACGAGGAGAACCGCTTGCTGGCAGTCGATGAGAACGGTTTTGTGAGCAACTACTGGTACGATGCAGACGTTGAGCGCACGGTGAAGACCAGCTGTGAAAACGAAGCTATCTTTGTCAACTCCGAGTTCTCTGGTGGTAACACTGGTACGGCACGCTTCTCACTCTATGTCAACCCATACTTGGTGGCAGGGCAAGGTGGTAAGTACACCAAGCACATCTACATCGGTAGTCAAAGAATCGTTTCTAAATTGGGCGACTTGTCATCTTATGGTGCAGACCCAAGACGAATACCGTATGCAGGAAATGAGGCTGATGGCTTGACTATCAATTACAAGGACAAGTATGCACAGCAACTGCAATCTATCAAGGATAACTATAAGACGTTTGACATCCCTTATACTGGAAAGGATAATAACGACTATGTAAACGGTCAAGGGTTCTGTTGTGATGATGGTACACCAGAGGCTACTCAAGCAAGGTTGATGGCTCGTGCTGCTACTGATGGTAACATCAAGCCGAATGAAGAGTACGAGAAGATGCAGTTCTACTACCACCCTGACCACTTGGGTAGTAGTAGCTATATCACGAACCTCGATGGCGAGGTGTCGCAACACATCGAGTATGTGCCGTTCGGTGAGGTGTTCATAGAAGAACGCAATAACACTTGGAACACGCCTTATCTCTTCAACGCCAAGGAGCTGGATGAGGAGACAGGTATGTACTACTATGGAGCACGGTACTATGATCCAAGGGTGAGTCTGTGGATATCTACTGATCCTAAAAAAGACAAATATCCCAACATATCAGCATATTGTTTTACAGCAAACAATCCAGTTATACTTGAGGATATTGGAGGTGACTCAATTAGATTGACGGGCAGTATAGAGGGAATAAATATTTATCTGGATTTTCTATACAAAACTACTGGAAATAGATATTTGGTCATCGACGGTTTCTTAACCTTAAGAAACGAAGACGACACTATTAAGGGTGCAAAATCTTCTACTTTATCGAATGTAATCAATTCGGGCATTGCCTCTCCTAAAGAATATTCATTAAATATAGTTGGGGAAAAAGAGGACGACATAAACGTTTTTATAGATAGCTATACAGAGAGGAAGATAGACGTATCTGATTTGAAAAAGTTGGGGGAAGCAAGCAAAGCTCTTCAGGGTGCTCTCATCGGTCATTATTTAAAAGAAATACAAGTTGGAGGCATCTTCGAGGATGCGCATTCAAAGAGCTTGCAAATCGAAGGAATTATCTATGATGAACTCATTAAAGATAGCTCCATAACAGGTAGGACTGAACACGCACAAGATGAGCCTCGAGATGGATTTCAGATTATAATATTTGAATATGGGCCCAGGGATAAATTTCAATTAGAACAGGGCGCAACGTCTGAGAAGATAGGAACTGGAATTTTCTTACCTAACTCCAAAGAAATCCAAACGATAATAATAAACTCTACTGGAGAGCTAAGATCTGTAGAAAAAATTCCACAATGAACTTTATTTTACTAAGCATAGCTGTGCTACTATCCTACTCCGATAGTTTGATTTTAGATCTGACAGATTTGCGATATGTTGGATATCAATTCGAAGAGACAAAGAACCAGAGTTTTCTAAATAAGAAAATGATATTTCTCGACGAATTAGATACGTTAATTGTAAATCTTCGGCTGCCCTACAACATCAAAACGCACACCGTTATAGATAAAGGAGTTTTTTATAATTGCCACCTAGTTAAAGATGCCTTCTATTCTATTAGATTAAGAAGAATACATATACACGACATTCCAAAAGAACTAAATTACTACTACAATTCCAATGCGCTTCCAAATGAAGCTGATTCTTCTAGGTTCATTGAAATAGAAAAAGACACAGATTTTAGTTATTGCGGGGAGTATGGCATGTACGTAGACATCAACAATACACTGTATAAGATTGTTGGGTTATTTCCTGACTGCAACTGTTTCTATCCTCCCTAGGGTTAAGACGGGGATTTTTTGTTCCCTTCCGCTCTTTCAGAGCGAAGCTTCATACACTCCACTGCGCTATACGGCACACCTGCAGTATGAGCGTGGTCTCCTTGAGGAGACTATGAGGTTCATCCGAGATTTTGTGTGATAACCTAACAGCGGGATAAGAAAGAAGCTGGCTCTATCTTTAGTACCATTGAAAAAGTTAACCAATACTATTCTTAGTACTTATGATAGAAACCAGCTTCTTTCTTATACACCTTCTTGAAGTTGTAGCCGAGTGCACCTCCGAGGTTCTCCGTTGCTGAAATCTTGGCAATCATTGCTTGCGGTAATCAATGGTCAGAGAGATAGCCTGCTCCTGCAAAGCAATAATCTGAGTTGATAGTTGCTCCAGCTTCTCAAGCAGTATCTGAGCAGTCTTCACGCTATGATAGCTGTTGATGGCTCGTACAGCTTGGTTATACAGCACGTCTATCTTATGTATCTGGGCAGTCAATTCGGATAGCTTACGATAGTACTCCACGGCAGACTTATCTACCGTTATCACCTTGAAATGCTCTCCCAATATCCTTGCCCGCACGAAGTCGGACTTCGTTTCCGCACCTGATTTATGGAACAACTCAATCGCCCGTTGCTGGTCTTTTGGGTTAGGCAAGCGTACGTGCCAGTTGTCCCAGCGAGGTTTTTCTGCCACTTTTCGTTCAGAACGATGCTCCTCTTTCTTATCCATATCTATTTGTTTTCTAATTACGACTTTGGAGTGATTTACCCCCCTCCTCGGGGCAAGGGTCTTTGTGGTACAAATGGCAATTTGTGGTACAAAGACACACCTTGCCAATATCAAGAATTGATGCCACCCACTTAGGGGCGATTGGAAATTAGCTTTTGACTTTCTGAGCTAAGTTTTGAGTCTGGTTAAGACTTTGGTCAATTTTGACTTGACTCAGCTCTGCTTTTTGATCAATCCTCAGACACATCTTGCGTAAACTGGTCATAACGTTCGTAGCCGTTACGACAAAAGTCTATTTTATATGTAGCTGGCTTCTCTAAGCTCTCCACCTTTCTTACCAAGATGCTGTCCATCCCATACTTGTTGAGCGTATCCATAGTTACTAGCTCACCTTCTTTCAGCTGTAGCACATCTCTTAGGATCCACTTGCCTAGGTCTTGATTCGGATTTGACATTAAGGCTTTTCCGCCAGCCTGACACACTTTAGCCAAGAGACTTATTCCATTTGGCAGTATTAAGGTAAAGGAGGTGTCTCTATCTGGGAAGAAGTCTGGATAGGATCGATGGATCTGCTTCGGTATTGGTATATACACCTCATTCGGCTGGCGTGGTCGTCCTCCTGCATTCCACTGATTGAGTCCGCTCTTGGCAGGGACATATTTACTGCCCCTGCGCACTCCATAGAGAGGCAGTACTACGTAGCGACTCCCCTTGGCAAGATGCTCTTGTGCAGGTGTAGTTGTGTCGAGGTCCAGTATCAAGCGCTCTAGTAGAGAGAATGGATCTTGAAGTATCTCTATCGGGACAACCTTATGCTCTGATGGTGTAACAAACCGCATCATGAGTACAGACTTGCTATTGTTAAATGAGTAGTCGTGATGCCCATCTGTAAAAGAGATGCTCCCCGCATTCCCCTCCTTGACAGAGTTAATAGCATCTACATCAATCAGTGGATAGGGGTGATTAAATATCTCTAGTTGCTCCTCCCGTCGCCCTACTATATGGTATAGGCTATCTGTCAATCCATAGGTGCGCTGAGAGAATAGAATCCGCTCATTTCTAAACTGAGCCAGCTGTCTTGCCAAGTCTATTCCTTTGTACTTATTTAGTTCAGCTCGGAGGGAGTTAAACTCCGCAACTTTTTCTAACTTGTGACTCTTGCCTAAGATAAAAGTCTTTATTCCGATGCCCAGTTGACCAATACGGGCATCATAAGCCGTACATAGCCGAGCATCGTTGATAGCACTATAGTAAGTACAAAAGAGATTTTCGACCAGTCGATAATCAATGTAAGGGGTGCTACTCTCTGAGAATAGACGCGACAGCTGAGAAACCACTGCAAGCATCTTGAAGTAGCGATCGTTGCCTTGCCAACTCTGTTTGAAGCTGGCTAGATCTACCGAGTGGGTAGGATCTTGACTATTTGCTGACATATCTTCGTAACTAAGGGGACAACAACCGAATTACCTGCCTGCTTATATTGAGCCGATAGCGCCAACCCACCAGGGAAGGTGTACTCTGCAGGAAATCCTTGGAAGTTAAGACACTCGCGAGGAGAGAGCTTGCGGATGCCATCATTCGTAAGGATAAGTGGCACATTGTGTCCTCCAGTCCCCATATTGGCTGTCAGCGTAGGGCAGACTCCGCTTTTATTTTCTCGCACATAGCGACGTCGCCACTGATAGATAGTGTCTTGAGAGGTTATTTCACTCTCAAGAGTCTCGTAGTGAGACATTGACTCAGGCGTATAATACATAGCCTGCGTTGCCGAGCTATGATCTAGGCAATCGTGGATAGACCTTGTCAGTGGCTCTGGTTCGGGAAAAGTAAAAGAAACGTAAGCTGGCACCTGCTTAGGATCTATCGCTACGATAAAGATGCGCTCTCGATTTTGCGGCACATTAGCATACTCTACAGGGTTGAGTACCTTAGAGTATACGACATACCCAAGCTCCTCTAGCGTCTGCTTGATAACCGCAAAGGTACGCCCCTTATCATGAGTGCGAAGGTTCTTGACGTTTTCCAGTAGTAGCACCTTAGGGTGATGCTTTGAGGCAATCTCCGCTATATCAAAGAAGAGCGTACCTCGAGTATCCTCAAACCCCTTGCGATAGCCCGCTATAGAAAAGGCTTGACAAGGGAAGCCCCCACACAGCACATCAAAATCCTTAGGAATAAAAGACTTCGTGACTGGGGAGGTGATGTCACCAAAGGGGAGCTCGCCAAAATTAGCTAGGTAGGTTTGCTGAGCTTGCTTGTCCCACTCACTAGAGAAGAGACAGGTGCCACCGACCGACTGCATCGCAAGGCGTATACCTCCGATACCAGCAAACAGATCTATAAACGTAAAGGCTCCGTCAAGTTGACTAGGGAAGGGTACGGTCTGCAACTCAGGGAATAGACCATAGCTCGGCATAGGCTCCGAGACAAGAGCCTCCCTATGGTGCTCTGACGATGAAGACTCTGCAAAGGCACTAATTATCTCCTCTGCCACATCCTTGTAGTACAAGTATCGACCTCCTAGTTGCAGATGATGAGAGACTATAGACATTTCCATCATCGGGGTGAGATGTCCAGTCACACCTTGAGTGCGCTCTGCTAGTGCCCATAAACTAGTCGCATGCTGTGATACGCTCTTTGATTGGGTCTGATGATCCATAGTCTCTTTGCTCATACTAGGCAAAGTTAACCGAATATCCTAGATTCCGCAAACATCGCAACTTCCTTTATCATAGTTGACGCATTAGAAATGACAAGCTGATTGTGATCTTGAGGGGAGAATGAAGAGCCTAAAAAGTGGACTCAATATAGTCGCAAAAACTCTTTGATTATGCCCACAAAAAATCTCTCGGTACTTTTTCCAAAATCTCTCGGAACTTTTTCCAAAATCTCTCGGTACTTTTCCATAAATCTTCAGGAACTTTTCTTTTAAAGTTCAGGAAGATTTAAGAAAAAGTCTCGGAAGATTTTTTTCCAATTTTCAAGTAAAAGCGCATGAAGCAACATGCATCTTTTTGTAAGAATGCTTATCTTTGTAGCGAAGGGAAAACAAAGTAACCATACTCCTTCTCAGAAAAAAGTTTGAAAGCTATGCTAAAACATTGTTTCATCTATATATTACCCTTGCTACTCCTTATAGGTGGATCCCTTGGGGCTACTCCTATCATAGAGCAGCCTAGAGAGACTGTTGTAGAGAAAACCAATCTCGTCCAACCCGAAGAGATATCCATCTCTGTAACGTCTAGTGACTTAGTTTTGGATTTAAAAACTTGTGCCACCGAGGTGGCTATATTTGACATCACGGGGAGAGCTGTATTCAAAACAAGTCGTCTTGTAGCTGGTCAGCTCTTCATTGCTCGCGAAAGGCTACCTCAGGCACCTGCATTACTCCTCATACGTATTGTCTATGAAGGAGGCGTCGTAAAAACCTATAAAGTGAGACTATAACCTAGAAAAGTTGAGATTGTAATTAATTTGTATAGAAGGTTGTTTCCTAAGCAAACACCACAATCAAATCGTGCCGTCTCGACCAATCACCAAATACAGAAAAACTCCTGCAGAATCTAAAACAGAGCTCTGCAGGAGTTTCTTCGTTAAATTCTATCCCCTTTGAGGCTACTCAAAAACTCTTATGGCAAATACTATCAAACCCCATGTATGCAACGAGACGGATTCTCTCCACTGTGTAGTAGTTGGTCTCCCTCATTCTTTAGGTACACCTCCTACACTCGAAGAGACCTATGATGCACGAAGTTATCGTGCGGTTGAAGAAGGTAATTATCCTATCGAAAGTGATATTGTAGAGGAAATGGAGCAACTAGCGACCACTCTAGAGAGAGAAGGCATAGAAGTGCTTCGCCCTACTCTTATCCCCGATTACAACCAACTCTTTGCTCGAGATGTGGCATTTACCATTGACGAGGAGCTATTTATCGCCAATATGATCCCTGAGAGAGAAAAAGAGATTTTAGCCTACCGCGAGGTCTTTTCTCGCATTCCCGACGAGCAGATCGTCCATCTCCCGAAAGAAGTACATGCCGAGGGAGGCGACATTATGCTTTACAACGACATTCTCTTTATGGGAGTTACGCCCGATAAAGATTTTGACCATTACAAAATGGCGCGCACCAATGAAGCTGCAATTCGCTACTTCACGTCACACTTTCCCCAAAAAAAGGTCATCCCTCTTCAACTGAAAAAGCACGACTCCAATCCAGAAAAAGGAGTCCTTCATCTTGATTGTGCTTTTCAGCCTGTAGGCCGTGGCAAAGCACTCTATTATCCTCAAGGATTTGCTCGCCAAGAGGAGGTAGAACTCATTGAGTCTATCTTTGGCAAAGAGAATCTTTTTGCCATTACTGCAGAGGAAGCCTTTAACCTTACGACCAATATTTTTTCGATTTCTCCCAATCGAATAATTGTAGAAAATGAGTTTCATCGACTTCGCGCGCACCTGGAAAATGAATGGAATATTAGCACAATCTCCATTCCCTACTACGAAATATCCAAACAGGGAGGACTACTTCGATGCTCTACCTGCCCACTGATTCGCCAATAAAGGTTTTTATCTTTCTATGGCAACGGTAAAAAAGCAGTTCGTCTGCAAAGAGTGTGGGGCTACATATCCTAAGTGGCAGGGTCAATGTGGGGTGTGCAAAGCATGGAATACTCTTGAAGAGGAGCTTCCCCTACCCCAAGTTTCCAAGCGCGAAGCTCTAGCTTCGCAAGCTATTGGTTCCTCTAAAAAGTCAAAACCGCGACATCTTGCAGAAATTAATAGCAGTGAAGAAAAGCGGATCATCCTATCCGATAGGGAACTCAATCGCACCCTTGGCGGAGGATTAGTGGAAGGTTCCTTTGTACTACTGGGAGGGGAGCCTGGGATCGGCAAGTCTACCCTCATCCTTCAGACTGTATTGCAAACGAAAGGATTACACACCCTTTACATTTCCGCAGAGGAGAGTGAGCAGCAACTCAAAATGCGTGCTGATCGTATTGGCGGAGACAATGAAGATCTCCTTATTCTGTGCGAAACCGACCTGGAAACCATCCTAGCATACGCCACTCAGATACAGCCAAAGCTACTTGTAATAGACTCTATTCAGACGATCTCCACTTCCCTTTCTGAAAGCTCTCCTGGTAGCCCTTCGCAAATACGTGAATGTGCCAACCTACTCCTTCGCTTTGCCAAGCAACACGCCATATCTGTTGTAGTTATTGGACACATCACCAAAGATGGCACCATTGCTGGTCCTAAAGTATTGGAGCACACCGTAGACACAGTTCTCCTTTTTGAAGGCGACAAACACTTCTTCTACAGGATTCTCTGTTGCCAAAAGAATCGCTTTGGGAGTACCAACGAACTTGGTATCTACGAAATGCGAAATGAGGGACTACGGGGGATAGAAAATCCCTCAGAACACTTTGTATCGCAAAATGATGAAGCTCTAAGTGGTCGCTGTATTGCAGTTACACTTGAGGGAGTGCGTCCTCTTCTAGTGGAAACACAAGCACTGGTAAGTAGTGCTGTATATCCCAACCCCCAAAGAAGTGCTACAGGCTTTGACCAAAGGAGACTAGATATGCTCTTGGCTGTACTAGACAAAAGAGCTGGCTTTAAGCTAGCTCGACAAGATGTCTATCTCAACATTGCTGGCGGTCTTCGCATCAACGACACTGCACTAGATTTATCTATTGCCGTAGCTGTTCTCTCCTCTACCCTCGACCGTGCAGTTTCCACCTCTGTATGCTTTACTGGAGAAATAGGACTTTCTGGAGAAATAAGAGCTGTTAGTCGCATTGAAGCTCGCATAGGAGAAGCAGATCGACTAGGATATAAGGCAATCGTAATTCCTCAAGCTAATAAACTTTCACTTGCCGAGAGTACAAATAAAATGGCAATAAAAGTACTTGCTGTAAAAAACATTTCAGAATTAGCTCGTCTTGTCTTTAAAAACTCCACTCAATAACTTTCCTCAAAAACAATCGCTAAAAAAACACTGTAAAAGCAAGGAAGTGCGGAGTTTCTGAGAAGGGTATAAAAAGGTTAGCTCAAACAAAATGCTTACTTTTGCGGAAAGAATGCAAGGTATCACTTTCTAATAAGGGCTGATTGAAAGATCTAAGAATAAAACAAAAGCACTCGATGAGGAGTGCTTTACGGAAAAAGGGATAAATGGAAGCAGGAGAAACAGCTAACAAAATAATCTTACCACAGGGGGCAGATAGCCAAGAGGAGTCAACTCTTTGTACGCCTCAGCAAATCAATGTGGGCGAGGTTATCAGTAAAAAGTTTCGAAAGAGACTTCCCCGAGTGGTTATCCGTCTGCTCGAAAGGCTTATCTGCCAAGATGAGATCAACTACGTACTGCGTGAATATGGTCAGTATGAGGGGATGGAGTTTGTGGAGAAACTGATGTACTACTTTGGTATAAAACTGGAGATCCTAGGTGAGGAGCGTCTTCCACAAAATCCACGTGCTCTTTTTGTATGCAACCATCCACTAGGAGGACTAGATGGCATCTGTCTCTCCCACCTCATCGGGCAGCATTATCACAGCGATATTCGCTACATCGTCAATGATATGTTGCTTTTTCTACACCCCTTTAGGAATATTTTTGTACCAGTAAATACACTTCATGGACAATCGAGAGATTCGGTTAAAAGAGTAGGAGATGCCCTTTCATCAGATTACCCAGTAATCTCCTTTCCTGCGGGAATATGCTCAAGACTTATTGATGGAAAAATACAAGATCTTCCTTGGAAAACTAGCTTCGTAAAGCAAGCCCTGAAAAGCAAACGCGATATAGTTCCCCTCTTTTTCTACGGATACAATTCTCGCTCCTTTTACAAGATAGAACAACTCAGAAAAAAAGTAGGCATAAAGTTTAATATCGGTACTGCTCTACTGCCAAAAGAAATGTTTGCCGCCAAAGGCTCTTGCTTCGCGATAGCTGTGGGAGAGCCACTCCAATACCAAAATCTTATAGACTCAAAGCTCAGCGTTAATGATATATCTGCCCTTGTCCGTCACAAAGTATACCTTCTCGGGGAAGAATTCCATCTTAAAACAAGATAACCCAATCCTATAACTAGCTGCTTAATAATATGGAACCTATTATTGCTCCAGTAGATAAAAAACTCCTACAAGAAGAGCTCAGCGAAAAGCTTCTCCTCAGGCTTACCAATAGACAACACAACGAAATCTATGTATTTGATGGCAATGAATGCCCTAATACAATGCGTGAGGTAGGACGTCTCCGCGAGGAGGCATTTAGAATGGGAGGAGGAGGAAGTGGAAAGTCGTGCGATATTGATGAGTACGACCTCGGCCCAGAGGCTTATAAGCAGCTTGTAGTATGGAGTCCAGAACACAAGACCATCATCGGCGGGTATCGGTTTATCAATGGAAGTGATGTAGTAAACTCTTCTAAGGGTACCGATGCTCTAGCTACTTCTCATATGTTTAACTATAGCGAGAAGTTTGTCAAGGAGATTCTTCCAGTAACCCTAGAACTAGGGCGTTCGTTTGTATCTGCGGGTTTTCAATCTACCACTTTAAAAACCCTCTCTATTTATGCACTAGACAATCTATGGGATGGTCTTGGAGCTCTTACCGTAGTGCACCCAGACATCAAATACTTCTTTGGGAAAGTAACGATGTATTCCAATTACAACCGTCGTTGTCGCAATCTCATTCTTCACTTTATGGAGATTTATTTCAACGATACGCACGAGCTAGTTTCTCCCAAATGCCCCCTCCCAATAGAGCTAAGCGAAGAAGACCGCTCTCTCTTTAGTGGCACCAATCTCACCGCCGACTACCAGCTACTAAAAAAAGAGGTGAGAAAGATGGGGATCAATATTCCTCCACTCTTCAATGCATATATATCCCTAAGCCCAGATTTGATTAAGCTTGGCACCGCTATCAATGAAGAGTTTGGTGATGTTGAAGAAACTGGTATCCTCATCAATATAGACCAAATCCTTGAAGAAAAAAAACATCGCCACATAAGCACCTTCAAGCCCCACAATCATGGCAAAGACCTATGATATAGGCAAAGAAGGAGAGCGTGTTGCCTTTCGGTATCTAATCGGGAAAGCCTATCGAATACTTGCCCAAAATTGGTTTTTCCAGCACAAAGAACTTGATCTCGTGGCGACAGATGGTCAGTGGGTGGTGGTAGTTGAGGTAAAGACTCGTGTAGAAAATAGTCTTCAAAAGCCTATTGAGGCTGTAGATCGGGTAAAGCAGCGAAATATCTGTGTTGCAGCGGATGCTTTTGTTCGTCAGTTTCGTTTGAATATGCCTATCCGCTACGATGTACTCTCTGTAATATTCCATCCAGTTTCTCATACTTTTGAGGTGGAACACCTAGAAAATGCCTTCTACCCCGAGCTTAACCAGTCAAGAAGAAGAAGGTATTGATCCTAACTCAATCCTTGTAGCAAGCTTATCGACGAGTACCGCTATACTTCCTCAACTATATCCATAGAATTGCTCTATCTTTGTATAGGAGATATAGAATTAGAGCTTTAAGCATCCCATAGACTTCGCTTTTATGTCCAATAGTTTGATAATCATTCCGACCTTCAACGAACGAGAAAATGTGGTTGAGCTATGCAAGCAAATAATGCTTCTTCAAGAAGATTTTCACATTCTTTTTGTAGACGACAGCTCGCCAGATGGTACAGCGGGAGTAATAAAAGCTCTCATGCCTCAATATCCTCAGCGAATTCATCTAATTGAACGCGAAGGAAAGCTAGGATTAGCCTCGGCATACATTACGGGATTTAAGTGGGCTCTAGCACACGAGTACTCCTATATCTTTGAGATGGATTGTGATTTTAGCCACCCTGTCTCAGCTCTTCCTCGTCTATACCGTACTGTTGCAATGGAAGGATATGACCTAGCAGTGGGATCGCGCTATGTAAAAGGAGGAAAGGTGAAGGACTGGCCTCTAGGAAGAATCCTCATGAGCTACTTTGCCTCTGTCTATGTACGTGCGGTCACTTGGCTCCCAGTCCACGATACTACAGCAGGCTTTGTCTGCTACCATCGGCGAGTACTAGAATCTATAAACCTCGACAAAATCCATTTTCGAGGCTATGCCTTTCAGATAGAAATGAAATATGCTACCTACCTGCTTGGCTTTTCAATTAAGGAGCTTCCAATTACCTTTACAGATCGCAAGTTAGGCACTAGTAAAATGAGTTCGTCCATCTTTGGAGAAGCCTTTTCTGGCGTGCTCAAACTACGACTTTGGAAGGAACAAAAAAAGTTTCCTCAAGGCACACCTAAACCAGAGGCAACAAAGAAATAAAAAGAAACGAACTAAACAAGACATAAGATGAGCCGAATATTGCTACACAATGCCCAAATTGCCAATGAAGGTGAAGTCTATATAGGCTCTGTACTGATCTGTGGCAATCGCATTGAGGCTATTCTAAAGCAAGAGTCTACTCTAGACTCTCTCCCCCCCCTTTTTAGCGTATCAGACAAGGTAATGAACTGCCAGGGACTTCTTCTTATTCCTGGAGTAATTGATGACCAAGTTCACTTTAGAGAACCTGGACTCACCCATAAAGGCAACATTGAGAGTGAAAGCAAAGCAGCCGTTGCAGGTGGGGTAACTTCCTATCTAGAAATGCCTAACACAAAGCCACCTACTACGTCTTTGGACGCTCTTCTAGAGAAACGCGAACGTGCGGCTTGTACGTCTTGGGCAAACTACGGCTTTTTTGTAGGAGGCACAAATAGCAATGCCCAAGAGGTCTTTCGTATAGACTCCTCTCTATTTCCTGGATACAAGCTCTTTTTAGGCTCTTCCACAGGAAATATGCTAGTGGATAGTCCCAAGGCTCTCGATGAGTTCTTTGCGGAAAGCCCTAAGGTAATTGCTATTCATAGCGAAAGCGAGTCCATTATCGCTAGCAACAAGGCAAAGTTTATTGACCAATATGGAGAAGATCCTCCCCTTTCTTGTCATCCTCTAATTCGTAGCGATGAAGCTTGCTACCGATGCACTTGTGAAGCCATGGAAAGAGCTACAAAGTGGGGCACAAATCTCCATATACTTCATCTCTCTACAGCTAGAGAAGCCAATCTTCTCCACACTTCAACGCCCTTTGAAGAAAAAAAGATTACAGCTGAAGCCTGTGCCCACCATCTCTGGTTTAGCGACGACGACTATGCTACCAAGGGTTCGTTGATCAAGTGGAATCCTGCAGTTAAGACAAAAGAAGACCGTGAAGCACTCAAAGAAGCTCTACGCTCTAGCGCAATTGATATCATCGCTACTGACCATGCCCCTCACCTATTGAGCGAAAAAGAAGGAGGAGCACTAAGAGCTGCCAGTGGTGGTCCTCTTATTCAATACTCTCTTCTTGTAATCTTGGAACTTGTGCGAAGAGGAGAGCTTGCTCTTACGGATATGGTTCAAAAGATGTGTCACCATCCAGCTCAGCGTTTTGGCATCCAAAAGCGAGGATTTCTTCGCGAAGGGTACTATGCAGACCTTACACTAATTGACCCCAACTGCCCCACCTCCGTAAGACGCGACGCCTCCATACTATCAACATGCGGATGGTCTCCTTTTGAGGGGGAAACCTTCACGCATGCCATACACACGACCTTTGTAAATGGAGAGGTTGCCTATAGTAAAGGTCAACTTACGAAGCGACCTTCCGTAGAACCCTTACTCTTTGCCTAAAACTATCCCCAAGAGTCGTTTTTTTTGCTTACTTTTGTAAGAGGAGACTGATAGAATGATTCAACCTTCCAAGGAGTTTATTTTACAAGTTAGGAGCACATACCCCATCAGCCAAAAGTTGCAAAGGGGAAAGAGAGACAGATTGCTCCAATAGATCTTATATGCTCTATGAATCTTTCACACTTCTCCAAATAAAAAGAGATAGAAACAATACAAACAATAAGTTAGTTTATCAACAAACAAGCTATGCAAATTGACTGGTCAAACCTAGGTTTTGGGTACTTCAAAACCGATTACAATGTAAGATGCTACTTTCGCGACGGCAAATGGGGCGAAGTAGAAGATTCAACAAGCGAAGAAGTAACCGTACACATGGCTTCTACTTGTCTACACTATGGACAGGAAGCTTTTGAAGGGCTTAAGGCCTTCCGTGGCAAAGATGGTAAGATACGTATCTTCCGTATAGACGAAAATGCAAAGCGTCTTATCCGCTCTGCAGAAGGAGTAGTCATGCAGCCCGTTCCCGAAGAGCTCTTTACCAATATGGTAAAGCGTGTTGTAAAGTTGAATGAAAAGTTTGTGCCTCCTTATGAAAGTGGAGCCTCTCTCTACATTCGTCCGCTCCTTATTGGTCTTGGCGCACAAGTAGGTGTAAAACCAGCTCCTGAATATCTATTCCTCATCTTTGTTGGTCCTGTTGGTCCATACTTTAAAGAAGGGTTTAAGCCTACACCAATGGCTATTATGAGAGGATACGATCGTGCTGCACCTCTTGGTACAGGTACCCTTAAAGTAGGTGGTAACTATGCTGCTGGTATGGTACCTACTGTACTCGCTCACGAAAAGGGTTACAGTGCTTGTCTCTTCCTTGATGCCAAGGAAAAGAAATACATTGACGAGTGTGGTCCTGCCAACTTCTTTGGTATTCGAGACAATACCTACATCACACCTGAGTCTACCTCTATTCTGCCTAGTATCACCAACAAGAGCCTTATTCAGCTCGCAAAAGATATGGGATTAAAGGTTGAACGTCGTCACGTACCAGAAGAAGAGCTCGCTACTTTTGAAGAAGCTGGTGCATGTGGTACAGCTGCTGTGATTAGTCCTATCCTTCGCATTGACGACCTTGATGAAAACAAGAGCTATGTAATCTCTAAGGATGGCAAGCCAGGTCCTATCAGCGAAAAGCTTTACCACAAACTTCGTGCAATCCAGTACGGCGATGAAGAAGATCCATACGGTTGGGTTACTATCCTCGACTAAAATAGCGTATATTCTCTACTAATTGTAGAGGACCTTCCTATCCCCAAACAAAAGGGAACCTTTGTAAAATACAAAAGGTTCCCTTTTTTATTTTCATCCATGGAGACTGTTGCAAAAGTCAACAGCCTCACAATGTTGCTTGCAAGATTGTCCTGACTTTGCAGAAAGGATGAAGCGCAAGGCGCTGGGGGTGAGGTCTGAAGGGAGCATACCTCCGTATTGAGACAAAGCCGAATCCCGAAAGCAACACAGCGATTCGCCTTTATGCAACAGTCTCCAATGAAAGGTGAAGAGAATGAGAAAAGTATAAAATAGAATCCCGCTCTGTCGTATTGATAGTAAAGGAGCTCATCCCTTTGCTATAGACAGAGCAGGATAACTACCCGGAGCGTAGCGTTTACCCACAAAGGCAACAAAAGGGGTATACTACGCTTTACGCATTATAAATCCATCTGCGCTTGGATCATGCGTACTCGGTGCTTACAAGGGGAATTGTAATGAAGAAGCAGAGAAAACCTCTAATAGGAACCAACTACCGCAAAGAGTGTGTTCCTTTCTCTGGGTAGTACTCGCGACCATATGGAAACGAGATTACACCAGAGACTCTCTGGGTAGATACTAAACAAGTCTTTCCGCCTCTCAGCCGTCCTCGAAGCCGCAGAAATGCTTTGCAGGTCTTCTGACTTATCCCAATGATCCTGCACCTTCCCAAGCTTTTTTCAGATGAAGCTCAGTGGTCAGCTCATCGCCACCTTAGTAGCAATGTCCTCACAGGTCACAACAAGAAGTTTCGTCCTATTCCACGATCAGAATAGCAAACTCAACTCTTAGGGAAACACAGCAGCGGGACTGTTCGGGATTCACACCCGATTCCCTTTTAATTGACGTGAAAGCCCTTTCCTACACGAGGAGGGGAGGTCCGTCAAACAAAGCACCGCAAAGTTAATATAAGTTTTTGATTTTCGTGATTCCTTCTCGAAGAAGAAGTTTTTCAATGAGGTTTCTATCGTTTTTTAGCCTAGGCACTTTATGCTGCCCTCCGGCTTTTCCTTCTTCTTCCAAAAAAGCAGCAAAGAAACCCTCTGGCACGATATATAGCTGTAAGGGAAGGAGTGTCATATTGGTATAGCGCTTGGCATCATAATCACTGTTGAGTTTGCGAAGTTCCTCGTCAAGCATAGTTGCAAACTGAGCGTAGTCTTTGGGAACTCTAGAAAATTCCACTATCCAATCGTGTCTACCCTTGCCCACATCTGAAAGTACAAGTGGGGCTGCTGTGTACTCAGCCACATCACAGTGCAACGCATGACTTACGGTAGCGATAGCCTTATCGGTATTGGCCACCATTAGCTCTTCTCCAAATGCATTGATGTAGTGAGTAGTGCGCCCTACTATCGTGAACTTGTAGGGATTGCGAGAAGTAAAAAGAATCGTATCGCCTAACTCGTAACGATATAGTCCCCCGAGCGTACTGATTAGCATAGCATAGACAATACCTGTCTTAACCTCAGAAAGAGGAACCACAGTGGGGTTTTCTTCATGCAACTCATCAAGAGGTATAAACTCATAAAAGACACCATAGTCCAGCATCAACAAAAAGGCTGGATCATGAGGATCATTTTGAATGCCAAAGAAACCTTCTGAAGCGTTGTATGTCTCGCGATACTGCATCCTTTCGGATGGAATAATTCGCTTGTATTCTTCACGGTAAGGAGCAAAGCTTATTCCTCCATGAAAGAAAACCTCCAAATCAGGCCATAGCTCGGAAAGATCACTCTTACCACTCTCTTGTAGCAGTTTTTTTATCATAACCAGCATCCAAGAAGGCACTCCCGATAGGCTACCTACATTTTCATGCATCACACTGGCTACGATAGCGTCCATTTTTGCATTCCACTCATCCATCAAAAGGATACTCTTTGAAGGCACACGGATAATATTTCCCAAAGCTGGCATTTTCTCAATAAGTATAGAGCTTAAGTCGCCTTGCAATATTTCATTTCCACAAGAGACAGGAGCGCTGCTTCCCCCCAACACAAGACCTTTTGTGCGAAAAAAACGACTATCTGGACGAGTAGAAAGGTAAAGCCACAAAGCATCGGAGCCTCCACGAAAGTGACAATCCTTGAGATGTGCAGTATTTACAGGTATGAATTTACTTCTTCCTCCAGAAGTTCCGCTTGACTTTGCAAAGCGGTCGCACCCTCCATGGAATAAAACATCACGCTCTCCCTCCAACATTTTATTAACAAAAGGTCGAATCGTTTCATATTCCACGACTGGAATTGCTTTACAGTACTCTATATAGCTACCACTTTTATCGGTATATCCATGCGCTTCGGCATAGCGAGTACCCTTTAAGTTGCCCAGCACGACAGCCAGTTGTTGGCTTTGTATCTCCTCAGCATGCAGTGCATATTGCTCTATACGGCGCAATCTAAAAGAAGAAAGCCTGTGAATAACAGCAGTAAATAGATCCATAAATGTGTCTTTCTTAGTTTTAACCTCTATGGTATGCGAAGCTCTTTTACAGCGACCATCTTATCGATCCTCTCGTTCATACCACGAAAATAAGCCACCACAGTATAACTATTGGAGGTCTGGTAGTGACTCCCTACAGTTGGTGCACTTCGCAACGGTGTCGTGCACGAAGAGTCCCCCCAAAGATATTGGTAGGAATAATAGCCAGCCTTTAGTAGCCACACTCCATCATACGCTCCTCGGACTGCATCGTAGCTCATTTTTCTCTCAGAACATGGAAGTGGATCAAAAGCAGCTCCCGACAAAAAGAGTGAGCTTCCTAAATAGGGGGAAAGAAAAGTAAACTCAACCTCGTAATAGTCAGCCTCAGTAGCTCCATTTGCCGAACCATATGGAGCCCGAATCACCTGCCTACCATCGGCATCTGCACTAGTCTGATAGCGTTGTTTAGAGCTATTCTTGTGAGGAAACAATACAGCATACGAAGGGGTCACCTTGGTATCTAATTGCTTTACCCCCATGTTGCTCTCTGTATCACCCAAAATTTCAAAAGAGAAATATTCGTTTCCTCCTTCAAAGAGGGCGGCCTCTTGATAGGCAAACTCAATGTAGTCCAAGCCAACAAAAGAAGGCTTGCGCAGAAGTTGGGCATTGTCACTTCTTCCATTTTGAGCGACAAAAAGCGTTATTCCTTTCTCTAAGTATCCCGCTGTGGTACCACTAGATCGCACGGTGGCAGAAACTTCTTGGTTGCTTCTGTAGATCCCCTCTTGGGTATTGCCACTTGCAGCTACTTCTAGCTTAAATACAGGATCTACAAGACCAAAAGAAACCTCTACAAGAGGGGCACTTTCATTCCCCTCTTCAAAGAAAACAATTCGCCAATTACCCGATAGTTTTGGGGTAGGGTCCGAAGAGGGAGAAAGAGTAAATGAATAGTGCCAATAATGCACCTTGGTCGCAATACTAGGCTCTGGATACGGAACTAGGCCAGTGGGAATACCACTCTGCACTTCTGAAGTAAGCAATGGAGAAGGACTCCAATCTGCATCGTAATACTCCAAGCGATAGCGTAGGACACGGGGCACCTCTTCTAAAAGATCAAAAGAAAAAGTAATCCGCTCTCCCTGAGAGGGAATATAGTAAGGGAAAGGGCGATACTCCTCCGCTTCAGGTACAGAGACAATCAAGCTATTGACACGGCTATCGTAATAACTAGACCGAAAAGGTACTCCAGCCGATAGCAAACAGCCTCCTCCCCATAACAAGAACAGACCGACAAGCAGTCCCAACCTTTGCATCATCTTACATGCATCCATCTCTCTGCAAAGGTAGCTATCTTTGCAAGAAGATGGACAAGAAACTGACTTTAGAAATCATCCAAGAAGTGATGCAGTGGGCAGAGCAATACAAAGATTGCTCTGTGGATCGATTATTACTAGGGAGCAACGAGGTGCCACAAGAGCTCAAATCTCTTGTGGCGACCCAAATTGAAGTGGGAAAGAAATGGAAAAGAAAGTATCCTTCTCTTAGCGAAAAACCCTTCTTTTTCCCAAAAGGAGTAAACTTTGAGCAAGCTTCTAGCGAAGCAACAGCACTCTTCAAAAGTCATTTTGTAGCCTCTTCGGATACTCTTGTGGATCTTACTGGAGGAGCTGGAATAGATTTTCTAGCGATGAGTGCCAATGCCCAAAAGGCCTACTACATAGAAAGAGATCCTTCGCTGGCAACCGCTCTTAAATTCAACCTACAACCTTTTGTTCAGCGCTTACCACCACTTTCTATCTGCACAAACGATGCCGTAAACTTCCTCGATTTGGTAGATACTGGCGAGCATACCCTACTCTATTGTGACCCTTCAAGAAGAACAGATAGTGGCAGACGCACTTTCCTTTTAGAAGAAATCTCGCCCAACCCTCAGGAAATTCTAAGAAATCTCCAAGACAGTAACAAAAGTTTTTCCCTACTTCTCAAACTTTCGCCACTTATTGATCTGCAGGCTCTTATGGAGAGTCTTCCCTCTATTTCAAAAATTTATATCCTTGCTGTCCAAGGAGAGGTCAAAGAAATTCTCGCTTTTATACCAGATGTCCACTCTCCCCTAAAACTCCCAGCTGAGGAGATAGCCCTCGAAGCTGTAGAATTATCGGCTACGGGTGAAGCTCAAAAAAACTTCTCGCTCACCTTTGCCGAAGAGAAAAAGGCTTGCATACATTACACAGACACCATAAAAAAATACCTCTACTACCCTGCTCCTTCTCTGCTCAAGATAGGTGCTTTTAAAAGAGTGGCAGAGTACTACGGGCTAGATGCTCTTCACCCCAACAGCCACTTATACACAGGAGATCACTTCGATGGTGACTTTTATGGCTCTATATTTCTTGTTAAAGAAACGCTACCCTACTCAAAAAGTAAGCTAAAGCAACTCCGGCAGGCTTATCCAAAAGCAGATTTTACTGTCCGCAACTTTCCGCTTTCTGCACCCGAGCTTTGTCGTCGAACTGGCATCTCTTCCAGTACTACGACTCGTATTTTTGCGACCACCATTATGCCAGCCAAGCCTCTCTTTATCATTACAGAGCCCATCACAAACCAGACACTTATATAAGTACCTATAAGAGAAGGGACCAACAAGAGAAGAGAAAGTAAACGTAGCAGAATAAGCGTAAAGATTTCTCTTTCTTATAGGGACTTTCAGATAAGTGGGTAGTCACTTTTGCCCCCTTGTCTATTCTTTATTTCTCCTAAAGTATGGGCTAAATCAAAAACTATATTTCAGTTTTATCCAAGCTTCATCATTGTGACTAAATGGAGAAAATAATCCCCTTTTACCATAGAAATAATCGTATCCAGCAATGACCGTAACTTGGTCGGTAAGCGAGTACGCAGCCAGCACTATTGCAGCACTATATCGCTCACGTTGGAAGATTGAGATCTTCTTTAGAAATCTCAAGCAAGACCTGCACATCAAGAGTTTTCTAGGGACCTCTCAAAACGCTGTCGAGATTCAGATTTGGACGGCTCTGATTACGATTCTCCGACTTCAATATCTCAAGCGAATAGCAAAACACCCCTGGTGTCTCTCCAACTGAACAGCATCTTTGAGACTCAACACTTTCACCGAAATCGACCTCTTTCAGTGGATAAATGAGCCGTTTTCACCGCCTCCAGACGAGCCCGAAATGGCATAGGGGGGATACCCCCGTTTTTACCGCAAATGTCAAGGGGCGATTGACCCGCTTGACAGCTATCTTCCACCCTTCGCCCGCCAAAAACGTTTAGGACACTATTGGTCGCCACCCATTATGCAGTTCTTCCTGTATTGCCAGAGAAATTCAATCTCTGTCATATCACTGGTTCCATATACGATGGGGACGACTTCACTACCACATACTGGACCTTCTGTGGCTTACGGTACACATCAATTATTCTCGTCTGTATCATTGGCTGGACTTGTTTGTGGATTAGTAAGAGACTGACCATAAGCCTCAATGGTTTCCTGTGAATCACGACCAGCCACAGATTTGCCAGTGGCTTGCTCTATGCTGTCAAGTAGTTTCATTGCACGGTCATTGATAAACTCGTCAAACTTGTCTGCGTTCAGCAAGTCGAAGTCAATCTTATGAGTACCAATTGCCTTGACAACAGAGTCTGTATCGTTATTCTTGCGGAATAACTTCTGTATGTATTCACTTGGAGCAACACCACCGATTGTCCGGTTGGTCGTTGCGCTTATCATTGTCTTGTTTACCACGGAGTTCCATTTCTTAGACGGCAGGCCAGCCTTCTCGCAGTGGTTTGCGGGGAATATGTGGTGGATGTCTATGCTGTCGTTTGTGTAGGTAGCAATCGACATCTTTTCAGTCGTAGCAAAGTCCAGAGGCTCGTCTTGCAGTATCAATGCCATGATGCCCTTGTAGGCGGCACTGTTTCGCGTCTGCAAAGACAGTAGGCGCGTAGCTTGGAAGTTGGAGCGAGCCACGGTATCAGGAATAGCCGAATCGTCCTCCACCCAAGCAAAGAAGTCTCTGATATCCGACGCATATCTGGTCTCATTAGCGGCCCCATAGAGTTCACCAAGAACACCACACCAATACCATCTACTCAGTTTGTTGATGACCATCTGGCAATTGTGAAGTAATCTTCTATGTCTGTTGTCATAGGCATAGATGGCAGCCAGCGGTATGTACTGAGTGTTGTATGGGAGGTTTGCGGCAGAAAAGATGCCCTGCCCAATGAGGAAGCGAGCAGCCTCCATAAAGGCATCAGTTAATCCCTCTTGTTTCGCAACAAACACAGCTCTGCGTAGGTTCATCACATCTTTCTTCTTGCACTTCACGCCGATCGCCTTGCCGTCAGTGCGTGGAATGAGAGACTGCTCATAGCTATCCCAAAGCGTCATGGCTGTAATGAAGTCTGTTCCACTCACCTCATTCAATAGGTCGTGGTTCTGTGAGGTGAAGACAGCCCTGATTTTATTCCATTCTTGACGAAGTTCTACACCCTCGGCAGCCAACGATGCCGTCACCAGTTCAAAGACGTTCAATGGCACACCGCCACGATTGACATTCTCGAAAATCTGGCAAACGGAAGACTGTGAAGTGGACTTCAAAACCGTAATGACCGGCAACTTGTATGAGTTCACGACATTAACAATCTTATCATAGAAAGCGTCTATCAAGTCCGTTATCTCAGGGGAATTGTCGTAGTATCTGCTCAGACCTCGCTCCCAATTTCTGTAATCATTTGACGAAAACATCAGATTCAGAGGGAACATGAGATTCTTGTACTCATCTTCACGGGTACGCAGGTCAAGGTCTATGACTTTGCCAATGTCCGACGTTTTAATCTTCTTGTCAGATATGGATATGATGGCTTCCTCTCGATCCTCGGTCTCGTTAAGAGCCTTCTTGATGTCAAGATAGTAATATCTGTAGATTGTCGTATTCTTGTTCTTCTCGAAGCAGGTCTCAACGGCATTCTTACCCATAAACACCTGGAACAAGGTGGTCAGGCGTTGCTGGCCATCGAGCACCAGATATTCAGGAGCTACATTCTTATACTGCTCATCCACACCTGTAAATAGGCGAGGCTTATAATTCACCTCTCCACCTGTTTCAAGAAACATCACAGCTCCCATAGGGAAGCCCATAGTGATGCTCTCTATGAGTTTGCATATCTTGCCATCGTCCCACACCCACGAGCGTTGGAACTCCGGAAGTTGCAGCTCTCCCTTGCAGACCTGTGCTAGCAAGTCCTTTAAATCTCTATCGTATGATTGTACTGCCATAATTCTTCATAAAACTGAGGTTGTTTTTTCTGTCCAATATGAGAACACTTACACTTATTCGCTACAGATGATTTCCAAATCTACATTGGATACGTCTTTTATGTACCCACTTACAGCTCCTAGTAACAGTCGAATAGGCTCGCTTGCCTGTGTCTTTGAAAGTCCTGGTTGAACAATTGAGATTCTGAAATCTAATGGTAATTGATAAAGTAGTATCTTCTGTAAATCAAGGACACCTTCCATTTCTCCTTTGAGAAAACGAGATGCTTCATTCCCATATTTTTCAATTCGCAAGTTCTCTCTTTGAGCTATACGCTTTATAAAAGAAGGTATGCGATTTAATTCTTTCCATTTAAGCGATTTTAATGCCTGGCCACATACTTCGTACAAATTGCCTATTGACGCACCGACCTTTCCCTTATGTGCATATTTGAGATGAAAGAGGTGAATTGTAACGCTTTCCTTCTCTACTTTTATACCGATTAAATCTGCAATCTCTCCACTGCCGTCATCGTCAATCAGAAAATCGAAACTTTCCATCAATGTTTGGGCAAAGTTGTACTGAATAGAATCGGTGCGCCGATTGATGCCTTGGGATTCTTTAGACAAATCAATCCCTGACCAGTCAATCGTTCTTAGACAATTTGTATCGTATAGCGGAGCATCACAGTTTTGGATAGTATAAACATTGCCCATCATAATGCCGCCATTAGAAAAATAGATGACAGGCGCGTTGTTGTTTGCATTGAAGTAGTCGACCAGGCTAACTGGAGAGCCAATGTTATATATCGTTATAATTGGTCCGTTCAACTGCTTGACTTTGTAATTAAGGAAACCGTCGCCGTGCAGAGAATACTCCAGAGAAAACACACCAGATATTTCCTCGGTGAGTACAACAGAGAAATCTATGCGAGTTTTGGTCGATGAGTCAATTATTAGGCCAACGTCCCATATGCCTACACTTGTGCCATCTGCACGAAGGGATATGCCTTGTACATTAGTATTTGCCACTATGTCCTCATCCCAATCGAGTGCAAGAGGTGTTGCATCGGGCCATTCCTTGATTGACCCAATTTTTAGCGTATATTTGAACAATTTGTCTGGGTTTATACTTTCATCCTCCACTAAAGCGCCAACCATACGGCACCATTTTTGGAAGTCGAATAAGTTGCCACGTTTAAAGCTCCATATTTTGCCTTTTATAGAGCAACCGATGCTGTCTCGATTACCGTCCCGGAAACCATGTCCAAAGATATTGTTTTTGATCAGTTCTCGCTGTTCCGTGAGCGACAAACCTTCTTCTACATCCTTGCCGTAGTATGCCTTATAGGTTATATTTCCAGCACGACCCTTACGGCCTCCGAAATTTGGTATCGTAATTCGGTGAAGTCCCTCAAAGACACGGAACAACTTTTCCCCTGCACATAGTGTGGGTTCCACGCCAAGTATTTTCTCTGCCAATCTATTCTTATCAACCTCTCCAGTTGATGAGTAGATATGCAGATGGTTGTATTTAGGCGTAATGTGGCGATGAACCACCACTATGTGCCATTCCAGATTTTGAATAGCACTAGTGTTACCCCATGATATATTTACAACCTTACCTAAGATGACAACTAATGTATTTCCATCTTGCGCTACAGAGGAATATACGTATTCGAAATTTTGAGCATTGATTGCCTCTTGCCACTTTGATGGCTGCCACGTATTTGTGTCACTTGCATACAATGTGCAGCTGAGCGGAAATTGAATGGTCTCAAATGGAATTTTGCATTCATCCAAATTACTAAAGTTTTTTAGGAACTCAGCGAAGTCAATTTCTGATCTGGTCGCTCCATCATTTTTCTTAGGAAGAAGAACATTCCAATCAGCATCTTTGGCATAAAGGTCTTCTATCGCTTCAGCAGTAGGATGATCTGCTAAGTTGGCAATAAAACTGGCGTTGCCCAAATCCTTGTCATGGGAAGTTCGAGTAAAACGGCCGATGAATTGCAAGGTAACTGGAAGACTTTGTCGCGCATCGTGAAGAGCTGCAATTTTTAGTTCAGGCATATCAAATCCTTCTCCTAGCATATTGACGCATACGATGATTTTGTGGTTCTTTCCTTTTATGCTCTCAAGCGTCTTTGTATAGTTACGTATGCCGCTATATATCATGACTGGATTATACTCTGGCCATTTCTCTGCATATATATCAAAAATCTCTCTGGCTCGAGACTTACTATCACAACGAGCCATTAATATGTGTGGCAGTCCTGAGTCAATGTCCATTTTTAGACGTGATACCGCCTTTGTAGCAATCGCTTTGTCTGCCTTTTTGCTATCCCATTCTATTATGGGCAGAAAATCGATTGGTTTATAGTATCCTTGCTCTTGAGCTTCCTTCAAAGAGAATGAATATATATATTTGCCAGAGAGTTTTTTCCCGTCGTTCCTAAAAGGTGTTGCCGTAAATAGCGTTATGCAACGAGCATTGAAGCCTGATAAGAAATCAGACCATGTTCTAGCCTCCGTATGATGAGCTTCATCAACGAACACTTGTGTGATATTGTTATATATTACTTCTTTGCATGATGCATCCAACTGGCTAAGAATAGTCATTGTGGTTACAATCACATTTGATTCTAATATAATCTGCTTCCATTGTTCCCTATCGAGATGGTTGTTGCGCACAATACCAACGTATGGAAGTTGCGTTTTCGGAGAAACTAGATTAAATTTTGGCAATACACCTAATGTAGCATACTTCTCGGCTATTTGATTTCTTAATGCATCAGAAGGCACTATACATAACAACTTCTCGCAGGGCAGGGCCACCAATGCGGCTAACATTGTTTCTGTTTTTCCAGTACCAGTCGGCATGACAATAACGCTAGTCTCTTTCGGACTTATCGCATTGCCTAAAAAACAATGTAGTGCTGCAATTTGAGGTTCCCTGAATCCAGGTTCACGCTTGTCGGGATTTTCTTTTTTGAATATAAGACTGCCATCCCAACTTTTCAGAACCTTATCGGGAGAGGATTCTATAAATGATGGATGCTTGCGCCAACCAATCAAAGGAAGTGTCCCATTAATGAGCTTCTGCAATGTCGGCTTATACTTACAATCCACCACATACTGATAATCATCGGAGACCATATCTCCGATTTTCATAAAACAGACATCCTGTTCTCCATTAGAAAGTACCAATGGTGAGGTGCATAGGATTCTACTATCAATTGGGAGTTCAATCCCTTGTTGACAATCTATGTGTATTATTTCGCTGTCTCCGACAATCTTTTTTCTGCGGATGACCTTGGGTAGAGTTATATTCCGTTGGGCATTCATTCTTCGTTTTGATTTGCGGGATATTATTCAATATACACTATACTTTGGCACTAATAGTGTCCTAAACGTTTTGCAGGATAAAGAGAAAAGGGTAGGTTTGTAATTGAAACAAAGCACAGCTAGTGAAAGCTGTCACGAACTACCCTTTTCAATGGCAAATATAACACTATTCGCACAAGTAATCTGACTCATACCTCGAGAAATCATCCAACGATTAGTCAAGAAGCATGGCTCAGACAAGCATGCAAAGGGCTTTAACTCGTGGAGCCATTTGGTGACTATGATCTTCAGCCAATTCTCAGGTAGCGTGTCGCTACGTCAAATCTCAGAGGGGCTACAATCTGCTACGGGCAATCTCAATCATCTAGGTCTATCACGAGCTCCCTCCAAATCCAATATCAGTTACCAAAACGCCAATAGGACTTCTCTGTTCTTCGAAGATGTCTTTTATGCCCTCTTCCAGTATTTGGGACAGCATGGAGAGCTCAAGCAGATGAAGAAACGACTAAAGGCGAAGGTTTGTCTTCTAGACTCAACCCTAATGTCTCTCTGTCTAGAGATGTACGACTGGGCTCTTTATACTCATACTAAAGGAGCTGTCAAGATGCACACAGTGCTTGATTTTGAGACACTTCTGCCTGAATTCGTCTGTATAAGGACAGCTATCTTACACCCTTCGCCCGCCAAAAATGTTTAGTACACTATTGTAATAATGCTGATTTTCGCGATAGTATCTGAACAACTTTTATTAAAAGGCTCCTATGCAGAGGAATTTCTGCACAATTCCTTCAGCAACCTCCTTTCAAGAGTTCTCAAGTTACTCACTTTGGGGAAAGTGATTTCATAGATTCCTCTTCGATCTGTCCATGACCAAAAGAGGAAAGGAAAGCACTTTTTCTCCTCTCAAAAAAAGATAAGTATGTTTTTTGGAAAAATGTTCCGAGAGATTTTTGGAAATGTTCCGAGAGATTTTTGGAAATGTTCCGAGAGATTTTCTGAAATGTTCCGAGAGATTTTCTGAAATGTTCCGAGAGATTTATTGGAAAGATCTGGAGCTTTTCTGTAAAGAGAAAATAAGCGTCTAAAAAAACGACTCTTACGATTAGTCTCTAGCATTGTCTGTACTGCAAAATCAAGGGAGGGATGATGTTTTGGGAGAACATCCGTCCTTCCCTTTTTGCAACAATATGCTCTTTCTTTCGTCTTTTAAGCGAGGAGAAGACAGAAAGACAGAGTAGCATTGGAAACACTCTAGTTGGAACGCTTTTTGTACTTTCTCCTTAAGGAATAGCAATAAAAAACAAAAAAGAAACTATATGAAGAGATTTTGGCAATACGCACTAATCGTTGTACTCACATTTGGAGCTAGTAGTGCAGTAGCTGCACTCGTATCCAAAACTGTGATAAAAAACAAATTGGAAGAAGTAGGCCTCAATACGACTTCTTCTTCGAGCGAAGGTTATGCTTCACTCAACCCCAATGAATATGGGTTTCAGAATACTTCAATGGCCTTTGACACAAGCCGATCTGTTGGCTCTGCACCAGACCTCATCCCTGCTGCCGAAAGAGCCGTTCACTCGGTGGTACACATTCGCGTACAAGGGGAACAAACAGTGAGTGGAGGCTTTATGGATCCATTTGACTTCTTTTTTGGAGGAGGCGACGGCTTTAGTCGCAATTCTGTACGACCTGTAGTAGGCTACGGCTCGGGGGTTATCATCTCTAATGATGGATACATTATCACAAACAATCACGTCGTGGACGCAATGGATAAAATAGAGGTGACGCTCAATGACAATCGCGTTTTTGAAGCGAAAAAAATAGGAAGCGACCCTGCTACAGATATTGCCCTTCTCAAGATTGAAGCCAAGGACCTACCAACGCTTCCCTTCGGAAATAGCGATGCACTTCGTGTAGGCGAATGGGTACTTGCAGTGGGTAATCCTTTTAACCTCACAGGCACTGTAACCGCAGGGATTGTAAGTGCCAAAGCTCGTCCCGCAGGACAAACTCAAGATGGCGACAATAAGATAGGAGGATTCATCCAAACCGATGCCGCTGTAAATGCCGGCAATAGTGGCGGTGCCTTAGTCAATGCACGTGGAGAGCTAGTAGGGATCAATACTATGATTTACTCCCAAACAGGCTCATACTCGGGGTACTCCTTTGCAGTGCCTATCAATACCGCAGCAAAAGTTGTAGCCGACATCAAAAAGTATGGTACTGTGCAACGTGCTGTCCTTGGTATCATGGGAAGTGATGTAAACAGCGACCTCAAAGAAAAATACAACCTAAAGGTAAATAGTGGAGCTTTTGTAGCAGACTTTTCGGAAGTGAGTGCCGCCTATGCAGCAGGTATGGAAAAAGGTGACGTAATTACGGCTGTGGATGGTAAAGCAATCAATAGCTTTGCCGAACTACAAAGTATCATTGCGATGAAAAACCCTGGCAATAAGGTAAAAATGACTGTAAATCGCAAGGGTGAAACAAAGGTACTAACCGTAACTCTAAAAAATACGCAAGGAAGTGAAGGCATCGTAAAAGGAAGCACAGGCAACAAGTTCCTAGGGGGTACCCTCAAAGAACTTCCAGCTGACGCACGTCGTAGCTATGGGATCTCTTATGGCATACAAGTAACTAGTGTAGGAAAAGGGAAACTCGCTAAAGCTGGTATAAAAGAAGGATTTATTATTCTCTCGATCAACAATGTCGCCATGAGAAAAGTATCTGATGCACATCGTGTAGTGAATGCTCTAGAGAATGTGCCCAAAGGGCGTCGCACTCTCGTGCTACGTGGTTTCTATAGCGGAAGTCGCATTGTGAATATCCCCATTGATTTATAAGGGGGGGCTTTAAATAGCTGAGAAAAGAGTAAGTATTATAGTTGCTCGTCCACTCTATTAAACTCGGAATGAGAAACGGCACGACTTCATACGAAGCCGTGCCGTTGCCTTCATCACATCTCCATATTATGCCAAAGAAACTACTTAAAGAGATGGAGTAATCTATAATTGGTAAGAAAGAAGATATTTCTGCGGTGAACTTTTTCGCCCATTTAGTCGTTATATATTAGAAGGAGGAATAAGGAGATTCCCTTTTCTCCTTCAAGAAATAGAAAACAGAAAAAGCATGAGACAACTAAAGATCTCACGATCCATTACTAATAGAGAGAGTGCTTCTCTTGACAAATTCCTTCAAGAGATAGGTCGTGAAAGCCTTATTTCCGTAGACGAAGAAGTAGAGCTAGCTGCCGCCATAAAGAAAGGCGATGAGCAGGCTCTGTCGAAACTGGTGCGTTCCAACTTGCGCTTTGTAGTATCAGTAGCCAAGCAATACCAAAACCAAGGGCTAAGCCTTCCCGACCTTATCAATGAAGGAAATATAGGACTCATAAAAGCGGCTAAAAAATTTGATGAAAAAAAAGGATTCAAGTTTATCTCCTACGCCGTATGGTGGATTAGACAATCTATCCTCCAAGCTCTCGCTGAGCAATCTCGTATCGTGCGCCTTCCACTGAACCAAGTAGGCAGCCAGGCTAAGATAAAAAAGGCCGCTGAAATCTTTGAGCAAGAACATGAAAGGAAACCTTCTGCAGCCGAGCTTGCCATTATCCTTGAAGAAAATGAAGATCGCATAAGCCTTACCCTAAAGACTTACGGCAAGCATGTATCTATAGATGCCCCCTTTGTAGAAGGAGAAGACAACAACCTCTTGGATGTACTGGTAAACGAGGATGCTCCCAGTGCAGACAAAGACCTAATGACCTCCTCTCTGATTACAGAGATTAATCGTGCGCTTTCTACACTTCCCGACCGTGATGCCGAAATTGTAAGGATGTTTTTTGGGATTGGAGAATATCCTGAAATGACTCTTGAAGAGATCGGCACCAAGTATGGATTAACTCGAGAACGGGTACGTCAGATCAAAGAGAAGGCTATACGCAAGCTACGCCAAGACAATACTTGTCAGCAACTGAAGAGTTTCTTGGGATAGCACCACATTTCCCCAGTTTAGTTTCCACCTTTAGCGAAAGAAGAGCATTGTCCAATCAATACCCCTATTCTCATCCTGCCTATGTAGCAGAAGAAGCTCTACTAAGAAAAAATCTTCGTCTCATAAAGCGTGTAGAAGAGGCTACAGGAGCAAAAATTCTTGTAGCGTTTAAGGCATTTGCCCAGTGGCGACTCTTTCCTATCTTCAAGGAGGAAGGCTTTGACGAAGCAGCGGTAAGTTCACTTTTTGAAGCACGCTTGGCCTACGAAGAACTGGGCAAGCAAGGTCATGCTTTCTCCCCAGCCTATACGGTAGAGGACTTCCCTTATTGGAAGCAATATTGTAGCACGATTACTTTCAACTCATGCTCTCAGGCGACACAGCTCTTAGCGCACTATCCCGATAGCGACAGACATTACAACCTTCGCATCAACCCTGGCTATTCGCCTGTAGAGACAGCTCTATACAACCCAGCGATGCCTGGGAGTCGCTTTGGTGTGCCGGCAAAAGAGCTTCAAGATAGCCTGCCACAAGGAGTTGATGGGCTTCACTTTCACCTTTTATGCGAAGGCAACAGCTTTCAATTGGAGAAGATTCTTTCTATTGTGGAGAGAGACTTTGAAGGTATCCTAAAGAAAGTAAAACGTCTCAACATGGGTGGTGGACACTTTGTCACACATCCTGAATACAATCTTGACCATTTGGTATCGGTGCTAAGGTGTTTTTCGCAAAAGTATCCGTGGATAGAACTTACTATGGAACCTGGTAGTGCTTTTGCTCTTGGCACAGGCTACCTTGTATCGCACGTTGTAGATCTTGTGAAACACGATGGTATAGCAACTGCCATTCTTGATGTCTCTTTTACATGCCACATGCCAGACTGTCTAGAAATGCCCTACCAGCCAGCAGTAAGGGGAGCAGAAAGCCTTCCTCTTTCGTTCTCTTCAGAAAAAGGCGTTTACCGCTTGGGAGGGAATAGCTGTCTGAGTGGTGACTACCTAGGATGTTGGCGTTTTGAGAAGCCTCTTTCCATAGGAGATGAAGTGATCTTTGAAGACATGCTGCACTATACCATGGTAAAAACTACCATGTTCAATGGTATTGCACACCCCGATCTTGTGCTGCATAAAGAGGATGGTAGCTACCAACTACTTCGGCATTACGACTACGATGATTACAAACAAAGAATGAGCTAAGATATAGGAAGCATAAGATGGCACTATTTGGACTATTCAACTCAAAGAAAAAAAAGAAACTTGACGATGGACTTGCCAAGTCAAAAGAGAGCCTGATGGGCAAACTGCAGCGTGCAGTAGTCGGAAAAAGTAAAGTAGACGATGAGGTACTCGATAAACTAGAAGGAATACTTATCGCTGCAGACATAGGCGTAAATACTACACTCAAGATAATTCGCCTACTCGAAGAGCGTGTAGCACGTGATAAATATGTAGGGACTGCCGAGCTGAATAAAATCTTGCAAGAGGAGGTGGCCTCTCTTCTTATGGGCAACAGCGTACCTGATGGCGAGGCCTTCTCAATTGATGAAACCGATAAACCCTTTGTAATTATGGTGGTGGGCGTAAATGGCGTGGGAAAGACTACAACCATTGGCAAGCTAGCTCATCGCTTTAAAGAAGCAGGCAACAAGGTAGTGGTAGGGGCTGCAGACACCTTCCGTGCGGCCGCCATAGAGCAACTTGAAGTGTGGGCAGAGCGAGTAGACATACCGCTAGTAAAGCAAAAAATGGGGGCTGACCCTGCGTCTGTAGCCTTCGATACTCTCACCTCAGCTGTGGCTCAGAAAGCCGATGTAGTACTCATTGATACGGCAGGAAGACTACACAATAAGATAAACCTGATGAATGAACTGAGTAAAATAAAACGTGTGATGCAAAAAGTAGTACCTAATGCTCCACAAGAAGTTTTACTTGTTCTAGATGGGTCTACTGGACAAAACGCCTTTGAACAGGCGAAACAATTTACTGCAGCAACAGACATCAATGCCCTTGCCATTACCAAACTTGATGGTACAGCAAAGGGAGGTGTGGTTATAGGAATCTCCGATCAGTTCCAAATTCCTGTAAAGTATATTGGTCTCGGTGAAGGTATAGATGATTTACAACTCTTCAGAAAGGAGGAGTTTGTAGAGTCTCTCTTCCGCGGAGAATAAATTCTGTTGAGCACTCTATAGCATGCGACAAGGCGAAGTAAACGTCATCACTCTAGGCTGTGCCAAAAACCTCATCGATAGCGAGCAATTGATGAAAATGTTTGCTTCTGCAGGCTATCAAGTAAGGCACGACCCACGACGTGTAACAGGCGAAATCGTAGTGGTAAATACTTGTGGCTTTATCGCTGCAGCCCAAGAGGAGTCTATCAATATGATTCTTTCTCTAGTACAAGCGAAGAACAAAGGGCAGATCCGGAAATTATTTGTCATGGGCTGTCTTAGTGAACGCTTTCGAGGAGATTTGGAAAAAGAGTTGCCCGAGGTGGATGCCTTTTATGGAAAGTTTGATTGGAAAAAGATCCTTTCTGAGTTGGGGCATGGTCATAAAGCTATGCTGGGTGATCGTTTACTTACCACGCCTCGGCATTACGCCTATGTAAAGATTTCCGAGGGGTGTAACCAGCACTGCTCATATTGTGCCATTCCTCTTATCACAGGCGCTATGAAGTCGCGTTCTATACAAGAGATTGTACATGAAGTAAAGGAACTCGTCTCAAAGGGATGTAGAGAGTTTCAACTTATTGCTCAAGATCTTACTTCGTATGGTAGAGATATCAAAGGGCACTCTCTTCTTCCCGAACTACTTCTTCGTCTAAGTGACCTACAAGGAGTCCAGTGGATTCGTCTTCACTATGCTTATCCGACCCTCTTTCCTCTAGAGATCCTTCCCATAATTAGGGAACGTGACAACTTATGCAAGTATCTTGACATTGCGCTTCAGCATGGAAGCGATCATATACTTCGCTTAATGAGAAGAGGCATTACCCAACAGGCAACAAAAGCCCTCATCCAGCAGATTCGCGATGAAGTGCCAGGGATTGTACTTCGTACTACCTTTATGGTGGGACATCCCGGAGAGACAGAGCAAGACTTTGAAGAATTGCTTCATTTTGCAGAGGAGGTTCGTTTTGAACGTATGGGGGCATTTGTCTATTCGCACGAAAAAGATACCTATAGCTACCAGCACTATCAAGACGACATCCCTATGAAGGTGAAACTAAGTAGATATGAACGTCTGATGGATCTCCAGCTCGCCATAGGCGAATCATTTAGTAAGAGCCTAGTGGGCAAGGAGCTAGAAGTGGTGATAGACCGCCATGAAAAAGGCTACTATGTGGGACGTACCCAATACGACTCCCCTGAAGTAGACCCTGAGGTCATCGTCTACGAAAAAGAGGGTTCCAAACGGCTACAAGTGGGGAGCTTTTACCCTATGGAAATTATGGGTACAGAGAGTTTCGACTTAGTGGCTCAACCAATTATTTCCACAAAACATTAGGCTCAAAACAAATCCTCTTGCTATGATAGAAGGGCAACAGTGGCTAGCACTTATTGGCGAAAAAACTTCCATTAACTATGAAAGTCTTCTGAAGCTACAGCAAGACTTTGTTATCCTTATCACCAACCGTCTTTCAAAAGGCGAAGAGGTAATTATTCCCAATATAGGTAAGCTCGAACGCGACCTCCAAAAGGCGTATATTGCCACTGTAAACAATGGAGAGAAATACATTATTCCTCCTCGAATAAGACTAGTACTATACAAAACAGAGTCGAGCATATGGGGCGAATTGGAAAAAGTACTCAAAGAGTATTCCACGCTTACCCCCAGCAACGTAGAGAGCTATCTCAAAGCTTTTGAGGAGGTAGTTAGGGAAAGCCTCTCTCGAGGAGAATCCATTTCATGGCAAGATTTAGGAAAGCTCTCTCCCTCTAAGCACGGAACTGATGGCTTCACTTTTACACCTTCTGACACACTAATGAAAAGTGTCAACAAGGTATTTTCGTTTTACGAGCCAATGCCTCTTGCCGAAGGAAAAGACTTTCCTCAGCTTGAGCACCGCTCCTTTCAAACTATTGAGGAAGCCCTTATTGACTCTCCCCTCGAGCCTCTTAGTACACCCCATCCAAGTCGTGAAAGCAAGAAAAGCTTGCAAGAAGACACGACACCGATCCAAGTTAAAACTGTAATAAGCAGCGAAAAAACAGTCGCTCCACCTTTCTTAGTAGAGCACCATATAGCAGACGAAAAAGAGCCGTCAATTCCAACTCCTCCACCGCTTTCATTGGCTTGTCAGAGTAGTACTCCACCCCCATTACCAACAAACAATGAGGACATCATCGCTCAAGAGGAAAAGGTCCTTCCTATTTTTACGCTACCTCCTACCACCAGTTCAAACACGCACGCTGTACCCCAAGAAGGTAAATTGAAGCGCAGAGGCAAAAAACACCTTTGCCTTCTTCTGGTCTTACTTGTTGCAATGGCATCATTAGTGGCTTTTTTCATCATAAATAGAGCTAATACAAACCATTCTCAAGTGAAGCGCAACGAAGGAAACGCACCTCAGAAAGAAGAAACTCTTGTAGACTCCCTAGAATATGCAGAAAAGTCGTTGCACTCTTTGTCGCAAGCCTCCAAAGACTCCTCCGCTGTAAATAAATTGACCTCAGACCCCAGCATGGGAAAGGACAGCCTCTCCATGCCCTCAATACCCGATCACATAATAATTGATAAGGGGACGACCTTAACTTCTATTGCAAAAGAAATTTATGGCAACAAAGTCTTTTGGGTCTACATATACGAAGAAAACAAAGCACACATCAAAAACCCCAACAACATTGCTCTGGGCACGCAACTTGCGCTTCCCTCCCCTTCAAAATATGGTATAGACGCCAAAAGCAAGACCTCCATAGCTCAAGCAAAAGAAATTGAGAAACAACTCAATACTCAATTTAAAACCTCGTCTTCTCAAAAGCCACAAAAAGAGACGCCTCGGTTTCCTTCCCGAGAAGAGCTTTACGACTAAAGCAATAAAACGCCTCTCGTTGAGACATTTTCCAACTCCGTAAGAGAGCGTGTATACTCCCCTATTAAAAGGAAATAAATTTGTACATTTGTAAGAGACTCAAGCTTCAATGGGAGAGGTATACTCCCTCATCAGGTACTGATAGCTAGGGCTACACAAACCCACAGCATACAGCGAAAATGAAAAACAGACTAAAGGATAAACTGACCACTGCAGAGGAAGCAGTGAAAATCGTAAAAAATGGCGACACGATAGGACTTAGCGGCTTTACGCAAGCAGGATGCCCACAGCTCCTTTCGGGAGCTCTTGCTAGGCGAGCAACTGAAGAACACAACAAAGGACGCAACTTTACCGTATCGCTCCTTACAGGAGCCTCTACCAACGAACATATAGATGGTGCCTTAGCACGAGCTGAAGCTATCTCTCGAAGAGCTCCCTACCAAAGTACCAAACAGCTAAGAAATGCGATCAATGAGGGCAAAGTATGCTATTCTGATGTGCATCTCTCACATTTTGCTCAAGAGATTAGTTCGGGTATATGGGGCGATGTGGATGTAGCCTTTATCGAAGCAGCTGATGTAACTGAAGATGGCGAAATACTACTAACTGCAGCTGTGGGTATTTCTCCCACTTTGGGTCGAGTAGCGAAAAAGATTATCATAGAGCTCAATGCTGCTCACCCTAAAAAGATCCAAGGGCTACACGACATATACGAAGTTGCACAACCTCCTCACCGCCGTGAGATCCCAATATACAAGACGAGCGACCGTATCGGTACACCACGTCTTAAGGTAGACCCAGATAAGATCGTAGCCATTGTAGAAAGCAACCTTCCCTATATTGATAATCCCTTCACACCACTAGACGAAGTTACAGAGGAGATCGGCAAAAATGTATCTGACTTCCTCCTTGCAGAGCTACAATCTGGACGCCTTCCAGATGGGCTTCCCCCTATTCAAAGTGGTGTAGGCAATGTAGCCAATGCCGTGCTGGGGACTTTGGGTAATAATCCACTTACCCCCACTTTCGAGGTTTACACGGAGGTAATACAAAATGCTGTCATTGACTTGATGAAAAAGGGGAAAGTATCCTTTGCCAGTGGCTGTTCGCTTTCTGTAAGCCATGCGGTACTCCAAGATATATACAACCATTGGGAAGACTTTAAGGACAAGCTTCTCTTGAGGCCCGAAGAAATAAGCAACAACCCAGAAGTGGTAAGACGTCTTGGACTTATTACAATCAATACAGCAATAGAATTTGACCTCTTTGGCAATGTCAATTCCACGCACCTTTTTGGCAATAAAATGATGAATGGCATTGGCGGATCTGGTGACTTCACGCGCAATGGCTACCTATCCATCTATACAGCTCCATCTGTAGCAAAGGGAGGAGTAGTTAGTGCAGTAGTACCGATGGTGAGCCATACTGACCACTCCGAGCACTCTGTAAAAGTGGTCATTACTGAGCAAGGAATTGCTGACCTTAGAGGGCTCTCCCCTCGAGAGCGTGCAGAGGCAATTATTGAGCAATGTGCTCATCCCGACTATCGCCCCCTACTTAGAAAGTACCTCTCGCTCCAGCATGTTGGGCAGACACCTCACAACCTATACAAGTGTTTTGCGATGCACATAGCAGCTATGGAGGAAGGCGACATGCGTAAAGCTAAGTTTTAGCAAAACTGCAGAACAACATTGAGAAGAACAAATAGCTTAGATATTATTGTAAAATGAAAACACCCGATTTAACTAAGTATGGAATATCCAATTCCACTGAAATCATTTACAACCCCTCTTATGAAACACTCTTTGACGAAGAGATGAAACCTCATCTCCAAGGATACGAAAAGGGCCAACTCACCGAGCTAGGAGCCGTAAATGTAATGACTGGTGTCTACACAGGTCGATCTCCTAAGGACAAATTCATTATCCTAGATGATACTACACGAGACACCATGTGGTGGACTAGTGAGCAATACAAAAACGATAATAAGCCACTCTCTCCCGAAACTTGGAAGGAACTCAAGAAGCTTGCCACAAGTAGTCTCTGCAACAAGAGACTTTTTGTGATGGACACCTTCTGTGGAGCCAATAAAAACACCCGATTGAAAGTTAGGTTCATTATGGAAGTGGCTTGGCAAGCTCACTTTGTAAAAAACATGTTTATAAGACCCTCCGAAGAGGAACTAAAAAACTATGGGGAGCCCGACTTTGTTGTGATCAATGCATCTAAGACAAAGGTTGAAAACTTTAAGGAGCTAGGTCTTAATAGCGAGACTTGCATCGCTTTCAATCTTACAGAAAAGATGCAGATCATCCTCAATACATGGTATGGTGGAGAAATGAAGAAAGGTATGTTTTCTTATATGAACTACCTCAACCCACTGCGTGGAATTGCCTCTATGCACTGCTCTGCCAATACAAGCCTCGATGGAAAGGAAACCGCAATCTTTTTTGGCCTCAGTGGTACGGGAAAGACTACCCTCTCTACCGATCCCAAGCGCAAACTAATCGGAGACGATGAGCATGGATGGGACGATGATGGTGTTTTCAACTACGAAGGAGGTTGCTATGCTAAAGTAATTAATCTTTCCAAGGAAAGTGAACCCGACATCTACAACGCCATTAGAAGAGATGCTCTACTTGAAAATGTAACAGTTGATAAAGAGGGAAAAATTGACTTCTCAGACAAGAGCGTCACAGAAAACACTCGCGTTTCCTACCCTATCTACCACATTGAAAATATTGTTAAGCCTATCTCCAAGGCTGGACATGCCAATAAAGTGATCTTCCTTTCGGCTGATGCCTTTGGGGTACTTCCTCCAGTATCAATACTTGATCCAGAGCAGACACAGTATTACTTCCTCAGTGGCTTCACAGCTAAGCTAGCTGGTACAGAAAGAGGAATTACAGAGCCTACCCCCACTTTCTCTGCTTGCTTTGGTGCAGCATTTTTGTCGCTACATCCCACAAAGTATGGAGAAGAGCTCGTAAAAAGGATGAAAGCATCAGGGGCAAAAGCCTATTTAGTCAATACAGGATGGAATGGATCGGGCAAGCGTATCTCTATCAAAGATACACGTGGTATTATTGATGCCATTCTTGATGGTAGCATAGACAAGGCTCCCACGAAACGCATTCCCTACTTCAACTTTGAGGTTCCCACAGCATTGCCAGGAGTAGATCCTGCCATACTTGATCCTCGAGATACCTACAAGGAAGTCAACGAGTGGGAAAAGAAGGCTGAAGACCTTGCGAAACGCTTCATAGACAACTTCCACAAGTTTACGGGCAACGAAAAAGGCAAATCGCTCGTCGATGCTGGTCCTAAGCTTGAGAAGAAGTAACAATACACAAAAGAGTGCACCACATACCCCCAGTTAAATAGTAAAACTGGGGGTTTCATATTAAAAAATACTATTTTACCTCACAATAAGTTTATAATACTATGAAAGGAAAACAAATCACCACTCTTCTTACAACAGTATTTATCCTCCTTGCAAGCACAATGTTTGTAGAGGGGCAAAATACCTCTACCAAGACTCTCAAGTGGAAAGTAGCTATAGGTCGCTTTTCAAATGAGACCCAATATGGCAAAGGCATTTTTTACGACCGAGAAAACGACCCCATAGCTAAGCAAGCCACAGACATTCTATCGGCAAAGTTAGTAGCCTCAGGTAAGTTTATCCTTCTTGAGCGATCCGATGCCGAAACACTTGCAAAAGAGATCAAAGAGGGAACACCAACAAATAATGTAAAGGCAGACTACGTGATACTAGGATCAGTAACTGAGTTTGGTCGTAAAACCACAGGAAAGTCAGATCTTTTTACCGCAGAAAAGACTCAGCAGGTAGAGGCTGGAGTGAGTTTGCGACTCGTTGATGTAGCTACAGGTATAGCCATATACTCTGAAGAGGCAAAAGGTTCTGCCAATACAGTCAGCAAAAGTACGTTGGGCTTTGGAGGAAAAAGCGGGTACGATGCATCTCTTGGAGACAAAGCCATATCGGCTGCTGTTGATCAGTTGGTAGAAAATATCCTCAACAAATGCTCCGACAAGCCTTGGCGTACCTACATTATTTCAATGGACGAAAATGGTACCATCATTGCTGGTGGGGTCTCGCAAGGACTAGCTGTAGGAGACAAGTTTGAGGTCTTCTTAAAAGGGAAAAAAGTGGTAAATCCTCAAACGGGGGTAGAAATAGAATTACCTGGCAAAAAAGTAGCCTCTGTGGTGGTGGAGGCAACCTTAGGAGAAAGTCCACTTACAGAATTTTCAGTAGTCAATGTAATAGAGGGAAGTATAGATGCCACCGACCTCTCTAAGTATTATATTCAAGAAATAAAATAACGATTACCCAAGTGATGAAAAAAAAGACCATACTTCTCCTACTTTTTACCGCACTTATTTCTCTTTTAGCTGCTTGCGGTACAGTCAATAGTGCTTATGGAGGGCTTACTGATGAGGGGTTCATAAAAATCTCTAGCGAAAACAGTCAACTCCTTGAATCTTCTGTCTATGTAAGCATCAATGGGAATCAATCAACGACCGTCACCCCTCTTGCCCAAGAGGAAATAGCCAGTAGTAGACCACACTTCATTCTCAAGCCTGGCACCTACAGCATAGTTGTAACAGACAGTAAAGGGAACGTATTATACAACAGTAAAGTGTTCCTCTCCACTAGAAAAACAAAATTGATAGAACTTCATTAACCTATAACTAATAATACCATGAAAAACTTTTGCAAAGTATTCCTCGCAATCGGACTAGTTTCTCTGCTATTATCGAGTTGTGGAATATCATCCAATCTCTACGCTTGGCAAGATTACGATAATTCCATCCACACGTATACCAAAGAGCATACTCCGCAGAGCGAAGAAAGAATCATTAAAACCTACCAAACACTAATCAACACCCCTGGAGGAACTCGCCAAGCAATTCAGCCAGGGATCTGCGCTGAATACGGCTTTTTACTCCTCAATATGGGGAAAAAAGAGCAAGGCCTGGAATTGCTTAAGAAGGAAATCAAGCTATATCCAGAAAGCTCAGTTTTTATTACACGGATCATTAAACAATTTGAAAAATGAAAAAGAGCAAGATATTATTTAATGCATTAGCCTTGTTTGCTATGCTTCCTCTTATTTCTTCGTGTGGACTGTTGCAAAACAACTCTATGACTAGAGAAGAAGCTTATCCTGAGCTCTATGCACAAAAGCCCTTGAGCATTGTGATAATGCCTCCTATCAATCAAACCAATAAGGTAGAAGCGAAAGAGGCTGTTTATGCATCGCTCTACAAACCTTTGGTAGAAAGAGGATACTATGTATTTTCTCCTATGCTAGCACAAGAGCTACTTCAGAGCGAAAGCGCCGATGATGCTGAATTATTTCTAGAGGGTAATTTAAAGCCGTTTCAACAAGTATTCTCAGCCGATGCGGTACTTTTTACCATCATAACAAAATGGCAAAAGATGTCCGTACTATCCACCATTGATGTGGGAATAGAATATATCCTTAAGTCCACTCGCGACAATAAGGTATTGTTTCAGCGCTCAGCAAATATTACTGTTGACTGCAAAGTAGTCTCCACGAGCAACCCCTTATTGAATCTACTTGCCAATACAGTTGCGACAGGCCTTACCGATAATATCGTAGCCGCTAGACGTGCCAATATATTCGTACTTTCCGACCTCCCTGATGGCAAGTACGCCCCCAACTATGATAAGGACCGCAAAACCTATGCAGGGTCTAAAAATATTACTGGGACGGTAAGTCGGTAGGAAATACTTCCTATCAATAAGTAAAGGGATAGAAGGGTATATACCCTTCTATCCTTTTTTTATACCTCAAGAAAAGGAGGCGGGAAAGATTTCTAAAAATCTTCCGAGAAATTTTTCAATTTCTTCCGAGAGATTTTTCAATTTCTTCCGAGAGATTTTTCAATTTCTTCCGAGAGATTTCCCAATTTCTTCCGAGAGATTTCCACAAGCTACAATACCACCCACTCGACTAGCATATCACAAAAGGAACTGTAGAGAATGAATGTGAATAGGCAACGTCCTGTGCTACTTATATACTTTATGAGACTGTTGCAAAAGTCAACAGTCTCACA
>KQ959271.1:144025-144308 GCA_001552775.1 Bacteroidales bacterium KA00251
AACACAGCGATTCGCCTTTATGCAACAGTCTCTTTATAGCCCTCTTCCCATGTATGATACATACCAACTACACCGACTATTGACAGACTGCGTAACATGTAAAGCTAGTTGCTGGAAAAAACTTGCACCACTCCTCTCTAAACAATAAAAAGAAGGGGTATGCCGAGAAGCCTCAGCACACCCCCTTATCATTCTTCTTCAGAAGAAGTTAAGACGTCTGTCTCTCCTTCTCTCTGATAACTTGTGTTACCTTCTCTCTGATAACTTGCGTTACCTGCTCTGC
>KQ959272.1:0-1068 GCA_001552775.1 Bacteroidales bacterium KA00251
ACGTGGTGGCAGCCACACTTCATGCTGATGAAGAAACCCCGCACATACATGCGACAGTTGTCCCAATTGTCACGGGAGAAAGGAGAAAAGCCAAACAGGAAGCTGAGAATGGCAAGCGTAAGTACAAGACAAAGAAAAACAAGATACGGCTCTGTGCTGATGATCTGCTTACACCCAAAAAGCTTGAGGAGTATCAAACCTCCTACGCAGAGCAAATGCGACCATTTGGGCTGAGTAGAGGGGTGCAAGGATCTGAAGCCAAGCACCGTACGAATATGGAGTATTACAAAGAACTCCTCAAAGAGACCAAGCAGAAACAACTTGAGGAGGAAGAACTAATTCAAAAGGTCATAGAGTTGGAAAAGCAGGCGGGCAAGCTACGAGTAAAAGGTACGCTCTATTCGCTCTTTGGCAACTCCGAGCTTGACAAGGCGGAACAGCGCATCGAAGAGTTGGAGCAGGAAGTCAAACGGCAACAACACCTTTCGGTAAAAGAAAAAGCCGAAATCCGCAAGGAGGTCATTCTCCTTCAAGACACCATTAGAGATAAGGACAAGACTATATCTGAACAACACCGAGAAATCAAGGTGTACGAGGAGGAGCGGAGGTTTATCAAACGCTTCTTCCACAGCTTCTACCTCTTACTCAATATCCGTCAGATGCTCCGCAAAATGGGCTTTGATGATGATATGGTGGTCAAGATGCACAAAGATCAAGAGACAGTCCGTGGTACGGCTACGGCATTTTGGGAATGTACAAACGAAACTTCACGGAGGAAAATGCGGAACTACGCATTATAACCAACAAGAAGCGTCAGCCTCTTCTTACCATCAATGGACTATCTGTTCCAGATTGGTGCGAACAGAAGTGGAAACAGCTTGTCAATCGTAATCGCTCGCAACGACTGTAGAGATAAAACATCTCCTTCCCCTTTCATTGTAATGTTTGGACTCCAACTAAACTTACAAGAAGAAAATCACGCAAGAACGCTCACTTTCTCCCACGAATCACTACCTTTGTAGGTGATAATAGTTAGCGTTCTTTGGCTATCCAAAACGATGTACTTCA
>KQ959272.1:1168-9040 GCA_001552775.1 Bacteroidales bacterium KA00251
TGGCTATCCAAAACGATGTACTTCAAAGCACTCCACTCATTTCTAAATCGTTACCTATCCACACTTCTCCAAATAGTAGCCTCTTACTTCTTAGCTAGATAGTCCGAAGCCGAAAAATAACGGAGGAACTTTTTCGCAAATCTCTCGAAACTTTTTTATCAAAAGATCCGATTGCTTTTTCAGTTCGACTATATGTAAGCATACTTCCGCTGTATGTTCCTTTTCAATCATCGTTGTTTGGATATTTATTTTTTTGTCTATCTTTGTAGTGAGAAATATTTAGTTTATATTTCTTCGTACTTTTTAACTTTTTGGCGGTGGAGAATAATTGTTCTCTACCGCTTTTTTTATTGGTTGGCTTTAAGTTCCGCCATAAGCGCGTCTTGCGCCGTTGCCTTCCTCTGTAGTACCATTAGCACTCGTTCGTCAATCGTTCCTTATGCGTTTCTCCATCTCACACTATCCCACAGAAAAGAGGTCTTTCCCTATCCAAAACGAGTCAAGATTTCACTTCCTTGGCAATCAGATCAGCCAAGAAGCTAGGAAGCGACTCTATCTTCCTCCCCAACACTTAACACATCACATTGTCGGCTCAGGGGCATACTGCATGTTCGTTGAGTTGAAAAAAGTTACACATGGTAAATACAAAAAAGGGTACTTTATAGCAGAGTACCCTTTTTCTTTGGAGACTGTTGACTTTTGCAACAGTCTCACAATCTTGCTCGCAAGATTGTCTAGACTTTGCAGAAAGGATGAAGCGCAAGGCGCAGAGGGTGAGGTCTGAAGGGAGCATACCTCCGTATTGAGACAAAGCCGAATCCCGAAAGCAACACAGCGATTCGCCTTTATGCAACAGTCTTCTTTGACAGAAGTAACGAGGAGAATTAAGGCTCATTGCGATAAAATCCGTATTTTTGCCCATAGTAGTCAATAGGGACTTTATGAAAGAGAGTCAAATAGAGGTTCAAGTAACGGAAGAAAAGAGACCCAAAAAGAAAAAGAAAAAAGGATCTCACTTCTTTTCACGCCCTCTTTTTCCAATTCTAAGGATTGACCGATACATAATGCGGCTCTTTCTCGGCACCTTTGTAGGAGCCATCAGCCTCATTCTTGCAGTCTCAGTTATTTTTGACATTAACGAGAAAATTGACAAATTGGCTAGTCCAGACTGCTCTCTTTATGAAATTATCTTTCACTATTACCTCAATTTCATACCTTACTATGGCAATATGTTTGCCCCCCTTTTTGTATTTGTTTCGGTTATCTTTTTCACCACCAAACTGGCACAAAACAGCGAAATTATTGCCATTCTTTCAGGGGGCTTTAGCTTCAATCGATTACTCCGTCCCTACTTCATCTCCGCCTCAATCATTGCTTTTGCCACTCTGCTACTCAATAGCTTTGTAATACCACCTGGGAATAAAATTCGCAACGACTTTTATTCGAAATACATTAAGGACAAGACAGTACAATACGCCTCGACCATACAACTTGAACTCTCTAAGGGGGAATACCTATACATTCGCTACTTTAGTGCAGATAACAACCGTGGCTATGACCTCTCAATAGATAACTTTAAAAAGGGCACACTCGTAAGCCGTCTTGTAGCCTCTACGGCATCCTATATTGATGACTACAACTGGAATCTAGAGGACTACACACTTACTCGCTACAACAGCCACCAGGATAGTGTAAGGAGGGGAGCTTCACTTGATACCATTATAGGCATTAAACCTAGTGACTTCTTAGTGGCTACCATGGATGCAGAAAACTTTACAACTCCTGCCCTCATCGACCAAATTGCCAAGCAAAACAAGCGAGGAGTGAGCAATGTAAAGATATTTGAGGTAGAGCTACACAAGCGCTTAGCCTCGTTTTTTGCAGCCTTTATCCTTACCCTTATTGGGGTCTCTCTCGCTTCCAAAAAGTATCGAGGAGGGATGGGCTTTTCCCTTGCCATAGGTATTGCACTTAGCTTTACCTATATTCTCTTTATGACTGTATCTTCAAGCTTTGCCATTTCGGGGGTGATGCCTCCCTGGCTTGCTGCACAGCTTCCCAATATTGTGTATGCTCTTATCGCCTTCTTCCTCTACCTGCGAGCACCACGTTAAGCACTTCCGTATATGACTAGCACCACTCAAGGCACCTTTGCTCTTTTCAACGACAGCTTTCCGCCCATTATGGACGGAGTAAGCATCTGTGTATACAACTACGCCAAGCATCTGACAGCAATGGGAGAAAAGGCCATTGTAGTGACCCCTGAAGCAGCCCCAAACGACAAAGACAAAGCAATAGAAGCACGCGACACCTTTAGCGTGTATCGCTATCCTTCTTTTCCTCTTCCTTTTCACAAGCCTCACCGCGTAGGTCTTTCTCTCTTTGCCTACCCCTTGGCTCGTCGTCTCTACAAGAGCGACATTCGGCTCGTACATGCACATTGTCCCTTCTCATCAGGACTCATTGCAAAAAGAATTGCTACTCAAAAGGGGATTCCGATGGTGGCTACCTTTCACTCAAAATACCGCTATGACTTTGAACGAGTAATCAAAAGCAAAGCACTCGTTGACCTTATTATTAAGAATATCGTAGAGTTTTACGAAGAGGCAGACGAAGTGTGGGTACCACAAGAAGAAGTGGCAGAGACACTCTTTCAGTATGGCTACAAGGGAAAACGACCTATCGTTATGCCCAACGGCAACGATCTCTCCGAGCGGACAGATAGAGATGCTCTAAGAGTAGCACGTCGAAGACAACTTGGTATCACAGACGACTGTCCCCTTCTCCTCTATGTAGGACAGCAAACCAGAGAAAAGAATGTGCCCTTTATCCTGCAAAGTCTACACGATCTTGGAGACCTTCCCTATCAGATGGTTTCTGTGGGAGATGGCTATGGATTGGAAGAATTTAAAAAGCTGGCACAAAGCCTTGGAATAGGAGAAAAGGTTCTTTTCACAGGGTCGATTTATGATCGTGATACTCTCGCAAGCTATTACGCTGCCGCCGACCTCTTCCTTTTCCCCTCCAATTACGACACATGGGGGCTAGTCTTTAGAGAGGCAGCAGCAATGCAAACCCCCTCCCTCCTCCTTGCCAATAGCACAGCTGCTACTGTAATAAAAGACCACTTCAATGGTTACTTGTCGATAGAGTCGCCCACAGAATATGCTCAAAAGATTGCCCAAATACTGAGCAATCCAGAGGAAAGAAACCTTGTAGCTCGCCATGCCCAAGTCACCCTTGCTGAGAGTTGGAGTGCTGTAGTAGAAAGGGTGCATGACCGCTATATGAGGCTTCTCCATTAGATAAATCTACCTATAGGGTAGCCCTGTTTCAGCAACTATGGGAAAACGCCCCAAAGATCAAAACAAAATAGCTCAGGGATGGCGAATTGCGATTCCACTGGCAATTACTTTTGTGGTGGTAGGAGTACTCTTTTCAGAGGATTTTCACCCCGATGCATTTAGTAGTTTTCGCTTTACATGGCGTACTTTATTGGGAATCACATTGGCGGTACTAACCTTTGTGGCCCAAAATATCACCATGGCAATGCGCTATAAAATGCTCTCTGGTGGGGAGCTTTCACTAGGAGGTGGATTACGTGTACAGCAAATGATGGAGTTTACCTCGGCAATTACCCCCTCTTCAGTCGGGGGAAGTGCTGTACTTTTTCTTTTTCTCTCCACGGAAAAGATAAAAGCAGGCAAAGCTACCGCAATAACCTTTTCGGCACTCTTCCTAGATGAGTTGCTTCTTTTCCTGCTTTCGCTGTGTGTACTTATAGCCTCATCAGGCATTCATTTCTTTGGCGAACTTCCAATTCTCTCCTCTAGTCTAGAGGTTGCTTTTTATGGGGTAACCATTATGATAGGACTATGGACAGCTCTTCTCTTTGTAGCCCTTTTTGTACGCCCCGATGTACCAGCTCTCTTTGTCAAGTGGGTAGCCCGTCGCCGGCTTCTTCGCAAATATTCTGCTCGTACGAGTCATATCGCAGACGAATTGTACTCAGCCTCTAAGGAGATTACCAACCGCTCATGGGGATATTGGCTCAAGCTTTTTTTGCTCACTTTAGCGACTTGGGGATTCCGATTTGCGATTGCCATTGCTCTCCTCTTCGGATTCGCTCAGTCCAGTCTTCTGTTTGAGCTACCAGAAACGAACCTTTGGGTGGCCTACGCCAAGCAGGTGATCATCTGGATGCTTTCCCTCATTATGCCTACACCTGGTGGGAGTGGCTTTGCAGAGTATATGTTTAAAAACCTTTATGGCTCCTTTTTTTCTTCCGCTCAAATCGCACTTGTCGTCGCTGTAGTATGGAGATGTTTGAATGCCTATATTTATTTTCTCTCTGGGGGGCTGCTCCTTTCTCTGCGGTGGCACCAGATAGGACTGCACGAAAAAGGGGAAAATAACGGAGAAGCGTAAACTTTTACGTTCCTAAATTTGTAAAAAAATGCTTACCTTCGCTTTGGTAAGAGCTGTCTCCTCCTAAGTGAGCAACTTCACTCAGCACTGCCAATAAGTCACTGCATAGTTACCGCAAGGGAACTGGAGAGCCTCTCCTTTCAAAAATAGAGAAGAAGGTACACCTTAAATCCTCAAAGCAAAACATCGTAAAACTTGTAGAAATAAAATAGTAAAAAACCATGCGAACAAAATCATCCTTAGCACTTGCTGTATTCCTTCTAATTGCCACATTCTTTACCTCATGCGACAAGGAGTGTAAAGAGGTGAAAAGAGCATCCAATGTAGTAACTTTTGCAACCAATATCAATGCCAGTTCATTGCGAGTAACAGGCAACAACTGGGACAACAACGATGCCATCGGGGTATACATGATGGAAAACGGACAGCCTATCTCCACAGCCTTTGCCCCTAACAATGCTAAGTATGTAGCCTCCACTGGTGGCTCTAACACCACGAGTTTTACGCCTGCTACAGAGCAAGACAAACTGTTTTGGGCAGAGGGGACAACAAGTGCTGACTTTATAGCTTACTATCCCTATAGTGCAACACAGAGTGGAAACGAGCTTTCCATGAACACGCAAGACCAATCCCACTTCTCTGCTATTGATTACCTCATAGCAGTACGCTCTAGCCAAGCGAAGAGTGCAACATCTACAAATGTACTGTCCTTTAAGCATGTGCTACCTCTCCTCGTTTTTGAATTTAAGGATAAGAGCTATGCTCCCATCGAAGAAACAAAGATCTCTGGAATGAAAATTGCGGGGCTCAAAGTCGCAGGTAAACTAAATCTTGAAGAAAATACCGTAACCCCAGAAGGTGATGCCACAGCGTTTCAGACAAATGGTACTAGAGCCTTAGTTATTCCCCAAACCTCAACCGAAAACGTAGTCGTTTCTTTCCAATTCGGAGGGAAAAACTATACTTGGGACCTTGGCACAAAGACCTTTGAGAAAGGGAAGAAGTACATTTTCAGAGCAAAGCTTTCTGATGGCTCCGTAGCCGTAGATGGTGCAAATGGCACAATCGGTGAGCGAGAACCTGAGGATACAGGAGGAGATGTAGACCTAGACCCCACGGGATCTTCAGAGCCCACCACACTATCTTCCGATGTTACGACCTATGAATTTACAGCTGATGCAGGATCACACGACTTTGTAATCTCTACAGATGCCTCTAGCATATCAGCAACATCAGATGCTACATGGGCGAAGGTGCCTACAGGAAAGATTGTAGTAGAGCCTACTGGCAAGGCTACTCTTACCATAACTGTAGAAGCCAACACCACCAACGCGGTGCGCAATGCTACAATTACAATTAAGCATGATGGTGTACTCCGAACGGCGGCTGCTCCTATTACGCTTTCGATTTCCCAGGCTGCACAGGAAGCTGTGACTCCTACGCCCACACCTGCAGAAGGAGACCTCATTATTTCTGCATACGTCGAAGGGAAAAGTAATGACAAGTACATTAAGATATCCAATCGTACAGCAGCCCCAATTGACCTAGCAGCCTACTCCATTCGACACTACAACAATGGAAAAAAGACCGTAGCCTCTAGCTTTGAGCAAAAACTAAGTGGTACGCTTGACGCTGGCAAGTTCATCGTAATTTACCACCAGAAAGCCTCCTTTACCTCTTTTCCCAATGCAGCCCAAGCAATTGTTGGTACAGGGTCGACGATAAACTTCAATGGGGACGATGCTATAGCCCTTGCAAAGAATAATGAAAACATTGATGTCTTTGGAGTAATTGGAAATCCAAATAAAAGCATGCTATGGGCAGACAAAATCTATGCGCGTAATAGCGACATCAGCACCCCTACAACTACTTTTGATGAATCTCAATGGGAAGTAGCACCAGTAAAGAGTAGTGACCCCATCCAAAAAATTCCTCTCTTTAGTAAAACGTTTAGTACTCTCTAACTATATTTTGGGCATCGATAGCTCCTTTTCTCCTTCAACAGAGAAGAAAAAAGAGAGAGTCCGCTCAACACAACCAATAAAAATAAGCTAGTCGAATCCTTATATGAAGATCAATAAACTTTCGTGGAAACTTCTACTCCTAGTAACCTTTGGCGCAATTTTAGCAGGATGTAAAGACTCTCGTTGCGAGGTATCTCAAGGAATCGGTGACAAGGAAATCTCTTTTTCCTCCAACATCTCGCTTTCTCCTATGCGTGCTTATGACAACACGTGGGAGCAGGGCGATCTTATTTCCATTTACATGCTAAAAAGTGGAGTACCGCTTAATGCCAATCTAAGCACCTCAGACCTATACTACAAAGGAGTAAACTACAAGACCGCTCAAAAGGGCATGAAAGTAAACTTTGAGCCTGCGACAAATGCAGACAAGATGTTTTTCCCAAAAGCTCAAGATGTAGACTTTGTAGCATTCTACCCAGCATCGCTTACTCCAACAAGCGATCATACCATTATGCTTAATATGGCATCCCATGCAGTAGATCTTCTTTATAGCAACAATGCGAAAAACAAAAATCGCAACACGACCGCCTCAGATCTTCTACTCACCTTCAAGCATGCACTTTCATCAATTTGTGTATCACTTGTAGATGCCCAAAACAAAGCCATAGAAGCAACCATAAAGGTGCAAGGCTTTAAAACAGAAGGCACCTTTGCCTTAAATGATGGTACTCTCTCTAATCTACAAGGCAGTGCAGAACTTAGCCTTATACCTAAGAATCAGAAGTTTGAATCCACTGTACTTCCACAGAAAATCGCGACGAACCAAGCCAAAATCGTCATCACTTACTCGGGTAAAAACTATGAATATGCCATTCCTGAAATCACCTACAATCAGGGAAGACGTGTCTCTTATAAGTTAAAACTCCAGGGCAACTCTGTAGAAGCGATTATAAGTGGACAGATCACAGACTGGGAAGAAGTAAATGGAGGAGATGCTACCCTTACACCTAGTACACCATCAAGTGACGTAAGCTCCTTCTCAGTCTCTTCAACGAGTCTCAACTTCAATAAAGAGGGAGGCACGCAAACCCTCACTGTGACTACCGATGCAGCAAGCTTTACGGCTACAGCTTCCCAGCCATGGCTCAAGGTAACAGCTGATGTACCCAACAACAAGGTAACTGTAGTTTGCGAAAAGAATACTTCCGCAGAAGAACGAACCGCTACCCTCAAACTCGAACACAATGGTGTACTCCGTGCAGCCCCAAAAACAATTACGGTAAATGTAAGCCAGTCTGCTTCGGGAGAAACCCCTCAGCCTAAAGGTTGGGACGGGGGCGTAATTAAACTCCGTGAAGCCTCAAAAGCGGGTAAAACCAAAGTAGAGGAAGAACTCATTATCGAAGCGGTAGTCCTCAACAATGTAAAGGAAAACAACAATAGCTCTAAAAACCTTATCGTTTCCGATGGAAAAGCTGGT
>KQ959273.1:0-382 GCA_001552775.1 Bacteroidales bacterium KA00251
TTTGCCGTTACGTATAGCGCAGGAGAAAATGGTAATCTCACGGCCCAGAAGTATATAGGAGAAGACGAGACAGCCCCCTTATCCTCAGGCGAGAGCGTTGTCAATGATACCCGCGTGCAGTTTACGGCGACCTCGAATGCTGGATATTTAGTTGATCAGTGGACGATCAATGGTGAGGTAGATGAGGATTATGCTGGCGAGTCGAGCATATCCTTTTATGTCAATTCGGCAACAGAAGTAAAGGTAAGCTTCAAGCAAAAGCCTGTTTCAACGACAGGTAAGCCAGTAACATTTGCATCGGATGCCAATGGAAAGCTAGAGGCAAGTGTTGAAGGTATAGCCATAGCTTCAGGGGACAAGCTAGATGCTGGAAAGAAAATTG
>KQ959273.1:482-708 GCA_001552775.1 Bacteroidales bacterium KA00251
TCTTTCAAAGAAAAGCAGTACACTTTGACATTTGAGACGGATGGTAATGGTACCTTGGTAGCGAAACAAGGGGAAACTGCACTAGTCTCACCAGCAGCGGTAAAGGGCGGAGCTCAAGTAACTCTAACGGCAACCCCCAATGAAGGGTTCAAGATCAAAGGCTGGTTAGTCAATGGGCTTACCGACTTTGGGAAGGGTCAGGAAAGCGAAGTAGAAATAGAAGTGT
>KQ959274.1:0-1148 GCA_001552775.1 Bacteroidales bacterium KA00251
GGGCAACCATATCGCAGTAGGCAACACCCGTATAGCAGGCGAAGAGAAAGAGGTCACGAGCAGTTTCCAGCTCCGCTTCATACGGCTCAAAGGTCAGGCTCTGCAACTTATTCAATGATGCCCTGTCCAATGCACGAGGTCGCTTGTTCTCTCCTCGTTCGATCGTTACGTGAGCAAACAGCTGTCGTGTTATCAACCCTTCACGATATGCCAAACGACAGACCTTCTTCACCGCTAACGCCATCTTACGATAATGACCTTGCGAATGCCCCAGCTTGCCAACAGAGTAGCGTTGTAGGCAATCCAAGAAGTCTTCCTCTATCAGTCCGAAAGCAATATCTGTCGTGTGGAACTTCTCCTCGATAAAGGCTCGTAGATGCTTTCGAATAGTAAAGTAACTATTCAGAGCTGTTGCCTTTATCTCGACACCCACCTTTTGCTTCATCTCTTCGAGCATTTGATCATATCGCTCCAAGAAAGTGATTTGGCTTTGCATACTACCTTGCAGTAACTCCTTGATGTCAGTCGCTGTAAAAACAATTCCTCGCTCACAAAGGGTTTGATAAGCTGACTGCGCCGAGAGAAGCAAACGCTCCAACTTGCCATTCGTTGCCACAGCTTCACGACTCTTGCCGTTCAGCCTGCTCTCACGAGCATTCCACAGCTTGGGGGCACAAGACAGTTTGCAACTGAATTGAGCTATCGTTCGCCCGTAAGTTATCCGCCCCATAATCGGAGCTTGCCCCGACCTGTCCAATCCGCTCTTTTTGAGGTAGAGCAACACCTTCATTTTGTCTGTTTGCATACGCTTCTGTTTTTATAGGCAAAGTTACCCGTTACCGAAGCGTTCTCAGCTATGCAATGCGTTGTATATCAGAGCAACAGCACCAGAAATACAGAGAGTTCACTTACCGAATACACTTCCGTCAGTTACCTACTCCTACCTCTTCGTTACCATCCGGAGAATGGGCTAACGATTTGGTAACGGAACTTCTGCTCAAATCCACGCTTTCTGCACTTTACCTCGCAGTGCAAACCACTGAGATATCGTGCGAATCCCTCTCATTTCCATTCACTTACCCGCAATTCTCTCCCTAATGCCCTTCCCCTTAATAGTTCCGAGAGATTTTCTGAAAAGTTCCGAGAGA
>KQ959274.1:1248-9931 GCA_001552775.1 Bacteroidales bacterium KA00251
AGTTCCGAGAGATTTTGGGAAAAGTACCGAGAGAATTTCTGAGAAATTTCGGGTATTTGTTACAGCAAGTGTAAGCAGCTTTTCTGGTAAATGCTCCTGGAATTTTCACATAAATGGCAAAGACTATTATTCAAGGCGAATAAGTGTACCTCGGGAAAAATGCCTTTTCACTTGGGAGAGCGTTATAAAACCTGGCTTGTGAAAGAGCGTAAATCGCCAGTCAAAGGGGCTGAAATCATTGAATAGTGCCGAGAAATTTGTACCTTAGCAAAGAATTTATACGAGACAAACAGTGGCTCTCCTTGCACAATGAAGGTACCTATTATCAATCGCTCCAATAATCCTCTTCCTGCCTATGCTACTAAGCAGTCGGCAGGGCTGGATTTATACGCTAATTTAGAGAATGAAGTATGCTTGCAACCTATGGAAAGAAGACTTATCCCAACTGGGATCTTCTTAGCTCTACCAGAAGGCTACGAAGCACAAATCCGTCCACGTAGTGGCTTGGCTCTAAAAAAAGGAGTCACGGTGCTCAATACTCCTGGTACCATTGATTCTGATTTCCGAGGGGAAATTCAAGTGATCCTTGTCAATCTCTCTTCTGAGGAGGTGTGTATTCAGCATGGAGAACGGATTGCGCAGATGGTTATTGCCTCATATCAAACTGTAGAATGGCAAGCCGTAGAGGCTCTGGATAAAACGTCTCGAGGTGAAGGTGGTTTTGGACATACGGGCACAAAGTAAGATGAAGTGTTTCTCTAAGCAGCGAATTCTTGTACCAATTTGCTGTTTTATTTTAGCTGCTTTTTATCTTTCCTCTCCCCTAGAAGGGCAGCAGATCCTTTCTGTAAAAGAGGCTCAGCAACAGCAGGCGGATGCCCTTTTTAACGCAGCAGTTACTACTTTCGTGAATGCAAAATCGAATGAAGCTATTCGACTTTTACAGGTGGCTTATGGTCTACAGCCTAGTGCTATGATCGCACAAACAATTGGCTCCCTTTTTCCCGCGACAGAACTTTCCGCAAAAAGGTATTGGTATGAAAAGGCTATTTCTTTGGATCCCGACAACGAAGATGCGCTCTTTCCGCTTTCCATTTTGAATTGCCAAGAAGACCGTTATGAAGAGGCTGTCGCACTGCTCTCTGCATATAGACAAAGACACCCCGAAAGTGAAGAGGCTTCCTATTATCTTGCTCTAATCTATAGTGATAAGGGAGAGTATGACAAAGCGATTCCTTTACTCAATGAACTGATAAAAAGTGCCAAGAAGCAGTCGATTGAAGAGGCCGCCCAAAAACAATTGCTCGCGATACAAATGACGAATGGAGCGACCGAGGATGTCGTCAACCATCTTGTAGCTCAGGCTGATCTTACAAGTAAAGACCCCAACAAGCTTTTTGAAAGTGCGAGCCAGCTGGGCTCTCTTGGCGCCTATCGTCAAGCTCTAGATCTTCTATCAAAGAGTCCTTTAATAAAAGAGAATTACCCCAATCTTATTGCGCTGAAAGCGGTGATGCATATGACCTTGGGAGAGAGTGAGGCTGGAATGAAAGAGTGTAAAAGAGTCCTTTCTCTTCCGCAACTTACTCCAGAGGAGCGCTTTTCTCTTTTGCAAACGGTCCTCCAATTGGATCCCAATAAAGAAAAAAATAGTTTGCTATACATTGCTTTGCTGGAGCAGTTTGTACAAGAAAATCCCCAAGAGGAGGGCCTCCAAAATGCCTACCTTGCCTACCTGTATAAATACCTTGACGGTAGCGACAAAAAGATCGAAGAGCAGCTTGTACGAATGTCGCATCTTTTCCCAAAAAGAGAGGATATAGCGATGAGTCTCTTAGCAACTGCCATATCCCAAATGAAATATGAGCAAGCAGATAGTATAGCTCAATCGTGGATCAAGAAAGCACCTAAAAGCTATAAACCTTATATGTACGCTGCTTTACTGCAGATGCTACAAGGGCATAGTCAAGAGGCAATTACTATTGTACAGCAACGTCTCGTCGCGCTGTCCACGAACTTAGATGTTGCTTCAATAGATGCTTCAGAAAAAGAGGAGATCGCCTCTCTTTATCTTTTCTTGGGAGATGCTTACTATGCAGAAAAGGCGGTGGACAAGGCCTTTGAAATGTATGAGAAGGCTCTCTCTTATGATGACAAGCTACCTTCTCTCCTCAATAACTATGCCTATGGATTAGCTCAGGAAGGAAAAAACTTGCAAAAGGCTGAAGATCTAGCTGCTCGTGCTGTCTCGTTACTTCCCGAGTCGGTCAACTGCATGGATACGTATGCTTATGTGCTGATGCTTCGGAAAAATTATACCTTGGCAGAAGTTTATATACGTAGAGCACTAGAAGTAGAACCACAAAAGGCAAGTCTGCATGATCGTTTTGCGGAGATCTTGCAAGCACAAGAGAAGTACCATGAGGCCTTAGAGCAACTGGAGCGTGCTGAGGAAATAGAACCTACGGTAGAACGAAGCCAAATGATACAAGCTCTAAAAGATAAAATCCGTCAGATGCGATAATGCCTATAGCAACTATGCGACAAAACCGACTGTGTGCTTTTGCAATATGTACGTTATTGGGATTCCTCTTTTGGGGGTGTGGTATCTCCAAAAAAGCCCTGCCTATGAAGGATAGGAAGGGTGAGGCTGAGCGTCTCATGCAATTTGAACAGTTTAAGCAAACCACTCTTCCTCATACGGCTTTCCGTCTCAGTGGTACAGTCTCCTATTGCGACTCTTCACAGGTACGAGAGTTCAGGAGTGGAGTAATCTTATTCGTTTCTCCACACGAAGGTTTAGCATTATCTTTACGGCCTCTCTCGTTTGTAGAGGCTGGTATCCTGTATCTTTCGCCTCAGCATGTAATGGCTTTTGATAAGATCAATCAGTGCTATGTGGCTACAGATCTTGTGGAGATAGGAGAGCTTCTAGGTGTCCAGCTTACATATCCTCTCTTGGAGAGCCTTATTTTTGGGCTTTACCTTCCTGTGGGAGAAGAGAGCACCTTGACTCTAGATAGGGAGCAGGCCGTGGAGCGGTGCGAAAAACTTCGCGTTGCCGTAGCTTATCATATGCAACCTCTCTTGGTTCGTCCTTCCGTAGTGGAGTTAACTTCTCTACAGGGGGAACGCGAAACAATAGAAGTAACCTATAGCCATTTTCAAGAGAGTATAGTGGGGATTTTGCCTCAAGAGGTAAGGATTGTCACCAAAAAGAAGGGGAAAGCGCTATCCACACTTACGTTCTCTTTTCGAACTCCTCGTCCTGAAGCACAAATTGCTAAAAGGCTTTCCCCTCCATCGACCAAGCATCAAACTGAAATTCCCCTTCACACCTTTCTCAAAGCTTTATAGTTTTAAAGTTTAGTTTCCTACAATCAAAGATATTATGAAAAGGTCTCTCCTCTTTCTTTCATTTCTTCTCTTACTTGTCCTAACTCCTGCCTTGGCTCAGCAAAAGTCCAAAGCTGTACAAAACTTGGAAAAGCAGCGAAAAGCAGCCCTAGAAGCCGTGAAGAAAACGGAAAAGGAACTGAACAAGACGCGTCAAGATCGCACAAAAAAGCAAAGCGAAGTAAAGCTGCTCCGTCGTAAAGAGGAACAACAGAAGAAAGTCGTCAATCTGCTTGACCAAGAGATTAAAACCTATGACAAAGAGATTGACTCGCTCGCTAGAACTGCTATTGACCTGCAAGGACAGGAGGAGGAAAAAAAGAAGGCTTATGAGCGAAGTGTCGTTGCCGTACAGAAGAGAAAAAATAGCACCAATGGCTTTCTTTTCATCTTATCGTCAAAAGATTTTGACCAGGCTCTTCGTCGCGTCCGATTTATTTCTCAATACGCGACCGCACACGAAAGAGCAGCCGAAGCACTTAGAGAAACAAGAAAAAAAATTGAGAATACAAAGGATCACCTTCTTCAAACCAAGAAAAATAAGAGCGATTTGCTCGTGGTGCGAGAGCGAGAGTACAACAAACTCTCCAAAATGAGGAAGAAAGCTGGCACCGAGGTCGCTAATTTAAGAGGACAAGAAAAGAAACTCCAGCAACAAAAAAAGAAATACCAGCAACGTGCAGCCTCCCTCAATAGAAAGATTGAACAACAAATCGCTAAAGAGATTGAGGAAAACGAAAGAAAGGCACGTGAAGCTAGCAAGAAAGGTGGAGTTGAGCGTAAGGCTGCAACAAAAGGTGGCTATGAAATGACAGCCGAAGAGCGTAAATTGTCTGGTAGCTTTGCCTCTAATAGAGGAAATCTTTTGGTACCTGTAAATGGTCCCTATACGATTGTATCTCACTTTGGCGTACAGCGTCATAAACTAGCCTCCAAGGTGCAAACCAACAATTCTGGTGTGGACCTCTCTGTACCTCCAGGAACTAAGGTGAGAGCGGTGTTTGATGGTACTGTGTCGAGTGTGTTTGTCGTATCCGGTTACAACAACTCCATCATTATACGCCATGGTAACTATCTCACTGTATATGCCAATGTGACTAATTTGCAGGTGAAAAAAGGGCAGCGGGTGACCACCGGACAAACCCTTGGTACCGTAGCTACCTCCGATGGAAATACTATATTGCATTTCCAGCTTTGGCATGAAAGAACCAAGCAAAACCCAGAATTATGGATACGATAAGACTGTTCCGTACGAAAGAGGGTAAGCTCAGCCTACCTACAGTGGCCTCAATCCCAGACGCTATCGTGGCAACAGTAGGTACATTTGATGGGGTACATCGGGGGCATCAGTTCCTTTTTGATGATCTTTTGTCCAAAGCACGCGAAACCAATCTTCCGAGTGCTGTGATTACCTTTGATCGTCCTCCTGTGGCGACAGTCTGTCCCTCACGACCCTACTACCTAATCAACGATGCGGAAGAGCGAGCATATTACCTCTCTTTACTTGCAATTGATTATCTTTTTATCTTACCCTTTGATCGTTTGCTTGCCGATCTCTCTACAGAGGAGTTTCTTTCTCATCTTCTTTTCAATCTCCTTCATGTACACTACTTGGTTAGTGGCTACGACAATCGCTTTGGAAAGAAAAAGGAAGGAGAGACGGAGTGTAATGTGGAGACACTGTGCAATCAACTTGGTATGCTGTATCATCGCTCCTCCCCAGCGTATGACGAGAAAGGACGTGAATATAGCAGTAGCCTAGTGCGGCAATTACTGATAGAAGGCAAGGTAAAAGAGGGGGCAGCTCTTCTTGGCTATCCCTATACCCTTATAGGAAAAGTGGTGGGAGGAAGTAAGCTTGGCCGAAAGTTTGGCTTTCCTACAGCCAATATTGAGCCAAGCGAAGACCATAAACTCATCCCGCTAAAGGGGGTTTATGCCGCATGGGCAGCTTGGCTTGATGAAAAAGGAGAGCTGCATTCGCACCAAGGTATGCTCTATATAGGCAATCGCCCTAGTATATCCTCAAAACTTGAGCCTAGAATAGAGATCAATCTTTTTGATTTTTCGGGAGATCTCTATGGTAAAAGGCTTTGTATAGCCTTATTAGACTATGTACGAGGGGATGTGAGGTTTGAAAATGCGGATCATTTAGTGGAGCAACTAAAAAGGGATGAGACTACTATTCGTAAACTGCTTTTGCAGGCGTCAGATCCTTTTTTGCAAAGCACAAGAGGCTTGCTTACCACAAGGGTGAAGGTATAAACTTGTCAGCAGGAGTACGTCCAAAAATAGGGTTGTGGTATTGACTATCTCATCAGTTGTCATTAGCCCTATGAGAGCTAGCACAAGGAGTATCCCTGCAAAGTTTTTCCGCTTTACGCATACCGTTGCATAAAGTGCGAGTATACTCAGCGTAAAAAGAAGCCCTATAAGCCCCATCTCAAAATAAACTTGTACAAAAGAGTTGTGGAAGTGGGTTTCCCACATACCTAAACTCTTCAAGTAAGGAGTGGCAGTAGCGAGCCCATGCCCCAGTATTACATTTTCCTTTGTCTTCTCAAAGGCTATTTGCAGTAGCTTAGTCCTAGCTGTATCTTCAAAGAGATGTGCGGTGTAGGCTATATAGCCTAGCACGCCAAGAGCAACTAAGCCTGCTAAAAAAAGTAGGATCTTCAGTTTATGAGATTTTAATCGGTGTAAGTAAGCCACCCCTATCAAAAGCGGAAGTGTAACAATCCAAAGACGGCACTGCAAAAGGTGAGTAAAAAGAAGAAGACCTACCATATAGCAAACTCTTCTTGTGCAAGATTGATCCTCAACGAGGGAATAAGCAAGTGGAGCAAAAAGCAAATAGGTAATAAAAGTATAGTGGTTAAATCCAAAGTTTGCCAGTAAAAGCTGGGGGGAATAGGCAATTCTCTCTGCCGTGTAGAAGTAATTCTTGTCAAGGTGAAATGCCGCATCAAGAGGAGAGTGGTATTGGAGAGATACAAGTACGTAAAGAGTGCCTATAGCGAGGAGATAGATGTAGCCTACTCCTAGAGCAAAACGACTAAAGTACTGAAGGGTTTTCTTTGTAAATGGATAGAAGGAAAAGAGAAGAGGAATAACGAATAGCCATATAAGCAGACGAAATGTACTAAAAGCAGCGGTTCTATCGGGAGCGAGGAATATAGAGAGTGTGATGTAGCACAGAAAAAAGGTTATTGCTAAAAGGAGTACACGTGGCGAGAATTGAGGTCTCTTCTTTTGAGCTATCTCGTGAATAGCTTGGATGAGAAGTCCTATGACAAAGAAGAGAAGTTGCCCTATAAACGAGGTGATAAAGCCAAAAAGCAAATTGGCAAAGCCCAAGGTAAAGGCTACAGCTACTAGTAGCTCAATACGCTTTTCTTTATCTGCGCTAAAGAGGAGAGGTAGTGGGGAGTAGTGAAAGAAAAAACAAATCCCGCCCAAAGCGGTAAATAGCACAATACTTCGAAAAAAAGGAACAGCACTAGGGATGTCTTCTGAAAACTCCTTTGAGATAAAAGAGGATTCACTCCAAAGTGCCAATGGAATAAAGAGTAAAGCAAGGAGTGGAAGCAAAAAGAAGAAGGAGGTTTCCTTGCGAATAAAAGAGCGTGTTTTTTTCACTGTTTCTCAACTTATCTATAAGGTATAAGCTAATTTTTAAAAGTGAATACCAAAAGGGCATTTGCATCCCTTTTGGTATTGTCTGTAAATAGCCTTTGAGAATATGCTAAAGGCTATACCGTAAGCAATAAATGCTACTTTTGGATGGTATACTTGTGGTAACCATATTGGGCAGAATTTCCCAGCTCTTCCTCTATGCGGAGGAGTTGGTTGTACTTAGCGGTACGGTCTGCACGGCTCAGTGAGCCAGTTTTGATTTGTCCTGCATTGGTAGCAACAGCAATATCGGCAATTGTAGTATCTTCTGTTTCGCCTGAGCGGTGGGAAACTACAGCAGTGTAGCCGTGACGATGTGCCAGGTCAATAGCATCAAGTGTCTCACTAAGTGTACCAATTTGGTTTACCTTTATCAAGATAGAGTTTGCACAATGCTGCTCAATTCCCTTTCGGAGGTAATCCACGTTGGTTACAAAGAGATCGTCTCCTACCAATTGTATTTTATCTCCTAGCTTAGCAGTGAGTAGCTTCCATCCTTCCCAGTCATTTTCAGCCATACCATCTTCAATGGAGTCAATGGGGTACTTTTCTACAAGTTCGGCGAGGTAGTTTACTTGCTCAACTGGAGTCCGTTTGGGCGAGCTTTCTTTCTCAAAAATGCTGTAGTCGTAGAGACCGTCTTTGAAAAACTCACTACTTGCACAGTCTAGAGCAAGCGTAACATCTACACCAGGTTTGTAGCCAGCTTTGCTGATGGCTTCAATGATATAGTTGAGTGCGTGCTCGGTATCTGCTAGAGTGGGGGCAAAGCCACCTTCGTCTCCTACTGCTGTATTCAGACCATTGGATTTGAGGACACCTTTGAGCGCATGAAAAACTTCGGCCCCCATGCGTAGCCCTTCATGAAAGTTGGCGGCACCGACAGGACGAATCATAAATTCTTGGAAGGCAATTGGAGAGTCGCTATGAGATCCACCATTGATAATGTTCATCATAGGGACAGGCATCACATAGGTATTGGCCCCTCCAATATAGCGATATAACGGCAACCCAAGCTCTTCAGCAGCAGCTCGAGCCACAGCAAGAGATACTCCTAGTATAGCATTTGCTCCTAGATTCCCTTTATTGTTGCTACCATCAAGCTCAATGAGTTTTCTATCAATAGCTCGTTGGTCAAAAACAGGCATGCCAAACAAAGAAGGAGCGATAATGGAGTTTATATTTTCAACAGCTTTGAGTACCCCTTTGCCCTCATAGCGTTGCTTATTGCCGTCGCGAAGTTCAACCGCTTCATGTTCGCCAGTTGATGCACCGCTAGGTACAGAGGCTCTCCCTATAGTGCCACTACTTAGTGTTACTTCTGCTTCTACAGTGGGGTTTCCCCTAGAGTCGAGGATTTCTCGACCATGAATGCTTACTATGTCCATAGTTCTAATGTTATTACTTCTATTTAAGCTCACTGCAAAGATACTTATTTCAATTATTTTCTCGTTACAATAGAGCCTTTATCCTTGTAGTGATCTGTAGAAGAGGAAGGTGATAAAGAGAACGCTTGAAATCTTAAAGTAGGAGCATTGCATGCTTTTCCCTGTGCAGGCAATCTTTTTCACTAAACAATTTGAGACTGTTGCATAAAGGCGAATCGCTGTGT
>KQ959274.1:10031-19442 GCA_001552775.1 Bacteroidales bacterium KA00251
TGTGAGACTGTTGACTTTTGCAACAGTCTCAATTTAGACTTTTTTGAACGTGTTGAGTAGCACGCTGTATAAACTATAGAGCTAGCAATCTATGGCTACTATTAGTAAGGAAGTGTTAGGGAGCATGTTGCCTAGTTCATAAAATATTTGTTTCTTTGTGGTAGAAGTTGAACCATTAAAACCAATATTGCCTATCGATACACCACTACTAGCTTAGTATAGTACAAGATGAAAAATAGAAAATACGAGGAGCTTTCCGATGATTCTCTTATAAAAAGCTTCTCAGAGGGCAGTAGTGACGCTTTCAGTGTGTTGGTAGATCGGTACGATTCATCCCTTCATACCTATATCCGTATGGCCGTAGGCGATGCTTTTGTCGCCGATGATATCCTGCAAGATACATTTATAAAGGTGCTAGACAACGTGTCCTCAGGGGCATACCAGGCACAAGGAAAGTTTAAGAGTTGGCTCTTTAGAGTAGCTCATAATTTGATAATGGATCACTTCAGGCGAAAGAAAGTCCGCAACATTATTTCTCTCACAGACAATCAAGACGACCTTTCCTTTCTGGAAAACCTACCTAGTGATGAGCCTACTATCGAAGAGCGTCTCTGTCTTCGAAACGAGCAGGAAATGGTAAGAGAATGGGTGAAACTCCTTCCTAAAGAGCAGCGACAAGTTGTAGCGATGCGTTATATTGACGATAAAAGCTTCAAAGAGATTGCAATGGAGACTGGAGTAAGTATCAATACTGCGCTTGGAAGAATGCGTTACGCCCTCATCAATCTAAGAAAATATCAGCAAGCATCTTCTTCGCTAGCTTAGTAGCGATATATAGCTTTTATTGGGTAAAAAAAAGACCTTCTCTTCTAGAGAAGGTCTTGATTTGTCTTGTATCGATGTCGTGAAAAGACAAAAACTCAAGGAATGACAATTTATGCGTTGTCTTAACAGAGAGGAATCTTTTCTATTCGTGCTTGATGTCGTCCACCCTCAAATGGGGTATTGAGAAAGGACTCCACGATTGCTTTAGCCTCTTCGGTAGATACAAAGCGTCCAGGAAGAGAAAGGACATTCGCCTTATTGTGGGCACTTGCTAAAGCTGCTATCTCGGGTGTCCATGCAAGGGCGGCTCGAATCATGGGATGCTTGTTGAGTGCCATGGATATGCCATTGCCACTGCCACAAACAGCAATGCCTTTAGACACCTCCCCTGTTTCAATGCCGTGTGCTAGTGCATGTGCAAAGTCGGGATAGTCCACTCGCTCTTCGCTGAAGCATCCATAATCAATCACTTCATAGCCTTTCTTTTGCAGTAGCTTTTTCATTTCCTCCTTTAGGGGGAAGCCCGCATGGTCTGATGCGACACCAAACTTTTCCATATATCCTTTCCTTTAATTTTTTGTTTTAAGCCAAGCACCGCTTTGTGTAGCGGACAATCTTGTTACCTGTTGCATAGAGAGGCTGGCCGTACAGAGAATGCCCTCTGTATGGTCGGCTTCTCTATAATGAGTATTGCCTAAAGTTTTTTGATTTCATCTGCTCGAGGCTGTTCATCGGATTGAATGCTCAGACGATATCCTTTTCCGTGGACATTTTTAATTTCTACAGAGGGGTCTCGTTTGAGTAGCTTGCGCAGCTTGGTAATGTATACGTCCATACTTCTTGCATTGAAGTAATTGTCGTTTTCCCAGATGCGTTGTAAGGCATAGCTACGCTCGAGGGTTTGATTGGCATAAGCACAAAGAAGAGCAAGCAGACTATTTTCCTTGGTGGTGAGCTTTGTTGGCTCCTCATTTTCATAGGAAAGTAACTGGGATTGGGTATCAAAGAAGAATTTTCCTAGCTGATAGTAGGACATTATCTTGTGATCACTCCCTTGCGTACGCCGTAGGATTACCTCCATACGTGCTTGAAGCTCATCAAGACTAAAGGGTTTACGAATATAGTCGTCTGCTCCGACGCTAAATCCGTGGAGTACATCCTCTTTTAGTGTCTTCGCTGTGAGAAAGATGATAGGTACCTCTTCGTCTATGCGTCTAATATATTCTGCCGTGGCATAGCCATCTACACGAGGCATCATCACGTCTAAGATACAAAGGTCAAAGCGGTTTTTTCCAAAGTTTTCAATGGCTTCTTCTCCGTTGTGGAAAAGAGTGGTGTTGTATCCTTTGGCATCGAAAAAGTCTCTTAGAAGGCCTCCTAAGCTTTCGTCATCCTCACATAATAAAACTCTAATCTGTTTTGCCATCTTTTATCTTTCTACTAGTTATTTCTGTTCTTTATATTTTCGGGGGTCAGAGTAGCCATTCAATGGCTAACTTTTGGTTCCTTTTGCAAGGGGAAAAATAAGTGTCATTGTGGTGCCTACGTCTTTCTTTCCAGTCACCCTTATTTTCCCTTTCATTGTGTCCATCATGTTTTTTACGTAGCAGAGACCTAGTCCGAAGCCTTTTACTTCGTAGAGATCTCCCTTTCTAAGTCTTACATAACGCTTGAAAATCCTTTTGCGGTCTCTTCGATATATGCCTACCCCATTGTCTGAAATAGAGATAGACAACTCTTTGGGAGAGCTGTTGCTGGTACAAATCGCCACTTCGGGAGGCACATCGGTCTTTTTATATTTTAGAGCGTTATCTAAAATATTGAATACAATGTTTTGGAAGTGTGTCTTATCTGCATAAATGTAATAATCCTTTGCTCCAAGAGACAAGGTCATCTTGCCACCAAGCTCTTCACACTTCATTGACATTACGGTGTAGGCATCTTCTAGTATTTCATGAGCATTTACCTTCGTGGGAGAGATTGTCATTTGTCCTCGTTCAATTTGCGTAAACTGTAGCATTTTTTCAACGAGGAAGTTAAGCCTTTTTGTTTCACTTCTCAGAGCTTTTAACATTCTCTTTTTTTGCTCACTTGAGTAGGAAGAGTCTTCATTGCCCAGCATGTCTGTAGCGATTAGAATACTGGCAAGAGGGGTCTTTAGTTCGTGAGTAAGGTTGTCTGCAAAGTGTTTACTGTTGCGCTCAAAGCGAAGTTGACCAAAGACATAAATCACCCCAATTACATTGAACAAGAGAAGGACAAAGGTGGTGATAGCCATTGATACTATATAGTCTTGTCTTTCTATATACTTGTCTCTTTCGTAAAAGGTGAGTTCAATGTATCCAGTATAACGTCTCCCTAAAATGATGTTTTCAAAAAGGTAATGGCGTACCGTGTTTATGGTATTTCTCTTACCCTTGGCCTCGTTTTCTCGAACAGATCCAATGAGGTTGTTTCGCTCGTCGTATACATAGAGTGCGAAAGGCTCTGTAATACCTACTCGCTCGAGTGCTCGACGAATGGATCGCTCCATGTTGGGGAGATTTATCTTTTCACGCAGAGGTCTAAGGTCATTGTTGAGAGAAAGGATTGAATTAAGGATTACATCGCGCAGACTTTTGCTGTAGTAAAAATAAGCATCTACGAGGGCACTATACTGCTCACGCGGTATTTTGGGAGAAGTAATTTCGGAGGGCTTACTATAAGAAGGGAGTGAAGTCCTTGTGGCAAAGTCAGACTCAAGAAGTCTCTGATTCCAATGGATAAGATTTTGTACATTTTTGTTGTACTTGTCTGAGGTGTCTTCCTTCTTTATTTCTTTCAGAGAGTCTATATTGTCGGTCAGTACAGAATTGGTATAATCAGCGAGAGTCTCTCTCTCCACCATCTCTACTGCATCTTTAAGGGCTACATTCACAAGTACAGTAAACTGCTCGTCTCGCATACGGTGCATATCTTTGAGATAACGAAACTGTACGTAAAGACTTAGCGAAAGGGCTATAACCGGCACTATAAGCAACAGCAATAGCCAAACGATTTTTCTACTCGACTTCATCTCCCTTACCCCTGTTTGTGTTTATCCGTCTGTTATTCCAACTGAGAATATCACTTTACTTTGCACCAATACAAAGGTACATATATAATTCTGTACTGCCAAAATTTCTGCTCTTATAATTAAAACTTAGTTAAAATAACACTAAGTCGTACCTAAAACGGCAAATAACTGCACCGTTCTGTGATAAATAATATTATTCATGGTTGGGATATTCTTTATGCATAATATAATCGGAAATTTTTGCCCCAGTCTATCTCTCAAAGAGATCGTTTACTAAGAGAGAAAATTCATTTTGCTAGAAAGTAAATGCTCTTTGATTCTGGATAGTCTAGATTCCTTGTTGCGGGTACGTTACTGCTTTAGACTGGAGCAGTAAGCTACTCGTAAGATGACTGAAATTGCTTATCTAAGATCCTGTACAACTTTAGAGTCTCTATGTTGGCTTTGTTGCACTATACGTCTCAAAGAAAAAGGCTCTTTTCCCTAGGGTAGTTTTGTAGTCGTGTAGGCTGTACTACAGGTCTACCCCAAGGGAAAAGTGTCTCTATTCTTTAGTTCTCCCTAGAGAGCTAATACTTGATTTTATTCGTGGTGATGATGATGCTCTTCTGCATCGTGCGTGAGCTCGATGTTTCTTGCTACCGTGGTCTGGTTCCCAGCAGCATCCAGCACTTGTACCAAGAGGTGATATTTCCCTTCAGCAGCATTTTCTGGAATTACGATATCGTGATGATGGATAGCGTCTTCTTTTTTTCCGCTAAGATCGTACTCCTTTTGGAAAAAGAAAGGCTTTTCGTCACCATGTCTAAGGGTTTTAGTCTCATGGGAGTGGTTGTCGAAGTTGTTGTGAATTTCGATTTTGTAGCTTTTTAGCATTACATTGTCTCGAAGATTCATTTCAAAGTGTACCCCATGTTCCCCTCCGATTTTGAGCTTTGCACCTTCTTGGGGAGCGATAAGCTCTACAGTTGGACGTTCGTTGTCTTGGGGTTCCCTTTGACATGAAACCATTAAGGGTAAAATAGCCACTAGGGCAAGGGATAAAAAAACAGTTTTTTTCATAGTAATAAATGATTTTAAAAGGTTACTTTCATAGTGATATTGCAGTTTCTTCCAGCCTCGGGCAGTCCGATTTTTCGGTAGAAACTGAGATGGTCGTAGTATCTCTTGTTGAGAATGTTGTTGACCGATAGCGACAGAAGAATAGACACGCCTTGAAGAGGTAGTTCATAGGAGGCATATGCATCAACAAGCTGTGCTCCTGGCGTTTTTTCTTCTCCTGGTACGATGCGAAGAGCGGGACCGATTAGCTGGTGAGAAAGTGCAAGCTCTGTATGCTTATCTTTATAACAGATCGTTTGCCTCATCCGCAAGGGTGGCGAGAAGGGTAGTGGCGAATCAAGGTCTACATTGTAAGTGTATACATAGTCGATGGCATTTTCGTAGCGAATCGCTTCTGTCCAATGCCACTTAATCTCTGCCTCTCCACCAAAGAGTAAGGCCTTGTTTTGGCGAAACTCGTAAAGCTGTCCTGAGTGTGGTAAGACAGACCATTTGCCCGTGGGGGTAGCATAGATATAATTGAAGAAATAGTGGTAAAAGCCTTGAATGCTGAATTCAATTTTGGGAAGGAGTAGACTATAGGAGGTACTGAGTTGGATTGCTCTTTCAGGCGAGAGGGATATATCTCCTCGTTCATGTCTAAACGATCCATGGTGTACGCCATTAGAGGCTAGCTCGTTGATACCAGGGAAGCGGAATCCCATTCCCAAGTCAAACTTTAAGTGATGGTATTCGCCTATTTTATACGCTCCACCTATACTGCCGGAGAAACTTCCAAAGGATCTAGCAATACCTTTACTTCTCACACGATTTTCACTAATTATTTCAGGAGAAAATCCATTTTCTTTAAGATAAGATTCAAGGTATTTATCAATGCTTTCTGTGGCATTTATTCTTCCATGATCATAGCGTATTCCTCCTTCCCACTTGATATCTTGTGATGCGTTGTACTCAGCTAAAATACCTATACCTCCATTATGCTGTCGGTAGGCTGGAATCAAGAACCCATAACCTCCAACATCTTGCCATTTATAAGTAAAGTCGGAGACGGCTGTAATTTTCATTCGTTCTATGCTATAGCATGTTACTTCTCCTCTTATGGTCGTGGCATGAAGATTTAGTGCGAGCTCTTTATTAGGATCTCTTTCGGGGGCTTTCTGAGAAGTGTAGTGCGTGTGAAAAAGACTCCATTCACTTCTGCGATTTTGTTGATAAGCTAGGCTAAGTGTGGCAGCCCATGAATCACTGAAAAGATAGCTATTACGAGCATAAAGCTTGAAGTGATTCACTTTGCTAAAGGGAAGGTCGATGTTGTATCTTTTTCCGTCGTTTTGCAATCGGCTTAAATTGGGAATACCATGGGCACCGGGGAAAAAACCTTCCTTTTCGTAAAGATCACTTACTTGGAAAAAGCCATTATAGGCTCCTACTTTAGTGCTAAAGGAAGCCTTTAAGGCTCGATTTATACCCGCTGTATTTTTCATCCTTCGATTGTATATGGGGATCTTTACCGTTAGATAGGTAATGCTATCTGTGTTTACTCGCAAGTCGCCATAGTGCTGTTCGCTGTAACGGATGCGTAGATGGTAATTAGGGGTGGAGTAGTTTGCTAATATAGACCCACCAAAGCTACCATTGATCGTTGATGATAGAGCAGAAAACTCCCCGTAAAATCCTGTCTTGAGAGGGAAGGTAGGAAGAGAGGAGACTACGACACCCCCGAGAGCATCACTACCATAGAGTAAAGAACGGGGACCTTTGATTACGGTCACAGGACAATTTTCAAACGCGTCTACTTCTAGCCCATGATCTTCTCCCCATTGTTGGCCCTCTTGCTTAAGGTCTCCTTCAACGTAGGCCACACGATTGAACGAAAGACCACGGATCATGGGTTTACCAAAGCCTCCACCTATATTCATAGCTCTTACACCAGGGAGGTTGGCAAGGGTATTTACCCAGGAATAACTGAGATGTCTATGAAGATAGGAGGCATCAAGTTCTATGGCTGGAATAGGCTTTAGTTGCAGGCGCTTCTTGTTTTGGGTAGAAACGACCACCTCACCAAGCTTGACAATGCTATCTGAGCCCCCCCCTACTGGGCTAGTTGTACGAAGAGAGTCGGATGTCGTAGCAAATAGCGAAGTGCAATTCATGGCTACGAGTAGCAACCCTACTATAAAATGGTTGTGCATCATAAGAAAAGATTCCAATTCTTTATTGTGAAGAGTAACGTGCAGAAAAGGAACTCATTGCTATTCCCATGGAGACACATAATCGTATCACTATAGGTCCATGGAAAAAGAGACCTTTTGAAAACCTTCACGCTCCTCCTTTTTTAGTGAAAAGAGAAATTTTACCCCTTGATTAATGGGGTGCGACCAATACGACCTTAACTCTATGTTTATAGAGCGAAGAGGTATAGCGTTTATTCCTTTGCCTAGATTGATAGGAAGAAAGGAGCCATCGCTCAGTATGCAATGAAGCGTAATAGAAAATCTAGAGCAAAGAAACTTCTAGACTATAAAAGGAGGAGCCCTAGAACTAGGCTTAGAAGAATAGGAAGAAACTTGCAAAGGCACAGCTGGTGTCGCCAGGACTCTACCTTCGCCAGTAAGGATAGTAAGATGAAAGAAGGTAGACTCTTCTGCCGGAGCAAAAGTGAAGTCGCAAATGAAGCAACTGGGCACATGCCCTTCTTGGGTGAGAAAAGTACCACCATTTGTACTTGTGAGTGCAGTATGAGTCACCTCTCCATACTCTACAGAGTGTGTATGGAGTACTTTTACAAGGCTTACGTAGCTAATTAGCAAAGCAAACAGCGCAGCTAATAGTCTAGTGCCTAACGACATGCTGATAACTCTTTTTGCAATCACGTTGCAAATGTAATTATTTCCAATGAAAAATGGAATTAGATTTGCTTATTCACCTATATATTCCATAAATAAAATGCCACACTCTTGAATGGAAGAGTGTGGCATTGGCTTAAAATGAGTAGCCTATTTATTTCTTTTCTCTCTAGAGGGAAAAGAGTAATATTTCTTCTACCAGTTAAAGAGAGGTAGGGCACTCATCTTTTCATTGATTTCTTTGCGAACGGCAGCTTGTACACTTTCATTTTCAGGGTCGCTCATTACGCGATCCATCCAGTTTACGATAAGTGGCATATCTGCTTCTTTCAATCCACGAGTGGTAACAGCTGGTGTACCTACACGGATACCGGAAGTTTGGAAAGCGCTACGGCTATCAAAGGGTACCATGTTCTTATTAACGGTGATATCGGCCATTACAAGTGCTTTTTCTGCTACTTTACCTGTCAGTTCGGGGAATTTGGAGCGGAGGTCAATCAGCATTAGGTGGTTGTCTGTTCCTCCAGAAATAACGTTGTAGCCCTTTTCTACGAAAGCATCTGCTAAGGTCGCAGAGTTTTTCTTTACTTGGTTTTGGTATTCTTTGAACGCTGGGTCTAGTGCTTCGCCAAATGCAACAGCCTTTGCTGCAATAACGTGTTCAAGTGGACCACCTTGTACGCCGGGGAATACAGCACTGTCTAGCAGAGATGAGATCATACGAGTCTCACCTTTTTTTGTCTTTTTGCCCCAGGGGTTTTCAAAGTCTTTTCCGACAAGGATGATCCCTCCACGTGGTCCACGAAGAGTCTTGTGGGTAGTAGAGGTAACTATGTGGGCATATTTTACAGGGTTTTTGAGAAGTCCAGCTGCAATAAGACCAGCAGGGTGAGCCATATCTACCATAAAGATGGCACCCACTTCGTCTGCTATCTTACGCATTCTTTCGTAATCCCATTCGCGAGAGTATGCTGAGGCACCACCTATGATTAGCTTCGGTTTGTGTTGCTTAGCCAGCTTTTCCATCTCGTCATAGTCAACTGTCCCCGTCTCCTTGCTGAGGTTATACCCAATTGGGTTGTATAAAATACCAGAGCTATTGACTGCTGAGCCGTGAGAGAGGTGACCACCGTGATCAAGGTTTAGTCCCATGAAGGTGTCTCCAGGGTTCAATACTGTTAGCAGTACAGCCATATTGGCTTGAGCACCAGAGTGGGGCTGTACATTTGCATACTCAGCACCATAAAGCTTACAGATGCGGTCAATCGCCAATTGTTCGCTTTGGTCTACAATTTCGCAGCCACCATAGTAGCGATGTTTGGGATAGCCTTCTGCATATTTATTGGTCATCACACTGCCCATCGCTTCCATTACTTGGTCACTGACAAAGTTTTCACTAGCGATAAGCTCTAGACCTTTTGTCTGTCGCTCTCTTTCTTTAGCGATAAGGTCAAAAATAGCTTGGTCTCTTTTCATAGTATTAATTAAAGATCGAAGATTGTTACTATATGCACAAAGGTACTCATTAAAGGACAATTAAGCAAGTCAAGACCCTTCCTCATGAAAGGCACGATTTATAAGTTTTTGTCTTATGAGACTGTTGCAAAAGTCAACAGTCTCACA
>KQ959274.1:19542-45761 GCA_001552775.1 Bacteroidales bacterium KA00251
ACACAGCGATTCGCCTTTATGCAACAGTCTCCTTATGAGAAAATAAAATAGGGGAATAAAACATGCTCTTGCCAATCATTTGTTTTCCAAATAAGTTGAGAGTTTTTTAAGCAAAAGGATGTTTGCAATCTCTTTGGTGTAAAAGCCTTTCCACTGAGCTTTTATCTGGAGCAACGGATATGTCTTGATCCTCTTTTGCTAGAGTGAAATAGCACTTTGTCATTAGGCGAGGTAAACTAGGTATAGTCTCCTTGAAGAGGTCCCTTTGCGAGAGGCCAATCCTTTATGTCGGAGGTGTATTCACAGCAAAGACAACAAAAAGAGTTTACTTTGCGTTTGATCTATTAGAGTGAAAAGTAAAAATGATAGCTTTTATTGAGGGCGATATTGCCACACTTACCCCTACACAGGTCGTGCTCAATGTCGGAGGATTGGGCTACGAGGTGAATATCACGTTGCTAGATTATAGTCAACTCCATGAGTTAAAGCGTGCCAAGCTGTATGTTACAGAGATTATTCGTGAAGATGCCTACACGCTTTATGGCTTTTTAGAGGAGTCGGCCCGTCTCTTTTTTGATAAACTTCGAACGGTATCTGGAGTCGGACCTGCTACTGCACGTCTTATTCTCTCCTCATTTGCGCCTACAGAGCTTGCCTCAATTATAGATTCTGGATCGGTAGAATTACTTCAGACCGTCAAAGGAATAGGATTGAAGAGTGCTCAGCGTATCGTAGTTGACTTGAAGGGCAAACTTGTTTTGCCCGAGGAGCCAGGAGGTATGGCAGATGGCTCTCTTACGCAAGCCAGCCTAGAGGTAGCAGAAGAGGCTCGTCGTGCTCTCACAACGCTTGGATTTACCGATTCCAGTGTGAGAAAAATACTCAAAAAGCTACTCGCAAAGGACCCTTCTCTTTCGGTAGAAGAGCTTATTAGACACTCTCTCAAGCAACTTTAATAAAGGTATAGAAAGCGCAGTAGAGAATTCATAAAAGGAAGATGAGAAGAGGGGAAAAGAGCCTTTGCATATTTGTCGTCGTGCTAGCTGTAGCTGTGTTGTCGGCTATAAGAGGATACTCGTATGAAAGTTTTTCGTACGAATTTACTCCTGGTGATAGCATACAGGAAAAGGCTCCTCGCACAATTGCTCGTTCGTATCGTGACGTGGAGCGAGAAAATCCTTTTGACCTTCGCAACCCTTCAACACTCAAAAGTGAATTTGTATACGATGCCAAGTCAAACCTTTATTACTATACCACGACACTCAATGGACGGGTGATTGGTACCCCGATTGCCTATACTCCAGAACAATACAAAGCGTATAGGCATCGCCATGAAAATCGCAATTTCTTTCTCCTAAAAGAGCGTGAAGAAGCTCAAGAAAAAGGAAAAAACCGCTTCAATCCCTTTGACTTCGGATTTGAACTGGGACCAGCCGAGAAGATCTTTGGTCCAGGAGGGGTAAAGGTAAGAACACAAGGCTCGGCTGAGATCGTCTTGGGGGTTAAAAGCAACAAAACTGACAATCCTTCCATGCCTCAGCATGCAAGGAGCCACACCTTTTTCAACTTCGACGAGAAAATACAAGCCAATCTTAATGCATCAGTAGGGAGTAAACTCAATTTTAATCTCAACTACAATACAGAGAGTACGTTCGACTTTGATACCAAAAGACTAAAACTTGCCTATGAAGGGGAAGAAGACGATATCGTAAAATTGGTGGAGGCTGGTAATGTATCGCTCCAACCTCGAAACTCCTTGATCCGTGGTGGAGCCTCGCTCTTTGGTATTCAGACCAAAATGCAATTTGGTAAGCTCGACCTCAATATGGTAATCAGTCGGCAAGAGGCAGAGACAAAACATGTCTCTTCGGAGGGTGGTGTGCAGACAGAGCCTTTTGAGTTTAGTGCCAATAAGTACGATGAGAATAGACACTTCTTCCTTGCTCATTACTTCTATGAACATTACGATGAGGCCTTAGCCACTCTTCCTTTTATATCATCGGGAATTACAATCAATAGGGTAGAGGTATGGGTTACAAACAAGAGGGGACGCTTCGAGTCGGCACGCAACATTGTTGCATTTAGCGACCTGGCAGAGCCAAAAGCAATTTACAACTCCTCTTGGACCCCGACAGCGTCTACACAAGGTATGCCCGACAATCGTGCCAACTCCTTGTATAGTCAGCTTCTCTCTTGGCAAGACCTTCGAAAAATTGAAAATACTGCCAATGTACTCAATGGCAGAATGAAGCCAGGAGTGGAGTATGAAAAACTGGAAAGTGCTAGGCGACTCAATGAGTCGGAGTATGTACTCAATAGTCAGCTAGGCTACATTACTCTTAACTCACGAGTCGGCAATGATGAAATCGTGGCGGTAGCTTTTGAATATACCTATCAAGGAAAAGTGTATCGGGTAGGAGAATTTGCGTCTGATGTCAATGAAGGCGAGACTCAAGCCCTTTTTGTAAAACTGGTCAAAGGGACTACACTCACACCTTCTGTACCCTATTGGAAGCTAACGATGCGAAATGTATACTCGTTAGGAGCACAAGTCCGTGATCTTTCTCCAGAGCACTTTCGGCTAAATGTTTATTATAGGAGCGACTCTACGGGAATTGCTCTCCCATACCTCACTTCTACTGACCTCAAGGGACAACTCCTCATTCGTGTGCTAGGAGTGGATCGCCTAGACTCTCGCAACGAGCCTCACGCCGATGGTGTATTCGACTATGTAGAAGGGTATACTGTAAACAGTCACTTGGGCTTGATTTATTTCAATTCTGTGGAACCTTTTGGTAAGACTCTTGCGAATCAACTTGGAAATGTAGACTGGATAGAGCAATATTGCTATCCTGAGTTGTATGAAATGACTCCAGTAGCAGCACGGCAAGTGGCAGAAAAGGATAAATTTCTGCTGCGTGGGGAGTACAAAGCTTCGCAGAGTGGCACGATTAGTCTTGGTGCTATGGGGGTAACTCCTGGATCCGTACGTGTAACGGCTGGAGGCGTTTTGCTTACCGAAAACGTAGACTACACGGTAAACTATGGTATGGGTACCGTTACGATCATCAATGAATCCATTATCAATAGCGGTACACGTGTGGATGTTTCTCTTGAAAACAAGGGCTTTGCTCTTCTTCAGCGTAAAACTATGCTTGGCTTGGATGCCAACTATCACTTGACCCCAAACATGGTGCTAGGTGCTACCGCCATGTACCTAAGCGAGATGCCACTGACCACAAAGGTGGCTGTGGGCAACGAGTCGCTAAGAAACTTCCTTTGGGGGGCCAACTTCAGCATGGATATGGAGAGCATGCGATTGACCAATATCCTAGATTGGATCCCCTTCCTTAACCTCACTAAGCCTTCGCGAATAAAACTCAATGCCGAGTTCGCCCATTTAGTACCAGGACACTATGAAAGCAAGTTTGTCAAGGGCTATAGCTATGTAGATGATTTTGAAACAGCACAGGGTAGTGTAGACCTGATGAATCCCTATGCGTGGAGTTTAGCATCCACCCCTCAAGGAGATGAAAATCCCCTTTTCCCAGAAGCCTCGCTAAGCAATGATGTGAAGTATGGATACCATCGTGCAAGGCTAGCTTGGTTTTATATAGATCCCTCCTTTAATAGACGGCGCTCTTCTCTTATGCCAAGCTATATGCGCAACGACCCAGAGTATCTGAGCAACCACTACTCTAGGGAAGTAATGATGCAAGAGCTTTTCCCCTACAGAGACTATAGTGCTATGGCTCTAAGCTATCTTTCTACGCTCAACCTTTCTTATTACCCCGAAGAGCGTGGACCCTACAATCTCAACAGCGAAGCTTTCCTTCCCAATGGCAAACTGGATAATCCTAAAAGGAATTGGGGCGGTATTATGCGAAAGATTGATCAGAGCGACTTCGAATCTGCCAATATCGAGTATATTGAATTTTGGCTTTTAGATCCCTTTATCTACAACCCAAATTCTGAAGGAGGATCGCTTTATATCAACCTTGGTGAGGTGAGCGAAGACATTCTTCGAGATGGACTAAAATTCTTTGAAAATGGTCTTCCGATTAATGCCGATCCTTCAGCGGTGAAGGAGACTGTATGGGGAAAAGTACCCCTAAGACAAGCCTCTGGATATGCTTTCGACAATTCACCTGGAGCGAGAGCGAAGCAAGACCTTGGATTCAATGGTTTGAGCGATGAGGAGGAAAAGCTGTTTCCCTCCTATCAACTTTTCTTGAATAAGTTGCAAAATAAGGTTACTGCACAGACTCTCAGCGAGTGGAAGGCTGATCCTTTGAGCCCTCTCAACGACCCTGCAGGAGACAACTTCCTTCACTTCAGAAATTCTATTTACGACGAAAAGCGTGCCTCTATTCTAGATCGTTATAAATACTTTAATGGGGTGCAAGGCAATAGTGCTGAGGCTACTGAGTCAACAAGCGACGTCTATAGCATCGCTAGTCGCATTATGCCCGACATTGAGGATGTCAATCAAGACAATACACTCAACGAAAACGAGCAGTATTATAGTTATAAGGTTGATCTACGTCCCGCCTCTTTGCAAGTAGGGAGCAACTATATTACCGATGTTCGCACTTCTGCTGTAACGCTCCCCAATGGAAAGAGAGAAAGTGTAAACTGGTACCAATTCAAAATCCCTATTAGAGAGTATGACAAGAAGGTTGGGGCGATTCAAGACTTCAACAGTATCCGTTTTATCCGACTGTTCCTTACAGATTTTAAAGAGGAGACCTTCTTGCGTTTTGCAACGCTAAAACTGGTGAGAGGTACTTGGAGAACGTACGACCGCCCCCTCTATGACCCTCTGTCTCCCCCCTCAAGCGAAGGCTCACTAGTCGTCAGTACGGTTAATCTCGAAGAAAATGGCGATCGAGAGCCTGTTAGCTACGTCCTCCCACCTGGAGTGCTCCGCAGTTTAGATCCTGCACAAGCACAAGCCACGCAGCAAAATGAACAGTCTCTGAGCCTAAAAGTCAATCGCCTTGCCCCTGGAGATGCACGTGCAGTTTATCGTCATATGGGCTTCGACTTTAGAAAATATAAAAAGATGGAGCTCTTTGTGCATGCAGAGAAGCAAATTGACGATGATACGGATACTAAGCCAGGCGATCTTAGCCTCTTTGTTCGCTTGGGGAGTGACTATACCAATAACTACTACGAGTATAGTGTACCTCTTTCTCTGACTCCTTTTGGAGTATATAGTAGCGATGTGGCTCAAGATCGACAGATAGTGTGGCCACATGACAATATGCTTAGCTTCCCCTTTGAAATCCTTACAAACCTCAAACTTGAAAGGAATGCAGTGCATGCTTCGGCCACGGGGGAGGCGGATCTATATCGCCGTTTCTCAAAGCAAGACCCCAATAACCCCAAAAACTCCATTACTGTGATTGGGAATCCTTCTTTGAGTAATGTGAAAACCATTATGATAGGGGTTCGAAACAATGCCAATGCGTTAAAAAGTGCAGAGGTATGGGTAAACGAATTCCGTCTCAGTGATTACCGCGAGCAAGGTGGAATGGCTGGAAATGTAGATATGCAGGTAGCCTTAAGCGATTGGGGAAGTGTAAATGTACGTGGGCAAATGCAGACAGCTGGCTTTGGTGCGCTTGACGAAACGCTTAGTCAAAGGAGATTGGACGACCTAAGGCAGGTGAATGTATCGACAAGGCTAGAGATGGGGCGTTTCTTCCCCGCAAAAGCAAAAGTGACCATACCGCTTTATTATGCTTATAATGATGAACTCATTACTCCCCTATATAATCCCCTAGACGAAGACGTCCTCCTCCGAAGGGCGATCAGTACTTCTGTCACCAAACAAGAGCGCGACTCTATTTTCAACCACTCGGTGAAAAGAACCACTACGCATAGCCTATCGCTTAGCAATATGAAGGTTGATCTGAAGAGCAAAACACCTATGCCCTATGATCCTGCAAACTTGAGCTTTTCTTACGCCATCAATACAAGTGAGCACCATTCACCCGAACTTATCTACGATCGCAAGAGGGATTGGATGGCGTCAATCAACTATGACTATAGCCCCGTGGCTTTGCCTTGGCAACCCTTTAAGGCGATAAAAAGCGCTAATCGACTCTTGTCTAATCTCAAAAGTTACCGTATTAACTACTTACCCTCCAAGATAAGCCTTGCAACCTCTATGGTGAGACACTATAGCGAACAGCAGTCTCGAAACTTTATCCCTGGGGTAGGGGATGCTTTGCCTATTCCTGCTACTTTTGTCCAAAACTTTCTCTGGGATCGCTCTCTTAGCCTCAATTGGAACCTCACCTCCAACTTGCAAATGAGTTTCCAAAGTGGTACTAATGCGAGGATTGAGGAGCCTTATTTACAAGTCAATAGGCAGCTGGAACCCGATAAGTACAAGATTTGGCAAGACTCTGTGAGAATGAGTTTGCGAGAGCTTGGCAGTCCAATGAAGTACGACCAGAGAGCAACGATTTCTTACAAATTACCTTTTGAGCTAATCCCATACATGCAATGGATTACTGGTACAGCATCTTATACAAGTAGCTACAATTGGGATCGAGGAGCCACTCTGGCAAGGGGTGTAAATGTAGGCAACGTGATAAGAAGTGATTTGAAGCTGGAGGGAAATGCCACGCTCAATTTTGCCACACTCTATCGTACAATCCCCTTCTTTGCAGAGATTGAAAAAGAGGTGACACAAAGACAAAGTAGCAACTTCTCAAGAAGAGAGGGACGCAATGCCCATCAAGACCCCCGTAAGTCCTCTAGAAGACCGAGTCGCTTGAGAGAAAACAAAGATAGTACAGACGAAGAAGCTGAGGGGAGCGACCGCAGTACTGCGCTACAAAAACCGAAAAGTTTTGTCAAGGATATTACACTTTCTCCAGATAGTGCCATAGTGGTAAGGCACGGACTAAATGATAAGCGGTTGCATATAGTGGCCAAGACACACGAGGGGAAGACTTATTCCCTGAAGACGAAAGTCATTGATGCGAATACGATCAGTATCTCTAATCGCGATACGGTATCCTTAGCTCTGATGCTACAAGGGAAAACAAAGCCAAAAGAGCACAAACCTCGCTCCCTCTTTGTCAGCAATCTGCTTTACAGCACCATGATGATACGCGATATCAATATCAGTTATCGTCGGAGCCAAAACTTTCATATCCCAGGTTTTATGCCTTTTGTGGGAGCAGCTGGCGGACAGACTAAGACTGGGCAGGGACTTTCCCCTGGGCTTGATTTTGCATTCGGTCTAGTGGGTAGAGGATATGTTGAGCATGCCGCTCAACAAGGGTGGCTCACAACCAGTCAAAATAACGTTAATCCATCGGTGTATACGCAAGGAGAAGACCTTAATATACGGGTTACATTAGAGCCTATAAAGGATCTTCGCATTACGCTTTCGGCATTAAGAAATGATACTCGCCGTGAAGAAACACAATTCGTTTTTGAGGGGATGCCAAAGACCTTTGGTGGCTCCTTTATGATGACAACAATAGGGCTTAAAGACTTTTTCTCTACGGCACAAGCCGACAGAGGATACTTTGCCTCGTCCTTCCAAAGTTTATTGGATAATCGTGCGATCATCGCCCAACGAATCTATGACGAATACCAGAAAAGCAATGTGAATACGGAGGGCTGTCGCCTGAAACAGAATAGTGCAGATGTGCTAATCCCTTCTTTCTTGGCGGCTTATGCAGGCTATGCCGTGAACGATGTACAGCTTTCACCATTTCCCTCTCTAGGCGCACTCCTTCCCAACTGGAGCATCACCTATTCGGGGCTTTCTCAAATTGCGGCATTTCAAAAGCTTTTCCGCAACTTTTCACTGACTCATAGTTACAATGCGACTTACTCTGTAGGTAACTACAATTCTATTTTAGGATGGCAACCTCTTGGTGAAAAACTTGGAGATCGTGGTATGGTGCAGCAGGTTAATCCTTCAGACCCCTCCACGGGAGAGTCTTCATACGACAAGTATCTGGCTCTTCCCTACGATATCCCTACAGTTACGCTACAAGAAGGATTCAATCCCTTGTTGGGGCTTGAGATCACCTTTGCCAATGGAATGGGGGCTTCCTGTCGCTGGAATCGTCGAAGAGCTCTCAATCTAAGCCCACTAAGTGCACAACTGATGGAGAGTGGCTCCAATGAAATTACTGCATCCCTCAACTACAAAGTAGATGATGCTAGAAAACTCTTTGGAAAAAAGAAAAGTAGCCGTCGAAGAGAATCAACTGTATCAAAGAAGCGGTTCCAACTTTTTACCTCTGGCGGTAGCTTGACTTTACGGCTTGACTATAGCTACAATAGAAGTTCCATGCTTATTCGCAAGATACAAGAAAACTTTACCCAAGCAACCAATGGGAATAGTGCTCACACCATCAAGGTGAGTGCAGACTATGGACTTAGTAGGTATGTGACGCTACGTGCCTTCCTTGATTGGAGAAGCAACCAGCCTTTGGTAAGTAGCGCCTCTTTCCCCACGCGCAATCTTGATTTTGGAGTCTCTATTCGTGTCTCGCTTACACAATAAAGTTGCATAAAAAAGTCACGGAAGATTTTCTAAAAAGTCACGGAAGATTTATTGAAAAGTCACGGAAGATTTATTTTAATCTTCCGTGACTTTTTTTTTGTGCCTAGGGCATCCGCTCTGTTCAGCCGTCTCAACTTGTATTTTTGTGGAGAGGTAGCTAGGGATTGTTGCTCATTCTTAGACGTAGAAGAGCGGAAGATGTGTGAGGGGGATGAATCTGTCGTGAAAGAAGGAAAGAAAAGAGGAAGAGCGGAAGAAAAGAATCTCAATGTGTAGCACCGTTGTGACCATCCGATAAATCATTAAGAATGTATGTTAAATAATAGGATAGTGCTGTTTTCCCACTGCCCTGAGTATGCTAAACCACCCCAGATTTTACCCCCTCAGACAATTTATGAATAATCGCCAATGAAGTAAACTTACTTTAGCAAGCACAATACGGCCAAACGTTTTATTTTCTATCTAAAGTTGCTTTAATCTTCACTGTGGCCTTTTTGTAGGTTGTACCTTTGCATCAGCAATTCGCCCCGAGCGCATCTCTAAAGAGCAGCTTCGCTAGACAATGTACTTTTTATTCTAGCTTGCTTTTCAGAAGCGTGCGGTGGAGTATGCAGGAGTCAAGCTTACCGGTACAGATTGATCCAAGAGGGGAAACCCTTCCATTGCGACAGAAATGTCGTCTATGTATTAGTTTTTTTTAATGTAAATAGTAAACAGAAAACAGAAACACAATTATGGCATTAAGATTTAAATTGGTGAATCGCACCACAAAATTGGAGGGAAAGAGTAAAACGATCTACTTTGCTAAGAGTACTGCCTCAGGGGTTACGACAAAAGAGCAAGTGGTCTCACTGGTAGAGAAAATCTCTGCAGTATCAAGTGGTGACGTGAAGAGTGTACTCGACACGCTTTCAACCATCCTAGCTATGGAGATGAAGTCGGGGAGAATAGTTGATCTCGGTGACCTCGGACGCTTTAGGATGTCGGCACGCTCCAAAGCTGCAGGAAAAGAAGAAGAGTTTACCCGTAAGAACTTTCTTCAGCCACGTGTGCTCTTCGTCCCTGGAGCAGAGATCATGCGGGCACGAAAAGAGGTAAGCTATGAGCTAGCCAATCTAGTCCGTGAGAAAAAAGGTGGTGGCAACTCCCCAGCTGGCGGTACACCCTCTCAAGGAGGAGCAGCTCACGACCCTTCAGCAGGCGGCAACGAAGGTGGCGCAACTCCTAACCCTTCAGCAGGTGGCAATGAAGGTGGCGCAACTCCTAACCCTTCAGCAGGCGGCAACGAAGGTGGCGCAACTCCTAACCCTTCAGTAGGCGGAAACGAAGGTGGCGCGACTCCTAACCCTTCAGCAGGCGGAAACGAAGGTGAAGGGACTTCATTCTAGCGTTTAGCAAAGAGGTAATAATGGCGTAGACTGTAACTAAGGGCGGCTCTGTGTCGTCTGTGTAGGCTACAAGAGGAGAGAAAGGAGCAATAAGAGAGACCCTTTTATCCCTATTCTCTCCTCTCTTCTACACCATATCTTGTATATTCAAAAATCAATCTTTTTCAATTTACAACTATGAATCCTGAAGAGGTTAAATATATTGTCATTCACTGCTCTGCAACACGTAGCAATATGCAGTACACCGCTTTTCAACTTGATCGCGACCATCGAAAACGAGGCTTTCGTATGGCAGGCTACCACTACTACATTACACGTGCAGGGGAAATAGAACCTATGCGCAGTCTCCGAAGTGAAGGTGCCCATGTGAGAGGGTACAATCACTGCTCGATAGGAGTGTGTTATGAGGGAGGATTGCTCCCCGATGGTACTCCAGCAGATACACGAACACGCGAGCAAAAGGTGGCCCTTAGAGGACTTGTGAGCTACCTTCGCGAACGGTTTCCGCAAGCCCTTGTGGTGGGGCATCGCGATCTAAGTCCCGATCTCAATGGCAATGGCATCGTGGAGTCTCATGAGTGGCTCAAGGTTTGTCCTTGCTTTGATGCCTTTGCAGAATATCTGAAACCTCAAAAATAAGAGGATCTACTTTTTGTTAATAATCGTTTACATTATGGATAACTTTAGAAAAGATTCCAATTTCTCCAGTAGCACTCTTCGCTATACCCAGCTATGCATGGCTTGTGTTACAATAGTGGCAGGGCTTTGTCTTCTTTTTATGGGATTTTACTCTCCTCCCAGTGGAGAGATATCCAATAGTGTGCTGATCGCCTTTGGTGAGGTGGCTACGTTTGCAGGAGCCCTTCTCGGTATTGACTATCATTACCGGTATAAGAAGTAGGAGACTGTTGCAAAAGTCAACAGTCTTAGTAGATGAAAAATGAAAGCGGAGGACGTTACTCTTATGAATATGAATAAGCTATCACTTACTCTTTTTGCGGTTACTCTTCTTTTAGCGGGGTGCGGTAGTCGTACCATCTCTCAAGAGGAAGCCAGTATAAAGTATGAATATCGCGACCGTGTCCTTCGCGACAGCATTCATTGGATTGATACTGTGCGCATTGCTACAGCAGGTGATACGGTTTTTGTTGATCGTGTCCGCTACAGGGACCGTATTCGCGAATGCCACGACACAGTGAGACTAAAGGATACGATCAAAGTGGTTTATGAGAAAAGGGGGATCTCACCCAGAAGGCGTTCTTCTCATCCCTTTGGGTTTTATCCGTTGCTCGGAGTGCTCCTACTCTGCTTACTTGTCTATCTACGATATAAGAAAAAGTGAGCTTGGCAATAGAAAGTGGAACGAAGAGGTATGCTTTGCTCTTTGCTGTGATAAGGAGCAACTGGTGTCGTGGGAGTACCTTTGCTTGTAACTGCCCCCTCAACTTCTATGTTTACACTGCGTGCAAGAGCGGAAGAGTGTGAGCGGAGAGGTGAGACTCTTAAAAAAATACTCGGTGAGAAATGAGTCACCGAGTATTTTAGATATAAGAATTGCTAAATGAATAGGAACAACTTTAGCTGCGGAAGGCGTTGATCATCCAAACCTTCTTTTCAAGGGATGGCAATATACCCATCATAATATCGTTGGTAACTGTATCACCAGCTTCATCTGTAAGTTCTACAAGATGGCGGACAGCAGCGATGATATACTTCAAGTCTTCCATTACGTCCTTGATCATCTCTTCACTGGGTTCAGGTTGTCCCTTAGCGGTAAGCTTTGCTTGGAGAGCAAGTTTATCAATTTTATTTTCAGGGATTTCATCAAGTTGTAAAAGACGTTCTGCAATAACATCAATTTCCTCAGAAGCTGCATCATAGAGTTCTTCAAACTTTGCATGCATAGAGAAGAATCCACAACCCTTTATATTCCAATGGTATCCTCGGAGGTTGGCATAATATATGTGATAGTCTGCGAGGAGCTGATGAAGTGCATCAGTCACTTTCTTATTTTTCTTCAGTCCAATAACTTCAAGATTTTTCATTTTAGTTTCCTTTCTTACTTTACTAAGTTTATATTGTTTTCGAAGGAGTCTATCCTTTTTTTACCAACACAAAGATACAAAAACCTATCTATCTTATCAATCTCTCTCGACAATAGAATGATAGATAAAATGAATTGTTGGGATAACCTCTCAATTTGTGGTACTTTCTTGCTTTTCAAGAGACATTCTAGCCAAAGAGGCGAAGAAAAGGGGAAGAGCTAAGTAGCCCTTCCCCTACGAGGTTTGCAACTCCCTAGGGGAGTCTTATGAGAATCGCTATAGGACTATAGTGTAAATCTCTGAGCTTTGCCATTGATTACGACAATGTAGGTACCATTTGCCATACTTCCAAGGGCAACCTTTTCATAAGAAGAGTGGATAGCTCCTTGCTTGAGAAGAGTACCATTCAGGCTATAGAGGCTGTAGTTATTGCCTTCTGCTCCAACGATAGTCATCATTTTTCCATTGGCAATTAGGTGCCACTTGTCGGCTAGGATGCGTTCGGTTGCTGTTTCTTCAATACCCTCTCCGTAGTCTTTGTATTCTATACCAATGCCTAAGAATCCAGGAGAAAGTACCTTTATCCCCCAATTCTTTTCTTTTGCTTTGGCTACAGCAGATTTAAACACTTCTATGGGTTTCATCCCTTTGGCAACAAGAGCTTCGTTTTCTTTAGCGTGTTGAATGATAAGACGTCCTTGGAGGGGTTTGTCGTTTTCATCTTTAGCGGACACTGTGGGGAGCGCATCGATGATGCGAGTCATTTCTTGTGGCTTTATGTTGTTGCTGAAGATGCTCAATTCCACCAAGTCCTTGAGATTACTGAAGGGCAGAGCGGTAATCTTAGTATTGGCGACGTCAATATCCTTGAGTGCAGTGTTTGTCGTAAAGTCAAACGCTTCAATGGGAGTATAGCTTGCATTAAGTACTTCCAATGCTTCCTGCTTGGAGAGGTCGAGAGTCGCAATTTTTGTTCCACTGACATTGAGGACTTTGATCTCGGGGTTTCCTTTGAGGTCTAGAGTTTTAAGGTCCAAGTAGGCCAGGTCAACTTCTTTTAGTCCAGGGCAAGAGGCGAGGTTTATTTCGTTGATCTCTTCGTTGTTGCTAACAAGAAGATATTTCAAAGAAGGATTCTTGCTTATATCAAGCGTTTTCAGGCTGTTGTACTTGCAAGATAGATAGGTTAGATCTTCGAGTGCAGTTACATCTAGAGCAGTAATTTCATTGTTGTCAGTGACGAGCTCAGAGAGCATTGTATTGTGGCTTACGTCTATGCTCTTGAGGCGGTTCCCTCCAACATATAGATACTCTAGTTCTTCATTGGCAGATACATCGACAGTCTGTAGGTCATTGTCTGAGAGGTCGCAAGAGTTGAGCTCTGTATAGGGAGCAAGGTTGATGGATTTAAAACTATTGTAGCGAAGGTCTAGATCCGCAAGTGTTCCGCCTTCTTCGGGTAACGTAATTTCAGACGAATAGCAGGAGTTTAGGATGATGCTTTCAAGAGCATTGTTTTTAGAGAAGTCAAACTTCTGGATGCTATTTTCTTTAATATCAATACTTGCAAGACTCGGCATGCCCGAAACGTTGATTTCAGAGATTCCCCCTTCAGGAATCATTAATCCTGTGATGTCTCCTTTAAGTACGACATCTTGAGCCGTAAGGGTATATTCTGTAGGCTTGTCTCCTCCTACGACAATTGTGGAGGGATTCAGTCCTTCAGCCGTTACTTCGCCATCGGCTTCTAGAAGGAAGGCGATCTTACTGCCTATCTCAGCTCCAGTTTTGAAGGTTATTTTATTGGCAAAGTTATCCTTGGTAAGTTTGAATGTAGCAGTTTGAAGCTGCTTTGAGGCAGAGCCAGTGAGCTGTTCTGTAGTGAAGTATGCAGGAGTGAAAACTACTTTAAGAGAGACCTCATCCTTATCCCCAAGTATAGACTTGTCAAAAGTGAAGACTCCGTTTTCTTCGGAAAAGCACTCTGCAGCAATTTCTTTATTGCTGTATCCACCTTCAAGTAACTTCATTGTACCATGGTGAGCAGTACCGTTGAAGTCGTATTCGGTGAGCATGTCTGAGAGGTCTAGTGTAGCTCCTTGGAGTTTGGCTTCAGGGAACTTATAGGTTGCTCTATCGTATTGGATATTGAAAGTCGTATAGCTAACTGCTGGGTTTTTGTCAGGGAGTTGTGCCAGTGGCAGTGAGTGTCCAGAGATATTAAGATCTGAAAGGAGAGCATTTTTTGTAAGATCCTTTAGACCTGTAGCATTGCAAAGCGCTCCCGAATTCCATTTAAAGGAAGTAAGCTTCGAAAGACCAGTCAGGTTTATTGTCTGAACTTTTTTCTGCCCCACTACGTACACGCTAGAGAGCTCTGGGTAAAGACTGAGATCGATCTCTTTGTTGCTTAGCTCTGCATAGGACCCGTCTGTGGAGGATGGAAGTGAAGAGCTAAGTTTGATATCTTTCAACTGGGGGTGATCACCTAGTTTTATGCTGGGAGCATTTCTAATATTTATTTCTTTCAGCTTGGGACAATTCGAAAGGTCTACCACCCCCTCTTTTGATTGAGCCATGGTTGCCCCTTTTGAAGAGAAAAACACGAAAGACTCTAGCAGAGGAGCACTAACATTTCCTACTCCTACGATTGAACCACTTTCAGAGCGGTCATTTCTAAATTCAGTAATTTCAGAGCCTTCAAGGGTTACGGTGGTTAGCTTAGCAAGGGGTTCAGCATATTCATGCTTGACAGCTTTGAACCTAATTGGGGTTACAGTTTCTTGGGTACCATCGCCCCAATCAACCAATACTTTCGACTTGCTCATAATCATAAAGGAGACCTCTTTTGCGCCCTCCTTGACGAGGATTTCGAAAGCGTTAGTAAACTGCTGTGCACTGAGGGGAAGAAGCCCCAAGAGAAGTGCTAGAAAGCAAGTAATAGTTCTTTTCATCTTAGTCTGTTCTTTTATGTTAATATTCCATTATTCTCCAATAGGATCGTGTCCCAAATCCAATCGCGTTTTATAAAATCGCTTACTCTTTAGAAGGCGTTTTTTTTGTAAAATATCATGGACCTCTCTTTTGTAATTGTAAATGTAAGTATTTTCTATAAATAAAGAAGTCCTTCTCCTAAAAAAAGAGAAGAACTTCTTGAATAATGTATGAAGAATTGTAGGTGTATGAATACCTACTCTTGGTTAGTTACTCTTCAGTTGCATCTGCATGTTCACTGATGAGCTTCGCCTGTACATCGCTAGGCACCAATTCGTACGAACTAAACTCCATCGTAAAGCTAGCACGTCCTCCAGAAATAGAGCTTAGGGTCGTAGAGTAGGACGAAAGTTCTTTTAGTGGTACCTTGGCTGAAAGGTCGGTATAGCCTTTGTGGGCATCCATTCCCATGATCGTAGCTCGGCGTCCCTGGAGGTCGCTCATTACATCGCCCACAAAGTCAGAAGGTACAGATACCACTACATCATAGATTGGCTCAAGGATCTTTGGTGCAGCTTCTCTAAAGGCGGCACTAAAAGCATTGCGACCAGCAAGCATAAAGGAGACTTCATTGCTGTCTACAGGGTGCATCTTCCCATCGTAAACAATTACTCGTACATCTCTAGCATAGCTGTCGGTGAGAGGTCCTCTCTCCATACGCTCCATGATCCCCTTAAGGATAGCAGGCATAAAGCGTGCATCAATTGATCCACCAACAATACTATTTACAAAGACAAGCTTGCCTCCCCACTCAAGAGGAATCTCTTGCGTGTCTCGAGCCACCACTTTGAATTCTTGATTGCCAAACTTGAAAACACTGGGGAGAGCTTTCCCTTCAGCGTAAGGCTCTACAATGAGATGGACTTCTCCAAACTGTCCTGCACCACCAGATTGCTTTTTGTGGCGATAGTCTGCGCGTGCAGGTTTGGTAATCGTTTCGCGATAAGGGATACGAGGCTCTATAAATTCCACCTGTATCTTATCGTTATTTTCAAGTCTCCACTTCAGAGTACGAAGGTGAAACTCACCCTGTCCACTAATAATGGTCTGACGAAGTTCTTTGCTTTGCTCAATCTTCCATGTGGGATCCTCTTCGGTCATTCGATTGATGCATTCTGTCATCTTTTCGCTGTCGCCGGTATTGACAGCTTTGATCGCTCTTCTAAATTTAGCAGCGGGGTATTTTACAGGAGGAATTATGTGGGTGGACTCTTTGTCGTTGAGCGTATTGCCACAGCGTACATCCTTTAGTTTCACGGTGCATCCCATATCACCAGCTTCCAGTTTTTCGACTTTTTCGCGGTTTTGTCCTGCTGCAACAAAGAGCTGTCCTATTCTTTCTTTGCTTCCCCTATTGGCATTCGTTAGTTCTACCCCTTCGGAGAGAGTCCCGCTCATAACTTTAAAAAAGGAAACTTCACCGATGTGGTGCTCCATTGTGGTTTTAAAGAAGTAAAGACAAAGAGGATCGGAGGAGATAGGCTTCACCTCGTTACCTTCTGTATCGAGTGGTGCAGGGATTTCTAATGGACTAGGAGCCAAACGAGACATAATAGCCATAGTACGTCTAACCCCCATGTTTTTTAGACCAGAGATGCAGAAGAGGGGGTACATATCCCCTTTTGTCACCCCAAGGCGGATTCCTTCAATCAGTTCATCTTCAGTAAGGGTGCCATTTTCAAAGAATTTTTCCATTAACGAGTCGTCGTGTTCGGCAGCCGACTCAATCATGGCTTGACGCATTTCCTCTGCCTTGTCTGCTTCACTGGCTGGTATTTCCAACTCTTCAGGGGTACCTCCTTCCTCCTTCCATTGGAGCATTTTCATATTGAGGAGGTCTATCACAGCATTGAAGCCTGCACCAGGATTAACTGGGTATTGGAGAGGAACTACCTTTCCACCGAAGTACTCTTTAAGTTGGCTGAGTGCGGTAGCAAAGTCGGCCTTCTCATCATCAAGTCTATTGACTGCAATAAACGCTGGTTTATGCTGAGCTTCAATATGTCTAAAGCGGTTGATAAGCCCTACTTCAAGTCCATACACAGCGTTTACAATGGCTAGGCAACTTTCGCAAGTATCTAGTGCAGAGATGGTGCCTCCTATGAAGTCATCGCTTCCCGCACAATCTACAAAGTTGAGTTTGTGATCCTGCCATATGCAAGTAAAGAGCTTGGAAAAAACAGTGTAGCCATACTCTTTTTCTACGGGCATATAGTCACAAGCAGTGGTGCCAGAGGCGATGTCTCCGCGGCGATTAATTGCTCCACTCTCAAAAAGCAAAGATTCTGCGAGAGTCGTTTTCCCAGATCCGGAGCCTCCAATGAGGGCAATGTTTCGGATATCTTCAGTCTTGTATGTTTTCATACCGATATTTTAGATGATGATTATTGTTATTATTACCAAGTCAATCTAGGAAGACCTAAGGGCTTCGCTGCTAAATAGAACCCTCAATTGGGAAGGCTTTTAGGTCTTAAGCGATAACTCCTCTTTAGGACTGTCTTACTGGAGTACCCCTCGCATGGGGTAGCTATATGCTTTGTAAAGAGGCCCTCTAAACTCTATGCCAGCTCTCTTTCACTGATACAGGAAGGAAGAGTATGTAACTGGAGCTTTCATCGTTTGTTTCGGTGGATCTAAATGCTCTCAAAAAGAAGAAGACATTTTGCCTTAGAGCCTCACGCTTATAAAGCTATTGCAAGGTAGTAATTTTTTTACAAATAAGACCCACATTTTATTCTCTTTACTTTTTACTTCGTTTGTCAATTAATATTCTTGCTCCAGGGAAGCCTTTATTGATGTAGGCGTTGAGTGAGGAGGGCGACTCATCCTTAAGCTCTTCTCTGTTGCAAATGGCGAGGAAAGTGAAGGGGTCTTTGTCTAGAATGAAGCGAGAAAGCCAGCTAGGAGAGGGGTCTTCTTCAAGAGAGGTATAATATTCATAGCTTATACTTAGGAAGGCTGAGTGTGGCGATAGACCTCTTCGATCGTAGAGGTAGCCACCATCGAGAGGGATTGGACTAGTAAAGCCTTCTCCCTGCTTTAAGTCGTTTCGGGAAGGGTAGGAGGCAATGGAGCTACCTGAAGCATCCAAAGTAACTGGTACCAATGTGGAGTAGTCAGCACGTGTGGCATATATTACAATGGGTTTAAGCATCTTGCTGTTGAATCCAAGGGGTTCTTGCTCTATAAAAAGAGAACTGTTGTCGGAGTGGTTCGCGTTTGTGATGGGCTTGTTTGTTGCAAGACTCCCCTTTTTTGTACCGCAGGAATTAAAGCTCATTATAAGGGCGAGAAACAAAGGAAGTGAAAAATAGAGAAGGGTAAGTTTTTTCATAAAATGATAGAGAAAAATAAGTTAATGCCTTTTGTTGCGTCGATAGTTGTGCCTTACGAAGCCGTAAAAGAAAGCGATGTTGAGAAAAAGAAGTGCAATGATAATGAAATACTCAGTACGATACTCTTTGGGGAAGTAGGTATAGCCTATGATGCTCCCCACAATAAGCACTGCCACGATGGCTAGCATTGCCAAATTGAATCCACGAGACATTTTATTGGATTTGCGAGAAAGAGGAGATTTACTCATGTTTTTTGTGTTATAGGGTTTGTCTTCAGTTCTATACAAAGATACATAATACTTCTCTTAACCCACGAGATCTGGGAGAGGAGTATACAATTCTTTTTAAGGATGGCAGCTGTAGCTGGTACTAAAGGTGCCTTTGCTGATGTTTAAATCTTTTGTCGTGAGAGCCAGTTTTAGCTGACACGTTGTCAAAAGAATTAGAATTGAGATGTAGAGAAAGCTTTGCCACCTCCCGATCGGTCAGTACAATGAGAAGGAGAGAAGCCTTCTTCTTATTGAAGCGATCTGTATGTGAAGTCTTTTTATCCCCAATTCAAATAGAGTAGGGGCATTGGGATTACCTACAAGGATGGTCCGTTATCCATAAATCCGTAAGAGGCTAGTATTCCCTATTTTGTTCGTATCTTTGTAGCGAAGCTTGGAAGAAGAAAAAAACCAATAAAAGCCTTTGTGAATAAAAGGAGATCAACCAAAGGATATTTTCTATCAATGAGAGAACTTCCAAGAAAATAAGGAATCAATTTACAACTAATAACAAGAGAGACGCGTATGTGGCTATTCAACTCTTCCATTGGACGTAAAGTAGTGATGAGCGTGACAGGATTGGCTTTGGTGCTATTCCTGCTCTTCCATATGTCCATGAACCTTGTGGCAATCTTCAGCGCCGATGCCTACAATATGATATGTGCATTTCTAGGAGCGAATTGGTATGCCGTAGTGGCATCCATGCTTCTAGCTTTACTGGCTGTCGTCCACATTATTTATGCTATAATCCTCACCCTTCAAAACCTTCGCGCTAGAGGCAAAGACCGCTATGCGATAAGAGTACGTCCTAAGGGGGTAAGTTGGGCATCCAAAAATATGTTTGTACTGGGGGTGATTGTTGTATTGGGGCTAGGGCTTCATCTATTCAACTTTTGGTACAGGATGCAATTTGCTGAGCTTGTAGGCGACCATTCTATCGCTACTGCCCTTGAGGGTGTTGCAGGTCCCCACGATGGTGCGGGGCTTATTCGCTACACTTTCTCACAACCCCTGTTTGTTGTACTTTATGTAGTGTGGTTGCTCGCTTTGTGGTTTCACCTCACCCACGGTTTTTGGAGTGCACTCCATACGCTTGGCGGTAGCAATAAGAAATGGCTACCACGCATCCAAGTGATCTCTATTGTGGTGACGACCCTTATTATTTTAGGCTTTGCTGCCGTGCTTGTTTACTATTATGCACAGAGTCTTTTAGTCGCTTAACATAGAAAAATAGTTATGGAAAATAGCAATAAGATACCCTTCGAACCTAAGCTAGATCCAAAAATCCCTCAAGGACCTTTAGCCGAGAAGTGGACCAATTATAAAAATAATCAGCACCTTGTAAACCCCTCCAACAAAAGACGTCTTGATGTAATCGTCGTTGGTACAGGTTTGGCTGGAGCCTCTGCTGCAGCTTCACTTGCTGAGATGGGATTCAAGGTGTACAATTTCTGTATACAAGACTCTCCTCGTAGAGCACACTCTATAGCAGCTCAGGGAGGTATTAATGCTGCTAAAAACTATCAAAACGATGGCGACTCAGTCTATCGTTTGTATTACGATACAATAAAGGGAGGCGACTATCGTGCCCGTGAAGCCAACGTATACCGCTTGGCAGAGGTAAGTAATGAGATTATAGACCTTTGTGTGGCACAAGGTGTACCTTTCGCTAGAGAGTATGGGGGTCTTCTCGACAACCGCTCCTTTGGAGGTGCTCAGGTGTCGCGTACTTTCTATGCTCGAGGCCAAACGGGACAGCAACTTCTTCTTGGCTGCTACTCTGCACTAAGCAAAGAGGTGCATAAGGGCAATGTGAAGCTCTTTACACGCCATGAAATGCTAGATCTCGTAGTAATTGACGGTAGAGCAAGAGGTATTATTGTACGAAACTTAGTGACTGGAAAGATTGAGCGCTACGCAGCCCATGCGGTGGTCATCGCTACTGGAGGATATGGTAATACCTTCTTCTTGACAACGAATGCGATTGCTTCCAATGGTTCTGCTACATGGCAATGCTATAAACGAGGAGCTTACTTTGCCAATCCTTGTATGGCACAAATTCACCCTACCTGTATCCCTAAGCATGGCGACTATCAGTCTAAACTTACCCTAATGAGCGAATCGCTTCGAAACGATGGTCGCATTTGGGTGCCTAAGAAGTTAGAAGATGCCAAGCGTCTTCAACGTGGCGAGATTAGGGGACACGACATACCCGAGGAAGATCGCGATTACTACCTCGAACGTCGTTACCCAGCCTTCGGTAACCTTGTGCCTAGAGACGTAGCTAGCCGTGCAGCTAAAGAACGTTGCGACGCTGGGTTCGGAGTCAATCCTACAGGTCTTGCCGTATTCCTTGACTTTGATGAAGCCATTGAGCGAATGGGTAAAAATGTGGTAAAGGATAAGTATGGTAACCTCTTCCAAATGTATGAGAAGATTACCAATGACAACCCCTACGAGACGCCTATGATGATCTTCCCAGCTATCCACTATACCATGGGTGGACTATGGGTAGACTATGAGCTGCAAACGACTATCCCTGGACTCTTTGCAATAGGAGAGGCAAACTTCTCTGACCACGGAGCCAATCGACTTGGAGCCTCAGCTCTGATGCAAGGTCTAGCTGATGGCTACTTTATATTGCCTTACACCATTCAAAACTATCTTTCAGACCAAATACGAGTACCGCGCTTTAGCACTGACCTACCAGAGTTTGACGCTGCTGAGAAGAAGGTGAAGGACAAGATCGACTACCTAATGGGACTTAAGGGATCCCACTCTGTAGACAGTATCCACAAGGCGCTCGGAAATGTAATGTGGGAATATGTGGGAATGGCTAGAAGTAAAGAGGGTCTACTCAAGGGAATTGAAGAAATTAAAAAACTGAGAGACCTTTTCTGGACCGATCTCCATATCCCTGGAAAAGCTGAAGACCTCAACGTGGAAGTGGAAAAAGCATTACGCTTGGCAGACTTCCTAGAAATTGGTGAACTCATGGCGCGTGATGCCCTCAATCGCGAAGAAAGCTGTGGTGGTCACTTCCGTGTAGAGCATCAAACAGAGGATGGTGAAGCTCTCCGTCACGACGATCTTTTCTCCTATGTGTCTTGTTGGGAATACAAGGGTCGAAGTGAAGCTCCTGAAATGCATAAGGAGCCTTTGGTATATGAATTTACAGAACGACTTACTAGAAACTATAAAAAGTAAGCCGAAACGTAAGCTAAGAGAGAACGGATATTATGGATAAAGATATCAATATAAAAGTACGCGTATGGCGACAGCACGGACCTAAAGAAAAGGGTCGCTTTGAAACTTATTCGCTTGAAAAAGTCTCTCAGAGTGCCTCTATTCTTGAAATGCTGGATATTCTCAACGAGAAACTGGTCAACGAAGACAAGGAACCTGTTGCCTACGACCATGACTGTAGAGAAGGTATCTGCGGAATGTGCTCCCTTTATATCAATGGTCATCCACACGGACCTGATACAGCTATTACTACCTGCCAGCTTCATATGAGAAACTTCAACGATGGGGATACGATCACGATAGAACCATGGAGAAGTGCTGGATTTCCCGTGATTCGCGACTTGATGGTCGATCGTACGGCCTTTGACAAGATCATCCAAGCTGGTGGTTACGTTACCGTAAATACGGGAGGTACTCCAGATGCCAATGCCATACCAATTGCCAAAGAAAAAGCAGATGCCTCAATGGATGCAGCTTCATGTATAGGCTGTGGAGCTTGTGTGGCTGCCTGCAAGAATGGCTCTGCAATGCTCTTTGTAAGTGCTAAAGTAAGCCAATTTGCCTTACTCCCACAAGGACGTGTCGAAGCAAAGAAACGTGCGAAATCTATGCTTGCAAAGATGGATGAGCTAGGATTTGGTAACTGTACCAATACGCGTCAGTGTGAAATGGAATGCCCAAAAAGTGTTTCCATTATCAATATTGCTCGCCTCAATCGTGAGTTTCTCAAGGCTAAGGGTGCCGACTAATGATGAGTGTCTGTCTATAGAGACTTTCAAGAATACTCCAAGATACCATTGAGAAAGAAGGAGTAGCTAGTGCCTAAAGAAGCTGTTCAAGTAAGTGCTCAGATGTTCATTGAGTCCTCTTTTATGAACCTCTCACAGGGAAGAATAACCCTTCTAAGAGTGTACTTCTCTTTGCACTAGAATTCAAATTTAAGCTTAGACGGAAGACCTTTACTTCCATTACTGATAAACTGCTGAAAATTCGTAAGAGTTTTCAGCAGTTTATTTTTATAGAGCAGAGTATAAACTCAATAAGGGGTAGCAGTAAAAGCATTTCCTAATAAAAGTGTAACTTTGTCGCTAACAAGCTATGATCAGTAGCTTCATATAGGACTAAAACTAGAGAGACCACGACTATTATGAATCAAAAGAAGCAGCCAGCACTCGTAATTATGGCTGCCGGAATGGGCAATCGATATGGTGGGCTGAAACAGCTGGATCCACTGGGCCCTTCAGGAGAAACAATCATGGATTACTCTGTATTTAATGCGATCAATGCAGGGTTTGGAAAAATCGTATTTGTCATACGAGCAAGTTTTGAAAGTGACTTCCGCAAGCAAGTGCTTAGCAAGTACTGTGAGCGGATACACTGTGAAGTTGTTTTTCAGGAAGTGGATGCTCTCCCTGAGCCTTTTGTCGCTCCCAAAGACCGGGTACGCCCATGGGGTACTGGACATGCCTTATTGATGGCTAGAACAGCTATTGAAGAACCTTTTTGTGTGATCAATGCCGATGACTTTTATGGTAAAGAGGCCTTTGCTTTAATGGCGAAAGCTCTTTCCTCCCTTCCTGATAAGAGCTGTGGAGAGTACTGCACAGTGTGTTATACGCTAGGCAATACGCTCAGCGAAAGTGGTACTGTCTCTCGTGGAATTTGCTCGCTCAATAGCGACAATACTCTCAATCAAGTGGTGGAATACAAAAAACTGTTGCGTCGGGGTGATGAGGTCGTGGATGAGGAGACGGGACGCACTTTCCCGCTCAATACCCCCGTGTCAATGAATTTTTGGGGCTTTACTCCCGACTATTTTGAGTATAGCCGTGGCTTGTTTCAAGACTTCCTCAAAGCTCATCTTCATGAAGAGAAAAGTGAATTTTATATCCCGACAGTAGTCTCTTCCCTGATCACCACTGGAAAAGCCTCTATAGAAGTCATGCAGAGTAGAGAGAGTTGGTTTGGCGTTACTTACGCCGAGGATAGACCCATTGTGGTAGAGCGACTCACACAACTCCATGCAGAAAAGGTGTATCCTACACCTCTATTTTCACCACTAGACAAATAAGAAAGAATTGATAGAATCCAAAGTTAATTCCATGAAAAATCTAATGAGATTATTATTGGTAGCCCCTATTGTGGGCTTTTCCTTGGCTAGCTGCAACAAGGCAGGAACAAGCAGCGACGCTGATTTAGAAAAAGAACCTGCGATCGATATGTCGGCTCTCGATACAACGATCAGACCGCAGGACGACTTTTACCTCTTTGCTAACAAGGGATGGATGGATGCCAATCCCCTCAAAGAAGCCTATTCCCGCTACGGCGCGTTTGATATCCTAAACGACCGCTCTCTCGAACGTTTGCATACTATCGTAGATGAATTGCAAGCAAAAAAACAAAAGAAGGGAACCAACGAATACCGTGTAGCAGTACTCTACAAGCAAGCAATGGATAGCACTAAGCGCAACGAACTTGGGGCTACTCCTATTCAGCCTATACTCAAAGAAGTTGATGCTGTACAGTCTAAGGAAGACCTTGTAAAACTGATAGCTAAACATGAAAATGAAGGAAGTGTACTCCTGATCCCAACTCATGTCTTTACTGACCCCAAGAATAGCGATATCAATATTATGCACGTGGGGCAGATGACCTTGCCTCTTGGCAATAGAGACTACTACGTAAAGGACACGGAGGAAAACAGCAAGATACTTAAAGCCTATTGCGAATACATCCAAAAAGTGGCTCAACTAGCTGGATACACTCAAGAGGATGCTGCCCGTATTGCTGCAAACAACCTCAAAATATCTAAGGAAATTGCCACTATGTGCTACTCCAACGAGGAGCTACGCGATAGCCACCTCAACTACAACATGCTAGAAGTAAGCAAGTTTGTAGAGAGTCACAAGGGGTTTGATTGGAAAACCTATCTTAAACTACGTGGATTAGACAACCTTAAAGAGTGGGATGTCAGCCAGCTACGCTACTACGATGATTTCGACAAATGGTTCCCAAAAGTTGATCTCAGAGAGCTCAAAGACTTTTTCCTAGCTGGTGAAATTGATAGCTATGCAACCCTCTTAAGTGATGATTTCAACCAAGCCTCTTTCGACTTTTACGGAAAGGTGCTTAGTGGTAAAGTTGAGCAGCACCCACGTTGGCGTAGAGCCATGAACCTCGTAAATGGTACAATGGGAGAAGCTCTTGGACAAATATATGTAAAGAAATACTTCAAGCCCGAAGCCAAGGAAAAGATGATTGAGCTAATTGCCAATCTACAAGCTGCCCTAAGCGATCGCATTAACACCCTTGAATGGATGAGCCAAGAAACCAAGCAAAAGGCACAAGAAAAGCTCTCTTCCTTTAAAGTTAAAGTGGGTTACCCCGACAAGTGGGAAGATTACTCAAAGCTGGATATTGACGAAAATAAGACTTTGGTGGAAAACTACCGTGCCGTTACTCGCTTTGAGCATGAGCGCAACATGGCTGATCTTGGAAAGCCTGTAGATCGCGACAGATGGTATATGAATCCTCAAGAGGTTAACGCATATTATATGCCTACGACCAATGAAATTTGCTTCCCTGCTGGGATTTTGCAACCTCCTTTCTTTAATGTAAATGCAGATGATGCTGTAAACTATGGAGCGATTGGGGTAGTCATTGGGCATGAGATGACTCACGGCTTTGACGACCAAGGACGAAACTTCGATAAGGATGGAAATATGAACGACTGGTGGACTAAGGAAGATGCTGAAAAATTCAGAACAGCAGCTTCTAAGCTAGTAGCTCAATTCAATAAAATAGAAATTGCTCCAGGGCTTATGGCAAATGGACAGCTCACCCTAGGTGAAAATATTGCCGACCAAGGTGGTTTGCTCGTAGCTTACTTGGCTCTACAAAAGGCTCTTGAAGGGAAAAAAGTTGAACCTATTGATGGATTTACGCCTGCACAGCGTTTCTTTATCGGTTATGCTCGTGTATGGGGACAAAATATAAGACCCGAAGAGCGTCGCAACCTCACCAAAGTGGACGTACATAGCTTGGGCGAATATCGTGTCAACCAATCCTTGAAAAATATAGATGCCTTCTACGAAGCTTTTGGCATAAAAGAAGGCGATCCTATGTACATTGTACCCGAAGATCGTGTACTCGTATGGTAGTCGTAGACTCCATCCAAATAATTCCGAAGTCTAACAAAGAGCAGGTATAGCTTTCTAGCCAAAGCGTACGCTCTTAGTAGCACAAAGCTCCATTTTCTCTTAAGAGGGAATGGAGCTTTTTTTAGAATGCTTAAATGAGAAGAGTATGCTGGTCAACTCTCGCCTTGAAGATTGTGCAAAACACAAGAAAGTTTCCTTATTCTTGAGACTGTTGCAAAAGTCAACAGTCTGGACAAT
>KQ959274.1:45861-104057 GCA_001552775.1 Bacteroidales bacterium KA00251
GCAACACAGCGATTCGCCTTTATGCAACAGTCTTATTCTTAGGATCTGAAGGCTTGCGGCAAGCTCTTTCGGAAGAGTTAACTCACAGAAAAAAGAGGCCCCTACTCCTCCTTAAAAAGTCACGGAAGATTAATACAAATCTTCCGAGACTTTTTGGAAAATCTTCCGAGACTTTTCAATAAATCTTCCGAGAGATTTATTGCATAGGTTTCTTCTATCCCTCCACCTAGCCGTGCTGTGAAAGTGCTCTTTGAAGTATGATTCGATAGGGCTTTTCGTGAATGCATACTCTTGGAAATCCTGACTTACCTTGCTTGCTCTTGTCCTTGGAAGAATATTTCCCGAAAACCCATATCATTTTTTTTGAGTGAAAAAAGTGTTGCTAGTTGTGAAAATATACTTATATTTGCTATAGGCTAAAAGAGGGGCTAGGGTACTTTTACTTATTGGAAATACACACATCTTAGGAAGAAAAAAACCTGTCTAGATAGAGTGGGTACCTCTTACTCTTTTGCATTGTTTTGTAAAATGGAAATAAAAACTATTAATTGTGTAATGATATGAAAAGAACTATTACCAGTTTGCTGGCACTCCTTATTGGACTTACTACCCTCAGTGCTCAACAGGTTATGAATCGCTTCCAACAGCGCGAAAAGAAGGAAGCTAAAGAAATCGCCCTGACGCATAAGACACAAAGATCCAATGTCGGGGCTATCCTAAAGCATAAGGAAGCAACTCTTAAAGAAACAGATCCTGCAGAGCCCGTAGCAAGCAAAATCTCGTTCTCTACCCAAAAAGAGTTAAACTCTAAAATCTCTATTTATGTACTTGCCACAGGTGAAGTGACTGCTGAGGGACTTACACCTGCTACCCTCGTGGTGGGAGGAGAAGAGCCTACCGAATACACCCTCAACGCGAAGGAGGTTGTCTTGAAGGGGGCAATCACAGGCTTGTCCATAAAAGAAGCTGATATTGATAAGGTAGATCTCACACAGATGCCTACTTTGGAAGATATCGACCTCTCTGGAAATGGACTTAATACAGTTGATTTTTCCAACAATAATGCTCTAAAGACAATTACAATTGAGTGGGCAAACTTGTCTTCCCTTAAGCTCCCCGAAGCGACCGATAAGTTGGAAGAGATTATCCTTCAAGGAAACTATTTTGAAACATTCGATATTGCTCCCTATACAAATCTCACCCTTTGCGATATGCGATATAATAGTCTCCACAAATTGGATGTCTCTGCTAATAAGAAATTGGCCTACCTTGCCCTTAATTATAACGAACTTACAGCAATTGACGTGTCGCAAAATAATGCACTTGAAGAGCTCGCAGTGGGTTTCAATAAATTGACCAGTATAGAGGTCGGGGCACAAAGTGAGCTTTCCTATTTAGATTGTAGGTTCAATCAAATTACAGCACTTGATGTAAGCCACAATCCCAAACTGAAGTACCTATATGCTACAGGTAATCTTAAGTTGAAGACAATTGATATTACAACTTGCCCTGAACTTAAAGAAGCAGAACTTTCTGCGCTTGGTCTAGCTACTCTTGATCTTTCTGCCAACAATAAGCTGGAAGTGCTAAAAGTTGCCAATAACAAGCTAACTACACTGGATATAGCCAATCTAAAGGAACTTCTGGAGTTCAATGCTGCCTATTCGCCTCTTTCATCCATTGACTTTAGCCAAAATACCAAGCTAGAGTATATCGATCTCTCTAGTAGCAAGATGACCTCTTTATCCTTGCCACAACTGCCTGGTCTTACCGACCTTGTGATCTATAGCAATGCTTTTGATCCAGATGAAATGAGTAGGATTATTGAAATGCTTCCCACTGTACCCGCAAAAGATGCCGAAGGAAAAGCTTTGGAAGGATGGGTGATCATACAGCATAAAGGTGAAAACGAAACGCTCCTTAAGGATAAGGGATTTAACCCTATAAAAGTGTATAAGCAAGATGTCGCTAAGGCTACTGAAAAGAACTGGAAGCTGAAAATATATGTGCCAGGTGATGGTTTATTTACCAAAGCAAAGTATGAAGATTATACGCAAGGAATAGAAACGGCTACTGCTCAAATTGCTACAGAAGGATGGCATGTGGTTGTGAATAATGGTAGGACTATCCTCATGGGAGCTCGAGAAGGGGCTGCCTACAGGGTTTATAGCTATGACGGAAGACTCCTCTTACACGGCAATGTACACTCTTCGGCTGAGCCTATAGCAATGGATCAGTTGGACAATGGTACCTATCTTGTAGTCGTAGAAGGTAAGACGCAACCTGTTGTACTCTAATAAAGAATCGCACAAGAGGTCCTCTCCAAAAAACAAGAGCCCTCTTAGCTAACCCCATTGAAGAAGAGGAAAGATCTAAAAAATCTTTCCTCTTCTTCCTTGTGAAAAGTACGCTGTATAACTTCAAGAATAGATCCGCACTACGAGCTAGCCTAGTAAAAAATCGCCAAGAGTTGCTAACTTTGCATCGCCGTAAGAAAGAAAAGTTGCTCAAAGCTCGGATGGGTCTTCTCTTGCTTATGCTAAGAAACAGAAAGTTGATGGTTTCATAGTACAAACTTTTATCGCCTCCAAATATGTCAGGTTTCCTGTCTTACTTTAATGATGCTTTTGCGGTTCACTCCGCAATGCAGAGCATTATCGTGATAGCCTCTGTGTGTGGTGCTGGCTTACTCCTATCCAAAATACCTACAGGCCGCTTTTCTTTAGGGGTTACGTGGGTGTTTTTTGCAGGGATTATTGCCGCTCACTTTGGTCTCTCCATAGATCCTATAATGAATAGTTTTGCCCAAAATTTTGGACTAGTGCTATTTATCTATGCATTAGGTGTGCAGGTGGGACCCTCATTCTTCCCCTCATTACGCTCTGGAGGAATTAAGGAAAACTTATTGGCTATCGTGGTGGCTATTATTGGAATTGCGCTCTGCATTCTCTATTATTACCTGCTTGGCTTACCTATGACAGACCTTGTCGGCTTGTTCTCTGGAGCAACGACCAATACTCCCGCCTTGGCTGCTGCCCAGAGTACTGTAGCAAGTAGTTTGCAAGATACTGCGGCGATAGAGTCGACGATGGCTCTTGCTTGTGCTGTAACCTATCCTCTCGGGGTATTAGGGATGATCCTTGGTATGATGGTACTTTCCTTCTTTGTGAAGAATAAAAACAAAGATGCCAAAGCCGAAACTAAGCACCATCCTACAACAGCGTTTACAGAGTTTGAAGTGGTTAATCCTGCGATTGAAGATCTTTCCATTGCTGAATTGGCACAGAGAACGAAGTGCCACTTTGTGGTTACTCGTCTTTGGCACAACGGATCGGTCGCAATTCCCAACTCCCAAACAAAGTTAAAGCTTGGTGATAGACTACTCATAGCATCTCCTGAAGAAGAAGGCTACAATGCTCTTGAAGTCCTCTTCGGAAAAAAAGTGGATAAGGATTGGAATGAAGAGGGTATTGATTGGGATAGTATAGATAATGAGTTGGTATCAAAACGAATTGTTGTTACCAATAAAGAAATCAATGGAAAGACTCTAGGCGAATTGAAGCTTCGCACAATCTATGGGGTAAATGTATCGCGATTGGATCGCTCTGGTATAGAGCTTTTCGCAGCTCCTCACCTACACCTCCAATTAGGGGATAGAATCAGTATCGTCGGTGAGGGAAATGCTGTAAAGGCTTGTGAAGATCTACTTGGTAATGAAGTGAAGATGCTGGATGCCCCCCATCTTTTATCGCTTTTCATCGGGATTTTGCTCGGATGTTTATTAGGAGCTATCCCTATCTTTCTCCCAGGAATAAGTATGCCTATTAAGCTCGGACTAGCTGGTGGCCCTATTATCATGGGTATTTTAGTGGGAGCCTATGGCCCTCGTTTCAAGATGACCACCTATATCACGAATAGTGCTAGTCAGCTGATACAGAAGCTAGGACTTATTCTGTATCTAGCCACGCTCGGTCTAGCTAGTGGAGCCAATTTTGTCAGTACCATAGTCAATGGAGATGGCTTATTATGGCTTCTTTTGGGCTTTACCATTACGGTAATTCCAGTAGTGCTTACGGGCTGGATGTCTATGCGTCTTTTTAAGATGAAATATGGAAGTACATGTGGTATGCTGTGCGGTAGTATGGCCAATCCTATGGCACTTGATTTTCTTAGTGGAAAGGTCTCCGACGATAGCCATAATGTAAGCTATGCAACAGTTTATCCACTGAGCATGTTTTTCCGTATTATCTCCGCACAGATCCTTATCTTGGTCTTTATAGCGAGCTAGTAATTGATTGGTAATACAAAGAATACAAAATATTTAGAAGTAACCTATGGAACATTTTTTTAGTATGGTTTGGAACGATATTCTTTCGTTCGACTTGCAAAAAGCGTTTTCTGCAACGATGATGCTCTTTGTCTCTGTAGACATTATAGGGGCAATTCCTATTGTGCTTAGCATAAAAGACAGCGGAAAGAAGATTGAAAATAGAAAGATCTCTCTTTGGACCCTGATCATGTTGCTCGCTTTTCTCTTTATTGGTGAGCCTATGCTCAATTTCTTTGGCGTAGACATCAATAGTTTTGCCTTAGCGGGGTCTATTGTACTCTTTGTCCTTGCTGTGGAAATGCTTTTTGGAATCCAAGTCTTTCGTGATGACGAAAGTGGGGGAAGTAATAGCACCATTGTGCCTTTGGTTTTTCCCCTCTTTGCTGGAGCAGCTTCCTTTACGGCTTTACTGACGATGCGGTCGTCGGGGGTACCTTATATAGCATTGGTATTTGCCATCCTAGTAAACGTGGTACTTATTTGGCTTATGCTTAAGTTTGTGACTCCATTTGAACGGCTTATGGGTAAGGGAGGTATCTTTATTCTCCGAAAGTTCTTTGGGGTCATTCTGCTGGCCTTATCAATCAAATTTTTTATCGATAATATGCTCATTATTATCGATCTCTTCCGAGTACAACACGAATAGTACAAGAGAGCGTTTTGTCCTTTCTTTATCTAGGTCGAGAAAGGACACGCTCCTATCTTTTCAAAATAATATCCTACTTTTGTGTTTACATTGCAAGACGAATAGTTAGATTGTAAGAATGTGATGAAAAGAAATCAAATTGTTAGTATGCTTTTCAGAGGCACAATGTTGTGTCTCCTCATTGTGGCTTTTGTATCTTGTGCAGAAGACCCCGCAGAAAAAGATCCTTTTGTCGGTACATATCAGGGAAAATTATCCTACTCTCATGTAGTTGCACCTGGAGAGGCAACTCCTGAAAAACCCAATAAAAAAATTAAAGTAAGTGATGGGAAAGTGACGATTACCAAGGAGGGCTCAAAATACAACTTCTTTTTCTCACACGAAATCCCTGCAATTAGAAACATTGAGCTTGACAGTCAAACTGGTAAGTTTTCTGGATCAATAGGTACTGCTGGTGCCAGTCTTATCGTGATCAAAGATGGACACCTCAGTCTAGAGTACATCAAGGGTGCACTTAATGAGGTGTGGACAGCAGACTGCCAAAAACTTTAAGAGGAGAGTCTCTCCAGTACTCCACATCCTGGCCTATCAAGCAAGTCACAATCTAGTAGACTATATTCCATAAAATGAAAGATTCTAGTGGTAATTCACTCTCCCTGAGTGAACCTCCGCAACAACAAAGTAGCAACTCCTTGCTCTATACAGATACCGAGTACACCTATGAAGATGAAAGCAATTCCGACCTTAGAAAGAAGAGGAGATTGCTTGGTGTACTAAGCTCACGTGGAAGGCTTGCCTTTCGTCGGTCTGTATTCAGTTCTTTCCGAAAACTTAATTTAGTGAGCAACTGGCTTACTGATTCTGCCTATCATGATTTCTTCTTGGGAGAGGAAAATCTTGATGAGAGCCTTACACAGATGGGCTGGCTCAAGGATAAAGACGTAACGGTTATTCCAGATTTTTCCCACGAAGGAGGAAAGGAGGAAAATGATATTGTATCAGCTTATAGGGAAACCTATAGGAGTTTTGAGTTTGCCTCGGAGCATCGCAATCTCATACCCTTTGTGTTGTTAAAAACAAAACTGTTGGTAGATGATGCTACTTTTATTAAGTACGCGACTCAACCGAAGGCCCTATCAGAAGAAGAAAGGGAAGAGGTGGAGCGTTTCCATAATCGCTTCATCTCTCTCTGTCGATTGGCCTATGACCTGGATCTTTCTGTAGTAATTGATGCCGACCACTATCTGTGCCAGCCTATAGTAGACAAATATACCGATGAGGTGATGATGCTTTTCAATAAGCACAAGCCTGTAGTCTTTGCTACGCTAGACTGCTACAGAGAAGATCGTGTCAAACGCCTCAAGGAAATTAGAGACTTCGCAGAAAAACATGATTTATACGCAGGGGTGGCTCTTTCTGAAGGCTTATACAGCGAAGAAGAAAAAGCGTTTGCTCTGAAAAATGGCTACCCCCTTCTTCCTGATGTTAAACCTAATCGTGGGGATGCTCTTTTCAGAGAGAGCTGCCAGTATGTTTTCCAACATCTGGATAGACTTTCGCTTTTGTCCATCACACATCAGCCCTCTCATTGTCTATATCTTCTAGATCTAATGACACAAAATGAGATAGAGGAGGAGGACTCCAAAGTGAGTTTCGCCCAGATAATGGGGGTTGCAGATGGACTTACTTTTGCACTGAGTAGAAGAGGCTGTAATGTGTCTAAAATCCTCCCTTACGGGAAACCCATTGAGTCGCTTTATCTCCTTTTTGAAAGGTTCTATTCTAATAAAACGTGTCGACAACTTGCACTCCTGGAAAAGAAGAGTATTCGCAAAGAAATTGCAAGACGAAGAAGAGAGTGCTAACTTCCTATATAAAATAATATACCGCTGTGCCTACTGAAGATCTATCCTCTATGTCCTCCATACAAAGCTGTTATGGCGAGGAGTTTAGCCATTGTTTTGGATGTGGTAAGGAGCATCCAAAAGGACTGCACCTAGAAAGCTTTCTCCATAATGATGGTACTTGTACACTTTCTACGACACCTGCTGCAATCTATACAGGAGGAGTGCCTGAAAACCTTTACGGGGGCTTTATTGCTATGCTATTTGACTGTCATGGCACTGCCTCTGCTGCGGGATTTTTTCTCCAGCATGAGGGCTTGTCGCTGACCCCTTCTCACTTACAACGTTTTGTCACGGCTCATTTAGAGATAGACTTTTTGGCTCCTACGCCAATGAATTGTGTGGTAAGCCTAGTGGCACATCCGCTGGAGGTGACCGATAGAAAGGTTATCCTAGAGATGACACTTGAAGCAGACGGCAAAGAGAGAGCTCGAGCAAAGATGGTAGCTGTACGCTTTGGAAGCAAAAAGAAAACTTTAAATGTCGAGGACGCTAAACAGTAGGAGATATTACATACGAAATGAGGTGTTTCATAGATTGTCCTTTTAAAGTCAATTCAGTCAGCTTTTTTTTGTAGCTTTGCAGTAGGTATAAAGAGTCGTTTGAAAGGCTCCTCTTGGATGAACTTTTTACGCTCTTCAGCCTTGCAGAAGTGTGGGAGTCTCCTCCTCTTGTGTTACGATAATTATTGAGTAGAAAAAAAAGATAATAAACAACGAGCCGATGAAAACAGTCTTTAAAGTGCTTATTGGTATAGCAGTAGTGGCCCTTGCATACCTTTGCTACACAAGTATAGCTACGCCTGTAAAGTTTGATAAGATCCAAAAACAAAGAGAGGAACTTATTGCTAAAAAACTGAAAGAAATAGCTTCTTACGAAATGGCTTACAAAACGGTAAATGGCAAGTTTGCCAATGCCGATGAGCTTACCAATTTCTTGGAAAATGGAAAACTCTTTTATATCATCGCTGAGGGTGACTACACGGACGAAATGCGAGATAAAGGAATTACTGAAAAGCAAGCTGCCGCACAAGGTCTCATCAAAAGAGATACGGTGCTGGTGAGTGCTAAAGATAGCTTGCTCCGAGATACCCCCTACAAAACTTCACAAGAAATCCTGTCTGTACCTGGCTTTCCCAATAATAGCATAGAAATTAATACTGGAGAAGTAAAGCAGTATATTGGTCAAGACACCATCAATATCTCTGTATTTGAGGCTTGTGTACCTATGTCGGTATACTTAGGAGACCTCAATGAAAAACAAAGAACACAGACGATAGAAGCTGCCATGAAGCTCAATAATGGTAAGGGATACCCTGGGCTGAAGATTGGCTCGCTTGAAGAGCTTAAGCTTACAGGCAACTGGGAATAGACCCTTCCTAGAACAAGAAGATATGCAGAGTATGAGTAGTCTTCCTACTCCTTCTTCTCTGCTCGCTTAACGAAGAGCCTAGAGCCTTTCCCTAAGATAAGGCTCTAGGCTCTTGAAATATAACAACTTCAAGAGGATGACCAATCTACCCCTTTTTCCCCCGTCAATACCTGCCCCCTATAAGGAAGAAGACTCTATTCGCTTTACATTGTCTCTTACTTTTCTAGAGGAGGGTTTGCTTGTGGTGACTCGTGACGAACAAGAGGTTGTCTATACCACATGCATTAGCTATCCTCTTCCGTGCGATACTAACCTTTCTTCCATTCTAGGAGAGCTAGTATACTCTTATCCTTTCCTTACGTTTAACTACAAGAAGATTCTTCTTCGTTTTTTTCCCACAGAGCGAGTCGTCGTGCCAACCGTCCTTACAGATCCGCAGATGGATCCCTTTTGGCTTGCTACAGTTGCAACTCCTCTAGAGGGGACCTATGTGGGAACTTTTGAAGTGGATGCATCAAAGGATCAATGTGTGATTGCGACCTGGGATAAGGAGAGCTTTAGCTTTCTTCGTCGTACCTATAGTGGAGTTCTTCCTCTCCCCTTGACAGTCCTTTCTCTCTCCTCTTTGCAAAAGGAGTCGCTTATAAAAAAGCATAGAGTAGTGCATATTCTTGTGGATAAGTCGCGACTAGAGTTGTCTATGGGGCAAAAAGGAGAACTACTTTTTACAAACTGCTTTGAGAGGCACTCCTATACCAACCTCCCTCCAGAAGAGAGCTTGCAGCAACAGGTCCTTTTCTACTGGACGGCTATGTGCAAGTCTCTGCAAATTGACAATGTGGTAGAGGATGAAGTAAAACTTTTCCTTCCACCTACGAATTCTATTGGGCAGGAGGAGCTGAGTGTATTGAAAGAGAACTTCATTGCAACATTTACAGAGATGGGAGTAGTTTTCTCTTTCCATAGCTACACAGATCTATGAGAATTATAGGAGGTGATTATGCAAGACTTCGCTTTACGCCCCCAAAGGGCTTAAAGCTACGCCCCACTACAGATCTTGCCAAGGAGGCTCTTTTTTCTGCTTTAGGATCGCTGATCTCCTTAGAGGGAAAAAGAGTCTTGGATCTTTTTTCGGGAACAGGTAGTATTGGTATTGAGTTTGTCTCAAGAAGAGCAGAAGAGGTTGTTTTTGTTGAGAAAAATCCCAAGCATGCTAGATACATCCAATCCATAATTAAAGAGTTGAGACCTAGCAGTACGACTCAGGTTGTAGTACAAGACACTTTTAAATACATTGCAAAATGCGAAAAAACATTTGATCTCATTTTTGCCGATCCTCCCTATGACCTTCCTACTATAAAAGATCTGCCTGATCTTGTCTTAGGGTCGAGTCTTCTTGCCCCAGAGGGTCACTTTGTCCTAGAGCATCCTAGTAGCTTGCAGTTTATCGATACTTATCCTGCTTGCTTCAAGCATAAATCCTATAGTGAAGTGAATTTTTCTTTTTTCCGAAATGCTTGAAGTTTACTAAAGAGAAAAACTCTTTTTCTTTAGAATTACTAAAATTAGAGAGTTATAATTTTTGTTGTTACCTTTGCATAGAACTATTAGACGATAAATAAGTATGTTAAGACCCGTATCAAAGACGATTAATCTTGGTGACGGAAGAAGTATCAAGATTGAAACGGGGAAATTGGCCAAGCAGGCCGACGGAGCCGTAACTGTTACAATGGGTAACACTGTCCTTTTGGCTACCGTATGTGCGGCCAAAGATGCTGCACCCGATGTTGATTTTATGCCACTCCAAGTGGATTACCGCGAGAAATACTCTGCCGCAGGAAGATTCCCTGGTGGGTTTACTCGTCGAGAAGGAAGACCAGGAGATGATGAGATCCTTGTCGCGCGCTTGGTAGACCGAGCTCTTCGCCCCCTATTCCCGAGTGATTACCACGCGGAAGTATTTGTATACATTACCCTTTTCTCTGCTGATGGAGTAGATCAGCCTGATGCTTTAGCAGGACTTGCTGCTTCTGCAGCACTTGCTGTTTCAGATATTCCTTTTGAAGAGCCAATAAGTGAAGTTCGTGTAGTGCGAATTGATGGCCAGTTCAAGATCAATCCCACTTTTGAAGAGATGGGAAAAGCTGATATAGATCTTATGGTGGCTGCAACCCTAGACAATATTATGATGGTCGAAGGTGAAATGAAGGAAGTGCAAGAGCAAGATATGCTTGATGCTATAAAGTTTGCACATGAGGCAATCAAAGTACAGTGTCAAGCACAAATTGAGCTAAGTGAAGCGGTTGGAAAGACTACTAAACGTGCGTACTGCCACGAAACAAACGATGAAGACTTGCGTCAGAAAGTACACGATGAGTGCTACGCTAAGGCTTATGCGATAGCAACTAGTGGTACTTCCAAGCAAGAACGCACGGAAGCCTTTGATAAAATCGTAGAAGATTTTAAGGCTCAATATTCCGAGGAAGAACTTGAAGAAAAAAACATGATGATTAGTCGCTATTACCACGATGTGGAAAAAGAGGCTATGCGTCGTGCTATTTTAGATGAAGGTAAGCGACTTGATGGACGAAAACTCGATGAAATACGTCCTATTTGGATTGAAACTAACTGCTTACCTATGCCTCACGGATCATCCATCTTTACGAGAGGAGAAACTCAGTCTCTCAGCACGGTGACTTTGGGTACAAAAGATGATGAAAAACTGGTAGACAATGTGCTCTTGTATGGTAAGGCAAAGTTCCTTCTTCATTACAACTTCCCCCCTTACTCTACAGGTGAGGCAAAGCCAATTCGTGGAATAGGACGAAGAGAAATTGGACACGGTAATCTTGCCTTCCGTGCACTCAAGGATATGCTCCCCGAAAACTATCCTTATGTAGTAAGAGTAGTTAGTGATATTCTAGAGAGCAACGGCTCTTCTTCTATGGCAACAGTTTGTGCGGGAACCCTTGCTCTTATGGATGCTGGGGTACCTATCAAGAAACCTGTTAGCGGTATAGCAATGGGACTGATCAGTGAAAATAAAGGTACCAATTATGCTGTACTCAGTGATATCCTAGGGGATGAAGACCATCTTGGTGATATGGACTTTAAAGTAACGGGTACAAAAGATGGTATTACCGCTACACAAATGGACATTAAAGTGGATGGATTGAGCTATGAAATCCTTGAAAAGGCTCTTAATCAAGCCAAGGCTGGTCGTCTCCATATCCTAAATAAGATCGTGGAAGCTCTACCCGAGCCTCGAGAAGATTACAAGCCTAATGTGCCTCGATTGGAAGAGTTTACTGTACCTAAAGAGTTTATTGGAGCGATTATAGGCCCAGGTGGTAAGATTATCCAAGGTATTCAAGAAAAGAGTGGCGCGACTGTAACTATAGAAGAGATGGAAGATGGTCTTGGCCATGTGCAGATTGCAAGTGCCAATAAAGCGTCTCTTGAGGCCGCACGTGAGATGATCAATCAGATTGTCGCAATCCCAGAAGTGGGTGAAATCTATGATGGTAAGATCACTTCAGTGATGCCGTATGGTTGCTTTGTGGAATTTCTCCCTGGTAAAGAAGGTCTACTTCATATCAGTGAAATAGACTGGAAACGCTTTGAGACAATTGAAGAAACAGGTCTAAAAGAAGGCGATGCAATACGTATCAAATTGCTGGAAGTAGACCAAAAAACTGGAAAGTTCCGTCTCTCTCGCAAGGTGTTACTTCCCAAGCCTGAGGGGTATGTAGAGCCCGAACGACGTCCTCGCCAACCTCGTGCTCCTCGAGGAGAAGAGCATGGAGAAGACCACGGCTTCCGTCAAAGGCGTCCTAGACGAAACGAGTAGGTAGTAGTACTTCCTCTCCAACCATAATAAAACCCGAAGAGAGATAGACTTTCTCTTCGGGTTCTTTTTTTTGAGGTCTGCTTAATCTTATGGTGGGAGACTGTTGCAAAAGTCAACAGTCTCGGTGGGATAATTTCAAGCGAGAAGTGACCTGTAAGATTTTATAGAGGAGATATGATTCGTTGTTTCTTGAAGTCCGTTATTTATTGTATCTTTGAATAGTCATGCCCCCCATGTGGGTAGCAAGCGTGTATATAAATCGTAAAATAAAAGTATAAAAGAGATGAAAGAAACTCCATTTCATAAGTTTCATACAGAGCTAGGTGCGAAGATGCACGAGTTCGCAGGGTATGATATGCCTATCCAATACAAGGGAATCAACGAAGAGCATATGGCAGTAGTCAATAGCGTCGGGGTTTTTGATGTGTCGCATATGGGAGAGTTTTGGGTGAAAGGGCCAAAAGCACTAGAATTTCTCCAAAAGGTAACCAGTAATGATGCCTCTAAACTAGAGATAGGACAGATACAGTATTCTTTTTTCCCCAATGAAAAGGGAGGTGTCATTGATGACTTTCTTCTTTATCGCTATGAAGAAGAAAAGTATATGATGGTGCCCAATGCTGCTAATGTAGAAAAAGACTGGGCTTGGTGTGTAGAGCAAAATACGATGGGAGCAGAGCTTGAAAATGCATCAGATCGCATCGCACAACTTGCTGTTCAAGGACCAAAAGCAATTGAAACCCTGCAAAAATTGACCGCTACCAAACTGAGTGAAATTCCCTATTATCACTTTGTTGTGGGAGAGGTAGCCGGTTGCCCCAATGTGATCATCTCTAATACGGGTTACACTGGATGTGGAGGCTTTGAGCTCTATTTTTATCCCGAATATTCAGAGAAACTGTGGATGGCAATAATTGAAGCAGGAGAGTCTTTTGGAATTATGCCTTGTGGACTAGGAGCTAGAGATACTCTTCGTCTAGAAATGGGCTTTTGCCTTTATGGCAATGATATTGATGCCGAGCATACGGCAATTGAATCTGGATTGGGGTGGATCACAAAAACTGGAGATAATAAAAAAGATCTTATCGGAAGAGTGGTTTTTGTTGATCAGAAGGCAAATGGTGTCGCAAGGAAACTAGTTGCTTTTGAAATGAAGGAAAAGGGAATTCCTCGTCACGGATACGACATTACAAATGAAGCAGGAGAAGTGATTGGTAATGTTACAAGTGGTACGATGTCCCCAGCTATGAAAGTGGGTATAGGTTTAGGTTATGTACAGACAAAGTATTCAACAGTAGGAACTACAATCTTTATCAATGTGCGTAACAAAAACCTAAAAGCAGAAGTTGTAAAGCTCCCTTTTCGCAAGTGAATTGCATACGTAGGGAGATGTTAACCGGTAGAAGATAAGGTGATGTACAGACCCTTATGAGACTATTGCATAAAGGCGAATCGCTGTGTTGCTTTGGGGATTCGGCTTTGGTCACATACGGAGGTATGCTCCCTTCTGACCCAACCCTCTGCGCCTTGCGCTTCATCCTTTCTGCAAGGTCTAGACAATCTTGCGAGCAAGATTGTGAGACTGTTGACTTTTGCAACAGTCTCCCTTATAAGCTACCAAGGAAGTTTGTAAGATCCTCACACGAGCATAATCTAGTGAGTTTTTGATTTTACAAAAAGCAGTAGCCCTTAGTCTTCTCTTTAAAGAGAGACTAAGGGCTAATCGTTTACCTGAAGCTAAGCCGACCTCAATAGACCCTTTTCAAGATTGTTGCAAAAGTCAACAGTCTCCTTTTCAGAGACAAGGTCGTTTGGCTGTAGCGTAGGATATTGTTTAGTAGATACCTATGTAGTATTGGTCTGCGCCAGCTTTGATCTTTGCTCCTATTGTGGCTTTTGCACTCTCTGAGTTGACATCGTAGATGTAGATATTTCCTTCTCCTCCTACAGGAGCAAGTGCAAAGTAGATCTTTCCATTGATGATACGAGCAGTTTGATATTGGAAGAGCCATAGTTTTTCAGGAACTTCTAGGTTGACAACGTTCTTGTTCTTGAGGTCTACACGGCAAATACCATACTGACTAAAGTAGGTTGGTTCTCCATTGGGGTCTACTCCTACTTGATGTTTGGGTAGATCAGCGTTTTCGTAGGGGATAAAGCAAATACCATTGCCTGCATATACGAAACCGTGGCTATTGGCACCTTTCGTTACTCCCAGTTTGGCAGAAAGGTCAAGATCGTAGTCTGTAAACTTGCCCTCTTTAATTTTTAGCATGTGGGTAGGTTTACCTGTACTTGCTTGTACAATTACTTCTCCATTTTCATCGGTATAGAGAGAACGCATACGATATCCACAGGTTGCTCCATATTCATTGTCGGAGAGGATTACTTTTGCATTGGTCATGCTAGGATAGTCGTATGCCAGTACCCCTGTCATCATAGTGCTTTTGAAGGCTGTTTTTCCTTTCCCTCCTGGGTTTACTTGGTCAATACGTATACCGTAGTAGATTTTATTTCCAGCAACAGTTGGGTTGTGCATACGGCCAATGGCATATCCCTTTTCGGAAAGGTTGTTGGGTAGTTTTACCTCGTCTGCCTTTATGGCCTTTTTTATGGTTACCTCCTCATTATTGATTACTTTATCCCTAAAAGTGGGTATTGTGGTGCTGGAAGTAATGATAAAGGACTATAAATAGACTCTTGAAAAATTCTAATTATCTTATAGATGTAAAAAAAGAGGTGTGTTTTATTTCTTTTTGTTACGAGTATTAAAAAGTCTACAAACAAAGAAAAGTGCAGACTCTTTTTATTATAATCGGCCATTGGTCATGATTCTTTTTGAATAGGAGAAAGAAAAAGCTTGAAGCCACGTCGCTCTAGTCGGTGTGTAGGGGAAAGTAATGTGGCAGGATCAGCTTTTTGGAGATTCTCGGTAAAGACTTCTAGTTGCTTTCTTGAAAAACCAGCAGAGTTAAAGAGTGTATATAAAAGACTTAATGGGGCAGGAGAGGAGGCTATTTTTCGAGCATCATAGATTTGTTTATTTTCATCAATAGTTACTTCTTCCGTCAATCTTTGGAGAGCATAGTTCACAAGTGTTAGACTTTCGCGTACATTCTCAAACGTACGCTTGAATGCCTCCTCGTAGGATGGATTGAGACGAGCGAACTGTGGCACAATCTCATGGCGTACAAAATTCCGTTGGATTTTGGTGTCTGTATTCGTTGAGTCTGTGCAGTAGGATTGCTTGAGTAGCGAAAGAAAGTCATAGAGATCACTCTCTTTGCAATTAATAAGAGGGCGTATGAAGCAATCTCTTTGGGGAGGAATACTCCTGAGTCCGGTGAGCCCTGCTCCTTTTGCAAGGTGCTGAATGAGAGTTTCTATATTGTCTCCTAGGTGATGCCCTATTGCTATATAAGGTATTTTTTCGCTTTCAACCAACTCTAAAAAGTAGTTGTATCGCAGATCTCGAGCAGCCATTTCTACAGAGATCTGCTGTTCTCTTGCGTAGGCTAAGGTATCAAAGTCTTTGTGAAATAGCTTTACATTTAGTCTATTACACAAGTCTTTGACAAAAAGTTCATCTTGCAGAGAATCTGCACCTCGGAGATGAAAGTTGCAATGGATTGCACGACAATCGAACCCTATGTATAGAAGTACGCGAAGAAGAGCTACAGAATCTGCCCCTCCACTAAGTGCAACAAAGAGAGGGTACTCTTGACCATCTCTTTGGGGTATATTCACTCCTATCTTTAGTAGTGTACTCATAGTCTCTTGGAAAATGACATGCTTAAAGATAGGCTTTGGTACAATGTGTCTCATAGCGTTAGCAATTCTGCTTGTGGAGTGATTATCTTTCTCTGTGTGGATCAAATAGGATGAAAAAGAAAAGAGAGAAGGTGGGAAAGAAGTTGAGCAGTGTACTTTTTGCGGACTCCACTCAACTTCTTTCCTCTTGGTTATGAGTTAGTTTTTACTTTTTAAAAATAGGGTAAGCTTGTTTCATACCCCTTGATTTAATGTGTAGAATATAGCTTCCTTTAGCAAAAGAGGAAAGGTCTACTTGAGAGCTTTCACCTTCACGCAAAGTTTTGCCTTCCATGTTGTAGAGAGACCAAGTCACTGGTTCTGTGGAGGATATGTATAGGTAGTCTGTTGTTGGGTTGGGAAAGATTGTTAATGTATTCTTTGTCGAAGCAACCTCTTTTATACTTGTTTCCTCTTCTCCTGTATACTCCTTTGAGTTGTTGACACTTCCCATAAAGTCATAGCAGGTCCAGTTTTTCATGTTGGCAATTGCTACATCGGCCTTGAGACAACGGTTTTTTTCTGCCTTTGACTTAGAGTCAATAACTGTAATTTTCCCTGGAGCAGATACGTCTCTATAGGGAAGCGATTGGGCTAGGTTTGTCATACCATCTCCTTGGATAAGGTTGGTATGGCATATGACCATCATGATATTTTGATTTTGACTTAAATCAAGTTCTGAGAGTTTGTTTTCCGCTACATTGAGGGTTTTGAGCTTAGGATTTTGAGAGAGGTCAAGAGCCATAATATGGTTGTCGTAAGCCATCAATTCCCTAAGCGAAGCCATAGAGCAAAGATCAATAGTGCTAAGTTGATTGTGATGGCACCAAAGGCTGCTTAACTGCTTACAGTTGGTAAGTACGAGAGAGGAAAGATTGTTGGAAGAGCAGTCTAGAGTGTTAAGCTCCTTGAGGTCCGTAAGTTCAAGGTTTTCTAGCTGGTTCTTGCTAATGTAGAGTTCTTCTACTAAAGGACATTCCCTAAGAGTGAAGTTGATTAGAGAATTACTATGAAGCTCGAGATAACTTAATTCCGGAAGTTTTGAAATATGAGCAATTGTAAGCTGTTGTCCATTGCAATCAAACTCCGAAATGTTTCCAGAGATGGTAATGTCTTGAGAAGTGAGCGTATAGTAGTAGCGTCCGTTTCTATTGTCACCTTCCTGATACTTTTCTTTTACTCCATTCAGTGTAATACCATTACCTGTCATATTGATGGCGATTTCTCCTCCAATAGGTATATTTGTTTTTAGCATGATATTTGCCTCTTCGGTCTGCAAGTCCTTTTTGTTTAAAGTAATGGCATTTGACTTGAGAGGTATGTTTGTATCGCTCATCAATTCGTCCATAGTAAAGAAAGCGGGTGTGAAGTATGCTTCTAGAGTAATGCTTTCCTTATTGTCAAAGAGCGACTCTTTGAACTTAAAGGTTCCTTCATTTTCCGTATAGTGTTCAGGAGCTATAGCCTCATTGCTCCCTTTTTCTTTCCACACAACGCTACCCTTGTGGGGGGTACCCTGAAAGTCTGTGACCGTAATCATTTCTTGTAAGGAAACTTGTCCTTTGAAAATATTCGCATCAGGGATATTGTATCCGTCAGGATTGTAAGTGATTAAAAACTCATCGTAATTTGCTACATCGGGATTTTTTACGGGGAGTTGGTTCAGAGAGAGCTGATGTCCAGAGATGTTGAGACGTTTAAGTCCTGTGTTGTTTTTAGGAAGTTCTTTCATTCCAATGGCCTTTTGTAGTCCTCCGTCTTGCCATCTGAAAAAAGTGATTTTCGTAAGGCTTGTGGTATTGAGTTCTTTCACTTCTTTCTGTCCAATTACCCACACGTACTCTAGTTCGTTGTATGGTGCAAGGTTTATACTCTTGTTGGAAAGTGTTGCATAGCTAGGTGTGCCTATTTTGCTGGATTCAATCTGAATATGCTTAAGATTAGGATGAGTGCCTAGTTTAAGTCCAGGAGCATCTAGAAGACAAATATACTTTAGTTTAGAGCATCCTGAGAGATCTACAACTCCACCTGTAGATTGTGCCAGCGTACTGCCATTGTATGACATATGATAAAAGCTGATGAGATCAGGAGCATCTACTTTTCCGACACCTATTATATTGGATTCTGTAAAGGTATTTTTAAAGCGTTCAATACCTGTGGCGTCAAAAGTAATGGTGGTGTTTTGTGTCAGAGGAGTACTGTAGGTATGGTGGATCTTTTGAGTTGCATCAGCATTAATGACTAAGTTTTCAACTTTTCCATCGCCCCAATCAATGGTGATTGTTTGTGAGCCTCCTAGTTCGAAGGAGACTTCTGTGGCTCCTTTTTGGACAAGAATCTCAAATGGGTGCATAATGTTTTGAGCGTGGAGTGCTAATACCCCTCCTAAAAGTGCTACTAAGAGCGTAATTATTCTTTTCATGAGGAAACTAATGGATTAAATTTTCTAGATAGACTTCTTTTAGTCAGTTTTAAATCTATTACAAATATAAGAAAAATAACTAAGGAGTGACTATTGTATAGAAAAATGAAATAGAAATGGATTTGATAATGATTTTTTTCTTGTTGTTAGCGGTTTTTCATGGTGGAAGAATGAGGAAAAGTCCGACCCAATAAAAGAAAAAAAACTACTGGAGATATTTTAGAAAGGAGGAATCCTTTTTATGCAATCTTCCAGTAGTTTGTTTGCATGTTAAACTACATAATTCATAGGATGTTTCTACAGTTATAGAATGTATCTAAATCCAAAACTGAAAAGCTCGTTGAACTGAAGCTTGGTACGGTTCTCTGGACTTCTAGGTACGGCATCGTCAAAGCGTAGCTGTACCATAAAGCGAGTAGAGAAGAAACGAGAAATAGCCAAATTAAGACTGTTGTCCCACTCTATTTCAACGCGGTGATAACTGGTGTTGTAGTAGAATCTAGACTGCCAGCTAATTGCAGAAGTAATGTCAAAGAGACAATCTGCTCTTAGTGTAGATCCAAAGGCTTGATAAAAGTTTTTTCCTAAAGCGAAGCCATGTCTAGTAAGGTCCATCCCCTTAGTCTTATAGCTCCACCGAAGGTCATAAGCTAAAGGCGATAAAATCACAGATAACTTTATCTTTCTGCCATAAAAACTTGGAGAATTCCAATCGAGAGAGTAGCGCATCCCTAGCCCCACATTGAAATTTACGGGTGAAAAAAGGGCAGAGAGGACTTCTCTCTTATTTTCTTCTCGACGAGTAAAGAGAGAGGTTTTTACTTCTGCGTCTAAGGTATAATATAATGATTTGTAGGCCTGCAATCCAAAGTTGCTATGTAACCGAAGAAGGTCGTCTGCGACACGAAATTTACTGATTGTATCGGCTTCACTTGTATAGGCACTCAGACGCCATTCTAGTTCATTCATCCATGAAATCTTATCCCGTGTGTAGGTCGCATTGAAGTATTGCCTATTGTACAGATTGAGATTGTTTCCACCCCCTTTATGCCAGTTTTTAGAGACATAGTTTTGAGAAAACTGGATAAGGCTTTCATATCCAAATTTCCAGTACTTTCTTGCTAATGTAAAGGATGGAAGCTCTTCTATGTGAGGTTCTAATTTGACTTTTGGTGCTTTTAGCTTAGCTGGAGACACTTCTACGAAGTCAGCAGTTACTCTTGAGGCTAGGAGTTTGCTCCTCTCTTCTTTGAGAAGGTTATAGTTGCTCTGTGTGATCTGTGTGAGTATTTGGTTGTCCAGGGCTCTTCCCAAAAGGAATTGGTTTAGTCTCATAGGGCTTTCATTATGATCTTGTTGCACTATGGGAAGGGAAGTGATAGGCTCATAGTTAAGAGGATCGAAGAGCTTTGAGTAAGGTACAGGACGATTGAAAAGCAATACTTCAATAATTCTTGGAAGTGTGCTTTGGTAAAAAGGATTGGGAGCTACACTATGAGATTTATCTAGAAGATCTTGTAATCTTGGTGCACTTGGTAGGGGATCAAGGAAGATAGTATCTCTAGCTGTGGACGTAGACGGAGTGGATGCCCCAAGTGCGATTGACGTCAGGATACATAGCGAAAGTAAAAAAGAAGCCTTACGAAAAAAAAATACAACGCGGATCATAATAGGATTTGGAAGATAAAGGACAATTTAAGGGCAACAAAGTCCCTTTAAGAAAGGAAATAATCTTCGCTGTGAAGGCTTTTACCCTATGGATAAAAAGAGCTTACACAGCGAAGAGTTTTTCACAAGTCATGAAAGAATCCTAGATGCTACTAAGAGGTCTACTCTGGGATTCTTGGGCGGATTGTTAAAGTCTCTTTTTGAGAATTTCAATCATATCTTTGCTCATCGTATCAAGATCATAGCGAGGAGCCCAGTCCCACTCTTTGCGAGCACATGAGTCGTCAAGTGAGTTTGGCCAAGATTCTGCTATAGCTTGGCGAATCTCATTCACCTCATAAGCCATTTCAAAGGAAGGAATGATCTTCTTTATTGCAGCATAAATATGCTCTGGAGCGAAGCTCATTGAAGCGATGTTGAAGGAGTTGCGGTGTACAAGACGTGTGGGATCAGCCTCCATTAATTCTACACATGCGCGCAACGCATCTGGCATGTACATCATATCCATGTACGTACCTGCTTTTATAGGACATACAAACTTTTCCCCCTTTACAGCTGCGTAATAGATCTCTACGGCATAGTCTGTCGTGCCACCACCAGGGAGGGTAACGTTGGAGATAAGACCAGGGAATCGTACTGATCGCGTATCTACACCAAATCGTTTGAAGTAGTAGTCTGAGAGAAGTTCTCCTGTTACCTTCGTTACACCATACATTGTTTTAGGACGCTGGAGGGTGTCTTGAGGCGTTTTGTCTTTGGGTGTGTCGTCCCCAAATGCACCAATAGAGCTAGGGGTGAACACAGCACAATTCTTTTCTCTTGAGACTTCAAGTACATTAAAAAGTCCCCCAATTCCAATATGCCAAGCCAACTGGGGTTTCTGTTCAGCTACATAGCTTAGCAAAGCAGCTAAGTTATATATCGTATCTATTTTATATTTGTCTACAAGCTCTGCAATTCGCTTGGCATCTGTGATATCGACAATTTCACAAGGCCCTGTCTCTGCTAATTCGCCCTTTGGAGGGGCTGCTGGGATATAGCCTGCCACTACTTGACCGTTGGGATAAGTGGTACGAAGTTTCATTGTAAGCTCTGAGCCAATTTGCCCAGTAGATCCAATTACAAGGATGTTTTTCATGTCAATAAAAATGTTTTATGTCGTTAGTACGATTATTTAGCCAATTTTTGTCCAGGAGCGATGGTGAGCATCTCCTTAGGAACCGCTCTTTTGATAGTTTCCTCCAATTTGTTTAGTAAAGTGTGACGGACGTAGTCTTTATGCCATACCAGTTGAATTGCCCTTATAGGACGAGGAATGGTAAAAGAGCGTACCATCTTTAGCTGCTCTTCCGAAAGATAGGCTTTGGCTAGACTAGGAATAAAGGTAATGCCTTCTCCTTCTTCCACCATGTGCATAAATCCCATTAAACTCCCTTCTGCATAGGAAATAGCAGCGTGACTCTCCTCTTTTAGCTTACAGAAGTTCTCTAGTTGAGTACGAAAGCAGTGTCCTTCTGAAAGTAGCCACAATTCATCTACCGAGATTTCTCCACTATGTAAGAGAGGCTCTTTGTAGAGTTTGTTGGAGGGGGGGATATACCCTAAGAATTCTTCATAATAGAGAACTCTAGAACGGAGAGCATCGCTTTCTGGTTCACTCGCTACAACTGCAACATCTAGCTCTCTACGGAGGAGTTTGTCATATGCGACTTGAGTCTTCAATTCTTTGATATTGATGGTTAGTCCATTAAATGCTTTTTTCCAAGAAGGAAGTAGCTTGGGGAGTAGGAAAGGAGCAATTGTGGGTAGGAAAGCAATGTTTAGCTCTCCTTGTAGCGTAGCATATTGCTCTTGGACCAAAGCATCCATTTTACTAGCTTCACCAAGGACTACCTTTGCTTGAGCTATGATATTTTCGCCAACATCTGTAGCGACCACAGGTTGTCGTGTTCGGTCGAAAATGGCTACACCAAGCTCAGCCTCTAAGCGTTGTATCATCGTGCTGATCGTGGGCTGAGTTACCCCGCAGGCATCGGCTGCTCGTGTAAAGTTGCCATACTCTTGGAGAGCAATAATGTATTCTAGTTGTTGCAAAGTCATAAGTATGGAGTATCTATTCTAGTTTGACTTGTGTTTTCTTAAGTGCTGCATGAACTTGATGCCAATAAACAAAGCAACAAGGAGAAGAATCCCGTATCCTATCCAATGGCTATATTTGGAAACCCATTCAATGAGCTTTTCACTACTGTCTATCTCAGGAATGCTAGCAGCCCACCAGCCCAACCAAAAAAGTATACAAGTCCAAATACCAGCACCTAGTAGAGTATAGAGAATAAATGGGGTCATGTGCATTTTGGAAAGACCTGCAGGAATAGATATGAACTGACGGATACCGGGGATAAGTCTTCCAATGAAAGTGGAAATAGCTCCTTTTTTATCAAAGTATTCTTCGCTTTTGACAAGCTTTTCTTCACTTAGAAGTAACATTTTACCCAGTTTGCTTTTCACAAAGGCATAGATAAGTGGACGACCTAAGTAATATGCCAGAGCATAGTTAATAAGGGCTCCCACTAAACTACCTAGTACCGCAGAGAGGATTACTCCAAAGCCATCCAACTGTCCTTGCGCTACTAAGTATGCAGCTGGAGGTACGACCACTTCACTCGGGAATGGAATAAAAGAACTCTCAATGGTCATCAAGACAAAGATTGACCAAAAGCTGAGGTTCTCAAGAAACCAAGATAGGATAGTCGCCATTTATTTTACCTTAATTAAGGCTACAGATGCAAAACTGGTAAAATTACTTTTCTGCTACCTTTTTCCAACTATCCCTAAGTGAGACGGTACGATTGAATACTAGCTTGTCTTCGCTGCTATCTGGATCAAGTGCAAAATAGCCAGTCCTCACAAATTGGTAGGGAGTAGAAAGTGTGGCTGAGGCAAGGAAGGGCTCAACCTTAGCATGAGAGATAATCTCTTCAGAGGAAGGGTTGAGTAAGTTTTCAAATGATTCACCTTCAATCTCCTGTGGTATTTCGTCTTTGAATAGCGTGTCGTAGAGTCTTACTTCTACATCCAGTGCTTCCTCAAAAGGTACCCAGTGGATTGTACCTTTTACTTTTCGGTTGCTTTCGGATCTACCAGATAAGGTTTCGGGGTCATATTCTGCAAAAACCTCTACCACACGACCAGATTCATCTTTTTTACAACCCATACAGCGAATGATATAAGCACTTTTTAGACGTACCTCTCTTCCATCTGGACTCAATCTGAAATACTTCTTTGGGGCATCTTCCATAAAGTCTGCTTGTTCAATCCAAAGATGCTTAGAAAATGGTATGGTGTGAGTAGGACTTTGAGGGTCTTCGGGGTTGTCTATTGCTTCAAAGAGTTCCTTTTCCCCGTCGGGATAGTTCGTAATTGTAAGCTTAACAGGGTGCAATACAGCAGAAACTCGAGTTGCCTTTTTGTTTAGATCTTCTCGTACAGCATGCTCCAGTAGGGCCATATCAATGACTCCATCATATTTGGTATAACCGATGCTATCAATAAAGTTTTTGATGGATTCTGGTGTGTAGCCTCTTCTTCTTAGCCCACATAGGGTAGGCATTCTAGGATCATCCCACCCTTTTACGTAGTTGTTTTTTACCAAATATAGGAGCTTTCGCTTGCTCATTACCGTATAGGTGAGATTTAAGCGATTGAATTCGTATTGTCTTGGTCGATATGTCGTGCCCTCAGGCATAAGAAGATCAACGAAATAATCGTAAAGAGGGCGGTGTGGTACAAATTCTAATGTGCAAATAGAGTGGGTAACTCCCTCAAAATAGTCGCTTTGACCATGAGCAAAATCATACATTGGATAAACGTGCCATTTAGACCCTGTACGGTGGTGTGGGTACTTTATAATACGATATATAATAGGGTCGCGCATGTGCATATTGCTTGAGGCCATGTCTATCTTTGCCCTAAGAGTCATCTTACCCTCTTCAATCTCGCCAGCATTCATTTTTCGGAATAGCTCTAGACTCTCTTCCCTAGGACGATCTCGATAAGGACTATTTTTCCCTGGCATTGTGAGGGTACCTTTCTGTTCGGCAATTTCCGTAGCCGATAACTCATCCACGTAGGCATGACCTTCTAAGATAAGTCGCTCTGCAAAGTCGTACAACTTTTGGAAGTAATCAGAAGCATAATAGATATTTGCCACTTTAAAGCCTAGCCATTGTATGTCTTCCAATATGGCATCAACATATTCCACATCTTCTTTTGTGGGGTTGGTGTCATCGAATCGAAGGTTACATACACCTCCAAACTTTTGAGCGACCCCAAAATCTATACATACTGCTTTAGCATGTCCGATATGAAGGTATCCATTGGGCTCTGGTGGAAAACGAGTTTGCACTCGACCTAGATTGACTCCCTCTTGGATATCTTTGGTGACAACTTGTTCGATGAAGTTCAGGCTTCTTTCTTCCTCTTTTGGGTCTTGGTTGGTTCTTTCTTCCATAATTTGTTGCTATCGGAACTGCATGTTTTTCTTCAGTAAAGCTTCAGTAAAGAGCACTTTTCTAATAGTATTGGCAAAGTTACACTTTTTCCAATGAATGAGGCCGTCTGTTTTCTTTTTTATTTGTTCAATTGTAGAGGTTACCTGTAACATATGTCTAATGTCTACAGGCTTCATATATTAAGGTAATCACCATATTCTTTGATGGAGAATTAAGAAAGATTGTTCTTAATGCCGTTGTCAAATGTTTATTGTCAACGGTACGGGGGGGGGGCTAGTGCCTTGCCAATGGTGTTCCTAACAACATGTTCGCAACATGCTTTGTATTTATAATTGTAGCTCGTTTTCCTTTCTGTGATTCTCGCTAATGGCATTGAGAGTAAGTAAATGGAAAGGTTCAATTGTACCGAGGTTTGTTTGAAGAGGTCTGATGTGGTAAAAATAGTTTGCGGAAAAATATACTTCCTGTGAATAACAAAGTCATGGCAATGAAGTTGAAGACTCTGTGAGAAGTATTGTTAATCCAAAAAATATTTGTACCTTTGTCGTGCTATACTTTTGGGTAACAATATGGCTCGTTGCCAGGGGGTATAGGGAACGCTCCTATTTGTTGAGAAATAGGTCTCTTTGGGGCGCGAAGTCTAAGAGGAAAGATCGTAGACAAAATGAAAGTAAAAACTTTCCGTTCCTGATATTACGGTGTGGAAAGTATGAAGATAGAAAAAGTAGTATAAAAATGCCTACAATTCAGCAGTTAGTAAGAAAAGGAAGAGAGACGTTCGTGGAAAAGGGTAAGTCTCCTGCTCTTGCAGGTTGCCCTCAGCGCCGAGGCGTATGTGTGCGTGTGTATACGACCACTCCCAAAAAGCCTAACTCGGCTATGCGTAAAGTGGCTCGTGTGCGCTTGACTAATGGAAAGGAAGTAAACGCATACATTCCAGGAGAAGGACACAACCTCCAAGAACACAGTATTGTACTGGTACGTGGTGGTCGTGTAAAAGACCTTCCAGGGGTACGCTATCATATCGTGCGTGGAGCTCTTGATACGTCTAGTGTTAATGGTCGTGCTCAGGCTCGCTCTAAATATGGTGCGAAGCGTCCTAAGGATAAAAAGTAGCCTCGAGAAAAGGAGTATCTTTCCTTTTTGGATACCCATAATTGGGTGTGAAGCTAGAGTCTTCGTTAAAGTGCAAAGACTCTGTACTGTCGGAGAGGGTATCTCTCTGATAGCATAAATTAGGCTCATTACTTATATTTAATAAGTGTTGAGTAAATGCTCCAGAGGGAGCGTTGAAGATGAAGATTCTCCCATTAAATATCAAATGAGGGAGAAGTATTTCAGATACAACAGCAAAAAAGACGAACCTATCATTAAAGACAATGAGAAAGACAAAGCCCAAGAAACGTCAGGTGTTGCCTGATCCTATATTTGGCGACCGTCAAGTAACCAAGTTTGTGAATCACTTGATGTATGACGGAAAAAAGAGCGTGGCATATGCCATTTTCTATGAAGCCCTAGATATTGTAAAAAAGAAAATGGCAGACGAAGAAAAGTCTGCTCTTGATGTGTGGAAAACCGCACTTGATAATGTAACTCCACAAGTGGAGGTGAAGTCGCGTAGGATCGGGGGTGCTACATTCCAAGTGCCAACTGAACTTCGTGCAGAAAGAAAGGAATCCGTGTCGATGAAGAACCTTATCCTCTTTGCAAGAAAGCGAGGTGGTAAGACAATGGCCGACAAGTTGGCTGCTGAGATTGTGGATGCGTATAACAATCAAGGTGGTGCATTCAAAAGAAAAGAAGATATGCACCGTATGGCAGAAGCTAACCGTGCATTTGCACACTTTAGATTCTAGTTTTAGGAGCTACAGCGACAAAGAACCCCAACTATGACTGAAAAAAGGGACTTACACTTTACAAGAAATATCGGTATCATGGCTCATATTGATGCCGGTAAAACGACGACCAGTGAGCGAATCCTCTTTTATACTGGGCTTTCCTACAAGATAGGTGAAGTGCATGATGGAGCCGCTACTATGGACTGGATGGAGCAGGAAAAAGAAAGAGGTATTACGATTACCTCAGCTGCAACCACTTCATACTGGACCTATCGCAATCAAAAATATAAAATTAATCTTATCGACACCCCGGGACACGTTGACTTTACTGTAGAAGTAGAGCGTTCTCTTCGTATCCTTGATGGTGCCGTTGCTACGTTTAGCTCTGTTGAAGGCGTGCAACCTCAGAGTGAAACGGTCTGGCGACAAGCTGATAAGTACAAGGTACCACGTATCGCTTATATCAACAAGATGGACAGAAGTGGTGCCAATTTCTTTAACGTACAACGACAGCTTAAAGAAGTCTTAGGTGTAGATGGTGTACCTATTCAAATACCAATAGGAGCTGAGGAAACCTTCAAGGGTGTAGTTGACCTAATTACGATGAAGGCCTTAGTTTGGGATGAAGAAGATACTACTGGTGCACACTACAAGACACTAGATATCCCTGCAGAACTACAGGCTGAAGCTGAAACTTGGAGAGATCATATGCTTGAAAAGATTGCAGAGTACGATGATGAACTTATGGAAAAGTACTTCTCTGATCCTAGTACGATCACTGAGGATGAAATTCATCAAGCACTCCGCAAAGGTACGCTTAGTATGCAGATCTTCCCTATGATTTGTGGAAGTTCCTTCAAAAACAAAGGTGTACAGCCTCTTCTCGATGCAGTATGTGCATATTTGCCAAGTCCCGTGGATACTCCAGTGGTTGAAGGCTTTGATCCTTCTGATCCTGAAAAGGTGGTAGAGAGAAAAACAGAACCAACCGAACCCCTCTGTGCACTGGTATTTAAGATAGCTACAGACCCATATGTTGGCCGTCTTTGCTTTATCCGTGTGTATAGTGGAGTGTTGGATGCAGGTACTTATGTGCTAAACTCAAGAAGTGGAAAGAAGGAACGTATTTCCCGTCTATTCCAGATGCACAGTAATCATCAGAACCCCATGGATGAGATCTATTGCGGAGATATCTGTGCTGGAGTAGGCTTCAAGGATATACGCACAGGAGATACACTGTGTTCTGAGGATGCTCCCATCGTGCTAGAGTCAATGGACTTCCCTGATCCTGTGATCGGTGTAGCTGTAGAGCCCAACTCTCAAAAAGATCTTGATAAGCTCGGTACAGGGCTTGCAAAACTTGCAGAAGAAGACCCTACATTTAGAGTAAATACTAACGAAGATACAGGACAGACCGTAATCAGTGGCATGGGTGAGCTTCACCTAGAAATTATCATTGACCGTCTCAAACGAGAATTCAAGGTTGAATGTAAGCAAGGTAAGCCTCAAGTAGCCTACAAAGAGGCGATCACAAAGCCTGTTGAGCTGCGTGAAGTCTATAAAAAGCAAACTGGGGGTAGAGGTAAATTCGCAGATATTATTGTGCGTGTAGAACCAGCTGATGAAGGGTTTGAAGAATCTCTGCAGTTTGTTGATGAGGTTAAAGGTGGAAATGTGCCTAGAGAGTATATCCCCTCTGTACAGAAAGGTTTCCAAAAGGCTATGACTACAGGTGTCTTGGCGGGTTATCCTCTAAATAAACTCAAAGTGACACTTCTAGATGGTTCATTTCACCCTGTAGATAGTGACCAACTCTCCTTTGAGGTAGTTGCTATGCAAGCCTTCAAAAGCGCTTGTGTACAGGCCGCTCCTGTTTTACTTGAACCCATTATGAAGATTGAGGTGGTTACACCTGAGGAAAGTATGGGTGATGTGATTGCCGACCTCAATAAGAGAAGAGGTACTATCCGTTCTATGGATACAAGCTCTACTGGAGCAAGAATCGTAAAAGGTGAAGTGCCACTAAGCGAAACTTTCGGCTATGTGACCGCTCTTCGTACGATTACCAGTGGTCGTGCCACAAGCACAATGAGCATGTCTCACTATTCTCCAGTGTCTTCGTCTATAGCTAGAGAGGTGCTGAAAGAGGTAGGAGGCAGAGATGACCTTATTCGCTAGAAAGCTAGCTTACAAAGTGTAACAATAGATCAAACTATATATAATGAGTCAGAAGATCAGAATCAAGCTTAAAAGCTACGACCATATGCTTCTCGACAAATCGGCAGAGAAAATAGTAAAGTCGGTTAAGGCTACTGGTGCTTTGGTAAGCGGTCCTATACCTCTTCCCACACATAGACGTGTCTTTACTGTAAACCGCTCAACATTTGTCAATAAGAAAAGTCGTGAGCAGTTTGAATTGTCGTCCTACAAGCGACTTATTGATATTCACAATGCCTCTCGTCAGACTATAGAAGCTTTGACAAAACTCGAGCTTGCTAGTGGGGTAGATGTTAATATCAAGCTGTAATTTAGTGATAGCAGCACTACGAAAAACTTAATCACTAGAGTGTAAGCATTAACGAACAACAAGAAATGCCAGGATTATTAGGAAAAAAAATCGGAATGACTTCCGTTTACAGTGCCGATGGAGTGAATCTACCATGCACTGTTATCGAATTGGGGCCTTGTGTCGTTACTCAAGTTAAAACAACCGAAAGAGATGGTTATAATGCCCTTCAGCTAGGTTACCTAGATGCGAAGGAAAAGCATACAGTAAAGCCTCTCCAAGGTCATTTCAAGAAAGCAGGAGTAACGACTTTTAAGCGTCACTTGGCCGAGTTCAAAGGGTTCGAAGAATCGGCATACAAACCCGGTGATACAATCGGGGTGGATATCTTCAGTGATGTTCACTATGTAGATGTAATCGGTACCTCAAAAGGTAAAGGATTCCAGGGAGTTGTTAAACGCCATGGATTCGGTGGTGTAGGAGAGACTACGCACGGTCAGCATAATAGAAAGCGTGCTCCAGGTTCTATCGGTGCATGTTCTTATCCTGCTAAGGTATTTAAAGGCCTTCGCATGGCAGGGCAGACTGGAAACAAAAGAGTAACTGTACAAAACCTTCAGGTGATTAAAGTGCTTCCAGAGCATAATATTCTTGTCTTGAAAGGAAGCGTACCAGGAGCTAAGGGTTCAATCTTAACGGTAGAAATCTAATATGGAACTAGCAGTTTACAATATAAAAGGAGAAGATACCGGACGCAAGGTAACTCTTAGTGATACTGTCTTCGGAGTAGAACCGAATGACCACGCGATTTATCTTACAGTACGACAATATCGTGCTAATCAGCGTCAAGGTACACATAAGGCTAAAGAACGTAGCGAACAAGTAGGCTCTACGAGAAAGCTATTCAGACAAAAAGGTACTGGTGGTGCAAGAAGGGGGGATATCAATTCACCTTTGCTTCGCGGGGGTGCTACTGTATTCGGACCTCGTCCACGTAGCTATGGATTTAAGCTCAATAAGAAGTTGGTGCGTCTTGCACGCAGGTCGGCACTAACCTATAAAGCTAAGAATAGTGAAATCGTAGTTGTTGAAAACTTTGACTTCGAAGCTCCTAAAACGAAATCATTTGCCGAAATAGCTAAGAAATTAGGAGTTGGAGAAACTAAAGCACTATTCGTAATGACAGAAATACCTTATAATGTAAGACTCTCTGTACGCAATCTTCCTAAACAAGATGTACTAGAAGCTCGCAAACTCAATACATACCAGGTACTTGATGCAAGAAAGCTAGTGCTTACAGAGGATGCTGTCGTAGAAATCAACGAAACTTTTGAAGCGTAAAAAGATTATGATTGAAATTATCATTAAACCTATTATCTCGGAAAAGATGACTGCCATCACGGAGAAGTGTCCCGAGCGCTACGCTTTTCAAGTTACTCCAGAGGCTAATAAGATTCAGATCAAGAATGCTGTTGAAAAACTCTATGGTGTAAACGTTGTGAGTGTAAATACAATGAATGTGCTTCCTAAGGTGCAGAGCCGGTGGACACGTGCTGGTCTTATACAAGGACGTAAATCTCAGTATAAGAAGGCAGTTGTAACTCTCAAAAAAGGTGAAACCATTGACTTCTTCAGCCATATTTAACAAGTATAAAAATGGGAATTAGAAAACTCAAGCCCACAACCCCTGGGCAGAGACACAAGATTATCGGTGACTTCAAAGAGCTTACCGCTAGCACACCGGAAAAATCCCTAGTAACAGGAAAGAAGAGTAGTGGGGGTCGTAACAATGTCGGTAAAATGACCACTCGCAATATTGGAGGTGGACACAAAAGAAAATACCGTCTGATAGACTTCAAACGCTCTAAAGATAATATTCCTGCTACTGTTAAGAGTATTGAGTACGACCCAAACCGTTCTAGTAGAATTGCCCTGATTGCCTATGCAGATGGTGCGAAAAGTTATATTATCGCACCTGATGGATTGCAAGTCGGTCAGCAAGTAATTTCTGGTCGTGAGGTCGCTCCTGAAATAGGAAACACTCTTCCTCTTTCCTCAATCCCTGTTGGTACACTAGTACACAATGTGGAGCTGAGGCCTGGTCAAGGTGCTAAGTTTGCTCGCTCCGCAGGATCATTCGCACAAATAGTTGCTCGTGAAGATCGCTATGTCGTACTACGTATGCCTAGTGGTGAGAGTCGTCGTGTATTAGGCGAATGTAAAGCAACAGTAGGTACCGTAGGCAATAGTGATCATTCACTGCAAAGAAGTGGTAAGGCTGGACGTACACGTTGGTTGGGTATTCGTCCTCGTGTTAGAGGGGTAGCAATGAACCCTGTAGATCACCCCATGGGTGGTGGTGAAGGACGTGCTTCAGGGGGTCATCCACGCAGTCGCAAGGGTCTATATGCTAAGGGGCTAAAGACGCGTGCACCCAAGAAACATTCCTCAAAATATATAATTGAGGGAAGAAAGAGAAATAAATCGAAGTAATATATAGTTATGAGTCGTTCTTTAAAAAAAGGTCCTTACATCAACGTGAAACTGGAGAAGAAGATTCTCGCTATGAACGAAAGTGGCAAGAAAACAGTCATAAAGACTTGGTCACGTGCTTCGATGATTTCTCCCGATTTCGTAGGACATACTATAGCAGTACACAACGGAAATAAGTTCATTCCTGTGTATATCACTGAAAATATGGTAGGTCATAAGTTAGGCGAGTTCGCTGTTACACGTACCTTTAGAGGTCATGCTGGAAACAGATAGTAATAGCACTACTTTGTCAAGTACAACCATTTATTGAAATCGAAGAAAATGAGTGAACAAATAAACGATAAGGAGCTCAAAAGCAAGGAGGCTGGTGAAATGTACTTACCAGGTAAGGCTATCCTACGTGGAATACCTACTCCTCCACGCAAAATGAGACTCGTCGTAGATAATATACGCGGTATGGAGGTGGAAAGAGCTTTGGCAACCCTCCATTACTCTCCGAGACTTGCAAGTGGTAGACGTATTGAAAAACTTCTTCGTAGTGCAATTGCCAACTGGGAACAGATCAATGAACGTCAAGCCGAGCAAGGCGAACTTTATGTGAAAACAGTCTTTGTTGACGAAGGACCTACAATTAAGAGACTTCGTCCTGCTCCGCAAGGAAGAGGCTATCGCATTCGTAAAAGAAGCAATCACGTCACGATATTGGTTAATACTCTAAGTAGCAAATAAGAGATGGGACAAAAAGTAAATCCAATTAGCAATAGGCTAGGGTATATCCGAGGATGGGACTCCAATTGGTATGGAGGCAAGAACTATGGTCCCACTCTATTAGAGGATAAGCAGATTCGTGATTACCTAATGGCGCGCCATGCGAAAGCAGGGATTGCGAGAATAGTTATAGAACGTGCACTGAAACTTGTGACTGCTACTATTTGTGCAGCTCGTCCTGGTATGATTATCGGACGTGGTGGAGCAGAAGTAGACAAGTTGAAAGAAGAGTTGAAAAAACTTACTGGCAAGGAAGTACAAATCTATATTCACGAGGTACGTCGCCCAGATCTAGAAGCAGCACTAGTAGCATCTAATATCGCTCGACAGATGGAAGGTAATATTGCTTATCGACGAGCTGTAAGAATGGCTATTGGTAACGTTATGAGGAGTGGTGCTGAAGGTGTAAAAGTACATCTTTCAGGGCGTCTCAATAATGCTGAAATGGCACGTAGCGAAATGTTTAAAGAAGGACGTACTCCCCTTCATACACTCCGTGCAGATATCGATTACGCACAAGATGAAGCATATACAAAAGTAGGGCTGATTGGCGTAAAGGTATGGATAATGCGTGGCGAAGTGTATGAGAGAAGAGACCTCTCTCCTAACTATCGACAAGCTAAACCCAATGATCGTCGTGGTAGTGGACGCAGAGATGGTGCAGATCGTGGTGATCGTCGCGGAAATAGACGTCCTGGTTTCGGTCGTCGTGGAGCAGACAAAAGACGTCAAGCTTAGGAATCCGAATCCGTTCATTAAAGAAAAAAGTTTGTTGTTATGTTGCAACCTAAGAGAACTAAATATAGAAGGCAGCAAAAAGGCCGTATGAAAGGAAATGCCCAACGTGGAAATACCTTGGCTTTTGGCTCCTTTGGAATTAAGTCCTTGCAAAGTAAGTGGATTACAGGAAGCCAGATTGAGGCAGCTCGTGTGGCCGTGACTCGTTACATGCAAAGACAAGGTCAGGTGTGGGTGCGAATCTTCCCAGATAAGCCAATCACTAAGAAACCTGCAGAAGTGCGAATGGGGAAAGGGAAAGGTAATCCAGAAGGGTTTGTAGCTCCCGTTACTCCAGGTAGAATCATTTTTGAAGTAGAAGGCGTACCTTACGATGTGGCCAAAGAAGCTCTTCGTTTAGCTGCACAAAAGCTACCTGTAACTACTCGCTTCGTGGTTCGTAGAGACTTCGACATTAATAATCCAGACCTTTAGACTTAAAAGGAGAATTTGAGATGAAGATTTCTGAAATTAGAGAATTGACAGATAGCGAGTTGGTAGAACGTCTTGAAGCTGATAAGAGAGCTTATGTGGAAAATCGCATTGCACATGCAGTGTCACCACTAACACAGCCCTCATCGTTGAGAGATCAACGCCGAACGATAGCTAGATTGAAGACAGAACTTACAGCACGTGAAAAAAGTGCTAATAAAAACAATTAGTAACGATCAACTCTTTGATACATTAAGCAATGCAAGAAAGAAAGCATAGAAAAGAGCGTGTTGGCATCGTTTCGAGTAATAAGATGGATAAAACCATTACAGTTGTGATTCACCGTAAAGAGAAGCACCCTATGTATGGTAAGTTTATCAAGCGCTCGAAGAAGTTTTATGCACACGACGAAAAAAATGAGTGCAACGAAGGCGATAAAGTGCGTATCATGGAGACACGTCCACTTAGTCGCATGAAACGTTGGAGATTGGTCGAAATATTAGAAAGAGCTAAGTAACAATGATACAGCAAGAATCGAGACTAAACGTTGCAGACAATAGTGGAGCTAAAGAAGTTCTTTGCATTCGTGTTTTAGGAGGTACTCGTAGAAGGTATGCTGGTGTAGGTGATGTTATCGTAGTCACTGTAAAGAGCGTTGTGCCTACCAGCGATATCAAGAAAGGTACCGTATCGCGAGCTCTCATCGTGAGAACAAAGAAGCCCATACGTCGTGCAGACGGTTCGTATATTCGTTTTGGTGACAATGCTTGTGTCCTTCTTACCTCTTCGGGAGAGCTTAGAGGTACTCGTATCTTTGGCCCAGTAGCTAGAGAGCTTCGCCAAGCTAATATGAAGGTCGTGTCACTAGCTCCCGAGGTCCTTTAAACGTTAACTATAACGCGATTAGTACTGAAATGAGAAAGTTACACATAAAGAAGGGCGACATGGTGATGGTAAATAGTGGCGAACACCGTGGACAGCAGGGGCGTATTTTAAAAGTAATGCCCGAAAAAGAAAGAGCCATTGTAGAGGGACTCAATATCCAAAAAAAGCATACAAAGCCTAATGCTCAATATCCTCAAGGAGGTATTATTGAGTCTGAGGCCCCTATACATATTTCAAACCTTAATGTAGTTGACCCTAAGACAGGCAAGGGAGTACGTATTGGACGGAAACGTAATGAAGAAGGGAAACTCGTAAGGTATAGCAAAAAAAGTGGAGAAGAGATAAAGTAGTATGAGTAACTATATCCCTACCTTAAGAAAAGAGTATAGAGAACGCATCGTTCCCGCTCTCCAGGAGCATTTTGGCTACAAGAGCGTGATGCAGGTGCCTAAGCTACAGAAAATTGTAATCAATCAAGGACTTGGTCGCTACAGCACCAGTGATAAAAAAATCATTGAGGTAGCCCAGGATGAGCTAACAGCTATTACTGGACAAAAGGCTGTTGTTACTTATTCTAAGAAAGATATCAGTAACTTTAAGCTCCGTAAAGGAATGCCTATCGGTATGATGGTTACTCTACGTCACGATCGTATGTATGAGTTCCTTGAAAGATTGGTACGTGTGGTTATCCCACGTATTAGAGACTTCAGAGGGCTTAATAGTAAGCTTGATGGACGTGGTAATTATACCTTAGGCGTTGACGAGCAGATTATCTTCCCAGAAATCAACATTGACTCAATCAATAAGATCTTGGGGATGAATATCACATTCGTAACTACGGCAGAAACAGATGAAGAAGGATATCAACTTCTCAAAGAGTTTGGTTTGCCGTTTAAAAACGAAGCTAATAAGTAAGTATGTTATGGCTAAAGAATCAATGAAGGCTCGCGAAGTGAAGCGTCGCAAAATGGTACAAAAGTATGCCGCAAAGCGTGCTCGCTTGAAAGCCCAGGGAGATGAAGAGGCTTATCGCGAATTACAGAAAATACCTAAGAATGCATCGCCTGTAAGGTTGCATAATAGATGCTGTATGACTGGACGTCCTAAGGGATATATTCGTCAGTTTGGAATCTCTAGGATACAATTCCGCGAAATGGCTTCACAGGGTCTTATTCCAGGAGTTAAGAAAGCTAGCTGGTAAATAAGACTTTCACAAGCTAAAGTTTAAATATTGTCTGGTCGTAAGTTAAGAATAGAAGTGATGACTATTGTCAGGCTCTTGTAGAGAATTATTACTTTCAGACTAGATCAATTTAACCAAGTAAAGAAAATGACAGACCCAATAGCAGATTATCTGACTAGATTGCGCAACGCAATCCGTGCGGGGCATCGTGTTGTAGATGTACCTTCCTCTAATATCAAAAAAGAGATTACAAAGGTACTCTTTGACAAGGGCTACATTCTAAACTACAAGTTTGTAGATGAAGAGCACCGCAGTTATATTAAAGTAGCACTCAAGTATGATCTTCATACTAAGGCAAATGCAATACATACTTTACAGAGAGTGTCACGACCTGGACTCAGAAAGTACGTAGGATATAAAGAAATGCCTCGTGTTTTGAATGGTCTTGGTATTGCTATCCTTAGTACCTCTAGGGGCGTTATGTCCGACAAAGAGGCACGTGATTTGAAAATTGGAGGCGAAGTCCTCTGTTATGTATATTAATCCTAAGTAACACAATTAACTATGTCTAGAATTGGTCATTTACCTATAGCAGTTCCTGCAGGAGTTGAAGTGTCTATGAAGGATAATATTGTAACCGTAAAAGGTGCAAAAGGCACGCTCACGCAGTTTGTGGATCCTCGTGTTTCATTCAAGATGGAAAATGGGGAAATCATGCTCTCTGTAGAGGAAAATACAAAAGAACTCAGTAGCCTTCATGGTCTTTATCGCTCACTCATATTTAATATGGTGCATGGTGTATCAGAAGGATACAAATCTACTCTCGAGTTGGTAGGTGTAGGCTTTAGAGCTAGCAATAAGGGCCAGATCCTGGAGCTCTCTTTAGGGCATACTCACCCTATCTTTATGATGTTGCCAGATGAGGTAAAAGTAGAAACAAAGAGCGAAAGAAATAAAAACCCCTTGGTAATTCTTGAAAGTGCTGATAAGCAATTACTGGGACAAGTATGTGCAAAAATTCGCTCTTTCCGTAAGCCTGAACCTTACAAGGGTAAAGGTGTGAAGTTTGAGGGTGAAGTAATTCGTCGCAAGTCTGGTAAGACCGCAGCTGCTAAGTAATTAAGGGACTATCATTTGTTATGAACAAGAAATTTAATAGAAGACTTCGCATTAAGAAAGCGGTAAGAGGTCGGATTCATGGTACGCAAGATCGTCCACGTTTAACGGTATTTCGTAGCAACAAGCAGATTTATGCCCAAATCGTAAACGATGCAGACGGTTGCACTATGGTTGCGGCATCTTCGCTGAAGCAGGAACAAAATACCCCGAAGAAAGAGCAAGCCGCAAAGGTAGGCCAAGAAGTAGCTGAAAAGGCAATTGCGGCAGGAATAAACCAAGTGGTTTTTGACCGCAATGGTTATCTTTATCACGGAAGAATAAGAGAGTTGGCAGACGCCGCTCGTAAAGCAGGACTGAAATTTTAAAAGCAATGGCTGTAGCATTAAATAGAGTAACCTCGACAAACGATATCGAGTTGACAGACCGTCTCGTAGCCTTGAACCGCGTAACAAAAGTGACGAAGGGGGGACGTACATTCACCTTTGCTGCTATTGTAGTGGTAGGAAATCAAGATGGTATCGTAGGCTATGGCTTAGGCAAAGCAGGAGAAGTAAGTGCTGCTATTGCTAAGGGCGTAGAAGCTGCGAAAAAGAATCTTATTAAAGTATCTGTACACAACGGCACCATACCTCATCCACAGGTATGTTCGTTTGGTGGTGCAAGAATCGTGATTAAGCCTGCTTCTCAAGGTACAGGGGTAGTGGCTGGTGGAGCCATGCGTGCTGTTCTTGAAAGTGCGGGTATCACCGATGTACTCGCAAAGAGCTATGGATCCTCTAATCCTCATAGCTTAGTAAAAGCTACATTGAAAGCTCTTAGCGAACTTAGAGACCCCCTCACTGTAGCAAAAGTTAGAGGAATTTCTGTAGAGAAAGTCTTCAGAGGATAAGTAGCGTAATAGTTTAAGGAAATAGTAATATGGCTACTATAATAGTTAAGCAGGTAAGAAGTCGAATTGGAGCATCCAAAGATCAAAAGGCATCTTTAGATACTCTAGGACTTCGTCGCATGAATCAACAAGTAGAGCACAACGACACACCACAGATACGTGGTATTATCCGTAAGTTGCATCATATGGTGCAAGTTGTCGAAAGCCAAAACAACTAAGAAAGCATACGTAGCAATGAATTTATCAAGTTTAAAACCTGCAGAAGGTGCTACTAAGTCTCGTAAGCGTATTGGACGTGGTCAAGGATCTGGCTACGGCGGTACCTCTACGAAAGGACACAAAGGACAGAAGTCACGCTCTGGCTATTCCAAGAGAATAGGCTTTGAAGGTGGTCAAATGCCTTTGCAACGTCGTCTTCCTAAGTTTGGGTTTAAAAATATAAATCGAGTAGAGTATCGCCCCATCAACCTTGATGTTCTTGAAGAGATTGCTTCTGCAAAAGAGCTCTCTACAATAACCAAGGCAGACATTGTGGCAGCAGGATATGCTCGTAGTAAGGATAAGATTAAGGTCCTTTCAAAGGGAGGTCTTACCAAATCCTTGAAAGTAGAGGCAGATGCCTTTTCTAAGAAAGCAGAAGAATTAATAGTAGCGGCAGGAGGCTCTGTCGTAAAGGAATAATAAAGACGGTATGAGGTTCATAGAGACAGTCAAGAACATTTGGAAGATTAAGGACCTTCGCGAGAAGATCCTAACAACACTTCTATTTGTCATTATCTATCGTCTGGGGTCTGTAATAGTACTGCCAGGTATTGACCCTACTATGCTGAAGGGGCTTGAGAATCAGACCAGTCAAGGGCTAATGGCTCTTCTTGATATGTTCTCAGGTGGAGCATTTTCTAATGCTTCAATCTTCGCTTTAGGGATAATGCCCTATATCTCTGCATCCATTGTAATGCAGTTGGCAGCAATCATCATTCCCTCAATGCAAAAATTACAGCGGGAGGGAGAAAGCGGTAGACGAAAGATCAATCAGTGGACACGCTACCTTACGGTTTTTGTCCTTTTGATTCAGGCTCCTGCTTATTTGATGAACCTCAAAGTACAGATGAGTGGAATTGAAGGTGGATTCCCTGCAAGTGGTTGGTTTTACCTCTATGCAACGATAATCCTGACTGCGGGTAGTATGTTTGTCCTATGGCTAGGTGAACGTATAACCGATAAGGGGATTGGTAATGGAATTTCCTTTATCATCCTTGTTGGGATCATTGCAAGACTTCCCCACGCCCTTACATCGGAATTTGTCTATCGTATCGGCGATGCGGCAGGTGGCTTAGTTGCTTTCCTTGCCGAAGTTATTTTCCTATTGTTTGTTTCAGCGGGAGCAATCTTGCTCGTACAAGGTACGCGAAAAGTGCCTGTACAGTATGCTAAGCGTGTCGTGGGGAACAAGCAATTTGGAGGAGCTCGCCAATATATTCCTCTGAAGGTCAATGCTGCTAATGTGATGCCTATTATTTTCGCTCAAGCTATTATGTTCCTTCCAGTTTCCATTATCGGTTTGATGGGAGGTGCTGAAAATAGTGGTTTCGTCCGTACAATGAGCGATATGACAGGCTTCTGGTACAACTTTGTATTTGCCCTTCTCATTATACTTTTCACCTACTTCTATACAGCGATCACCATTAATCCTACGCAAATGGCAGACGATTTGAAGCGAAATAACGGTTTTATTCCTGGTGTAAAGCCTGGTAAGCCCACTCGCGACTATATCGACAATATCATGGACCGCATTACATTGCCAGGAGCCTTCTTCCTAGCACTTGTTGCGATTATGCCTGCCTTTGCTCAGATTTTAGGAATCTCTCAATCCTTTGCGCAATTCTTTGGTGGTACATCTCTTCTAATTTTAGTTGGGGTAGTACTTGATACCTTGCAACAGATTGAGAGTCATCTATTGATGCGACACTATGACGGATTGCTAAAGAGTGGACGTATCAAAGGAAGAGCTGGTGCAATTGGAGGTGTTTCTTACTAAACGTACAGATATTGTATAAGTAGAAACGATGATAACGCTAAAGACGAGTGAAGAAATGGAGCTGATGCGTCTTGCCAACGACTTGGTTGGTCAGACGCTCGCAGAAGTGGCTAAGTACATTGCTCCAGGAGTAACAACCAAAAAACTGGATAAGGTCGCTTATGACTTTATCACAGATCACGGAGCCACTCCTGCCTTCCTCGGTTACGAAGGATTTGAAGGTAGCATTTGTGTGTCTATCAACGAAGAAGTGGTTCACGGTATCCCCAGAGATGATAAATTCATTAGAAATGGAGACATTGTCTCTGTGGATTGTGGTACTAAGTTGAATGGATTCACAGGTGACTCTGCCTACACCTTTGCTTGTGGAGAGGTTCCCCCTAGTGTACTAGAATTACTAAAAACCACTAAAGAATCCCTCTATCGGGGAATTGAACAAGCGGTTGCTGGTAATCGCGTTGGACATATATCCAGTGCCGTGCAGACCTACTGTGAGGCAAAAGGATATGGAGTTGTCAGGGAGCTAGAGGGGCATGGTATTGGTATGGAAATGCACGAAAGCCCTGGTGTACCAAACTTTGGAAGAAAGGGTACAGGGGCAATGCTCCGAAATGGAATGTGCATCTGTATAGAGCCCATGATCACGATGGGATCAAGGCATATTGTCTTTGATCGTAGTGATGGCTGGACTGTTCGTACTAGAGACGGCAAGCCAGCTGCTCATTTCGAGCATTGTCTCGGAATTTGGAATGGGCAACCTCACATATTATCCTCGTTTGAATACATCAAAGAAGTATTAGGAGAAGACAGAGAGTTTTAATGGCAAAACAAGTAGCAATAGAGCAAGACGGTGTGATCCTCGAGGCTTTGTCTAATGCAATGTTTAAGGTAGAGCTTCAAAATGGTCACGTAATCACTGCACACATTTCTGGAAAGATGAGAATGCACTATATTCGTATCCTTCCTGGAGATAAAGTGAAGGTGGAAATGTCGCCCTACGACCTTACTAAAGGTCGGATAAGCTATAGATATAAGTAGTAGATATAAGACGAGCTAGATAGAAAAATATGAAAGTCAAAGCATCTATCAAGAAACGTTCTGCCGACTGCCAGTTGGTACGTCGCAAAGGGCGTCTCTATATTATCAACAAGAAAAACCCCAAGTTTAAACAGCGTCAGGGGTGATCGTTAAGTCACTCTGGAGTAGTAGCAAAAAAACAGTTATAATATGGCTATAAGAATTGTCGGCGTAGACTTACCGCAGAACAAAATTGGTGAGGTTGCTCTTACCTACATTTACGGCATAGGTCGTAGCACGGCTCAGAAAATCCTTGATGAAGCTGGTGTAGATCGTGCTCTTAAAGTTTCTGAGTGGAATGACGAACAAGCATCTAAAGTACGTGAAGTAATCGGTGCTAACTACAAAGTAGAAGGGGATCTTCGAAGCATTACCCAACTTAACATTAAGCGATTAATGGATATTGGATGCTATCGTGGAATCCGTCACCGCTTAGGACTCCCCGTTCGTGGACAGAGTACTAAAAACAATGCACGTACACGTAAGGGAAGAAAGAAAACTGTTGCAAACAAGAAAAAAGCAACTAAGTAAGGCGCCTCTCTGATAAAAACGTAATATGGCAAAAAAAACAACAACAAAGACAAGAGTGGTACGTGTGGAAGCTACAGGCCAAGCACACATTCACTCCTCTTTCAACAACATCATCGTATGTCTCACCAACAACGATGGACAAGTAATTAGTTGGTCGAGTGCAGGTAAAATGGGCTTTAGAAGCTCTAAGAAGAATACTCCCTATGCTGCACAGTTGGCCGCTCAAGATGCAGCTAAAACAGCCTATGATCTCGGTCTTCGTAAGGTGAAAGTATATGTCAAAGGTCCTGGAAATGGACGTGAATCTGCTATTCGTACGATAGACGGTGCTGGTATTAAGGTCACAGAGATTATTGATGTAACGCCGATGCCTCACAATGGTTGTCGTCCTCCAAAGAGACGTAAGCCTTGATCGTATAGGTGATAATAAAACTTTACTCTCCTATAATAATAGAGTAGAAATCTAAAAAATTGAGCAACACATTGAGTAGCCCCTTGGCTTGGTTTGTAAAGTATAATTACACTATTTATTGCATACAATACTTAGCAAAGACGCCCCTTTGAGGAACACAGGTGCATTCTCCCACAAGGAGACACTCTCAACGGGAATAAACTGCTACTCAGAATATTAATTACAATATGGCTAGATATATAGGTCCAAAATCAAAAGTAGCCCGTCGACTGGGAGAGCCTATCTTTGGCTCGGACAAAGCTTTAAGTAGAAAGAGCTATCCTCCCGGACAGCATGGCAATAGCAGACGTCGCAAACAAAGTGAATATGCATTGCAACTTGCAGAAAAACAAAAAGCGAAGTATACCTACGGAGTTCTTGAAAGACAATTTAGAAACCTATTTAAGGCTGCACGTAGAGCAAAAGGGGTTACTGGTGAAATCCTACTCCAATTGCTAGAAAGTCGCCTAGACAACATTGTCTTCCGTTTGGGTATCGCTCCTACTCGAGCTGCCGCTAGACAGCTTGTCACTCACAAACACATTCTTGTGGATGGGGAAGTGGTAAATATCCCTTCTTATATCGTAAAGCAAGGGCAGATCGTGGGCGTTCGCGAAAGAGATAAATCCATGCAGGTGATCACAAGTAGTTTGGCTGGTTTTAACCACTCAAAGTACTCATGGCTGGCGTGGGATAATGCTTCCCTGTCTGGAAAGTACCTTAATGTACCTCAGCGCGATGATATCCCTGAAAATATCAAGGAACAACTCATCGTCGAACTTTACTCTAAATAATTGACAGATTACTTTTGAAAGCATGGCAATATTAGCATTTCAGAAACCCGAGAATTTGATAATGATCGAGGGGAAGGACGCCTACACTGCACAGTTTGAGCTTAAACCTCTGGAGCGTGGGTATGGGGATACAATTGGTAATGCACTGCGTCGTATCCTGCTCTCTTCTATAGAGGGCTATGCGATAGCCTCTATAAGAATTGGAGGAGTAGACCATGAATTTGCTACTATTCCAGGCGTTATAGAAGATGTCACCAACATAATTCTAAATCTTAAAAAGGTCCGATTCAAGCCTACTACAGAGGATGCTACAGAAGAGGAGGTAATGCTTAATGTCTCTGGAAGAGAATGTTTTAAAGCAGGAGATCTCAATGAAAAGCTAACTCACTTCCAAGTAGTAAATACTGAAGAAGTGATCTGTACGCTTGGCAAGAGTGCTTCGTTCGATATTAGCCTGCGCATCAATAAGGGGCGCGGTTATGTACCGGCAGAGGAAAATGCGAGACCTGAAGATTCAGTAGAAGTAATACCTATTGACTCGATCTACACCCCCATACGTAAGGTCATGTACCGTCATGAAAACTTCCGTGTGCAGCAACGTACCGACTACGAAAAGCTGATTATCGGCATTACTACAGATGGTACTATAGATCCGAGAAAAGCAATGCAAGATGCCGCCTCTATACTGATAGACCTTTTCCAGCTTTTTACTGACAATCAAAAGCTAGAGGTGCTACACGTAGAGGAAAAAGAGGAAGAGCAAGACTTGGACAAGGAAGCTAGAGGAATAAGAGAACTCTTGCAAACTCCCATCCAAGATACAGGCCTCTCTGTAAGAGCAAGAAATTGCCTTACTCAAAATGGACTTACAACGCTTGCTTCCCTTGTCTCCTATGACAAGGAAATGTTGATGAAGTTTAGAAACTTCGGAAAGAAAACGCTTGAGGAGTTAAATGAATTCCTAGATGCCGTAGGACTCGACTTCAACATGGACATCTCTAAATATAACCTCTGATAAAAAATAGACCTCTATAATGAGACATAATAAGAGAATTAATCACCTTAGCCGCACGAAAGCTCACCGCAAAGCGATGCTTTCTAATATGGCTTCATCGTTGATACTACACAAAAGGATTAGTACGACCCTTCCCAAGGCAAAAGCCTTAAGAGGCTTTGTAGAACCACTTATTACAAAAGCTAAGAGCAATACAGACGAAGCTCATAGGTTGGCCTTTAAGGCCCTCCAAAACAAAGTGGCTACAAAAGAACTCTTTGGTGTAGTAAGAGAAAAGGTCGGAGATAGACCTGGTGGATATACGCGTATTCTGAAGACAGGTTTTCGCCTGGGAGATAATGCCCAAATGTGCATCATTGAGCTTGTAGACTTCAATGAAGAATGGCTTGGTGCGCAAGATAAAAAGGCGACAAAGACGGCTAAGAAGACACGTCGTACAAGACGTAGCAAGGCGTCAAGTAAGGACGCTGCTCCTGAAAGTGAAACAGCAAAAGAAGCTGTGGATACTACCGAAACTTCAGAAGAAAAAGAGGCTAATAAGGAATAAATGACCCTTGTATAGGATAGATCCTTGCAAGGTTGTGAAAGCTCCTAGATTGTGCTAGGAACTTGATCAAATGACTATAAAGAATAGGGGGTGAATCGCTTGTATTCATCCCCTTTTGCTATAGCTTTATGAAAGTACTTTATTCGATTTTTTTCACGGCATAGGTGGCTCTATTTCTTCCTCCTTTCTCTAACCTAACCTTTGACTGGATATTGCTAATGGAAAAAAGAAGAAGGTTTCGAAAGAATAATGTACTTTTGTGAAATAAAGAAGTATGAAATTCTACATCTTTTCAATTGGCTATCGCATTAGCAATCTGATAAAGATGGTGACTTGAAAATAAGAATGGAAGACAACAAGGAGAATGCTCACTTATACGACAATGAGCATGAAGACGAGCGGACGGTAGAGCCTTCTGGAAACCGTCCTGCTTCAGACTTCGTCGGGTATACCAGCGAGGATAGTAGTGTACCTCAATCTGATGAAAGGGGGCGTCGTCACTTTGATTTTGGTGCGCAGCGACTCAGATCCCAGTTGCATGGTAATCCTTTTTCTTCAGGTTATGCTTCAAACAATACACAAAGAGAAGAGGAGCCTAATAAGAAGAAGCCACTTTTCCGAACTTTTAAAGAGGCGATTCCTTTGGCAAAGGCCTATATAAAAAGACATTGGGGTGTTGTTTATTGGATCCCCATCGTTATTTTTGTGATCTTTGCAGTGATTTTTGGTGAAAACAATTTATACCAACAAATTAAACTTTCAAGAAGAATACATCAACTTGAACGACGGATTGAAGACACGGAGAAGAAACAACGCAAAGACAAAGAATATCTCGAAAGCCGTCAGAAAGATGACTTTTACGACATTGAGGCCTTAGCGCGAAGACAATACGGACTAAAAAAAGAGGGAGAGATGGTCTTTTTACTCATTGATACGACTAAAATGGATTACCAAAAAGAGGAAAAGCCTTTTGCACAATGAAAGAACCTATTCGATCAATAATTTATACAATTGCATGCTTGCTCCTTTTGATAGGTATTGCTGGTATGATGTTTGCTCAAATCTCTTGGATGGCTTGGCTTGTCTTTTTAGGAGGCTTAGGATATAGTATAGCTCACCTTTCATTAGTCGCTAGCCGAAAAAATGCATCCACGAGAGAGAAACGACTTCATCGCCTTTCTTCGCTTGCAGGCATGTTGTGGATGGCGGTAGCCGTAACTGCACTTAATCATGTTGACATTTGGGCTTTAGTAGCATTCGCTGCCGTTGTTTTTATGGCTTATAGCGACATATCGCTTGTACTCATCATGGGAAAAAAGGAGCGTGAGCAGAGTGGTGATAAGCCTGAAAAAAAGTAATTTATGACGCCAAAAAACAATCGTAAGCAGCGTGCTCTAGTAGCTAAAATAAAAGCAACTCAGGCCTCTACCTTAATGGAGGTGGTTGATGCTCTTCTCTCCGATCTTTCTCGAATGCGAAGAAAACAATTTCTGAAAAATCGATGTGTGACGTTACGAGGAGTTCCCACAGAGCAGTTTGATGCTCCTGTAAAAAATGGTGACGAGGTACGTGTATACAACATCGGATTTCCCGCGGAGTTTACCTCTCCTTATGCCTCAATCGTGTGGAAGGATGACGAGCTTATTTTGTTGCATAAAAAGCGGGGTATTGCTACGGTCAGCAATCATCCTGGGCTTAAAAATACACTCTTTAGATTGGTGGCTAATTATGTAAAGTCTTACGATCCTCATGAAAAGATTTTTCTTCTTAACCGTTTGGATAGTGAGACGGAAGGGCTCATCCTCTTTGCACGAAGCAGAGAGACGCAGCAGTTGATATTGAGTAGCTGGCGCAAGTTTTTCATAGATCAGCGCTTTTGTGCTGTAGTAGAAGGGCTTTTTGAAAAGCCTGAAGGTGAGCTCAAAGGAGTAGTTAAAAATAAAAGTGAGGTGCAGACAAGTAGTCAAAAGCCTCTTACAAGACGCTCTAAAACGACCTACAAGGTGATCAAAGAGGGCGAATACAGTACTTTCGTGGAGATTGTGTTGCACGGACGGTTTAATGGTATCCGTACGCTACTGAAAGAGGAAAACATGCCAGTGGTGGGTGAAAATATTCCCACTGCGATTTTCCAAAATTCTAAAGAGCTTCTTCTGCAGCAAGCGAGCCTCACGTTTATTCATCCTCATACACTTCGAAAAATGCATTTTCAGCTTCCAATTCCAGCCTCTTTTCAAGCCTTTGTCAAGCGACCCATGACCAGAGGTGAAAAGAAACGTGCTATGGAGCAGCAACCTGCAATACCCCCTCAATACAGTAGAAATAAAAAAGAGAATTGATAGGATAAGAAAGAATTGCCACATGAATCGCTGTACAAGATATTTTACGATTTTAAGCATATTTTTAGGAACTTGGTTACTTGCCGCTCCTCTTTCGGCTCAGATCATCAATGATGCGGTCACTTGGAAAGCTGTACTAGAGGATAAGGGCACGGCTCAGAAAACCCTAATCCTTACCGCTACGACCAAGCAAGGATGGCACTTTTACGATCAAAATATGCCAGCTGATGGTCCAAACTCTCTTGTATTTAAATACCACAAGCTCTCAGGGGCACGTGCGCTAGGAGACTTCATCCCTTCTCGACCTGCACACGAAGAGTATGATTCCAACTTTGGAATGAATTTGCGGTGGTATCAAGGTACGGTCATCTTTAAGCAGAAGATAGAAGTGACCAGCTATGATGCATTTCATGTAGAGCTAGAGGTCTCTTCATCGGCCTGCAATGCAGAGGGCTGTCTTCCACCTCAGAGTACAGAGTTCGCTTTTTCCAATAAAGACCTAAAGAGCACCGCAGAAAACAAGTCGGAATGTGTTTCGGAAGTGTCGGGAACGGAGGAGGACTCCCTTTTACGTGAAGAAGAACTTCCTGCTTCCAATGCGACAGAATTGACATCTTCTGATCTATGGCAGCCAGTGGTAGAAGTCTTAAAAGCATATGGCGATGAAAGTGCTCGTCAAGGCAATTCCTCTTTGCTCATGGTTTTTATTTATGGTTTCTTGGGAGGACTTATAGCCCTGATTACACCATGCGTATGGCCTATGATTCCGATGACTGTGAGCTTCTTTTTGAAACGTACCAAAAAGCGTCGAGAAGCAATAAAAGATGCTCTTGTTTATGGGGTTAGCATTGTAGTAATCTACCTTGCATTGGGTATCGCTGTAACGCTAATCTTTGGCGCTAGTGCCCTCAACAGTCTCTCCACAAATGCCTTTTTCAATCTGCTTTTCTTTGCTATATTAGTTGTATTTGCAATTTCTTTCTTTGGAGCATTTGAGTTTACAATGCCCTCAAGATGGACAAATAAACTTGATAGCAAGGCAGACTCTACACGAGGATTGCTGAGTATCTTTTTTATGGCTTTTACGCTCACATTGGTTTCCTTCTCTTGTACTGGGCCTATTGTGGGTACACTCCTTGTACAGGCTTCCACAATGAGTATATTAGGGCCAGCGATAGGGATGCTAGGCTTTTCTATCGCCTTGGCATTGCCCTTCTCTCTTTTTGCGGTATTCCCCAATGTATTGCAAAATCTACCGAAGAGTGGAGGATGGCTTAATAGCGTTAAAGTAGTAATGGCTTTCTTGGAGCTTGCACTTTCTCTCAAGTTCCTTACTGTAGCAGATATGGCGTACGGATGGGGTCTCTTGAGCCGGGAAACCTTCCTAGCCATATGGATAGCAATCTTTGCTCTTTTGGGAATATATCTTCTTGGGAAGATTCGTTTCCCCCACGATACTCCTATGGAAAAGATAGGTGTCGGACGCTTTTTCTTAGCATTAGTCTCTTTATCTTTTGCTATTTATTTGGTCCCAGGGTTGTGGGGGGCTCCTCTAAAGGCTGTCTGTGCTTTCACTCCCCCCCTGTCCACCCAAGATTTTAATCTTTATGAAGGCTCTGTAGAAGCACACTTTGACGATTATGAAGAGGGTATGAAGTATGCACAGCGTGTCAATAAGCCTGTACTCCTAGACTTCTCGGGGTGGGGTTGTGTGAATTGTCGCGAGATGGAAAGCAGTGTATGGGTAGATCCACGCGTAAAAAAACTCCTCGAGGAGGACTATGTACTCATTACGTTAATGGTTGATGACAAGGCAGATCTTCCTCAAGTAATGGAGGTGGACGATGCCGGTACGAAGAGAAAACTCCGCACCATTGGAGATAAGTGGAGTTTCCTCCAGCGGCATAAATTTGCAGACAACTCGCAACCTTTTTATGTGCCTTTAGACCTTCAAGGAGTTCCGCTAGGATCCTCCTACAAGAGAAATCTTAATGTGGATAAATACATAGAGTTCCTTGAGAATGGTCTAAAAGAGTTTAAGGCACGAAAAGCAGGAAAACCAACTCCAGGGATCTAGGTAGAGTAGATAGTCTCATAGGTAGACTTTCTATTGAGCTGTTTCGGTAACGAAGATGGCGAAGAGAGCAATAAAACTTTTTGTACCTTTGCGATCGGTTTAGAAGAAGACCTGTAGGAGAGATGGCAGAGTGGTCGAATGCGGCGGTCTCGAAAATCGTTATACCTTCGTGGTATCCAGGGTTCGAATCCCTGTCTCTCCGCAAACAAGGGTGCAATTGAAAATCTAGAAAACTGTTGCAAAAGTCAACAGTCTCTATAGAAAAGAAACCTGTCGGAAGAATCCAATTAAACGCTCCAAGCCAATAGCTAGGGGCGTTTTTTTTGATTTTGTGGAGCGGAAAGGTGGAGCGGAAAGGTGGAGCGGAAAGGTGGAGTGGAAAGGTGGAGTGGAAAGGTGGAGTGGAAAGGTGGAGCGGAAAGGTGGAGCGGAAAGCCACTATTGGATCGTACTATTCAAGCCACTGATCCTTGATAATCGGATATTGTACAAGATCTTCTATAGAGAGCATAAAGCGATGCATTTCATCGTTCTCTCTGTAGTAGCACATGATAGGGTGGTTGAGAGGAAGATTTGGGCGACTAGTGTCCATCACTTCATCAAACAGCTCAATCATTTTTTGAATATCCTCCTTACGACACTCATTCTCTTCAACGGTTTTGAGTTCCTGTTCTGCCAATGCAATTTCATAAGGGTAGATTTTCCCAACTTGCTCTCTTATTCGGGTTCTACCCTCTTTCAATGAAATATCTCCTCGTTGGTATTCTTCTTAAATCTCGAGTATTTTGCCGAGTTTTTCAAGGTCTACATGCGGCAGATGTTTTTTCATATCCATAACCTCATTGTCTGTTGATGAGGTAAACGAAAAAATCACTCTCTTCTATGGCATTTACACCTACATGAGCTTCGCCGGGGAAATGTAGAACGGTACCTGTGCTGATACGATGTACCTCGGTATTGTCAAGAGTAACTTCCACAGTTCCTTTCACTATAGTGAAGTATACTTCCCGTCCTTTATGGTCGTGTGAGGGGATTTGTTCTCCGCTTTTCAAGTGCAGGTGTACCAGCATGAGTTCTTTGTTGTCAACAACCTTGCCTAAGTCGCAGATTTTCTTGCCAATATGATTGTTTGTTTGTTCCATAATCCCTCTTTATTTGGTTATGATTAATACTTGTCTGCTACAAATGTACGTAAAGCATTTGAATGCTGTTTGTTTGGATGAAAGCCCTATTCAGGGGCTTGTGTTTCGAGGAATTGGGCGATTGCTAAAAAGTCCTCCACATCCAGTTGCTCTGCTCTTTGAGTCATGAGCGCGAGTAAAGCGTCTGGAATTGCTTGAGGTGCGATGTTGTACTCTTTTACAAGAGGCATTAGGGCATTTCTGAGCATTTTTCTTCGTTGTCCAAAAGCCTTTTTTACCACTTTGATAAAAAGAGCTTCAACATCTTTAATGCGATCCTCTTCGCCCCAGTACAGCCGTAGTACCCCTCCATCAACTTGGGGCTTCGGGTCAAACTGCTCTTTCCCAACGGTAAAGAGGTACTCTCCTTTGTAGCGACTTCTAAGTAGCACACTAAGTATTCCATAGTCTCTTCCTCCTGGAGATGCAGTTATTCTTTTAGCAACCTCCTTTTGCAGCATCCCTGCAATGCATGGAATGCGGTGTCGAAGTTCAAAAAAATGAAAGAAGAGACGGCCAGATATGTTGTAGGGGTAGTTGCCAATTACCACAAAAGGGGCATTGGGTCTAGAAGGGATGAGGGCTTCATCGGGTATGTGGAGGATGTCGCCATGAATGATGCGTCCCTCTTCTACAAAAGAACGAGGCAGGGTAGAGCGAAGGTACTCAATCGACTCGGTGTCTATGTCGATAGCATACAGATCATGTCCCCTATCCAATAAAGCACGCGTAAGAATGCCCATGCCAGGCCCCACTTCAATTACAGGATAGCCTTTGAAATCATCTATGGACGCAGCTATCCTCTCGGCAATTGCGGGATCTGTCAGAAAGTGTTGTCCTAAGTTTTTCTTTGCTCGTACCTGCTTCATACCTATAAAATAGCTACATTTGTGCCTAGATTAAGCAAAGTTACAACTTTTGAAAAAAATAGAAATTTCACAAGTACCTAGTCCTTCCAAGAAAGAAGAATACAAAAATGCACCTATAAAGGGAAAGCGTTTCGTGCGAGCTTTCTTTTCTATTGCGCTTGCATTGCTTCTCCTCGGACTCGTGTACCGAAAGATAGATTTAAGCCTCCTTTGGGAGAGTTTAAAAAAAGGGTCAATAAACTGGGGAATCATTGGATTTTCCATAGTGATAGAGGCCTTGTCCAATACCTTGAGAGGTCTACGCTGGCGCATTCAGATGCTTCCTTTGGCACCTCCAGTACCTAGAAGAGTTGTTGTCATTGCTAGCATGTGGGGCTGTTATGCGGTGAATTTAGTCCTTCCTCGAATGGGAGAGTTGTGGCGTTGCTACCTTGTGTCTCACAACGAGCATTTGTCCTTCTCTGCTGTAGTGGGCACTTTAGTAAGCGACAGACTGGTAGATGTAGTGATGATGGTTGTCCTCTTTCTTATTGCACTAGGAGGGTTTGGTGATGAGGTTACTCATTTGCTTGTGGGAGCTGGAATAAAGCAGTCTCTGTATCATTTTTTCACCTCTCCTTGGCTTTATGGTGCTCTTCTTGTAGCGGTCGGTCTTTTTATTCTTTTTAGAAAGAAGCTCAAACATGGTGCTTGGGGCTCAAAAATAGAAAGTTTTGGGAAGAAATTTGTTTTAGGATTTCGTACGATTCGCAATATGCCCCAGAAGGGCCTCTTTACAATACTTACACTGCTTATTTATACGCTCTATTTTATAGCGTTTTATTGCACCTTTTATGCGTTCCCATTTACGGCAGATCTAGGGGTTGGAGTTGGCTTGTTAGCCTTTATTATGGCTACCTTGGGCGTGGCTTTACCTGTGCAAGGCGGTATAGGCCCTTGGCACTTTATGTGCATTACCACACTACTCGCTTTTGGCATCAGTAAAAACGATGCCGGGCTTTTTGCAATTGTGGTGCATACATCGCAGACGTTGGGTATTGCTTTCTTAGGGCTGTTGGCAATTTTATTTGTACCTTTACTATCTAGAAATAGAAGAAACTTTACCAATAAGTAAACCGAATAAAGACATGGCAAAAGAAATTCTCAATCTTCAACCGCAATCCGTTTGGAAGTATTTTTATGAATTGACACAGATACCTCGCCCTACATTTCATACGGGGGCGGTCTCTCAGTATCTTTTTGAAGAAGGCAAGCGTTTAGGTTTAGAAACTCATAGAGATGAGGTCGGAAACGTGGTACTCCGTAAGGAGGCGAAACCTGGGATGGAGAATAAACCCATGATTACGATGCAGGCACATATGGATATGGTGCCTCAAAAGAATAGCGATACACAGCACGATTTCCTTACAGATCCAATAGATGCTTATATTGATGGAGAGTGGGTGACGGCTCGTGGTACCACATTAGGCGCCGACAATGGTATGGGGGTGGCTATGGCTTTGGCTGTAATGGCAGACAATACCCTTGAAAATGGTCCTCTTGAAGCTCTTTTTACCATTGATGAAGAGGTGGGAATGGGAGGAGCCAATGCTCTAAAACCTGGGTTCCTAAAAGGTGTCCTTCTTTTAAATCTTGATAGTGAGGAAGAGGGGGATCTTTTTATTGGCTGTGCAGGTGGCGTAGACGTAAATGTAACGCTACACTATCAGGAAGAAGAAAATACCCATCCTGCTGATAAGGGACTAAAGGTGCAACTTTCTGGACTGAAAGGCGGACACAGTGGTGTGGAGATCCATCTCGGTAGAGGAAATGCCAATAAGCTGATGGCTCGTTACTTGAAAGTAGCCCTGAATAGATATGGCGCAAGACTTGCGATGATGGAGGGAGGAAATATGCGCAATGCAATTCCTCGCGAAGCACAGGCCCTCTTGAGTGTAGCTGCAGATAAGGTGGAAGAATTGAAAAAGTTTACAGATGAATATCAAGCCTTATACAGAAAAGAGTTTGAGGGAATAGAAGGAAGCATATCTCTTGTGGCTGTGGAAGTGCCTGCCCCTGCTAAGCTAATTCCCGAGAAGATAGCTAACAGTCTAGTAGGAGCCTTGGAAGGCTGCCTCAATGGACCACAGTCAATGCTCCAAAGCTTCCCTGGTGTGGTGGAAGCCTCTACAAACCTCTCCATTGCAATCTTTAAAGAAGGAGAGGTTAGTGTACAATTCTTGGTGAGAAGCTCCAGCGATAGTCGCAAGATGTGGGTCGCCTCTTCACTAGAAAGTGCTTTTCTCAATATCGGGGCACAAGTACAATTTGATGCTAGCTACAGTGGGTGGCAACCCAATCCTAAGAGCAAAGCAATGGATCTATTAATCCATAGCTATGAAAAAATATATGGCAAAAAACCGGCCGCTCTTGTAATGCATGCTGGCCTTGAGTGTGGAATTATCCAAGGAGTGATGCCCAAAATGGATATGGTATCCTTTGGACCAGAAATACGTCACCCTCACTCACCGGATGAAAAAGTGCATATCCAATCGGTAGAGCGTACTTATAAGGTGCTTGTTCATGCGATTGAAAACTTATAATTAAAGATTTTACCTATACAAAGTACCCAATATGAAGAAAGCATTTGTTTTTCCTGGGCAAGGTGCCCAATTTGTAGGGATGGGACTCCCTCTATACGAAAGTAATGAAAAGGCTAAGGCCCTCTTTGACGAGGCCGATCGTATCTTGGGATTTTCTATTACGGAAGAGATGTTTCGAGGCTCTGACGAAGGCTTGAGACAAACTAAGGTCACACAGCCTGCAGTCTTTTTGCACTCCGTAGCAGTAGCGGTAGCTATGGGCAAGGATTTTGCCCCTGATATGGTAGCCGGACACTCTTTAGGAGAGTTTTCTGCATTGGTTTCGGCCAAGGCTCTTTCCTTTGAAGATGGTTTGAAACTCGTGTCTGCGAGGGCGATGGCTATGCAAAAAGCTTGCGAGCAGCATCCCTCTACTATGGCTGCTATTCTTGGATTAACCGATGAAAAAGTCAAAGAGATTTGCCAAGGTATCACAGAGGAAGTGGTCGTTGCGGCAAACTTCAATTCTCCAGGACAAGTGGTTATATCGGGTACCCAAGAGGGGATCAAGATCGCTTGTGAAAAAATGAAGGAAGCTGGAGCAAAGCGAGCTCTTCCCCTAAAAGTAGGAGGTGCTTTTCACTCTCCTCTTATGGAGCCCGCTCGTCAAGAGCTTGCAGAAGCTATTGAGAAGACTGTTTTTCATCAGCCTATTTGTCCTATCTATCAAAATGTGGTGGCTTCTGCTGTAGTCGCTCCGGAAGAAATAAAGGCCAACTTGCTAAAGCAACTTACAGCTCCCGTACGATGGACAGAGACAATCCGCCAAATGGTAGCCGATGGAGCCACTCATTTCATGGAGTGTGGTCCTGGTAAAGTACTACAAGGTCTCATCTCAAAGATTGCCCCCGAGGTGACCGTGGAAGGAAGAGAGCAATAAAATAATAAACTAACAGAGAGAGAGAGTCCCTTCAAAAAGGGACTCTCCAAAGATAAAACAAGAATGAATATGCCAAAGCATGCACGCTGTCTGATACTAGGAGCAGGACCTGCTGGCTATACGGCAGCTATATATGCCTCACGAGCCAATCTTGCCCCTGTACTTTATGAAGGATTGCAGCCTGGAGGACAGCTTACCACAACGACAGAGGTGGAAAACTTCCCAGGTTATCCACAAGGCGTAACAGGCCCTCAATTGATGCAGGAGATCCGTGCACAAGCTGAGCGATTTGGTACCGATATCAGGAGTGGAGTTGCCACTTCAGTAGACTTTTCTAAGAAGCCCTACCGCGTTACGATCAATGGAGAGCAAGAAATCTCTTGTGATAGTCTCATTGTGGCTACAGGAGCCTCTGCAAAATACCTCGGACTGCCTGATGAGGAAAAATATGCAGGCCAAGGCGTCTCTGCATGTGCCACCTGTGATGGATTCTTTTATAGAAATAGACGTGTAGCTGTAGTGGGCGGTGGCGATACGGCTTGTGAAGAAGCTCTTTACTTGTCTTCTATTGCCGAAAAAGTATATCTTATTGTAAGAAAGCCTTTCTTGCGTGCCTCTAAGGTGATGCAGGAACGCGTCCTTAGTAGTCCCAAGATAGAGGTTCTTTTTGAGCACAATACGCTTGGTCTCTTTGGCGAAAATGGTGTAGAAGGAGCTCATCTTGTTTTCAGAAAAGGAGAAAGTGATGAGAAGAAAGTTGATATCGCTATAGATGGTTTTTTCCTCGCAATCGGACATAGACCCAATACGGACTTTCTTAAAGGAAAGGTAGACCTCAACGAAGCCGGATACATCGTTACTTCAGGCACGACCTCCTTGACCAATGTGGAAGGGGTATTTGCCGCTGGTGATGTGGCAGACCCTCGCTATAGACAGGCGATTACAAGTGCTGGGTCGGGTTGTAAGGCAGCTATGGATGCCGAAAAGTATTTGATGGAGCATAGTCTTTGATAGGAGAAGAGACTAAAGGTAAGTTTTGTGTAACATTTTATTCTAGGGGCGGCTTGCACCGCTCCTAGAAAAGTAAATAAGGAGTAGTGTAGCGACTTTACGCCATATTGCATTATGAAAGAAGGAAATCAGAGAATAGCGATTGCTATAATTCTTGCTTTTGGCTTCGTCGTGGGCCTGGTGTGGGCCTCGAGCAACTTTAAGGAAAGCAGACGTCAAGCAAAAGAGATTACCGTAACGGGCAATGCCGAGAAAAACATTTCCAGCGATGTGGTAGTGTGGAATGCTTATTTCGGACTAAAAGGACAAAAAAACTTGCAAGAAGCCTACAAAAAACTTGCAGAGCAGACCAATATTGTAAGGGATTTTTTCCGAAGTAAAGGTATTGCAGATTCTACGGTCACTTTTGAAAGCATTTCTCTAGATGATGAAAGAGACAGTAAGCGGGTTGATGGCGAGTGGGTGTCCTTTTCTACAGGCTTTTCGCTTACGCAAAGTGTGAGAATCTTCTCTTCGGATATTGATCTCGTTGAAAAGTTGTCTAGAGAGGTAAGCGAATTGATTGATAAAGGTCTTTATATCAATTCCTCAAGCCCCCAGTACTATTATTCCAAACTCGAAGAGTCAAAGCATGAACTCTTGGAGATGGCTAGTCGAGATGCTCTATCCCGCGCTAAAGCAATTGCAACTGGAAGCAATCAAAGTGTTGGCAAGCTACTTCGCTCTCAGATGGGAGTTTTCCAGATCGTAGGTTATTACGAAAATGAGGATTATTCGTGGGGTGGTAATTTCAATACAACTAGTCGCGAGAAAACAATCTCTGTGACCGTAAAAAGTACCTATGCGGTGCATTAAGTACAGTTTACTTTGGGGAGTAGTGCTCCTTGTAGGGGTAGTTTGTTTTCCCCTAAAAGCTCAAGTGCATAGTGCTATAGAGAGGGTTGATTCTCTTCTTTCGGAAGGCTCTCTAGCAGAGGCTGCTACTCTCATTGACGCATTGCAGGAAGAGCTGGGGGATAAAAAGCAGGATGCCCTTTTACTCCGAGAGATAAAGCTCTCTTTCCTTCAAGGCGATCCCTACACAGCTCTGGCTAGGACTAGTGCTCTCTCTAAGAAGTTTCTTAAAAAAGAGGAGGTAAGGTCGCTCTTGGCAGCTCTTTTGTATCATTCTTATCGCTTTGAGGATTTGTCCACTTTACAAGAAGCACCAAAAGGAAAAGTAAAATCAAAGGGAAATGGGTATTTCCCAAAAAGACTGCTGGAGCAAGCAGAGCGCGCTGAACGCCTTGTGGAAAGTGCGCAACTCCTAGAAGTGGTAGATAGTTTTACGGTATCTCATTTGGAGGATCTTAGACATGCTTCAGGTCTCTCTTCTGAGGTGGGAGAATTGAGCTTCGGAACAGGGACTGAAGACTATCGCTATACCACGGCTCTTGGTTTTGAAACGTTTACTCATCGTATTGGAGATGATGGCAAAAATCATATTTTCTACGTTAAGAAAACAGCATCAGGAGAAATTTTAGAAGAGAGAGAGCTTGAGGAGCTTCATCTCCCAGGAGGAGAGTATTTCCCCATACTTCGTCAGGATGGCCAGTCAATCCTTTTTGCTTCCCCTACAGGAGCGATTGACCTTGACTTAACGGCACAGGAAAATGGAGATTTCTCCGAAGGAATAGGAGGATTGGATCTTTATATGTCTCGAAGAGACCCTCATACGGGAAAGTTTCAAGTACCAACGTTATTGGGGATGCCTTTCAATTCCCCTTCAGACGACTTGATACTCCTGTACGACGACTTTTACCATGTGGGACTATTGGTCACGACCCGTTTTGCAAGAAAGGGTTTTTACAATTGTTACCGCTTTGTGATGTCTGAGACCGCTCCTCCCCTTCCCACAAATGACTACGAACTGAAAAAGAAATATGCTGCTCTTCGTCCCTGGAGATTGAGAGAGCAGCGCGCTCAATCTATTGCAGAATAATAAGAATAACCCCCCCAATAAATTTTGAAACTATGGAAAAAAGAATTATCCCCTCCAGCGAAATGATCATCAATAGCGATGGGTCAATTTTCCACCTACATATCAAACCAGAGCAACTTGCTGATAAAGTTGTACTGTGTGGAGACCCTAGTCGAGTAAAACTTATAGGCGATCATTTCTCAGAAATAGAGTGCGATGTACAAAGTAGAGAGTTTCGTACGATAACGGGAAAATACAAAGGAAAAAGAATTACAGCACAAAGCCATGGAATTGGTTGTGACAACATTGAAATTGTTGCCAATGAACTAGACATGCTCGCCAATTTCGATTTTGAGAAGCGTTGCGTAAAGGATGATTTCCGTCAACTGACCATGGTGCGAGTGGGCACTTCTGGTGGATTGCAACCAGAGACCCCTATCGGTACCTTTGTAGCAGCAGAGCGTGCAATTGGTTTTGATGGGGTGGCTTACTTTTATGCCCATAGCGAAAAGGTAAGAGATCTTGACTTTGAAAGGGCTCTAATTGACCAATTGGAATGGAAACTAGACGGACTGAAGCCTTATGTAGCTATCTCCGACCCTAGTCTTATTGAGCAAATTGTAGGAAACGATGGAAAGATCCTACGAGGAAACACTATCGCCGCTAATGGATTCTATGGTCCACAAGGAAGAAAACTCCGCTTGCCTCTAACCGATGAAAATCTTAATGAGAAGATTGAATCCTTTAATTACGAGGGATCTAAAATTACCAACTTTGAAATGGAGAGCAGTGCTCTAGCTCTTTTATCTTCTCTTCTTGGTCACCGTGCAATGACGGTATGTGCGATTATTGCAGGAAGGCAAAACCTTAATATGAACACCAATTATGTGGGAAGTATTGAGGATCTTATAGAAATCGTACTAGATAGAATATAAGCGTAGCTATGTTGTGGAATATTATCTTGTGGATCCTCATTGGCTTCGTGGTAGGGTGGCTTGCAAGACTTGTTAGTCCCCGTAGGATGCCAAAAGGATTTTGGAAAACGACCTTAGTGGGTGTAGTAGGTTCAGTAGTGGGAGGTGGTATTGCCAATCTTCTGGAACTTGATGCAAAAGGTGCGAGTCCTGGCAATTTCAACTTTTGGTCGATCGTCGTGGCGGTAGTTGGTGCTATCGTTGTTATGTGGATCCTAGGACTCCTAAGAAAAGGGCGCTAGTAGAGAGAAGAAACAAGAAGTTCTATAGCTAAGAAGAGTAGTCATTGCTAGGCAATAGACCGCTTTTAAATTAAGACCTAAAGAGTTTCCCTGAAGGTTATGCCTTTGGAAAATCTTTAGGTTCTTTTATTTGAAAGTACCGAGAGATTAAAATAAAAGTACCGAGAGATTAAATTAAAAGTACCGA
>KQ959274.1:104157-144630 GCA_001552775.1 Bacteroidales bacterium KA00251
ACCGAGAGATTAAATTAAAAGTACCGAGAGATTAGATTAAAAGTACCGAGAGATTAAATTGAAAGTACCTGAAGATTTTTAGTTGAGATTTTCTGTTCCTATGAAGTGCTTCTGTACTAGCGAAGAATGGCTTGTAGCTCAGATAGCGTCTTCACTTCAAAAGAGGATTGGGACGTGATAAAGTGCCAGGAGTTAGGAAGAATTTCAATTGTATACTGTTCAGGATCTGAGGTTTTCTGAGCTATGTATCCGAGTCGCGTAAGTAGACGTCTTGTCCACAACTCCTTTTCGCTGCCATCTCCAATCAAGTTTATCGCGCGTGGCTTGCGTTGTAAAAGCTCTACTTGTCCAGTATAGGGATCAAAATGGAAGTCCTCTTTTTCAAAGAGCGTCGCAATTTTGCCTTGGAGAGCGAGCTCTTCGGGAAGGCCTGTACTTAGGTTTCCCTCCTGATCGAGGATCCAAAGAGCATCACACCACTGCATTGCAAGTGAAATCTCGTGTGTGGCTAGCAGAAAAGTACGCTGTGATTTTTGAGCAATTTCACGCAATAGCAGAAACAACTCAATACGAAAAGAGAGGTCGAGGTGTGAAGTTGGCTCATCGAGTAGCACAAGAGGTGTTTCTTGTGCGAGAGCCATAGCGATGAGTGCTCGTTGTCTTTCGCCATCACTCAAGGTGGAGATCATCCTTTTTTCATACCCTTTCAGTTTACAATCTAGAAGAGACTTTCGTACAATGTCGCGATCTCTACTGGACAGCTTGCCTAAGGTATTGAGATAGGGTGAGCGTCCGAGTGCTACTAGCTCCTCCACTGTGAGCTGGATACTTCTCTCCAGTTGGCTTCTTACAATACTGATAAACTTTGCGCGCTGGTTCAGTTTTATTTTTTCGATGGGTTCTCCTGCAAGGGTTATTTTACCCTCTTTACGAGTATTCCCAAAGGCAATTGCTTCAAGTAGTGTAGATTTTCCACAACCATTGGTGCCGATCAGAGCTGTTACAGTACCCTCTTCAAGTCTTGCAGAGAGATTTTGGGAGACTGTATGGTGGGGGTATCCTGTAGATAAAGATTCTAGTACAAGGAGGTCTATTTTAGTTTGATTCCGCTGTATCATCGATGGAGGAGATTTCTAGGAGAGTTTCGTTTCAAGATAACTGCAATTACAATGGGAGCTCCTACGACAGAGGTGACCACATTGATCGGCAGGATAAGTCCTCCTTGTGGTAGGTGGGAGACGATGTGGCATAATAGCATAAGCACAGATCCTCCTAGTAGGGAAAGGGGAATAAGCTGTCTGTGGTTACTGGTTTTTGCGATAGATTTTACCAAGTGAGGTACAGCAATACCAATAAAGGCAATTGGACCAACAAAGGCCGTTATGGTGCCGGTAATGATACCTGTTAGGAGAATAAGAAATCTTCGCATTCTTTTAGTTGAAGTGCCTAGGGAACGAGCATAAGCATCACCTAGTAGCATGGTATTAAGAGCCTTGGGAAAGAAGGAGATCAAGAGCAGAGCAGGGATTACGATCAGAGACAACAATAATGTACTCCTTGAAGTACTGCCTTCTAAGCTACCAAAACTCCAGACTTGGAATCCTTTCACCAATTCACTTGGAGCAAAGTATTGCAAGAGGCTAACCACAGATCCTGTAAGAAAACTGAGCATTACTCCTACGATGAGTACACGAGTAATGTCGCTTGTCGTATAGGAAACCGCAGCAATAAGTGCTAGCACCAAGACTGCACCAGCTATAGCAAAAAAGATAATTCCACCCATCTCAATAAATGAGGTAATGGAGGGGATTTGTCCCCACAGAGTGCCACCCATCATAAAGAGGGCAACTCCAAGACCAGCTCCCCCTGAAACACCAAGAATCCCAGCATCAGCAAGCGGATTGCGGAAAAGGGTTTGCATCACAAGACCCGAAGAGGAAAGGGAAGCCCCCACAAGTAAAGCTGTAATCGCTGCAGGGATCCTCATTTCCCAAACAATGTATACCCATTCGGGCTTAGCGGAGTGAGGATCGAATAGAATAGTGCCAAATTCATTGTATGGAATGGATACACTTCCCCAAAAGATGTCTACTAGAAAAGCGACAATAAGAAGAAGAAATAATAGCAGAAAGGTGGCAAACGTCCGCATAGTGGTCTACTTCTTAGGTTGATTTGCAGGGAGTAGCTTCCTCCAAAAGACAAGGTCTGTATGCTCGGCGGATAGCTCTGGATGAAAAATAGCGATTAAATCGGCAAGGATTGTTTCGGGCTTGTAGGGACCACTCTCGAAGTAGTCGTTTCCTTTGGAACTTTTTCGCGCATCATTGAGGTAGACTTGACCTTTTTTGTATGCTTTGAAGAGAGCATAACGCCCCTCTTGGGTGGCAAAGTCTTCAAGAGAATGGATATCTCCAGATTGCCAAGCGAGCCAAATGTCGTCGTTGACGTGCTGTTGCAGTACAGCTTCAAAACTTATTCCCGCTTGAGAGGCCGCACTTGTGGGAGCGTTGTATATCCCTCCAGCATCAGCAATCATTTTGGCTACATAGCTGTCGTTTGCTGGTAAGTGCCAGACTCCTTGATAGGCATTTCCAAAGAAGATTGTCGGCTTTTCTTGGCAAGTTTGGGCTTTTTCTTTGAGCAGGTTGTACTTTCTTTCCATCTCCGAGAAAAGAGAGTCTGCAGTAGCACCTTTTCCCACGAGCAAAGCAATTACCTTTATCCACTCTGCACGAGCAAGGAGAGAGCTTTCCTGCCAATCATTGTTGTATATAAGTTTTGTGGGTGACTCTTTAGGTAGAGGCATGGAGTGCTCTACACCATCATAGTAGTTTGCCATTGCTCCATCTACTTGCGAGGCAATAAGAGACTCCACGTCTGTAATACCCGAACGCGCGAAAGAGTGTAGCTTGCCCTCCTTGGCACGCTTTTGTAATTCTGCATCGTAAAGGGTGGAAACATCGGCAGTCCCAAGTAGCTTCTCTCTAGCATCAAGCAACTCAATAGCCCCAACGAAAGTGTCGCTTAATAGTGCAAGACGCTTGCAGGGAACTGCGATTACCTCCTCTCCTTCTTGAGGAGTGAAAGTCTTTGCCTCTTTGGAAGGGATCAATACAAGGCTTTGAAGGAGTGCACCATTGGACGGATTGTAAATCTTTATGCGATGTCCTAAAGGGAGATTATCTATGGAGAAGAACTGAGCATACTTTACCTTTAGCGAAACCTTCTCAATGGAGTCGTCACTTTCATTCTCTTCCCTATTTTTCCCCTTACAGCTGCTACCAAGTAGCAGCAATAGTAAAAAAAAGAAAGGAAGGCACGACTTTGATTTTCGGAGACTGTTGGAGATAGCACAGTAAGGGATCATAAGTCTGTAGGGTTACTTTTTGTTGTGTTTCCTATTCCACATAGAGAAGAAGTCCCTTGAGATATTCCGTCTCTGGATGGAATATATTCACGGGATGACAAGGAGCCTGGAAAAGAGGTCGAAGGATCCGCACCTGTCGCTTGGCTTCAACGGAAGCTGTAAGTACTGCCATTCTAAAGTCGTAGGGCGAGACAAGCTGAGAGCAGCTAAACGTAAAAAGAAAGCCCCCCGAACGGATTTTTTTTAAGGCAAGGGCATTCAACTTTCTGTATCCATTGCAGGCATTTCTTACATTGTCTTTCCTCTTTGCAAAGGCTGGAGGGTCTAGTACAATAAGATCGTACTCTCCCCCTTGTAGGTTGTTTAAATAGTCAAAGGCATCAGCATTGACTACTTGATGGCGATGCTCCTCTAGCTCTGGAAAGTTGAGAGCGATAACTTCTTTCGCTACATCTAGGGCTCTTGCACTACTGTCTAGTGAGTCTACAGAGCAAGCTCCTCCTCGTATTGCATAGGCACTAAATCCTCCTGTGTAGCAGAAGCAATTCAGTACATTCCGACCATTTGCATACTTTTCAACGAGTTCTCGATTGTCTCGTTGATCAATAAAGAAGCCTGTCTTTTGCCCTTTTTCAATATCCGTTAAAAAGCGGAGTCCTCTCTCATAAAGAGGTTCACGAATGGCATCTCCATAGAGATAACCATCGCTATAGAATTCGCTTATCTCCTTTTGTAAAGTAGAGGAAGATTTGTCGTAGATGGCTTGAAGCTCTAGTTCCTGGCACTCCAGCAAGACCTCCTTAATAAGGGAAATCCGACGGAAGATCCCCATACTATGAGCTTGGATAACGGCAGTATGCCCATAGATATCCACAATAAGCCCTGAAAGGCCATCGCCTTCGCCATATACAAGTCGATAAATATTGTTGGGGGCTTTGCTATCAGTTTCAGAGAATGGCAAGTGAAGCTTTTGCCGAAGACGGAGAGCCGCTCTTATTTTATTTTCAAAGAACTCTTTTTCGTCAACAATAGGGGTGTCAAAAGAGAGCACGCGAATGGCTATATTTCCTCCTTCCCAGCTTCCTGTTGCCAAAAACTTTCCTTTGCTATCCACCACATCCACGAGGTCTCCCTCTTGGGGCTCTGGTGTAACTCGAGCAATTGCCCGACTAAAAATCCACAAATGATAGCGGGAAAGACTTTGCTCTCTTCCTTTTTTTAAGATTGCAAGGGGATGCCCTTTGGATTGTATAGGGGTAATAATTTCTTTCATTAAGTATATCTTTAGTTCGTTATGGGATGATTGTTCTCATTCCCATGATAGTGGCGATTTGAGCCTTAATGTCGTTAAGCTCACTAAGTTTAGCGAGGATTTGCATCATTCGCTCTTCTTCCAGAGGATTGCTTTGGGTCTTCTTGAGTTCTTTGTGATAGTGATCAATTTGACGCTGTATATACTCGCCAATCATCCCATTGATTAGTAGCTCAGTCTCTTTGATAAGCTCTTCAATCGGAGGGTTCGTCGCCTCATCGGATAAGCCTAAAGCTCGTTTGGAAACATTGCTAAGCAGGTATTTGTCGGCAAGAAGGTTTATGGTAAGAGAGGAAATCTGAGGATTGCGGTGATTGGCAAAGTATTGTGACGGGGAGAAATGAGGGTTCTTTTCAATGTTTTGGCAACATTCCGATAGGATTTTCTTAAAGAGTTCTCCATAGTCTTCTATCTCTTGTTCGTGAAGAGCATTTTCTACAAACTGCGCCAAGGAGTACTTCTCTTCAGATCCGTCTTCATAAGTAATCGGGAAAATTTGTTCACCATACCTTACGATAAGACGCAAAAGAGCAAGCTCATTTTTAGAGGGGTGGGGTAGAGGAGGAGTTGTTTGCTCTAATTCTTGCTGTTCATCTCGTATTTCTTCGGCATTGTGTTCACTTTGTACAGGGAGAAACTTGGTTCTTTGAAATGAGTGATTATTACGAAGTACCTTTACCTCTTTTGCAATAATAGCTTCGTTCAAGGAGAGGTCTTGAGCGACGCTTTGCACTGTGAGTGAACGCTCAATAGGATCGGGGATGCTAGCCACACTTTTTAGAAGGTCATTTACGAGGTTCGCCTTTTCGATAGGGCTTTTGGCCATATCCTTTTTGTATAGAGCTGTTTTAAAGGTTATAAAGTCCTCTTCGTGAGTTTGGATATAGTCTTCCAATTCTTGTATGGTATGCCCTCTGACAAAGGAGTCTGGGTCTTCGTCTTCAGGGAGAGGCAACGCTCTCACATGCATGCCAGCCTCAAGGAGTAGGTCAATCCCTCTTAGAGTTGCCTTGACTCCGGCAAGGTCTCCATCGTAGAATACGGTTACATTTCTAGTGAAACGCCTTATTTTCATTATCTGCGGCAGCGTAAGTGCAGTACCACTGGAGGCTACCACATTTTCTATTCCACCTTGGTGCATGGCAATTACATCCATATATCCTTCCACAAGGAAGCATTTATCGGCTTGTGTAATGGCTTTTTTCCCAAGGTAAAGTCCATAGAGTTCGTTGCTTTTAGAGTAAATAGGGCTTTCTGGAGAGTTGATATATTTGGCCAGACGATCAGACTTTTTCATAATTCGTCCCCCAAAGCCCACAATTTTTCCACTCACGGTGTGGATGGGAAAAATGATTCGTTCACGAAATCGGTCGCCTCCACTTCTTCCGTCTTCAGGAGGATAGCACAGTCCAGTTTCGGCAAAGTACTTTAAGTTGTATCCAGCCTCTTGGGCGGCTTTGGTAAGCCCATCTCTCTGGCTAGTGGCATAGCCCAGACCAAATTTTTCAATAAAAGGAGTTGTTATTCCCCTCTGTTGGAGGTAGGGGATTGCTACGTGTAGTCCTTCTTCGCTCCTTGAAAGTTGTTTGGCAAAGTAATCTGCAGCGAAACTTTGGGCTAGAAACATGCTTTCCCTTTCGTTGCGTTTTTCTTTTTCCTCTTGCGACTCTTCCTTCTCCTCAATGGGGATCCCATACTTTTTGGCAAGCACCCTTAAAGCGTCGGGGAAGGAGATTTTTTCTATTTTCATGATGAAGGAGACAGGAGAGCCTCCTTCGCCACAAGCAAAGCACTTACAGATGTTTTTGGAAGGGGATACGTAAAAAGAAGGACGGCGGTCGTTGTGAAAAGGACAAAGCCCAATAAAGTTGGCTCCTTGCTTTCGAAGAGATACATAATCTCCTACGACCTCCTCAATTGTGGCGGTGTCGAAGATCCTTTGTATGGTGGCGTCATCTATCATAGTTTACGGTGTTTCTCTTTCAAAAAGAGTCCTTATAGTAGCATTTCTAGTAGTTACTCCTTGTAGTAGACGCGCTTTATTCGGCTGGATAGATTGGCCACTACTTCATAGGGGATTGTGCCAATTGCAGCTCCCATTTCAGAAAGATCAACAGGTAGTTCCTTTCCGATAAGAGTCACTTCATCGCCTTCAAGTACCTCTCCATCTTTGGCTGAAGAGAGGTCTATCATGGTTAAATCCATGCAAATGTTGCCAATTGTCGGGTAAACTTTTCCTCGGATAATTACCTTGCCAACACCATTGCCGAAGCGACGATTGTATCCATCGGCATAGCCTATAGGGATGATGCCTACTTTCCCACCTTGTGGCATTATACCTCGTCGCCCATAGCCAATTGTTTCGTGTGGGGCAACAGAGGAGATTTGCATGAGGGTAGTGTGGAGCTGAACAACAGGTTCAAGGAAGAGTCGCTTAGTGGGGGATACGCCATAAAGCCCTATCCCGAGTCTGATCATGTCTAAAGAGTCTTCGGTGAATCGCTCACACCCAGCAGTGTTTAGAATATGTCTAAGGGGTCGGTATCCTATTATAGAGGCTACTGTTTCATAGGCTTCTTTGTAGCTACTTATTTGCTTTCTTGTAAAGTCGTCTTGGCTTGGATCGTCAGCGACAGCAAGGTGAGTGAAGATACTTTGCACGTCCAAGATACGTTGTGCTGCGACTCTTTCCCCTAGAGCTTGTGCTTCAGAGGTGGCAAATCCAAGACGATGCATGCCAGTATCAAATTCAATGTGGATAGGAATCCCGATGAAGCCTTCTCTGTCGACGTGGTCGTATAGCCTTTCAAATTGCTTCATGGAGTGTACGACAGGTTCTAGGTGATAGTCGAGTAACGTATCAATTTCCTTCATTCCTGGATCCATCACGACGATAGGGAGATAGATCCCTTTTTGGCGAAGTTCTTTTCCTTCGTCTGCTACGGCTACAGCTAGGTAATCTACACGAGCTTCTTGCATAGCAAGTGCTGTCTCATAGGCACCAAGCCCATAGGCATTGGCTTTTATCATGGCCATTACCTTGGTGTGCTGAGGTAATAATCCTCTGTATGAGTGTAGGTTGGCGATATAGCTTTGAAGATTTACCTCAAGTGTTGTTACGTGGCCTTGCTCAGCTAGATGGTCGGCTATAACCTCAAAGCGGTACTGTCGTGCCCCTTTTACCAATATGGCTGAATGCGATAGCGTATCGATGAGTTGGCTTTTTAAAAAGGCTTCTGTAGAAGGAAAGAAAAAGCTTTTTAGCTCATTAAAGAAGTCTTGATGTCGAGAGAGGTCTCTTCCAATTCCTATGAAGAGGTCGCAGTCTATACGTTTGACCATTTCTGAAATGCGACGATAGAGACTTCTAGGAGTAAGTGAACTCTGAAAGATATCAGAGAGGATCACCACTTTCCTGAGTCTCGACTGCTCAGCCCGTAGCTTCAAAAAGTCAATAGCGATGGCTAGTGAACTAATATCGTTGTTGTAGGTGTCGTTGATTACAATGTTGTCTTTCACACCTTCTTTCATCTCAAGCCGCATTCTGATGGCTTGTAACTGGGGAAGGTGGCTAAGAGCAATCTCTAGCTGGTCTGGAAATACTTTTGCGACGAGTGTAATGCAGTGTAGGATGTCACTGATGGAGGCATCATCAATAAAAGGAATTACCACATGGTACTCTTTTCCCCCACACACGAAGCTAAGCTTTGTAGTATCGTTGTCCTTGTTTCTTTTTTCAATGGATTGCACAACGAGGAAACTTCCGTTGTCGTCTTTACCGTTTCTAGTCCAAGATACCGCTTTGTCTTCTAGCCCAGCGCGACAAATCCCTTTGTAGATTTCCTCGTCTTCAGCACAGTATACAATCACTTGACTATGCTTGAAGAGAAACAGTTTCTCATCAATTTTTTCTTCAAGATCAGTAAAGTTCTCTTGGTGTGCAGATCCTATATTGGTAAAAATACCATAGGAGGGTAAGATGAGTTTTTCAAGACGCTCCATCTCTGCTGGTTGGGAAATCCCTGCTTCAAAGATGGCAAGGTCATCTTTGGGGGTCATCTTTAGTACTGAAAGAGGCACTCCTAACTGGGAATTGTAGCTTCGTGGAGATCGTACAATCTGAAAGCAAGGAGATAGAAGCTGATACAAAAATTCTTTGGTAATGGTTTTTCCATTGCTCCCCGTAATGCCTACTACGGGTATTGTAAACTCTTCTCTCCATGCCGATGCCAACTTTTGAAGAACCTTTAAAGGATCATTCACGTATAGGATATTACTCCCCTCTATTACACTAGGCAGAAGATGTGCATCACCAGAGACCACGAAGTTGCGAACGCCGTGGTCGTAGAGCTCTTTGATATAGCGGTGTCCATCGCCGGTAGAGGTGCGAAACGCGAAAAAAAGAGTGTGCTCAGGTCTAAGGAGTGAGCGACTATCGGTGAGGAAGTGCTCTATTTCGGGGTCTTCATGGTGTAAGACTACCTTTATTGGATTTATCTTCTCTGCGATTGTATGGATATTGTACATAGTCTTATAGGGAGAAACGAAAGTCTATAAATTGATCTATACGCTGCAATAGTGTATCAGGAAAGGCCTTTTTATGCGAAGCAACCCACTGCTCAATTTGTTTTTTGTGGAGAAAGGATGCCTCTTGCGTGGAGGTCTTATGGTTTAGCATGGTTTGTAACTTCCGCATGAGTAGCCGAATTTCTTTTTCGGAAGGGCTCGCCCAGCTATCAATAAAGCGGTCAAAGATAATTTCCTCTGCAAGAGGAGAGGGGTGCACGAGATCTTCTGCATAAAAACGGTAGTCGCGAAGCTCGTCAAGCTGAATCTCATAGGCCGGGAAGTAGAAAAGATGGGAGGGGTAAGTAGCGACAAGTTGCTCTATCAGAAGGTGAAGTCGAGCTTTGCTCAATTGGCTATTGTGGGGACCATAGCCAAGATAGCGAATGGGACTAACTGTAAGAAGCACTGTTGCATCTGGATTGATCGTGAGGAGCTTCCTGATTGCCTTTGAAAAGTGCTCTTGCAAAAGGTCCAATGAGGCGAGCTCACAATCAAACTGTGAAGGAGGAAGCCGGTGGCAATTGGCCACTACCTTTCCCGATTGCCGTTCTCTGTATACAAAGGAAGATCCCAAGGTAAGTAAAATGTGTGAACTTTTACGCAGATATTTGCGTCCAAGGAGCAACTCTTGATTGATTCTTTCAAGTAGCTCTGTAGGGGAGGGGGAGCTATACTTACTATGGTGCATGAGACTGACATAGGAGTTTCCCACTTGGATGATATCCTCTTCTCCAAAAAGGAAGAGGTCGTCCATCATCAACTCAAGCCCCTTGCTTATGGATAGTGGGTTGTAGAGTGTACCGAAGGGATTGATCGCTATGTCGTATCCGATTGAATTTAGGCGTCTACCAATAGCTTCGCTAAAGCAACTTCCCAAAGATAGAAGAGGGCTAGCATAGCTAAAACAGTACTCTATGGGAGCATGCTCTACCTCCACATGGCTCATTAGCTTATAGTTAACCTCTTTTTTTCTCATCAGTACATGCTGTAGCCTATATGCTACAAAGGTACATATAGTTACCCACCTAGCCAATTAGCAAAGTGTGGAAGATGGTATTTGCTTTCTCTCTGTAGCAAGAAAGGAGCAGGGGTCTTTTAGTCTATTCTAATCAGAAAATAAACGTTGGGAGCCCGTAGAAAAAAAGTTCCGAGAGAATTTGTGAAATGTTCCGAGAGAATTTGTGAAATGTTCCGAGAGATTTTTAGAAAAGTTCCGAGAGATTTGGCGAAATTTCTTCCGAGTCTTTTTCCGAAAAGTGCTCTTCGTGGGAATCGTTTCTATCAAAGGGATTGCCTTTTGTGTTGATAAGTGGTTGTGCCAAAATGGAAATCCTTCCTATGGAAATGGTTACCTTTGCTCTGTATGGAAAGTATCGCTTTGCACATTTTGGGGTGTGGAAGTGCTCTTCCCACAGTGGAACACTGGCCTACTTCTCAGGCTCTTGTCGTAAGAGGAAAGGTCTTTTTGATAGATTGTGGAGAAGGTTGTCAGCTTATGCTCCGAAAGCAACGGATTAGCTTTTCTCGTATTGTGGCTCTTTTTGTGAGTCATCTCCATGGAGATCATCTGTTTGGACTGCCTGGACTCTTAGGTACTCTCGCGCTACTGGGACGCACAGGTACCTTAAAAATATATGGACCTCAAGGAATAGCCGAGTTTGTTGATTTCATTCAGTCGCACTTTATGAGTTATACTGATGCTTACCCCATTGAAGTGTATGAGCACTCCACTACGGAGAGCCAAACGGTCTTTGAGGATCCTTCACTAAAGGTTTCAACACTTCCTCTCGTGCATCGTATCCCTACAGCAGGGTACCTTTTTGAAGAAAAGTGTGCTGCACTCCACCTTGATAAGGCTGCTACAGATTTCTACAAAATTCCTTTAGCAGACTATCCCGAGATTTTGCTTGGAGCTCCATACGCCTTGCCTGATGGAAGAGTGATTCCTAATAGTCACCTTACACGTAAAGGAAGAACACCGAGAAAGTATGCCTTTTGCACGGATACTAAGTACAATCCTCAGTTGTCCTCTCTTGTAAAGGGGGTAGATCTCTTGTACCATGAGTCGACCTACCTTGAGGTAGATAGAGAACGAGCAGAGAGTCACTTTCACAGTACAGCTGCTGAGGCGGCAAAGATTGCCCAAGAGGCTGGAGCGAAGCGTCTCCTTTTAGGACACTACTCTTCTCGCTATAGCGATACTTCGCTTTTTTTGAAAGAGGCACAAGCGATATTCCCGAATACTCTTGCCTCGTATGAAGGAATGACTTTAGAATTGTAAAGAATGCTTCCCTCTAACCATCTAACCGATTGATTATGAAGATCCCGCAGAATACTTTATTGAGAAAAATAGGATTTATAGCTTTCCTCTCCTTTGTCTTTTGTCTAGTCAATGGATGTGGATTGCGTGCCGTAACCTTAACGGCAGAGGATTTCCGCCTAAGCGATGAGGTGGCTGTATACAACGAGAAAGGAAACTTTCTGCCTCATCCCGATTGTTTAGCTTATACGAAACTCGCTGTGAAGCCTACAGAGGACTTTATACAAGACTTGATAAAGCTGGGAAAACGTTACTTAGGAAAGCCTTATCGCTATCGTGGAGCCTCACCTTGGCCATTTGACTGCTCGGGCTATATGCGTTTCCTCTTTGGTAGCTTTGGCGTGAAACTACCTGGTTCTTCGGCGGCGATCTCACAAGCTACAATTCCCGTGAAGCAGCCTGTTCCTGGTGATCTTGTTTTCTTTAAGGGAAGAAATCGTAAAAGTAACCGTGTAGGGCATGTAGCCTTGGTCGTAGAAGTGAAGTCAAACGGAGGGATCGTGATGTTGCATAGTACCAATCAGCGTGGTGTCGTTATCGAGGAGGTGGATAAAAACTACTATTTTTCTTCTCGTTTCTTGGATGTGAGACGCATCCCAAAGTTGGATAGCCAGTTAGACTCTAGTAAGAAAGAGAAGGAGGACGGAATGGAAATACAGCCACCTCGGTTCGTGCATGGTACGCTCGTGCCCGAGATTTTACAGGTACCCTCTGTGATCAGTTTACAGGGATAACACTATGACGTGGGAAAAGCTAATCTCCAACCTCCGCTGGGGAAGGGAAGAGGAGCAAAAAAGCCTTATTGGTAACAGTGGGTCTAAAGGGGCAGGTCGAAGGAGCTATTTTGAGCAGGACTATGATAGGTTGGTCTTTAGCACAGCTTTTCGCCGTTTACAAAACAAAGCGCAGGTTTTTCCCCTTCCTTCCAATGTATTTGTGCATAACCGTCTTACGCATAGTCTAGAAGTGAGTTGTGTGGCTCGCTCCTTGGGCAGTATATGTGGTGAGCAATTGGAAGAAAAATATGGCGACTTGTCTTTTACCTCGTTTGATCTATCCTCAATAGTGGCTACTGCAGCATTAGCACACGATTTGGGAAATCCTCCTTTTGGGCATAGTGGGGAGCGTGCGATCTCTTCTTACTTTGCTGAAGGAGAGGGCATGAAGTGGAAAGATAAAGTAAGAAAAGAGGGTGGACGCTGGGAAGATTTTCTTCACTTTGAGGGAAATGCCAATACCTTTCGTCTTCTAACCCACACTTTCGTGGGGCGACGTAAGGGTGGTTTTTCGCTTACCTATACGACACTTGCGGCTACGGTTAAATATCCCTGTCCTTCTACACAGGCCACTCCATCTGGAAAGTTCGGATTTTTTGAGCCTGAGGAGCGGACTTATCGACAGGTTGCTAACCATTTAGGCTTGGAGAGTAAAGAGCAAAAAGGGGTCTTCTTCCGTCATCCCCTTGTCTATCTCGTAGAGGCTGCTGATGATATTTGCTACGAGATTATGGATTTGGAAGATGCCTATAAACTTAAAATCCTCTCTTATGATGAGGTGAAAAAGCTAATGCTAGGTTTTTTTGCCGGGACAGAGGAGCTAAGTAGGATTAAAGAGACGATTGCTACGATTGAAGATCGCAATGAAAAAGTTGCCTACATGAGGAGCAATGTGATCAATAAATTGGTCGGTGAGGTAAGTGAGATCTTCATCCAAAATGAGCCTCTTATACTAAGCGGAGCCTTTAAAGGGTCTTTGATACAGTCTTTGGAAGGACATTCTCAACAAGCTTATAAAGCTGCTACACGTACTGCCTACAATAGAATATATTCCTCCCATGATGTGGTAGATGTGGAGCTGGCTGGGCATCGTATTTTTGCTGAGCTTATCGACAGAATGATGTTTGCATTAGAAAATCCCCAGTCAAGCTATAGTGCAGCTTTTTTACGACGAGTAAGCAGTCAGTACGATACGCGGGTAGAGGGAACGTATGGCAAGCTCCTTACAACACTGGACTATATCTCTGGAATGACAGACCTCTATGCATTGAATCTTTACCGCAATATCACAGGAATGAATCTCCCTCATGCGTGAAACTTGCTGGTCGTACTTAGGAGCAGTTAAGTTTTCGCACTTCGTACTATAACCTTTCCATCTGGTTGGTGAAAAGAGATGAAAAAAAACAAAACGAACTCCCCCAAGCAAGCTATTGCTGAAAAAGAAAAAGAGAAGAAGATGAGCCTATTTCGAAGGCTTAAACTTTACTTTCTGCGGGCAAATCATCTTGTAAATAAGGATATATGGCGAGCATCACAAGGGAAAAAACAATCCTTTTGGAGATCCCTTTTGAGAGTGCTAGTCGTTTCGGTAAGGGGATATACCAGAGATAACATAGCTCGTCGGGCAGCTTCGTTAGCCTATCGCTCCATATTGGCAATTGTACCACTCCTTGCAATACTTATAGGCGTAGCAAAGGGTTTTGGTTTGCAGGAAAGATTTGCATCGGCCCTGGAGGAAATTGGGCCCATGCACCGACAAGAGTGGGAAAGCATCTATACCTTCGTTGAAAATACCTTGGAGTATGCCAATGGAGGTCTCTTTATGGGGATTGGTTTAATCTCCCTTCTCTATATGGTGTATAACCTTCTTTTTGATATTGAACAAAACCTCAATCAAGTGTGGGGGATTAGTTCTAATCGTGCGGTGAAAAGTAGGATCGTCATTTATTTGGGGTTACTGCTGATATTGCCTATTTTGATGGTGACCGCTTCAGGGCTTACACTGACTATGCGTACGCTAACCAGTACCTTCTTAGGAGATTACCTTATACTTGGTGGTACGGCATCCTTTATGCTTAAGTTGGTGCCTTTTATCCTGATAATATTGGCTTTTACGGGGTTGTTTTTAATCCTGCCCAATACGAAGGTGAAGTTTGTACCCGCTCTTATTGGTGGCGCATTAGCAGGTGCAGCTTTCCAGCTTTTTCAAATGCTCTATATGACAGGGATGGTGTGGATCTCACGTTATAGTGCGATTTATGGAAGTTTAGCCTTCTTTTTCCTCCTCCTATTATGGATGCAACTGACCTGGACCATTACACTCTTTAGTGCTAAGATGGCTTTTGCTATTCAAAACATTGAGAGTTTCCTCTACATCAACGAAGTAAATAACGCATCGCGTAGATATACCGATTTCCTTACATTGGTTGTTTTTCATAGTATAATTCATCGTTTTATCCGCAATGATGGGGCTAAACCTCACTCTATAGAGAGCATTAGTAAAGAGTGTGAGATCCCAGTCCGCATGGTGTGCCGTATTATAGATACCCTCTTGTCACTTCGCTTGATTGTGGAGACCATTGATGAGGAGTCTCGAGAAAGAGGACACTTTGTGCCTCTTACTAGCCCTGAAACGATCACAGCTGGAGAGCTTTTTAATATGCTTGATCAAAATGGTACAGAAGATTTCGAAATCGATGAAAATACCACTTATGTCGATCTGTGGCAAGCTACTCTGGATTCACGAAAAGGATTTGAAATAACTTCAGCACCTATTGCTAGCTTAGAGTTGCACGCTGAAAAGTAATTTTCAGGGCATTCCCAGGAGAGCATGTCGGGCATAAACGAGAAGATAAATTCCCCTCTTTCCTAGACTCCTTGACAATATTCTATGCGACGAATAGGATTCGTTTGGCGTAGTTCGTTCCTTATTCCTATCTTTGTAAAGAATTAGTGTAGCGTAAAAGATGAAAATAAAAGAGATAATACCCCTTCTACTCATTGTTTCTTTTCTGGTATCCATGCTTGCGAGCTGTGGCGGTAACAGAGGAAAAGAAAAGACTCCTACAGTGCAGACTGTGCAGGTCCTGTCTCTGAAAATGAGTAGCAAAGAGCTCTCAGAGCTTTCCCATACCTTTTTCTCAATTGATCATCGCAAAGGGATCATCTTTAATGCTACACCTTTGCCTTATCTTTCGCATTTTAAGAAAGTGAAATTGGAGGTGAATACCTTGTCCACCAACGAGGTGAAAGTCTTTGTAGATGGACAAGAAAGAAAACAAAAGGCGGATTCTGTAAATCTGGAAGGCTGGGAAAAAGGTGTAAGAATAGAGATTCAGAACAAAGAGAAGTCGATGAATAAGAGCTATAAATTAGTAATAAAACGCTACCAATTCGACCCTCTCCTTTTTACTTGGAAAAACCTTGGTAAAGAGCTCTTGCCTGAATCCAGTGGAGTCGAAAATCGCTCGCTTGCAGAGAGTGGAGACGACTTGTTCTTAGCTTATCATTACAGCGACAAAACCTCTATTTACAAAGCTCACAAACAAGCTCCTACAGCGTGGACTTTATGGGGAAGTACCCCTATAAAAACAAAGCGTTGCTTTGCTCTTAATGCCGATAAAATTCTTCTTGTTGGAGTGGACAACAAGCTCTTCCTATACGATGCTAAGGTCGCCCAAACGAAACCTCTAAGTCTGTCTTTCGGTGACGGAGTGAAAATAGAACAAGCCATGGGAGCCTTTCTCCTCCCAGGAACGAGCCAAGCCATGCTTTGTCTCGTTGTGTCGAAGAGTGGCACTCATAAATTTGCAAATGCACTTCTAGAGCTAAGCAGTGGTACTCTTGTGTCTCAGAAGCTCGGATATGATATACTCGCGCGCTTCCCTTATAAATTCTTTGACAGTAAGGTGATTGTAGAAGCTAACTATCCGAAGTTAATCGCCATTGGCGGAAGAACGGAACTCAATAAAAGTGGACTATCCGTCTCCTTATGGAGTACAACCACAGGAATGGATTGGTTAACTGCTAAAGGTAGCCAACAAAGTGCTTTTATTCCGCATACAGATTGTGTGCCAACACTGGTTTACGAAAAAATATTGAAGCGGTATTACCTCTATCTTCCTTTGCCCCAGGATGGATATCATGTCTACTATAGCGACAATGGTACAGATTGGAAGGAAGGCGACCGAAAGATAATGCTCCACCTTGAAGGAGAAGAAATTGGAGGAGTAAAAGATATGCTTGGATATACCCTCAACGAGCACAGTGTAGTGTTACTTGGTGGTAAGGATACATCTGGGAATTGGCTCCGTTCAGTGTGGATGGGCAAGCCTAAAATCTATGAGGAAAACTAGTCTTATATTGCTCCTTTTCATCTCCTCAATATGGACTGCTACCATTGAGGCTCAAGAGTATAAGTATGAGCTAGGAATCTCCCTAGGGCCTGTAGGGTACTTGGGAGATGCCAATCCTCAAGTTCCATTTAGTACTCTTGGGGTAGGAGCTTTAGTACAAGCTAGGTACAATATCAACTTCCGCATGGTTGCTCACTTATCTGTAGGATATCAGCTTTTTCGAGGAAAAACAAAACTTCAAGATACGAGGTTCCCGAATGACCCTACTTTAAAGTTTTCAACCTCAACAATCCTTCTCAATCCTGCTTTTGAGTATAACTTTTTCCCTTATAGCGATAAGTATCCTTTTCTTCAGACTAAACGAATGACCCCTTATATTTCTTTGGGGATGGCTTTGGGGCTTGGATTTAAGCAGACAGGAGGAGTCTTTTTTATGCCAGGACTTACAGGGGCAATAGGACTTAAATACAAAGTAGCAAACCGCTGGAACTTGCAATTGCAACTGAGTGGAATGCACTTCTTTACGGATGCACTGGAGTCTGGTGGAAAATCTGCGAATACTTTGAATAACCCTTATGGAGTGGCTCAGCGTCCTTGGAAAGGAAATGATGGAGCTGTGACCATTCTTTTGGGGATATCATATGAATTTGGAGCAAAAACAGTAGAGTGTAGAAAGCTATGAATAGCTCAATAGAGACAATCTTGCCTCAGCACGTGGCCGTCATTATGGATGGCAATGGTAGGTGGGCAGAGCAGAGAGGCTTTAAGCGCTCTGAAGGCCATATACAAGGAGTGAAGACACTCCGAGCATTGGTGAAGGCTGCCGCACAAAAAGGAATAAAGTACATGTCGGTGTACGCCTTTAGCACGGAAAACTGGGTGCGTCCTAGCGAAGAAGTGAACCACTTAATGGATCTTTTTGCCCAAAGTCTTGCAATTTATACAGAGGAGCTTGATCGAGAGGGTGTAAGGTTGCTAGCTATAGGCGACCTCGATAGACTTCCAGACGCCTCTAGAAAAGAATTGAATCGCTCGATTGAGCGTACCTCTTCCAACAGCAGGCTTACGCTCATTGTGGCGCTGAGTTACTCTTCGCACTATGAGATCAATAAGGCCTTTTGCATGGGGCTAGAAAAGTATTACGGAGGCGACAAGAAAGATTTGCCTTGTGATCCCTACGACAATCCCATAGAGCCTTTTCTTAATACGGTAGGGATCCCCAATCCCGATTTGCTGATAAGAACAGGAGGTGAGATGCGTCTTAGCAACTTCCTCCTCTATCAGATGGCTTATACAGAACTCTATTTTACAGATACGCTGTGGCCAGACTTTGACGATGAAAAACTGGAAGAGGCTTTGAAAGAATATTCTCAACGAGAACGACGATTTGGAACTGTAAAAACCATTGAGGGATAGGATATAAATCCCACGAAAACGATATAATCGGATGAAAAGACTGCATCAACAACTCGCTATTATAGCAAGTCTACTACTGATCGCTCTATATAGCTACTCAACGGTATCAGCTAAAGGTACGGACGAGATAAGAAATAGTAGAGCTACGGAGCCTTTATACTTGCTAGACTCGTTACCCCAAGTGGCAGACTCTATTAAAACTAAGCCTCTCCCGACAGGACCCATATCCGATATCAACTACTCCTCTTCGCGCCGTTATCGCGTGGAGGGTATAAACGTGGTAGGAGGAGACGGCTTCAATGAAGATGTTTTGCTCTCCATTTCTGGAATCAATGTCGGTGATGTCGTGGAGATCCCTGGTCCTGCAATTAGCGATGCCATCCGACGCTACATGCGCAATGGTTATTTCAAAAATGTAGTTATCTCTGTTGTTGCAGAGGAAGGAGATAAAATCTGGTTGGAGATCTTTCTGGAGCAGCGCCCCAAATTGACAAAAGTTTCCTACAATGGTGTAAAAAAGTCGGAAAGAGAAGACTTGGAGAAGAAACTTGGACTGAAGGAAGGCGTGCAGCTCTCGCCGCATGTTGTAGATAAAGCTAGAGAATTAGCCCTTCGCTACTTTAAAGATAAGGGATATAGTGATGCCGATGTGAAGCTCTATCAGAAACCCGATATGAGTAGCAAAAATGCAGTTTCTTTAGAGGTCGTAGTGGATAAACAGAGCAAAATGAAAGTGAGTGATATATTCTTTGTGGGGAATAAGCACCTTTCGGACAATCAGCTGCGTGCAGCCATGAAGAAAACCAATGAGCTGTTTAACTTCTCACGTGGGCGTTTCCTCTCTAGCTGGTTGGAGATCTTCTCTTCTAAAAAGTTTGTTGAAAAAGACTACAAGGAAGATCTCAATAACCTCTTAAAGCGCTACCACGAAGCTGGCTACAGAGACGCTGAGATCGTAAGTGATACCCTCCAACGAAACCCCAAAAATCCCAAACGACTACAGATAAAAATAGAGATCAATGAAGGGGAAAAGTACCACATTGGGCAGATTCGTTTTGTGGGAAATACCAAGTACTCATCAGAGTATCTTGCCAATATATTAGGAATAAAAGAAGGTGAGGTATACAACCAAAAGAAGCTAGCTCAAAGAATCACTACCGATGAGGATGCTGTATCCAATGTATACTACAACAATGGCTATATATTTGCTCGAATAGATCCGGTGGAAACGGCGATTAAGGCTGACACTGTAAACCTTGACTTGCGTATTATAGAAGGTCCCCAAGCAACGATCAATAAAGTTACGATTAAAGGGAATGACTTGCTTTATGAGAATGTAATAAGGAGAGAGTTGTACACTAAGCCTGGTAATCTATTCAGTCGAGAAGACCTCATGAGTAGCTTTATGGCTCTTAACCGATTGGATCTATTTGACCCTGAAAAATCGGTGCCAAAACCTGTGCCCAATCCTCAAGATGGAACTGTAGATATTGAGTACAACCTTACCCCTAAACGAAGTGATAAGTTTGAATTCTCTTTCGGGTGGAGCCAAGCTGGTGTGCTACTAAGACTAGGAGTGAAGTTTACCAACTTCTCTGTCTACAACCTTTTCCATCCTGATATGTATAAAGGATTCATCCCTCAAGGTGATGCACAGACACTCTCTGTGGATGCAATGACGAATGGACGTTACTTCCAGCAATATTCTATTCAGTTTATGGATCCTTGGTTTGGTGGAAAGAAGCCTAACCACTTCTCTGTAAGTCTATTTTATAGCAGACAGACAGCACTTGATCTAAAATATTATAATCAACAAATAGGAAGCTATGGCTACGGATATAACCCTTATGGCTATGGTGGCTATGGTGGTTATGGTGGCTATGGTTATAATCCTTACGGTGGTTATGGTGGCTATGGCTATGACAATAGCTCCCTTATGGAGAATGCCTATAACCCCAATCAGTCTTTGAATATTATTGGAGCTTCAGTAGGCTTTGGTAAGCGTTTGGAATGGCCAGATAATTGGTTCCAAGTTTATGCTTCTCTCAACTACAATCTATATATCCTTCACGATTGGGTTTATGAAACTTTCCAAGGATTCCACGATGGACGTGCCAACGACCTAAATCTTACTTTACGGTTGTCTCGCACATCAATAGACAATCCTGTATATACTCGTCGTGGTAGCGACTTCTCTCTCTCAGCGTCTTTTACTCCTCCATACTCTCTATTTGATAAGGTTGACTACGCCGATCCCCGACTTTCGCAGAAAGAGCGTTATCGCTTTATTGAGTATCATAAATGGCGCTTCTCTGGAAAGGTATTTACGCCACTGATTAGCCCTACAGTTACACAATATACGCCTGTTTTGATGACGAGGTTTGATATGGGCTTTATAGGCCACTATAACCGTTATAAACTTTCTCCATTTGGTACTTACTATATGGGTGGAGATGCTATGGGGGCTTATGGTAGCTACATGAATGAGGTAATTGGGCTCCGTGGTTATCGTAGTGGATCAATTGCCGGTAATAACTATAACTATGGTTACGCTTTTATGCGTACGGCCGCTGAGCTTCGAGTTCCTATTCTCTTCCAAGGACAGACAAATATTTGGGCTTTGGCATTTGTGGAAGCGGGTAATGCATGGCAAGATCTTGCAGACTTCAATCCTTTCCGTCTCAAGAGAAGTGCTGGGCTTGGTGTGAGAGTAACTCTTCCCCTTGTAGGCTTAATTGGAGTAGACTGGGGATATGGGTTTGATAAGCCTGATGGAAGTACAACGCGTGGAGGAAGCAATGTTCACTTCGTTATGGGGGCAGAGTTCTAAGACAGCAGTTTTTGTTAACTTTGTGGTAGATGGATAATAGATTAGTAACTACCACCAATACGAAACAAACTATGAAAACATTTAAAAGTAGAGTCTTTGTACTCGTCCTTGCGATTGGCGCCCTTCTCTTTTCAGGTATTTCATCTCTAAAAGCACAGAAGTATGCCCTTATAGATATGGAGTATATCCTAAAAAATATACCCGACTATGAGATGATGAATGAACAGCTTGAAGCGGTGACTAAAAAGTGGAATGAAGAGGTCACAGCTCTTCGCAACGAGGCTGAAACCATGTACAAAAAGTACCAAACTGATCTCGTATTCCTTTCTGCAGAACAGAAAAAAACGAGAGAAGAAGCAATCGTAAAGAAAGAGAAACAAGCATCGGAGCTTCAAACAAAGTATTTTGGCCCAGAAGGAGAACTCTTTAAAAAGCGCACTAAACTGATGAAACCAATCCAAGACGAAATCTGGAATGCAATAAAAGAGATCGCCGTGCAAAACAGCTTCCAGCTAGTACTAGATAGAGGTACAGCAGGAATCGTCTATGCCAATCCTGGAATAGATATTAGCGATGCTGTACTCCGTAAACTTGGATTTTCCGGTAAGTAAACTACTACACCTATAGTATAAAGTAAAAACGTTATGAAGAAGACCCTAATGTTGTGCCTTGTAATGGCACTTTTTCCCTTGTGCCTTGCTGCACAACAAAAGATTGCAATTGTAAATAGCGACGAGATTATGGCTGCTATGCCTGAAACAAAGGCAGCTCAGGCTAGATTGCAGGAACTCGACAAAAGATATAGCGAAGAACTGCAAAAAATGCAAGAACAATATGCGCAAAAGACGGAAGCATTTATCTCAGAGTCGGAAAAACTAGATGCAACCATTCGCAAGAGCCGTCAGCAGGAACTTGTAGACTTACAAAGCAGAATCCAACAATCTGCCAATGTAATGCAAGAGGATTTTCAAAAGCAACAGACTTCTCTCTATACCCCTATTCAACAAAAAATCTTTGATGCCATTAAAGCTGTGAGTGACAAAGAAGGGATAACCTATGTGGTCAACTCTATGATGATGCTGTACAAAGGGAAGGATGCTATTGACATTACCCCTCTTGTAAAGAAACATCTTGGATTGTAAAACCTATTCTTAGCGATAAAAAATATGTTCCCATCAACAAGACTAACCGAACTGCTAGGGGTTAAAAAGCCTATAATAGCAGGAGGTATGGTATGGTGCAGTGGGCACGAACTTGCTGCCGCAGTGAGTAACTGTGGAGGTTTAGGGGTGATAGGAGCAGGATCTATGTATCCCGAAAATCTCCAACACCATATTAGGAGGTGCCAAGAGCAAACAAAAGAACCATTTGGCGTAAATATACCCCTTCTTGCTCCTGAAGTGGAGAAGCTTTTTGAGGTTGTGATAGCAGAAAAAGTGCCTGTGGTCATTACCAGTGCGGGTAACCCTAAGACTTGGACGGCTCGTCTACATGAGGCAGGATGCAAAGTCTTGCATGTAGTGAGTAGTGCGAAGTTTGCCCAAAAAGCAGAAGAAGCTGGCGTAGACGCTGTAATTGCAGAAGGGTTTGAAGCTGGTGGACACAACGGACGCGAAGAGAGTTCAACTCTAGTACTTGCCCAGTCTGTCGTTGAAGCGGTCTCTTGCCCAGTCGTCTTGGCTGGTGGATTTGCTACAGGACGCTCCATATTGGCAGCTTTAGCTCTCGGAGCAGAAGGTGTACAGATCGGTACACTCTTTGCATTGACCAAAGAGAGTAGTGCTCACGACAAGTTTAAAGAGGCTTGCTTGCAGGCGGGTGAAGGATCTACAATGCTTCTACTGAAAAAGGTTGTTCCCACGCGACTTCTTTTTAATAGCTTTACGACTGAGGTACAAGGCATGGAAGATCGGGGTGCTACCAAAGAAGAATTGGAAGAATACCTTGGTAAGAGAAGAGCGAAACAGGGAATCTTTGAAGGCAACCTAGAAGAGGGAGAGCTAGAGATTGGACAAGTAGTTGCTTTAATCAATCGTGAAGCTACGGTTGAAGAGCAATTCAAGATGCTCGAAGAGGACTTTGAAAAAGCCGTCCAAAGACTTCATAAGTAAGCTAAAGCCGATGCGAATGATAGGTCAATCTTCCCTTTTATAGGAAAGAAGAAACATATTTTACCTCACTTAAAACAAAGCCAAGCGGACTCTATTGCAGAGAATGCTTGGCTTTTTCATTTAAATTGTTTTAGAACTCTATAGGTATATCGTGTATTTTTTTGTTAATGTCTTGTAATGTTGTACATTTGTATTCGTGGTGTTGAAAGAGTGATACAATGTGATGTTTAATCTGTCTTTAGAGGAGAGTTTTCTTTTGTTGTAATAGACTAACTTCCCGTGATGTCTATTATAAGTGAGATCGCTTTTCCTTTCTTTTTTCAAAAAACGAACATATATGTACAGCTTAATCTATACACCTTTGTCCAAAATGAGCAGAAAAACAATTTTGTAGACCAATTGCAATATGAAAAAAATTATTTCATTTCTTGCTATCGCTTTGATGGCTCTTTCCTGCAGCAGACCTGAACCTGAACCAAATCCAGGTGCTGCAAATAGCGTAAAAGCAGAGTTTAAGGTTAGCCCAGAAAGCTTTTCTCTAAAAGGAGGAAAAGGTGAAGTAGCGGGAATGCTTAAGGAGATTTCTCCCGAAGGAAAAGTAGTGAAGGAAAATCCTATCGCGAAGGAGGATTTTAGATTAAGTCTCAAGAATGGGGATGCCACTCAAATCACTATTGACGAAAAAGAAAAAAGTTTTACACTACTGGCAGGATCGTCTGCTACATTTGAAATCGAAGCTGAAGTTACCAAGGGCAATCAAAAGGGAGCCAAGCAACTTCTCACTGTTGTACGGGGAGGCGAGATAACCTATAGATTTGAAGTGACCCCAGATCTCTTTACGGCCAAAGGCGGTGAGGGAAAAGTGCAAGGAAAGAAAAAGATTACCGATGTCGCAGGGGCGACGATAGAGGAAAGCGTATTAGAAAATAGTGATTTTACGCTTACGCTCAAGGAAGGTAAAGAGGGAATAAAAGTAGACGATGCTACAAAGACCTTTGTCATATCCAAAGGAAATGCTACCAACTTCATACTGCAAGCTGTGTGTGGTGAAGGAAAACCCCAGGTTTTAGAAGTGAAACGTGAAGGGGCACTTATCTGTGAGTTCAAAGCCTCAAACGAAACCTTTACTGCAGAGGGAGGAAAGGGTAGCATATCGGCAATTTATAAGGCCACCGATGCAAAAGGTACTATCGTTGAAGAAAAACCTCTCCAAAGTAAAGAGTTTACCATCTCTCTAAAGCAGGGCAATGCTGCAGATATTGTCCTTGATAATGAAACAAAATCTTACACTGTCAAGAAAGGTCAAGTAGAGGCTAATTTTATCTTGGTAGCAAAGGCTGTTTTTGAAGGGGCAGTGGCACAGGAAATTCGTATTCACAGAGCAAAGGGCTCTCCTAGTCAACAAACTGTCCGCATACCCTTAGAGTATCTTGCCGAATATAATATCAACAAAACGGGTACAGGTTTGGTCTCTAGCAATGCTACAAATGTAAGCGGATACTTTACTTTCAACGATGCGGTTGCGAAGTTTTCTAATATAGTCATTGATGGCAAAAAGTATCACCTACCTTCAAAGGAAGAATGGCTGGCTATTGTGCCTGAAAGTAGGAGTACGCCAGACTATGTGAGTTTTGCTATGGAGTATAATTATAACGACGTAAAAGAAACGGTTATAGTGGCTGGAAAAGAGATCACTTCAACCAATGACTATGTTGGCAATGGAGAAAATGCAACTTATGCACTCCGATATAAGGGAACTGATATAGTGTCGGCATGGAAATATGAGTATACGATGCTCGATGGCTATCGCGTATTGAGGATAACGGCTCGACCTGTAAAAGGGATCTCTCCTGCAGTTACTATAGATGAGGTGAAGAAACCGGAGTTTTGGGAAAACAACAAGCTTGCTGATATGGTTAGAATCCTACCTGCCTCTGGATGGTATGGCTCGCTATTGTATGCAGAAGATTCTCTTGGCATATTTTGGTCTTCCACACAGTTTGACGATGCTAAAGCTTGGTATATGGACTTTGGAAAGGCTTATAGCGTTGTCGACAAGCATTTCCGTTCCAATCGTTATTCGGTACGTCTTTTCCAAGATTAGTCGAGCGAGTACACAACCCTTTTAGATTATACAGAATACTTTATTCATGAGGGGCTCTTTAGACCCCTTTCTGAAAATACAATCTTAATTCCCTTGTCGGAGTAAAGTAATTAGAATGAAAAGAATATTATTTGTCCCTTTTATACTTTGTTTAGTTTTGTTGCTTTCCTGTAAGGAGAGTATACCTGAGCAAAAGCTTATCAAGCTAACTGTTGCTCCAGAAGAGTTCACACTTGAAAGAGGAAAGACCTCTCAGCTAGTTGTTTCTTGGTTGCCTACAGAGGTTCAAGGCAACCCCCTGTTCAAGTCTAGCAATGAAGAGGTTGTGCAGGTAGATGATGGAGGTTTGGTGAGAGCGGTCTCCATCGGGGAAGCAACGGTTGTTGTAAAACTATTTGAAAAGTCTGCTAAGGCTAAAATTAAAGTGGTTAAAGAGGGGGAGACTTCTACAGTTACAAAGGTTACCCTTATGCCAGATAAACTTCATTTAAAGATTGGAGAAAAGCAAAAAATAGCTGTTCGGTGGGAGCCTGAAACGATAAAGGCTACTCCGCAGTTCTCTTCGAGCAATACCTCTATTGTGACTGTAGATAGTCAAGGGGAGGTCAAAGCGCTCTCTCTTGGTGAGGCAGAAGTGATGGTAGTTGTGAATAATGCTGTGGCCTCTTGTAAGGTTTCGGTTACCGAACAAATACAAAACCAGATGCCTCTACTTCTGTTTAGTAAAGAAAAGTCGGCAAAAAAAAGCATACTAGACTATGAAGAGCAACTCGGTAGAAAGTATACTAAAGGTGTGCTTGTGCAAGGAAACTTTGCAGCGAATGCATTTGTTGATAAAAGCTTAGATATCTTCCCTGTAGTATGCTACGGTCTCGAGGATCAGGAGCTTAATCCCGTAATTACTGTACTTGGAAAAGAGCCTATACAAGATTGCAATAAAACACTTTCTTTACTGAAGAAAAATGGATTCTCGAATGCCTCTACTAAAACAAATTCACAGGGGCAAATTCGACTCTCGGCAAGCTATGACAAAAATCCCAAGCTCGTGGTGTTGGGGCAAGAGCAAATTATACAAGAATCTGATCTTCAGCCTGAGACTTATATGATATTGATGTTTATCAATAAAGCGGGATATCCTCTTGCTCCGAGAGAGCATGACTGTATCAGTAATGTAAAGGACTTCCCAAGCTGGAATGTCTTTCTCACAAAAGACACTCAGACGATTAAAGCCTTTGAGGAAAGTAGCGGATTTCGATACTTCAAAGAAGAGTTTTCAACCGCCGACAACCTTACTTTTATGACGAAGGATAGTAAGCGAGCTGAAACCAATCTTTCTTGGGTGTACTATGTGACTAAACCTGACGAGTGGGTTGCCTTTATAGATTGTGGAGTCTCGTGTATTGATAAAGCCGACCAGATCAATACAGAGTCGGTAAGAGCATGGCTAGCCTTGAATGGATTTAGCAACAATTTCAAGAGAGCATTTTCCAAAGACGATTGGTATTATGTGTGGAACGAAGACAAGAGCGTTGGGGTACAGATCTGTATTGAGAGAGCACGTGCTATCTGCTCCATGCAAATTGTTCCAGGCAACACTCTTTCGAGTTATACAAAGGCTAACCATATCCGAAATCTTGCCAAGCAGTATCGTCTGGAGAGAGAATTAGAAAACATTACGCTTCGTCAGCGCTAAAATCCCAGCTTGCCACTTCTTATCGTTCTTTTAAGAGTAAGGGCTTTCTTTTGCGAGAGGCGTTTCTCTCATTGACGAAAAGAGTTTGTTGGCAGGAATGGTATTTCCTAATAAAAGACTGGAGACGCTTACAAGTCTCCAGTCTTTTATTTTATGAGAATTAGAACGTACTTTTTTTAACATCTTTACCAATGCTCTCTTATTCCTTCTTTGTGGTTCGTGTATATTTTTCCCTTCTTTTGGAGGTGAAAGAGCGATGTTCTTACGGATATTTGTTTGTTCGTTGAGATGCTTGACATTGGATAGCTGGGGAAGAATTGCTATTTCTGTAAAACTTCGTACCTTTGCAAAAGCTTTGCGTAACCTATGCCCTAGCTGTTTTTAGGTCTTCTCCATGTAGAGCCGATCTAGCTCCTTACCTTGCAGTAGGAAATAGGGGATCGATGATCCTTTATCGCTATTGGGTACGTTGCGTTTGCGTTCAGTTTTTAGAGTACAATTAAAAGAGCTAAGGAAAAGTAATGAACAACCTTATCAAACTCGTTGAAGACGAGATGAAGACAGCAAGCAAAGAGTTCCCCCTCTTTGCACCAGGCGATATTATCACAGTAGAGTATCGTATTCGAGAAGGAAACAAAGAGCGTATCCAGAACTATCGTGGTACCGTAATCGCTATCAAAGGACATGGTAGCAAGCGTCGCTTCAATGTACGCAAGATTAGTGATGGCGTTGCTGTAGAACGTATCTTCCCCCTAGATAGCCCCTTTGTTGAAAATATACGTGTAGAACGTCATGGTAAAGTACGCCGTGCTAAGCTGTACTACCTACGCGCTCTCCGTGGAAAGAGTGCTCGTATTAAGGAGCGTCGTTTCCTTTCCAAGAGTGTAAAAAGAATCTAGTCTTTGAATTAAAAGAGTGAATATACCTCTAGGATAGATTTTTCCACACCAAAATTTATTTGGAAGGATCTCATGAGGAAAACACACAATAAGAGAAAGATATGTATTTAGACTCTACTAAGAAAAAGGAGATATTCTCCGAGCATGGTAAAGATGCCAACGACACAGGTAGTGTAGAGAGCCAAGTAGCACTATTTACCTACAGAATCGCTCACCTTACTAATCACCTTCGTCAGAACCCCAAAGACTTTGCTACGGAACGTTCGATGAAGATGCTTGTCGGAAAGCGTCGTAGACTACTTGACTATGTCGCAAAAAAAGATATTGAGCGCTACCGTGCTTTGATAGCTAAGCTCGGTATTCGTAGATAGTCACCACCTTCTTTATCGGAGGACTTGAGAAAAGCACTCTTATAAAGTTGGCTTCTAATCAGAATAAAAGTCTCCCTCTATTCATAAGAGTAGAGGGAGACTTTCTTTTTTGAGTTATTTTGCTTTTCTAGCTAGTCCAATTGGCCTCGCGGTATCATAGCAATATAGGAGAATCTTGGAAGAGGGGACTTCTATTGGGAATAGGGAGCGTAAGGTAATTGCGTGGAAGGGGAGGGGAGACTTAGAAGAGATCATTTGCGGCTTACTCCAATGATCTAAAGGACAAAGCAAATCTACTTAACCCCACTGATCCCAGATAGGTGAATTCAGAGATCCTGAATAGAGTGAAACATTACCAAGGCGTAGAGTATAGTTATTCACAGTCGCAAAAACTGCTTTGAACTTGAAGTTGACGAAGTCTCAATTGCTATTGCGAAATTGCCAATTAAAAAGCTCGGATAGATTCAATTGAACTTATCCGAGCTTGTAAGATTTTAGGCTATCTCCTTACATGGTTACTAATCATTGCTAAGGAGCCAAATGGGGAATGTTTCACTATCAGCCGAAACAGCTCCTGTTGAGTGCCAAGAGTCCCTTGTTAGGAAAGCTACATAGGCACGGCGACTGTTTTCTGTTTGTCTTTTGCTCGATAATATGATGGCTTCTTTCCCAAGTCTTGAGTCGGGGCCACCTTCATCGGCAAAATGGGAATTCAACATGCCCATTGCGTAAAGCGTTCTAGAGACATCGTGTTCGTTGTGGTTCGACCAAAAAGCTTCAGTGGCTAAGTCTTCGACAGTGCCATTCCAGCTTGGACCAAGATAGCGACAAGTGATCTTGAAATAGGAATGAACCTCTCCATCATTTTCAGCAACATGGTTGAAGTCGCCATGCCATTGAAAGCGGTATGCTGTGACCATTGCTTTCCCAAATATAGTGTTATTTGCAGGTTTAAAGCGAATTGCATAGGTTACCTTATTGGCTTTGTCGGTACGGAAGTCGGAAGCTAGTACCACAGGAGGAATAGTTTTCCCACTAGCTTGTAGATTATACCAATTGGGAAATAGAATATACTCCCAAGCCGAAGTTTTACTTTCATGTACGGTATTGCCTTCTCCTATAAGGAAGCCATTGCGATCTGCTCTCGCAACCAAAGATCCTAACTCACCCATATCTGTAGGCATGTGGTAGTTTACTCCTCCGATTTCACAATTTGCAAAGCGGGGTACAGCTTCATCTTTATGTTTGAAGTAACCTATTTCCGAAACCTTGTTTCCTATAGTTGCAAAACCTGTTCCATCTGGATTCAGTGGGGCGGTAGCGAGAAACTCTACGGGCATCTTGGGGCGTCCATGCTTTACTGTAAACTCCTTGCTAGTCATCCCAGAGAAGTTCTTAGCCACGAGGGGAATATCTTTGAATTCTGGTGTGGCTAATTTGCCAGCTCCATTCAGTTTACTAATAGAGACATAGTTGCTTTGCATAGGAAGTGCTAGCTTGTAGGTGCGTGTAATTTGTCCCGTAGCGGGGTCTTTATGAGATCTTCCCACCTCTGTGAGGGTTACACCTGCCTCAGGAGTATAGCTTTCGGCAAAACTAAGAGATCCCTCGCGCACGAAGGTATGGACATGAAGCATGACTTCAGTTGCTTCCTTAGTCGCGGTATAGATATTCTTTTGAGAATCTTTGAGGTAGGGGTTCATATAAGGGGCATTTGGAAGCTCTGCATCGTATTCAACGATAAGCGGTCTTTGTACATCATCTTCGCTTATACCTACTGATCCCATTTCCTCCCAATCAGCCACTTTTATTTCGTATTTAAGTTTGCCGAAAGTGTGATGAGGATCATCATCGGGATTTACGGCACCTCCTAATTCATGAAGAATGATATTGTAGAGGTGATTACGCTTGATGACAAAGTTTTCTAGGCGGACGTACTCTGGCTTTAGTTTGACTCCCTTATAGGTAGCTTCTATGGTAAAGAAGGTTTCATTGCGTATATCCGTTTCATAGCTATAGATAGTCGCTTTGAGAGCTCCATTTTCAAAGAGTGTTCCCTCGTAGACTTTATCTGTTGTGGAGGTAAGCCCATCCATCTGGTTTACCTGAGCAAAAAGGTGGCTTGATGTATATCTTTTGCTAAAGGTAATTTTGTCAATTACCAATCCATCAATCTTGTTGTAAAAGTCAAAACGTGCTGCTAGTCTAACTAGCTTGATGGGGTCAGGAATTGTTGTGGATTGCTTAGACTTTACCGCTACATTTACTCGTTCTGAAGTCATCAAGAAATTGTTAGCTTGAGCATCTTCTCCCGGAGTTTGTGTGGCGATAAGCTTTCCTAAGTCTGCAGGTGTAGTGGGGCCAGCTTTTAGTGCAGCCTCAAGTGTAGCATCTGGATTGGCAACCAAAAAGAAGTAGAAGTCTCCGCTCTTTTCGTTGTCAAACTCATAAGTGTCACTTCCTGATGCGGTTTTTGTACAAGCGATTGTTTTGTAGTGTAGACCAGAGGAAGTACGAAATACCACAGCATAAAGTTTGTCAATATTTCGCTCTCTATCTAAAGCTGGGGTAGGTAGTACACGCCCTTCCTGGCCAGACGCACGTAGAGAGGACACCAAGGAGAAGTGCACGATACCTGGTTTACCAGAGTCTTTCTGGGTTCTTATTTTATCACCCGCACAAGATGCAAAAAGAAAGGGTATCAGTAGCAGTACGGGAATATATTTGATGATTCTGTTCATACCAATTGTGATTTAGTTAGCATCGGGGTTATTGTAGTTCTTATCATAGATGATCGTAAGATAACGCTTGATTGAAGGAGCAGCATCACTACTGATTTCAAATACAGCTTTATCTTTTTCTTCAGTAAGAGATGGAAAGGCAATGTAATGACAATCGGTATCTTGGATTTTCCTTTTTTCTATTTGATACTCCTTCCCCGAGTCGGAGTGGATCATCTTTACGACAAACTCATGATGTCCAGATAGACGAGTCCGAAGTTCAAACTTGCGTTCTTCGGTATTGCTTGTGTAGAATGTCCTATTGAGGGCATCGTAATGACAGGTCGGCTTTTCTATTTCCCAGCATACCACCTGAATAATCTGCATATCATGGTTGAGAATTACAGAATTCCAAGGGGTATCTTCTATGGTGAAGACTAACTTACTATCCTTTTCTAGTGGCTTGTTGTCTCCCACTACCACTTTGTAAAGGGCATTGCGGTGTATGTCAAGGGGTACATAGCTAGAAGAAGAGATTACAAAGGGTACTTCCAGTACTACCTGTTGTCCATTCTCAAGTTTTCCTTCGATTACTACTGTGGTAGCCTCATTTTTCTGAGCTTCATCGGAAGGCTGAGGTCCTTCATAGAGATAAAATGCTTTTTTTAGTTCTGCTCCTTGCTCTCCAGAGACACCTTTAAACGGATTAGGAAGTTGAGCATAACCAGCTGACAAGTTTATTTTTGTGGCAGTTGCCGGAGCTTCATAAGTACGATTGCCATCTGCATCTGTGGTAGGGAATGCTGTGGTGCGGTCGTAGGTATTCTTAATGCTAAGCTTGGTAATGGTGAGGTTGGGGATGTGGTTTGAGACATCAATACGAGCCACTACACGGGTTAGAACTACGGTAATAGGACTAGTAGTACCTGTCACCGCAATCTGTGTACTGCCTCCTTGCTTTGCTACACCAGTCATAGGAATTGTTGGGGTAGTGGCATCTCCTGTCAAGAGGTCTTTAGAGGTACTGTTGTCTGCAATCTGTTTGCTCATCAAGAGCTTTTCAAAGTCGGCTTGAGAGGTCGTGCCAACCTGCGCTCCTGCCACTTCGTCGTTGGCTATAAATAGAAAGCGGTATACTCCAGCTTGACTCTTGTCAAATTCCTTGGTGTAAGCGTACTCTGCTTCACCAGACTGAATGAGTTGGCTCATAGCAATAGGATCAATCGCGATCAGCTTGGATCCATCGTTGGAGAAGGTGTACATAGTCAGCTTCTTCACACTCCATTCAAGCTCGTCATGGATTGCATTTCGGTAGGTGAAGACTTCTCCTTGGGGAAATGAGATTCGGAAGGTTATTTTGGATGAATTACCTTTTGTCTCTTCCTTTTTGGTGGGGTCGTTATTGTCTTTGCATCCAACTGCGAAGAGTGTCAGGGCAGCTGCGACAAAGTACAAAAGACGCATTACAATTCTTTTTTGCATAGGTTCAAAGTAAGTCAGTTTTTTTGTTTCTTATTAGATTGTATTTCTACAGGTATTCCTCTTTTCGGGAGGACGTTTTAGTATTTCCTTTTTCTTTCTTCTAAAGGGTGATGGTACCGCCAAGCTCCCAGTCTTCTACCGATCCCGTATACCAAGGACGGATCGTTACGCTTCCTTCGTCGTTGATACGAATCTGTATGCGGTATACCTGTACGGCTCTTTGGTCGGGCCTCCAGCCAAAAGTCTGAAAAGCTTTAGCGAGATTGAGTTTTTTGGTAATGGCTTTGTCGCCTAGTTTTACTTGAAAAAATGGGATTCTGTCATTACGGTATCTTAGAGAGATCAGCTCCCCAGTGAGTTGGTGGTTGAGGAGCGTTATATCTTGGAATATTGGACAGGTCTTTTCGCTATGTAGAGGAAAGGTGTGCAAGACCCCTAGCGGTTGGTTTACCATAATGGAAAGGGGGCTTTTGTTGGGGTCAAGCTGGTACTCTTCTGTAAGATTGCTCAGCTCGATTCTGTACACTCCATCCGAGGGGGGAACAGATTGCCACTGCACTTGGTAGATCAGGTGGCAGTGAATATTGGAAAGGTCGCAAATGTAGTGCTGCTTTTCACTTTGTTTCACTTCAAAGTTTTTGGTGTTCCAAAATAGTTCTTCTGCATTGGCGTAAGCCTCTCCAGTTTCCGTTCGTTTTTTGAGGTGAAGCAAGAAGTCTTGATAAGAACTCTTCATCGCAACGAGCGAAGAGAGGGTCGTATTTTCCTCAGTGCAATTGCCTATCGTAACAACCGTATACATCCCTTGCCTCATCCCACTTATAATGAGTTTCTGTGGCGAAGATGCATTTTGTGGTAGCTCTTTGATAAATTGTCCTTGATGGTCAAATAAGAAGTGCCTCATCGATTGCACGTATTGGGGATATTCATCTTCTTCTACTGGCACATAGCGGTACTCGAGCGTCACCTCGTTGCAATCGCTCAAATCGTCGTAAAAAGGAGAGCAGCCTTCCACAAGAAGACTTGTTGCTAACACAATCAAAGAGACTACGAAGTTAACTCTATATATACGCTTCATTTTTATTTGTAATTCTATTTTTCGCTACAAAGGTACAAAATAATAAAATATAACACATGATAGCCTGAAGTATAGCTAATTTATGTGTGATTGTGGTGTTGTTGACCATTGTTTGTTGCGTCTTGTGTGTGCATTAAGCAGAATATTAAAAATAACTTAGTGAGGTTTATAGGTATAGATCTAGTGGATATTTCCCAAAGAGGAAAGAGACTATTACTTGGCGATAGAGCAGTCCGCTGGCGTTGCCACTAACCCAAACCCTAGCAGTGCAAAAAGGAGAAGAGGATGTTTCTAAGTCGGTCGAGCATGAAGATTGAGGAGTTGGGTGTTAGAAGTGTAGAATTGTCTGCAAGATGAGGGGAGGGGAGACGCTAGGAGTTGTGCGCGTGGAGAAAGGAATTTACCGCATTCCGCTATGAAAGTGGTGTGTACAATACGACGATATTTTCATAAGAGACTGTTGCATAAAGGCGAATCGCTGTGTTGCTTCCGGGATTCGGCTTTGGTCACATACGGAGGTGTGCTCCCTTCTGCCCACACCCTCTGCGTCTTGCGCTTCATCCTTTCTGCAAAGTCTGGACAATCTTGCTCGCAAGATTGTCCAGACTGATGACTTTTGCAACAGTCTCATACTGTGGCGAAGACCTGATCCTAGTACACAATAAAAAATAAAAAAAAGCGAACGTAAAGAAATAGGGTTCCTTACGTTCGCGTATACTCTTTAAAAGGGGAGAAGTCTTCGCGCCTTTTTGCGTTGTGACGGATCAACCGAAGTTGTCGAAGTAAATCTGGCTGGGATCAACCCCCAAGTCGTCTAGCATATGCAGAGCTGAAGAGGTCATAGGACCTGGACCGCACATATAGTATTCAATGTCTTCAGGAGCTTCGTGATCTTTGAGGTAGCTATCGTAAATCACTTGATGAATGAATCCCGTGGGGCCTGTCCAGTTATCTTCGGGGAGTGCGGCACTCAGTGCGATTACAAACTTAAAGTTGGGGAATTCGCGTTCCAACTCCCTAAAGTCTTCTTCATAGAAGATCTCACTGCGAGAGCGTGCACCGTACCAAAAGCTTACCTTTCTTTTCGTTTTTTCCGTTTTGAATAGGTGCAGTATCTGAGCACGTAGTGGAGCCATACCGGCACCTCCACCAATATAGAGCATTTCAGCATCGCTCTTTTCGTTGATGTGGAAGTCGCCATAAGGGCCACTCATAGTCACTTTATCTCCAGGCTTCAAGGAGAAAATGTAGGAGGATGCAATACCAGCGGGTATGCCTGCCTTCCATGTGTGAGTGGCTCTATCAAGAGGAGGAGTTGCTATACGCACATTGAGGGTAATGATGTTCCCTTCAGCAGGGAAGTTTGCCATAGAATAGGCACGAACTGTTTCCTCTGTATTGCGTGCAGTCAAGTTCCACATGCCAAACTTGTCCCAGTCTTTGCGGAATCGGTCTTGCCCCTCTTTATCCGTAATTGAGTAGTCGCTGTACTTGATATCGTATTGGGGAATTGTAATTTGAGCGTAGCTTCCACTCTTGAAGTTCATGTGCTCACCTTCAGGGAGCTTAACCACAAACTCTTTGATAAAGGTTGCCACATTTCTATTGGAGATCACTTCACATTCCCATTTCTTGATACCAAAGATTTCTTCAGGGACGAGAATCTGCATGTTGCTCTTGACTTTCGTCTGGCAAGAGAGTCTGTAGTGATTGAGTATTTCTTTTCGGGTAAAATGAGGAATCTCAGTGGGAAGAATCTCACCCCCTCCTTCAAGGACTTGGCAGCGGCATTGTCCACAACTACCACTTCCTCCGCAGGCACTTGAGAGGAAAATTCCTTCGTTTTGCAAGGTGTTTAGCAAAGTACCGCCGATAGGGACTTCAAGTTTCTTTCCATCGTTTACTACGAGCTCCACATTGCCTTCAGGAACGAGCTTCTTCTTTGCATAAAGCAAAAGAGCTACCAAGACAAGTATGATGATTAAAAACGATACTAAGCTTGCAACGATTACTAAAGCCATGATGTAATGATACTAATCTGTACAAATAAAGAGTGAGACTAAAGCTTAACTCCCGAGAAACTGAGGTAAGCAAGACCCATAAGTCCCGTGACAATAAGGACAATACCATATCCTCGAAGTGGTTTTGGAATGTTGGAAAACTCCAGTTTTTCTCTTACCGCAGCCATACCGACAATCGCAAGTAGCCAGCCAATACCCGAACCTAATCCGTATATAGTAGCTTCACCAAGATCGGCAAACTCTCTTTGCTGCATAAAGAGAGACCCCCCCAGAATCGCACAGTTTACAGCAATGAGAGGGAGAAAGATGCCAAGCGAATTGTATAGGGAAGGGCTATATCGCTCCACAATCATCTCTACCAATTGAGTAAACGAAGCAATCACTGCAATAAAGACGATGAAGGATAGAAAGCTGAGATCCACATCGGCAAAGCTTTCACTTAACCAAGTTAGTGCTCCTTGCTTGAAGACAAAGTTTTCTAGCAAGTAGTTGATAGGAAGAGTGAGCGTAAGAATGAAAGTGACAGCAATACCAAGGCCGAAAGAGGTCTTTACATTCTTTGATACAGCCAAAAAGGAACACATCCCTAGATAAAAGGAAAAGATCATATTATCTATGAAGATGCTTCTAAATAGAAGGCTGAGGTAATCCATAATACTTAAAAACTAAAGTTGCTAATTGGAATAAGGATCAATATCCGAGTGATTCTAAGAGAATTTTAGTTCTCTTCCTGAAGTTCTTTGTGTCGTGAGCGGTGTATCCATACAATACATGCCAGTAAGATGAGTGCCATGGTAGGCATATTCATCAAACCAAAGTTGAGGTACCCTGCTTCGTACCATGATGCGGGAACAATCGTATACCCCAATAGAGTACCATGACCAAACAACTCTCTAAAAAAGCCGATGATAACAAGTATAAGCCCATAGCCTACACCATTGCCTAAGCCATCTATGAAGGATTCCCAAGGTCTGTGGCTCAACGCAAATGCTTCAAGACGGCCCATAAGAATACAGTTAGTAATAATAAGTCCTACATACACAGAAAGCTGTTTGCTGACATCATAGGCAAAGGCAGAAAGGACTTCATTTACGATTGATACAAGTCCAGCACAGACCACAAGTTCTACAATAATACGGATTCGATTGGGGATCCCTTTCCGTAGAAGAGAAATGATCACATTGGCAAGAGCTACTACCACGGTAACCGATACTCCCATTACAAGAGCAGGAGCAAGCTGTGAAGTAACTGCTAGACAGGAGCAAATCCCCAAGACTTGTATGAGTACAGGGTTGTTTTTATTGACTGGTTCTAAGAAAAAATCTTTGTTTTTTGAAGACATAGCTTATTCCTTCTTTCCTTTGATTTAGTTTTCTGTGGGAGCCTCTTCTTTAGACTCTCTTTCTTGCTCGCTAGGGGTATAGTTTGAGTTGGACAAGGGGTCTTCTCCTTCAGCTACCTTCATCAGGAATGGCTCGTATTGTTTTAAGCAAAAAGCGATCATCTCGTTTACCCCATTGCTAGTAAGCGTGCCCCCTGTAATACCATCTACTTGCTCCCTTCTTTCGGGGTCAAGCTGACCATGCTTCAGTACAGCTACACCCACTATACCCTTTTCGGAAGAGCCAATCTTTTTACCTACAAATCTGTCTGCAAAGTGTTTGGTAGAAATTTCAGCACCTAGTCCCGGAGTCTCTCCTGCATTACCGAAGTCAGTGCCGTAAATGGTGAAGCCATCAGCGTCGATTGCTACATATCCCCAAATAATATTCCATAGCCCATTGCCGTTAAGTGGAAGAATATACTTTCTTTCGCCTTGCACTTCAGCAATGTAAAGGGGGAGAGTAGATTGACTTTTGTTGCGGATATACTTAAATTGGTTGTTGGTATTCATCCCAAAAGCTTCACTTTGTATCCGCTCATCGTTGGAAAAACTTTGTGTAATTTCGCCACTTTCAGTGGATACAAGGGCTTCTGCGAGTATAACATTTTTATAGGTATCAATAACTTCGCTTTTGTCGGGCGTTAAATGTACCGAGCGAAGAATTTGTTGCATCTTGTCGATCTGCTCATTGGCCTTTTGAGGCTCCTTGAGAGCTTCAGAGGTGAATGCTAGAGCTAAGGCTACTATTACTACCATCACTACAGAGTAGATGATGATGTATACGTTACTCTCTTTTTTCATTGCCTTTTAGATAGTTTTTAGTCTCTGAAAAATGATTAGTTGGCATTCTTGGATGCTGCAATTGCTTGCTGAGCTCTCAGAGCACGTTTCCGCCTCATCTTGATGTTTGAGTCAATTACAAAGTAGTCAAAGAGCGGAGAAAATACATTCATTAGTAGTATCGCAAGCATCATTCCCTCGGGATACCCTGGGTTAAGCACTCTAATAAATACGCAAATCACCCCTACAAATAGGCCACTGTACCATTTGCCACGTTCTGTGCGAGCACTGGTTACGGGGTCTGTTGCCATGAACACAAGACCAAACAAGAAACCTCCAAAAAGAAGGTGATCTACAAACGGCATATTCATTGCAGGAGTCGTGCCGATCGCGTTGAATAGCAAGGTCATTCCCAGTGCACCAACCAAGCCACCCACTACAATTTTGTAGGAAGCGACACCTGTAAGTAGCAGAAGAAGCCCTCCTAGTAGTATGCAGAAGGTAGAAACTTCGCCCATTGAACCTGGTATGAAGCCCCAAAAGGCATCCATTCTGGTGAGAGGTTCACCTATGATGTTGTGTATATCAGGCATCTTGTTGCCAACAGCTGTTGCCACTTGTCCAAGAGGAGTCGCTCCTGAGAAGCCATCTATTAGAGCTCCGTTGGCACTTATTCCCCACGATGAGGAAGTACGCACAAATACATCGCTCCCAGTCATCTTGGTAGGATAGGCAAAGAAGAGGATAGCTCGAGCTACTATTGCTACATTAAAGATGTTGTATCCTGTACCACCAAATACCTCTTTTGCAAAGATTACTGCAAAGGCTGTAGCGATGGCAAGCGTCCACAATGGAGTTTCGACAGGTACAATCATTGGAATGAGGAACCCTGTCACGATAAAGCCTTCGTGAATCTCAGTTCCATGCCGTTGAGCCGAGGCAAATTCTATTCCAAGCCCCACGATGTATACAACCAAAATTTTGGGAAGGGTAGCACAAAAGCCATAGAGCCATAAGGTAAACCAAGAAGTGCCTTCTAGCGCATTGTGGGCCAAATAGTGCTGAAAGCCTAGGTTGTACATTCCCCATAGCATAGCAGGTATCAAGGCGATTACTACCATGATGAGTAGACGCTTAGAGTCTGCAGAGTCGTGGACATGCACTCCTGTGCGTCGCGTACTATTAGGGACTAGGAGGAAGGTCTCAAATCCATCAAAAACCGAGTGAAACATATGAAGCTTTCCACCTTTTGAAAAGAGGGGGCGAAGCTTGTCAAAGAATCCTTTCATATCAAAATATAGTGTAAAGGGGCGTTGAGTGGAATCTCTTGCCTTCTTTCTTAGTTCATTTCTTTATAGAGCATGTCCAGCCCTTGACGAATAATTTGCTGCAACGGCTGTTTGGAAGAGTCTACAAACTCGCAAAGAGCAAAGTCCTCGGGAGCGACTTCGTAAATGCCAAGAGCTTCCATTTTGTCCACATTAAAAGCAATAGTTGCTTTAAGAAGAGCCTCTGGCATAATGTTGAGTGGAAATACTTTTTCAAACTCTCCACTCATTATCATATGCCTTTCTCCTCCTTTAAGACGAGCATCAAGGGAGTATCTCTTTTTTGGGAAAAGCCAAGAAAAGTAGGTCTTGCTGATACTAAACTGATTAAGACGAGGAGCTATCCATCCCAAAAATTCGTTTGTTTCGTCTCCTTCTGGGATTAAAGTGGTTTGGTCAATATCCCAAGATGCAAAGGGGCGTTGCTCATCAATTTTCTTCCCAGTGTAGACATCTCCATTAATCAGTCTTAGATGTCTTTTAGGGGAGGCAGGGATGGTTGTCGCAATCTCTTCTTGTAGCAGGCAACCAGGGACGATTGTTGTGTAGCCTCTTTGAGTAGCTTCGCTTCCCGTGAGGGCTACTGTCCGTGAGTAGTCCGCAATGCCAGTTTCCATCAGTTTACCCATTACCAAAAGGTCGGTAGCTTTGAGCGTCCATACGATATCTCCCTTATTGATCGGTTTTGTGGCATTGATAAGGAAGCCGACTGTACCTGCAGGATGAGGTCCTTTGGCGATGCATTCTTCCACTCCTTCAATCATTGTGTTGAGAGGCTCTTTTACACTTAGATAGAGCTTCCCAGCAGTTAGTTTGCGGAGGGCTTTGAGTGCAGTTTTGAGGTATTGAAGATTATTGCCTTGCTCCAAGATAAAGCTAAAGTCTGGAGCTAGTGGAGCTGTAAAATAGGCAGTTACAAAAATATCTCTGGGAAGAGCATTGGGCTCGGCAATGATATCGTAGGGTCTTTGACGAATAAAGCCCCAAAGTCCACTTGTCAGTATGTACTCTTTGATAGCTTGGCTAGAAGCCGAGTCTACATCTAACGGAGCAAATTTCTTTGCGGTAGGACTTGTGGCATCTTGGGTAGGCCTTACTTGGATGCTAAGAATTTTTCTTTTCGCACCTCTTTCAATAGCTGTTACTTCTCCAGAAACAGGTGAGACAAATCTCACCTCAGGAAACTTTTTATGGTAAAAGAGAGGGTCGCCCGCTTGTACAGAGTCGCCCACTTTTACAGAGAGACGAGGTGTTACACCTGTGAAGTCTTCTGGTACTATAGCGAAGAGGTCGCTCTTCTTTTCCAGTTGTACAAAAGCTTTCTCTGCCTCTCCCTTGAGCTTAAGGGAAAGACCTTTTTTTACTGTAATGGTTTTGGACATATTTTAGAAACGTCGCTTCCTTTGTTCGTTTGCAAAAGTACTAATTATTCTTCTGATGCTGGTACTCTTTTTCTTGTTTTGCTTATACTTCTTTTGTGGAGTATAGAATAATGTTATGAATCCATCACAAACCAGACAACAAAAGACTGTTGCATAAAGGCGAATCGCTGTGTTG
>KQ959274.1:144730-148676 GCA_001552775.1 Bacteroidales bacterium KA00251
ATTGTGAGACTGTTGACTTTTGCAACAGTCTCAACAAAAGAGAGACCTTTTGAAGAGAAGGTCAATGGATGAGACGAAAAAGAGAAAAGATGAGAAAAAAGAAGAAGCTATATCTTTCCTCAAAGATGCAAGAAGATTTGCAAGGCGATAGGGTAGATAGAAAGGAGAAGATTCCGAGTCGGAAAGAAAATAGAAGTGCCCGGAACGGGACTTGAACCCGTACAGCCGCAATGGCCAAAGGATTTTAAGTCCTTCGTGTCTACCGATTCCACCATCCGGGCAATGTATCCAAAAGAAAAAGTGAAGGCTTACGCAAATGCCTTTTGAAAAGAACCCGATTTTTGTCTGACCTTGTAGATCTTCTAGGAAGACTATTCTTGTGAACAAACACCTATTCGGTTTCTTTCGCCGTTTCTGAGAGGAAAACATCTTACAATATATCCTCTTTAGAAACGAAAAGAAGGTATCCTTTGGATACCTTCTCTTAGAGCGGAAGACGGGGCTCAAACCCGCGACCCTCAGCTTGGAAGGCTGATGCTCTATCGACTGAGCTACTTCCGCAAAATAAGTGGGCAGTGATGGATTCGAACCACCGAAGGCTTACGCCGTCTGAGTTACAGTCAGATCCGTTTGTCCACTCCGGCAACTACCCTTACGCTTATCCTCCTAGGAGAGCTCTCCTAGAGGAAGTACGACAACCTCTTTTCTTAGCTTATGAAGGGGCTATCGTTCTTTTGCGTATGCAAAGGTAAGTATTTATTTTCTAATCTGCAACTAAAATCGATCATTTGCAGTGCAGCGATTGCAGCCTCTTGTCCCTTATTCCCTAGCTTACCACCACTTCGATCAACTGCTTGTTGTTGATTTTCAGTAGTTACAAGTCCAAAGATTACGGGCGATTGTGCCTCTAAATTGAGGGCTGTAATTCCTTCTGCTACGGCATTACAAATAAGATCGTAATGAGAGGTCTCTCCACGGATAACGCATCCCAGTACTATTATAGCATCAAAGCACTCCTTCGCAAGGCATTTAGCAGCGGCGTGAGTTAATTCAAACGCACCCGGTACGGAGAAAAGTGTAATTTGCTCGTCAAGCAGTCCAGATTCACGTAGCTGTGCGACTGCACCATCGCGAAGAGGGTGGGTGATGTGGCTATTCCATTCAGAATAGCATACCGCCACTCGTACCTCTTCCACTCCTTTAAGTTGGAGTTTGTAGCTAGCTGGTACCTGTTTGTTATCCGATGAGGTCATTACTACTTCGTGCTTCCTTCAATACGAGTAATGTCAGCAAGTACAGAGGTCGCCTCTGGAGAGTCGTAGTATTTATCTTTAACCTCTTTATAAAGCCCAAGAGCTTTATCTGTCTTTTGCATATGCTCGTAGACGCGTGCAGCCTTGATAAGGCATCCTGGAGATACGACAGGATTGTCTGCTTTGTCAGCTGCTTTTTTGAAGTAATCGATAGCTTCTTCGAAACGATCGAGCTGTACACAGCAGTCTCCCATAAGTCGTAGTATGGAGGGGCTTACAAGCTGGTCTTTAGCACTGTATTTTTTGAGCTCTTGCAGAGCTTCTTGGTATTTCCCTAGATCGTAGTTAGCCACTCCTGCATAGAGATGAGCTAGTGTGGCAGCCTTGGTGCCTTTATAATCTTTGGCTACGCTCAGTACTCCTTGATCTGATATCCCAGCGGTAGACAAGACTGTGCTATCTTCGCCCATGATGAAGTTGTCTTCTGCACTGTAGAGAGCTTCATAAGCACTTTCAGTCCTGGGTTTTGCTACGTATTGGATGTAGGCCCATACGCCAAAAGCAATTATAATGAGACCGAGTACAATGTAAAAAATGAGGTTAGCATGCTTTTCAAAAAAGTGCTCCCCGCGCGAAAGTACTTCGCCAGTTTCTTGTTCTTTATTTGCTTTCATAGCCATTCTATGCTATCGATTTTGATTACTATAATCTCCTAGGTTGCAAAAGTAGCATTTTTCTGAGTAATAAGCAAAATATGCCCCTTGCATCCTGAGAAGAAAGAAATGGTTGTCTTTTATCCCCTCTTTTGGGAGTTGCGAAAGAGCCTAAAAGGCAAAGAGAATAGACCAGTAACTCCTCTTTGTAGAGTGTTTCGGGCAAAAGCAAGGGAGGCAGTAAGAATAATCGGCTTAGCAAAGTCCCAAATGAGTTTCCTTTTGTATGGGTCTCCAAGAAAATCTTGTGCCTTGTCGTACGCTTTTACTCCTAGCTGTTTTACGCGCTCCACGAAGGAGGTTGATGCAGGGAAAGAGAGATGTTTTTTCTCATAAAAAGGGGCGTTGTTGCTCCTTTTGATTCCTACCAAAGAAAGAAATTTGTCTAATCCAGAGCCACGTGTTACTAATTGATTGCGAACAACTTGAAATACCCCTTCTTCTTGGATAATTCCTTGAAGTTGTGCCAGCTCATTTTGATATTCTAAGCGAGTCTGTGCTACTTCGAGTTCGACCTCTTCTTGATACTTGTTGTAGCGACTAAGTGTGTTCATGCTGTTGTTGTCGGTAGGGTAGTTATAATGTGTCCTATGACTGCTTTTTGAAGGAAGCAACGATTGTGTCTGTCTTTGTGTAGAGAAGGTATCAATCCTCTGGTAATGGAGGTGTCTGCTTTTTCTTTAAGTCCCCTTTTGAAGAGAGCTCTAGCTTGTCAAGCTGCGTCATGATTTTTTCCAGCATAGAAGCCCTCATTTTTCTCGTGGCAGCTATACCTAGCACTATGGCAATCAGGCATAATAGAATTGCAACTAAGGCTGATAGTAGGAAAGAGAGTCCTAGACTCCATCCTAGCCAGTCATGCAAGCCATAGCCAAGAGCTATGAATAAAAGGAGTAGAATAAGAGGCGCAAAGATAGAGAGGACTATCCAATTTACCCCTTGTTTGATGGCTTTATTGGCAAAACTACCTGCGCGGAGGATTTCCCTTTTAAGGCTAGCGCGAAAATAAGCTATTGCATGCTTAATAAAGGAGGAATAATCAAAATTATCGGAGGTCATATTGGGGTTCTTTCAAATACCAAAGAGTCGGAATTTGTAGAGAAAAACTTCGACTCATCAAGAGTAAAGCATAGAGCTATATGCTCTATCATTACAGGGTAGATTTGTTTTGTAATGTGCAGAGCCTAGAAGAGCTAGGTCTGGATTGTACCCTGCCAAGAAAGTTAAATAAAAGGAGAAAGGAGCATGATTTTGCGACAAAGTATTCCTTCCTCCTTTTATTCAGGAGGGGAGTTTCTCTTTGGATCGCGTTATTTGTTAGAAGACGTTTTATCGTCGTCTCTATTAATAGCCGCTTTCGCTTCTTCTGCACCTTTTTCTAAAGCTTTTTTTGCTTTATCAGCAGTGCTTCCGACGAATTCAGAAACAGTTCCTCCTACTTCACTTGCTTTTTTCTTAAGCATGTCGCGATACTTTTCGTATTGTTCCTTAGCTTCGTAGTAGCCTTCTACGACACCAGCTTTAGCTTTGTCGGCAGTTTGGTTAAATCCTTTTACAAATGCCTTTCTTTTTTTGCGGTCACTAAAATAGGCCAAAGCACTTCCTATAAGGAGCCCAATTGCGGCCCCAAAAGCAAATTTTCCAGAATTGTTCATCTTGTTTTCCTTTCTAGTCGGTTTTACTTGCATAAACATGGCAATGGAAGAGTTCAGTCAATCCCTATAATATTTCCATGCCTTTGTAAAGATAAGGAAAAAAAATGACTTTTAAGATTGGAGTGAGGCATGATAAAATGGATTGTGGTCTCTTCCGAATCAGTGTTTCTTCTATTCCGTGCCCTTCTCTTGTTTCTAGTCTTCGATGTTTCCTCTTTTAGTGCAGTAGTCCTTTTGATTAAGAGCTTGATCTTTTGCCAAATAAAAAGTTCCGAAAGATTTTTGGAAAAGTCACGGAAGAATTTTGGAAAAGTTCCGAGAGATT
>KQ959274.1:148776-169093 GCA_001552775.1 Bacteroidales bacterium KA00251
CGGAAGAATTTTGGAAAAGTTCCGAGAGATTTTTACGAAAAGAGAGGCCTCTCTTTGAAACGCTCTTTGGACGTTTGGGGTGGGATGGTGTATAGAATGTGTAGCCCAAAGGAATTCTAACAAGAAAGAGCTAGCTGAAGCGAATGTCTTGTAGGAAATTACGACCGAGCTCTTCATTGATGTAGGAGAGTAAACTCTCCTTTACCACCATCATCTTGGCACGCATGGCGGAGGAGTAGAGGGTAACGTAAAGAATCCTCCCTCTACACTCAAGGTGGGCAATATATTTGTCGAGGAAGCCCATTTTCTTTCTAAATAGTTGCTCGGAACGACGAGCATCAAGCCCCTCTTTGATGAAAGGATTTCCTTCAACCCAGCTCTCAAAGGCTGCTCCTAAACTTACGATTTTCTTTCTTTTCAATTTAGTAAGCGTTTGGAGACTGCAAATTAAAAGCCTTGATAGAACCTTTGTTTGCTTCAAAGAGGCGATAGTCTCCTCCTTGCTCTGCTATGATCTTATCTAGGTGCTTCCTATTTGTGTCTGTAATAAAAATCTGCCCAAAGTCTTCTTGAGACACTAGGGAAATAATGTTGCTAACGCGGGATTCATCAAGTTTGTCAAAGAGATCATCAAGAAGAAGTATGGGTTTACAATTTGTCTCTTGGGAGAGAATCATGTATTCAGCAAATTTTATCCCCACGAGAAATGATTTGTTTTGCCCTTCACTTCCCACTTTTCTGATGAGTTCATCTCCTAGGTGCAGAAGAAGGTCATCACGATGTATACCATAGGTGGAGGTACCAGCTGCAAAGTCTTGTTCGCGTCTAAACTTTAAGTTGGAAAGGAACTGTTCGCTTGTTGTTGAGCACTCCGAAAGGTAATGGATGGAGACTGGCTCTGCTTGTCCACTAACCATCTTGTAAAGCTTGAGAAAAAGAGGACTAAAGCGTGTAATAAAGGCGTTGCGTTGCTGAAGAAGCTTGCATCCTGCAAGAGCCATTTGAGTTTCAAGGATTTCCAACAAACTGGAGTCTCTCATTCCTTGTCGCAACATATTGTTGCGCTGTAGGAGTGCCTGTTCGTACTTTACGAGCTCATTAAGGTAGTTTTTATTGAGCTGTGAAAGTAAGCGATCAAGGAAACGTCTTCGGTCACTACTTCCTCCCCTAATTAGACGATAGTCTTGAGGAGAAATAATGACGATAGGAAATCGTCCGATGTGGTCGCTTAGGCGAGGATACAACTTGCCATTGCGGCTTAGTTGCTTAGGCTTTTCTGCACGAATTCGTAGTGCGATTCGTTCATTCTCTCCACTTTCAAGAAGGTAGGTACCTACAAGATTGGCCTCTTCGTGGTCTTTCTTTATTGAAAGTCTATCAATTGTGCCAAGGTGGCTTCGTACAAGGGAAAGATAATGAATGGCATCAAGAAGATTAGTCTTTCCCATGCCGTTTCCCCCAAAAATACCATTGAGCTTAGGCGAGAAGAGACAAGATGTTTCCTCTATACCCTTGAATGCAAATATTTCTAGTTCAGAAAGTATCACGCTAAGATAAGGCTCTTTTAGCAATAGCCTTTGAGGTGCATATTGTGGAGAGCTTCAATGATGTGCTTTTCTGTAGCTTCACACACTGGTACAAGTGGGAGGCGCAGCCTGTTGTGGCTAAATATGTTGATCTTGTGAAGAAGGCACTTTATTCCAGAGGGGTTTCCATCTTCAAAGAGGACGTGGTAAAGGTCGGTACAGTCTTTGTCTAATGCCTCAGATTGCGAGAGCATATTAGATTGACTAGAGAGAGCATCATCAATAATCTCTTTGACGAGTTTAGGAAATGCGTTTGCCACCACGGAGACAGCACCCTTTGCTCCCACCTTAATAAAGTCCAAAGTATGGCAGTCGTCTCCAGACAACACTGTAAAGTCAGGATCTAACTTTTTGCAAAGCTCGGCCACGCGTTCCACTTTTCCAGTAGACTCTTTTACCGCTACAATCTTAGTCGGAAAGTCTTTTCTCAGTCGGAGCAAAGTATCTGGTAGAAGGTCACAACCTGTACGGCTAGGAATGTTGTAAACAACGATTGGCACAGGGGATGCTTGGGCTAAAGCTGCGAAGTGCTGGTAGAGCCCTTCTTGTGAGGGCTTGTTGTAAAAGGGCGTAGAGGACAGAATGCCAGCTACATCCTCTAGAGGGGCATTTTCCACCATCTCCATGAGTTTGGTAGTGTCGTTGGATGCAATACCCACGATAAGGTTGGTACTGCTCCCTTTAATCCTCTTTTTTACAAAGTCAATGGTCTCTCTTTTTTCGGAAGGGGATATTGTAGGAGACTCTCCAGTCGTGCCAAAGAGTACCAGATTATCAACTTTTGCTTCAAGAAGTTTTGCAAGCAGTCTTTCCAAAGAGGGGTAGTCAATTGCTCCTTTTTCATCAAAAGGTGTCGCCATTGCTACTCCAGTACCTTGGAATAGGGATTTTTGTTTTTCAGGAATACTCTCGGACGAGTTGGATTTTATGTGAGTCATCTTTGAAAAGGGTAAAAAGGCTCTTTCCTATAAATCTTGTTGTAAGCACGACTAGTTCATGCCATCTTTGTGCAAACAAATTTACAAATAAATTACTTGAGAAGCTACACCACCGCGGAATGAAGAGCATTAAAACCTTTGACGGTGGAGAAGGTATGAATCATGATATAAAGGAGACTACAAAAAAAACAGTAGAGAGCCTCTACTGCTTTTTCTTCTCAAGTGCTTTAAGATTGCGGAGTATTCCTTTGTAGCCACTTCTCTGAAGAGGAGAAGCTTCGAATAGCTGATCAAACTCCTCTGGAGTGAGATTTTCCCAATCCTCTTTATTCATGGTGCGAAGTCGCTCGTTGAGTAAAAAGTTTTCTTCTTTATGGGGAGATAGATTCTGATTGTGTGGGCATACCTGCTGACAAATGTCGCATCCAAAGATATGGTGTGTAGGAGTCTTGGGATCCGTTTCGTCAGTGTCTTTTCTTTCGATCGTTTGGTAGCTAATACATCGGGTTGCCTCAAAGGAACCATCTGCAAGAATCGCATGGGCTGGACAAGCCTTGATACAACGGCTACACCCTTCACAGGGGGAGCCTATAAGGGGAGCATCGGGGGGCAAATGAAGAGTTAGCAGAATTTCAGAAAGGAAGCAAAAAGACCCATAGTGCGGTACGATGATTAGGCCATTTCTGCCTAGGCGTCCCACACCCGCTTCTCTAGCCCAAAAACGCTCTGTAAGTGGAGCAGAGTCTACAAAGGGACGTGCCTTAAAAGGTTCCTCGCAATGGTGTTTTAGCTTCTCAAGGAGAATGTAGAGCTTGTCTTTGAGTACACGATGATAGTCTTTGCCATATGCAAAATAGGCTATCTGAGGTACCTTTTTCTCTTGAAGGATGGGAGGGTAATAGTTGAAAGCAAGTACGACAATGCTTTTAACCCCAGGAAGGAGTCGAGCAGGGTCAAATCGCACATCCTCATTTTTAAGAAGGTAAGTCATATCCCCCACGCCATAGGTTGTGACCTCGTGACGATAATGCTCTCTTACCTCTTCTGGTACAGGACGAGCATCAGCTACTCCCAAAGCAACAAAGCCGAGGCTTTGTGCTTCGGCTTTGAGAAATTCTTTTAGGATTGAAGGCGTTTTCATAGAGACGCCAACGGGTTTACTCTTTAGGCTCTTCGTGGAGTAGCCAAGCATTTTGGAATGCTCCTTTTTCAAGGCGTAACCTTTCTGTAAAAGCCTTTGCCTCTTCTTTGTCTTTACTGGAAAAAGCATACACAGCAAAGCGGCTTCCATAGGGGATGTAGCCTAGTGTGGACTGAAAGGGTACACCAGTAAGAGTATCAAGGTACTCTTTGGTCTTTTTTTCTGTCTGAAAGCAGGCGACAACGACATAATAACAAGAAGAAGATTCGCAACTAGATGGAGATGTTGTGTAACTCTTACCCCTAGCGGAAGTCTCTTCTTGAGTATCGGTGGCTTGCTTCTCCTCTTTAAGCTCTACAGCGACTGGATGCTCAACTTTTGTAAATCCTGCGGAGTAATGTCTTTCGTGAAAAGAGCCTGTACTCGGTGTAAAGAGCAACAAAAAACCAAAAAGGAGGCATGCAGCAGAGAGAGAAAGCGAACTTTTCTTAACCTTGAAGTACAAATAATTGGCGTTCTTTTTACTTCCAGATTGACAATTTGACTTTTCTTCTTGGTTAAAAGTGAGGACTCTTGCCTCTTCAGGTGAAGTTGCTTCATAGAGTCCTAGGCAATCTTCTACCCTAGTTGGTAGAGGGTATGAAGTAAGTCCATAGAAACTACCACTTCCTAGGAGAGAGCTATTCTCTTCTCTAGGAGAAAAAAGCATTTTTCCTTCAGTCTCAACTCGAAAACTACCAAGCTGTCCAAAAGATAGTTTTGACGTGGTGAAGAGTGTGTTTTGCAACTCTACCACTTCGTTGTCTACCATTATCCTAGCTCTTCGTAGGCTGATCCCATAGCTCCTAGCATATTCCTTTTCAAGAAGATTGTCGCGCTCTTTGATTGCAGCATTGAAACTAAACCTTTCGCGACCAGGGTATACTCTTCGTTCCTCTTCTATATAGCGAGGAGCTAGCGACTCCTTGAGAAAGGCTCCAAAAGAGGGTACGACTACACAGTCGTACCGCGCTAGGAGCCGCTCTACATAGGTGATAAGTCGTTGCATACCGATCTCTATAGAAAAAGGGGGCGTTTGCTAGAAGGAGTAAAGCGAACTAATTGATTCGTGCAAACAAACGCGTTTGATAGACTCCGCAATTAGACCAGATACAGAAAGGACTTTAAGCTTTTTGCAATCTTTGTGGTAAGGAATCGTGTCTGTAACGATTAGCTCTTCCAGAGCAGATCCGTCAATTCGCTCTGCGGCAGGATCGCTCATTACAGCATGACTGGCAATAGCTCTTACACTTTTTGCACCATTTTCCATCATAAGGTCTGCAGCTCGTGTAATAGTTCCAGCTGTATCAATAATATCGTCAATGAGTAGTACATCCTTCCCCTCTACATCACCTATGATTCGCATTTCTGCAACTTCATTGGCTTTGATACGAGACTTGTGACAAATTACCATAGGTACACCCAAGTGACGAGCATAGCTATTGACCCTCTTTGTACCACCTACGTCGGGAGTAGCCACAACGAGATTGCCTAAAGGAAGATTTTTTTCGATGTACTCCATGAAGATAGTCGATCCATAGAGGTGATCTACTGGTACGTCAAAGAACCCTTGTATCTGATCAGCATGGAGGTCCATTGTTATTAGTCGAGTAATTCCAGCTACAGAGAGAAGGTCTGCTATTAATTTAGCACCTATAGAGACGCGAGGACGGTCTTTTCTATCTTGTCTTGCCCAACCAAAGTAGGGAATTACCGCAGTAATATTATGGGCACTGGCTCTTTTTGCAGCATCAATCATTAGCAAAAGCTCCATCAGATTGTCGCTGGTGGGGTTGGTACTTTGTACTAAAAAGACATCTGTGCCACGGATGCTTTCTTCAAAACGAACTGCGAATTCTCCATCTGCAAAACGTTGCAAATTGAGTCGACCCATCCTGCAACCTAGATGTTGGCATATTTGCTCTGAAAGGTGTTGCGACTGTGAGCCTGTAAAGATTAAATAAGGGTTAGCGACTTCCATTGTTTGGGGATTATCTCTCTCTGTATGAGAACTAGTAAAAGAATTCTTTTGTGAGCGAAGGGAGGGAGGTAAGCGAAAACGCACTAAGCACTCTCAAGGGTCTCCCTATGCTCTTCTTTGCTTACACGCCCCAAAGTTACGCTTATTTCTTCTAATTGAGGCAATGCCCCTTCGCTAATAGCTTATTCTGAGGTATGAGTGAATTAAAAACCCCTCAAAAACCAATCGGTTAGTGAGGGGTTTAGACAAGTGTGTGGGATGATTATCCATTCATGGAGGCGAGGAAGTTGAGATTTGTCTCTGTCTCTTCCACTTTTTGTTTTACAAATTCCATGGCCTCAATGGAGTTCATATTTGAAAGGTACTTTCTAAGGATCCAGATACGGTTGAGAGAGATGGGATCAAGAAGTAGATCGTCTCTACGAGTACTGCTTTGTAGAATGTCGATCGCAGGGAAGATGCGGCGGTTGGCAAGCTTTCTGTCAAGTTGAAGCTCCATGTTTCCTGTCCCTTTAAACTCTTCGTAGATCACATCGTCCATTTTGCTCCCTGTTTCTGTAAGGGCTGTTGCTAGGATGGTAAGGCTTCCTCCATTTTCAATGTTGCGAGCTGCTCCGAAGAAACGTTTCGGCTTTTGTAGAGCATTTGCATCAACACCACCAGAGAGTACTTTCCCACTTGCGGGCTGTACCGTATTGTATGCACGTGCCAAACGGGTAATTGAGTCAAGCAAGATGACTACATCGTGACCACACTCCACAAGTCTCTTTGCCTTTTCTAGGACCAACTCGGCAATTTTTACATGCCTTTCCGCTGGTTCATCAAATGTCGAGGCAATTACTTCCGCTTTTACGTTGCGCGCCATGTCGGTAACCTCTTCTGGACGTTCGTCAATAAGAAGAATAATCTCATACACTTCGGGATGATTGGCACTAATGGCATTGGCAATGTCTTTGAGAAGCATTGTTTTCCCTGTCTTAGGCTGGGAGACAATAAGCCCACGTTGTCCTTTGCCTATAGGGCAAAAAAGATCTACAATGCGCATAGCATTTTTGTCGAAGACCGAAGGAATTCCTAGACTTTCAAGCTTGAGTTTCCTATCAGGGAAAAGAGGGGTGAGGTGATCAAACGGGATACGCTCACGAAGCTCACGAAGACTTCTGCCATTCACACTTTCCAGTTTGTCAAAGGGAAAGTATTTGTCGTTATCTCGAGGCGGAATAATGGTACCCGTTACCACGTCGCCTGTTTTCAGCATGTACGATTTAATTTGCTGAGGCGAGATATAGATGTCGTCAGGAGAGGAGAGATAATTATAGTCGGGGCTACGGAGGAAGCCATAGCCTTCAGGCATAATCTCTAAAACACCAGTGGCTCTTAATAGATTGGAAAAGTCGTAAGGCTTATTTGAGGAGCGATTGGAGGGGCTTTCCGAGCGATAGGAGTTGCTATTAGGCTTCTCTTCAAAGAGAGCATTGGCATTGCTAGGAGAGCTAAGTATGGGCTTACTTCCTCTCTCTTTCTCTTTTTGTATGGGGAGTACAGAGTCTAAGATGGAACTTCCTGAGTTGCGACTAAAGAAAGTGTGGCTTGTGGTGGAGTCGTCTACAACAGCGTTGTGTGTAAAGATTCTTTTTTCTGGGGCTGGGCTATTACTTCCTTTTTGTTTCGTTCTGCTTCTAGTGTTTTTTTTAGGACTTGGGGTCGTATCGTCTTCCTCTTTAGAGTCTATCACCTCATCAAAGTCTGTGATAATATCCGATAAAGAGTTGTCTTCTTTAGGAGCATTTTGCGAGTTTTCTGTATCTGGTGTGGGAAACTCATCGTCAAGATCGTAGGCCAAAGGTGTATCTGATGGCAACAAGTTGTCCAAGTCGGATATTACATCACTAAGATGGCTTCGTGTACTGGGGGAGTCAAGATCATTATTTGCTTGGATTCTGCTTGTTGCTTTTGTTCTGCTCTTGTGAGCTTGTGGAGAGGACATGGCTTGAGACTTGGTCACATCATCAAGATCTGTAACCACGAGATTAAGATCCTTTGGGGAGCTGTCTTGGGATCCTAAAAGTTTTTCATTTTCTTTCTCAATCAAAATGTTGTTGTCCACCGTGTCCATTAGTTCATCGAAGTCTGTGATTGCATTGGCTCCTTCTGACAAAGAGGTTTCTTTATTAGATAAGGGGGCTTGCTTGGCCTCTTCATCACTCAGTAGAGCTGGGTGTTGCAAACTCTCTTTTCGGTTGTCTTTCATGGATATGTTTTGTTTCTTCTGTTGATTTGTAGGAGAGGATTCTCTCGTCTTGTCTTGCTTTGAAGAGGAGGGCAACTCTTTCTCTTTGGTTGCGTTATTTTGCGTTTCTTTTTTCTCCTTGTTTGTTTCAGTGTTTGTCTCCTTAGCAGAGGACTTGTTTTCTTGACGAGACTTGTTTTTCCTCCTATTGGTAGAATTGTTTTTTTGTTTTTTTTCCGAGCGTTCTATTGTTACTTTTACAGCTTGGTTTTCCGCTTGTCGGTCTAAAATAGCATATTCAAGGGTTTCTCTTTCCTTTGGTATATCGGTTATACCCATCTCTTTTGCTATTTCTTCCAGTTTGTCTTTCGACATTTTCTGGAGCGAGGGGAGATTAAATTGTGACATGTTTGTAATAGGGACAGTCTAAATGATGTGGTAAAAAAGATGCGAGCCTAGGAATCTGATCGGGTCCATACTACATCCAATCTTGTCTGAGTAGAATCTGTGTCAACTAAAAGACAAAAGGCCTAATTTTTATATCACCGTGCTCTATCATCAGCATTCATAATTCCATTATAGGAGCTACTCTTGTAGAAATTGAATCTTCAAAAAGAAGATATTGGAGAAGGTATGCAATAAGCTACAAGTGCAGAAAATAATTTGTAGCGTATAAAAGTTAGAACTAACGATTACGTAGCCGAATTTTATTAACTACAAGTTCGCACAATTATTATCCCCACAACCTCCTTGATGAAGAGAAGCAAAGGTACTCCGACCATGCATAAAGCAAGAGTAAGGGAGATTTACTTCTTATGGTGATTTTTCTCTCTCAAAGAGAGAGCGTAAGGCTTTACTTTTAGCGATAAAAGACAGTCTTGCTGTTTGCAGTTTGATTTATTTCTAGGGTTGCTCTTTCCCTTTTTTAAGTTTCCTTTTGAGAAGTCTATATGAAACTTTTTGCTTTACCTTACCAAACTCTTACGGAAGGTCGCTTGAGGGATCGACAAGGTGTCTGCATCTCTATGTCTACAAAGGTACTATAAAAAAACGGATCATCAAACACTCCTTATAGGGTTTCAAATGGTATTTGAGAAAAAAGAGGATTGCTCATCTCTTCTCTCCTCCGTAAAGAGGTGTCGTTATAGAATAAAAAAGGGAACCCTTTCAGTTCCCTGTGACCTCGGAGGGATTCGAACCCTCGACCCACTGATTAAGAGTCAGTTGCTCTACCAACTGAGCTACGAAGTCTTATCTATGATGGTCGCTAGGCGAGTGAGTTTCTCTCTTGCGACTCTGCAAAGGTACAACTTTTCTTGAAATAAGCAATACTTCTACGATTCATTTTACATAAAAGAATCTATGTGGAGGAAGTCTTGCTACTCAATTATACCCTTATTTTGATCTGTTTTGTATTCATAGTTAGGTAGTTAATATTTCTTTCTCTCTTTGCTAAAGAGCTATACCTATCCGTAAAAAACTTCAGGAGATTAGATGTAAAAGGGTATTAGGGTTTCTCTAAATGGAAGAGTCTCCTAAAGTGAAAGAAAGCATACCAACCAAACCTCTAAAGAGCTGTTCGTCTTAATCGGCTAAAATAGCGCACTATCCTTGTGAAATAGCTAACTTTGTAGCAGGTAATCTAAAGCAAATATGTCTTGTACTTCTCCCAGTTTATTCATGAAAAGAGCCTTAGACTTGGCTTGCCAAGCTGAGGGAGAGACCTCACCTAATCCCCTTGTGGGAGCGGTAATCGTATATCAAGATAAAATAATAGGGGAGGGCTACCACCACCGAGCTGGCCAGCCACATGCCGAAGTTAATGCTTTTGAGTCTGTAGCTCCAGAAGCCCGTAAATGGATCCCTCTGAGTACGCTCTACGTAACCTTAGAACCCTGCTGTCATAGGGGGAAAACGCCACCATGTACAGATAGAATTTTAAAAGAAGGGGTGAAAAAGGTAGTTGTAGCCTTGCAAGATCCTTTCCCACAAGTCGGGGGAAAAGGCATTGAGAAGCTAAGAGCTGCTGGAGTAGAGGTTCAAGTCGGCTTGCTTGAAAAAGAAGCTAGGCAACTCAATGCTATGTTTCTTGTCAATGTCTTAAAACGACGCCCTTATATTACGTTGAAATGGGCTGAAAGTAAAGATGGCTATATTGATGCTGTGCGTGACTCTATGCAGGCGGCTCCCACAAAGTTTAGCAGTGAATTGCGACTTAGAGAGACTCATCGCTTGCGTCATCAGCATGATGCCATCCTTGTGGGTGCAAATACATTCCAAATGGACAATCCTTCTTTAACCAATCGCTATTGGAGTGGCAAGTCGCCTATACGGATTGTATGGGATAGTAGAGATTCTCTTTTTCAAGAGGAGAGCTTGCGTAGCAAACTGTTTACTGAGAGTGTCGCACCTGTTTGGCTTATCACAGCATCTCCTCTTCAGCAAAAGTTTCCTCCCTTTGTGCATTCTTTTGTACTTTCCAGAGGAACTCACTTTTTGCAAGAATTTATTGATCTCCTCAATGAAAAGGGGGTTAAGTCGTTGCTCGTGGAGGGAGGATCAAAAGTACTTCAGACCTTTCTATCAGCCCACCTGTACGATGCTGTGGAGAGAGAGATTGCTCCATTTATGCTATTTGATGGTACCCCTTCGCCTCTTTCATTTTGCGAGGAAACTCCTCCCCAAAACTAACAACGCTAACTACTAATTCAAAATAACACTATGTCGATTACTTATTCTACCGATCAAGGGGTCTCCATGCCACGACTTCGTCGAAGAGTAGCGGCTACTTGCTTAAGACAAGTAGCACAAGAACTGGGAAAAGAACTGTGTGAAATCAACTATATGTTTATGCTTGACGAGCAGCTCCTTTCGCTTAATGAGCAGTTTCTCCAACACGATTATTATACGGATATTCTCACTTTCGATGCAAGGGAAGAAGAAGACAAGCCCAATGTCTTACGTGGAGATGTAGCGATTAGTATAGAAAGAGTGGCAGACAATGCAAAGAAAATGGATGTGCCCTATGAATTGGAACTGTTTCGGGTAATGGCTCATGGAGTCCTTCATCTTTGTGGATTAGAAGATCACTCAAAAGAAGAAGCTCAGCATATGAGAATGGCTGAAGATAGAGCACTCTACCTCTTGCAGAAAGAGCTAGCAGGACGTAGCTTTATCTATTAGAGACTGTTGCATAAAGGCGAATCGCTGTGTTACTTTCGGGATTCGGCTTTGGTCACATACGGAGGTGTGCTCCCTTCTGACCCAACCCTCTGCGCCTTGCGCTTCATCCTTTCTACAAAGTCTAGACAATCTTGCGAGCAAGATTGTGAGACTGTTGCAAAAGTCAACAGTCTCTATTAGGGAGACGTTTGATCCAATAAAAAGACCCTGCATTGCCTTTTATGTGGCAGTACAGGGTCTTCTCTTTTTTAGAGATTGGTATCCTAAAGGATTAGGGAAAGCTTTTTTAGGTTTTTTTTCTTAGCGATACCCATAATTAGAACCCAATCTATCAATGTCCATATGCCAACCCCTCCCAATGTAATGAGTTTGAGGATGCCTAAGCCGATATCTCCAACGTAAAACCTATCAACCCCTATTCCTCCCAAAAATATAGAAAGGCATAAGGCGATAATTGGATTTTTAAAGGTGGCGACGACTTGCATTACATCCGTTATCTTAGGAGTAGAGTAGTCATCTAGGTTCTCAAGCTTTTCTTTGAGTAGAGCATAGTCAATTTCTGGGAGTTTTTTCATACACTCTATCAGAAGAGTCGAATTAATGGTACTGTTGGTATTCTCCATAATCAATGTGGTCTCTTTGTCGCAATTGTAGATGTCAAAGTTTTTATCTTTTGGTAGTAATGTGCTTTCCTAGCCTTGTACGATCCCTAAATCAAAATTCAAGACTTCTTCAAAAGTTTCTTTACTTAATAGATTGCATAGCTTTTTTCTCTCATGGCTTCACTATCGGAGTATAGGTAGCTCCAGGGGTAGAGAGAAAGCAGGTAATTGGCAGGATAGAGCTTAGCTGGAGGCATAAGGTTTACAATGTTGCCCACCATAAAGCGAAGCTCTTCACCAAGGGCATAGAATACAATACTCTTTGCAGAGCCAAGAGCCTCGCAACCTAAGGTTACAAGCTCTTCATTGTCCATAGGTCGTCTTTTGGTAAGGTAGGCTGCTTCGTGCGAATAGAGCTCTTCATCGCCAGGATGAAAGCCGAGAGCTTGCCCATCGTCGTACATCTCTACCAGCACCATGTCAAAGCGAAAGTGTCCGCCTAGAGAAGGTACAAAGCGAGAGACCTCATCAATATATTCATGCTTGGCTGTCTCTGCATCTTTCGCCTCAAGATTGATAGGATGGATGTGGTCGGGATCAATAGGAGCTTTGTCAAAAAGGTGAGCCTTTGCCAATCTTTGGTGAAGTCCTTTCTGCTTCCCTGAAAAGAGATCCATAGAGAAGAAGAAATGTACTTTTTTCCAGTCAATATCCTCTTCGCTAAGAGCTCGGTATAGTAGGGCTGCTTTCTTTGTACCAGACAGGGCTATATAATAGGCTTGACTTCCGTCAATTTCTTTTTTTATTCTTTCCGCCAGTTTTTTTGCTGTTTCTTCGGCGGATGGATATGTAAGTATATTCATAACTAACTTTTAGCAACTTAGATGTTTGTGTTCTTCATCGGAAGGGCATCTAATCTCAAGCGATGTTCCTATTTTATCGCTTGCACGCTCTCCCATACCTCAAAGTTACAATTATATTGTTTGTTATTTCATTCATTGTGTAAAGAGCATTATTTACATAAGCTTTTTCCGCTTAATAAAGAAGGAGAAATGTTTTGCAGTGATTAGGCTTTTTGCTCTGCATCTTGCAGTTCTTCTCCCAATTGTTCCCACTTCTCCATGGCCTGCTCTAAGGCATGGGCTACTTCTTGGTGTTGCTTGTAGATGGGGTCCTCTGCTGGAATAGCTTTTCTTGAGGCGATTTCGTCTTCAATAAGGCGAAGCTCTTTTTCAAGTTGCTCAACTTTAGACTCTGTCTCTTGGAAGCTGTTTTTCAAAGAGCGAATCTTTTTTTGTGTTTTCTTGTTTTCTAAGTAATCAAGTTTCCCTTGGTTTATCAGTGTGGCTACCTCATTTTGTGTGGATTGGGCTTTTGGATTGGAGGTGGCAGAAGTTTCGTTGAGCAGTTTTTCGTGCCATTTTTGCAAATATTCTTCCATACCTCCGAGATGCTCAAGCACTTTCCCTTTCTCAAACTCATAGACCTTGTCCACTAAACCCTCTAGAAAGTGGCGATCGTGAGAGACTAGAATCACTGTAGCTGGAAACTCTTTTATCGCCTCTTTTAATACCTCTTTGCTCCTTATATCAAGATGGTTGGTAGGTTCGTCTAGGATAAGGAAGTTGGAAGGACAAAGAAGAAGGAGTAGGACTGCTAGCCGAGAGCGTTCTCCTCCACTGAGTACCGACACTGGTTTATCGGCAGTCTCACCACCAAACATGAAGGCTCCAAGCATGTCTTCTATATGGGTGCGAATATCGCCTGTGGCGGCTCGGTCTACTGTCTCACGAATGGATAGTTTGGGGTCGAGCTCTTGTGCTCTATTTTGCGAGAAGTAGGAAATAGAGACATTGTGCCCCAATTTAAGGGTGCCTGTGTAGTCCGTAAGTTGCCCCATGATGCAACGAATTAGTGTAGTTTTACCACTTCCGTTTTTCCCGAGAAAAGCCACTTTGTCTCCACGATGAAGTGTAAGGGAAACCCCACTAAATACTTTTTTGTCGCCAAAGCTTTTTGAGAGATCCTCCACAATCAGAGGATAGTCACCAGAGCGAGACGCGATCGGAAACTGAAAGTGAATCTTTTTGCGGTCAATTTCTTCAATTTCTATAAGATCAAGTTTCTCCAGTTGCTTTATACGACTTTGTACTTGTATGGCTTTGGTCGCTTTGTACCTAAATCGTTCAATAAAAGCTTCCGTATCGGCGATCAGTTTTTGCTGATTCTCGTAGGCTCGTCGTTGCGTTTCTAGACGCTCCTCCCTGAGCGCAATATAGTCGGAATAGCATACTTTGTAGTCGTAAAGTTTGCCAAGTTCAATTTCAAGTGTTCGAGAGGTGGTTGCATCAAGGAAGGTTTGGTCGTGAGACACGAGGACTAATGCAACCGAGGAAGACTGAATATAGCGTTCAAGCCACTCAATGGATTCTATGTCGAGGTGATTGGTCGGCTCGTCTAGCAACAAGAGTGATGGTCGAGCTAGCAATATCTTTGCCAATTCAATACGCATACGCCAGCCTCCGCTAAATTCGCTTGTTTCTCTTCCAAAGTCTTCCCGCTCAAAGCCTAGCCCTAGGAGAGTTCGCTCTATTTCGGCTTCATAGCTTCCGTAGCTATGAAGTAACAACTGATCATTGAGTTCGGTATAGCGATTAAGCAGTTGTAGGTAGCTCTCGCTTTCGTGGTCGGTACGGGTTCCCATCTCTTGCACGATTTGATCCAGTTGGCTTTTTGTTGCTTTAAGATTGGCAAAGACACTTTCTGCTTCTTCCCACAGCGTTTGATGGTCGCGAAAAAGCATAACTTGAGGTAAGTAGCCGATCGTAAGTTCTCTGTTTTTGGAGAGGGTACCACAGGTAGGCTGTTCTTCCCCAGCGAGTATTTTTAGAAGAGTCGTCTTGCCAGCCCCGTTTTTTCCTACGAGTGCCACACGCTCTTTGTCTCCTATTACAAAAGAGACATCGTCAAAGAGAAGACGTTTGCCAAAGTCTACGGTGAGATGATTGACTGTAATCATTGGATTCGCTTAAGAATGCTATAGGCTTGGTAGAGTCCTCCTTCACCTGCACGGCTTAGGTCGCTCATGGCCTCTTCTTTTTTTCCTAACGAAAGGTATAATAGGCCACGGTTGAAGAACACCTCTGCAGGTGCGTTGCTCAGTTGGGAAGCCTGTGTGTAGTATGTTATGGCAGCCTCTTTGTCGCCTAGCCTTTCTGCTACAAGAGCTCGGTTGTAAAGGGCTATAGACATATCGGGATGACGCTTTATAAGGGTATCTAGATCCTTTATGATTTCGCGATATTGTAGCGAAGTCTTAGTGTCTAAAGGCTTTGTTGCGTTGTTTTTGTTGGGAGTCAGCTTTTTGCCCAGCACAAAGGTCGTTACGTCTGCAGTGCTGTTTGGCTCCGACTTGTCGGAGAAGACGGAGGCACTAAGCTCTATAAGGCGACAACGCACCGTCGCACGTGCAAAGAGAGCCAATGAGAATTGCGGATTTAGCTCTAAGGCTCTCTCAAAGTCCGCAAGGGCTCCTTCTAGGTCTACCAAAGCATATTTGTATAGCCCTCTAGTGAGGTAGTAATAGGGACTAGAGAGAATGTGGGCATCTAGCTCGGAAAGGTGTTGAGTTGCCTCAGTTGTCTGCAAACTATCCAAAGGGAAGCTTTGGGCGGTACTGTATAAAGTCTTGGACTCTAGTTGCCGACTGTTGTATTCCGATAGGCGAGCATCAAATTTACAATGAGCAAGATATTCCTCTGGAATGTAGAACGTGAGGTAATAAAGACCCATGGGAGTGGCTTTTGCCGTGCGATCTTGTACACGACCTCGTAAACTCTCGGGCATAGTAGTCTCAGTGCTCAATGTCCTATCTTCATTAGCAATGAGACTTTGATAGGCCTCAATTGTTTTTTCTTCTTCGCTTCTGGTTGGTTTTTCCTTCTTTTTCCCCTTTTCTTCACGCTTGACCTGTCTCTGTTTTTTTTGAAGGTTGTAAGCTGTATAGCGGTCTCTGTCGCTACCGGCAAGATCTCCGAGCTTTCTTCTTGCTTCACTTCTTGCCATGTAGGCTGGCAGAAAGTCGGGGTACTTGTTTAAGATTTTAGAAAATTGAGCCGTGGCTGTACGGTAGTCGCCTAATTGACTTTGCAATAAGCCTGTATTGAAGCGCACTAAGTCGTTAGAAGTATCTTGGGCAAGAAGAATTTGAAAGTCTTCAAGGGCATTGTTGAGGTCTCCTAAAGAGCTTCTTAGAAGGGCCCTATTGTAGCGAGCTGCACTATTGCTAGGCTCGAGTAATAGAGCCTGATTGTAGTCTTCTATTGCCTTTACATAGCTGTCGCCCATGTAGTGCAAAAGACCTCTATTGATATAGAGTGCACTGTTGTCTGGAGCCAGAGCAATAGCTTTATCGAGCTGAGCAATAGCTTGCGGATATTTATCTTGAAGACGAAAAAGCTCTGCCATGAATGCGTAGGCTTGGGCATGAGTACTATCGGCCTTAAGCGAGAGTCTCGCAAAGTCCATAGCCGCAATAGAGTCTCCTTTTTTTAAGGCAATGTCGCCACGGAGAAGAAGTGCCAGTGCATAAACAGGTGTCTTGGGGGGCACTTGTTGTGCTAGACTATCTGCTTCTGCATACTTTTTTTGTTCATAGAAAGTCCCCGCTAAGTTGAAGCGAATTCCAGTATCATCTGGACTAAGCCGCAAGGCGGTACAATAGTCGTCTGAAGCTTTCTTGTACGCCTTGAGCGAGTGATTGGCAATAGCTCTTACTAGATAGGCTTGCCCCAAGAAGGCATTCCTCTCCAATGCAAGAGAGGCATCTTCGCGAGCTCCTGCATAGTCTTCAAGCATCATCTTCGCATAGCCTCTTAAAAAGTAGGGTTCAGCCATCCAAGGACGAAGTTCTAGGACTTTGTTGAAGTATCCTATTGCTACCATATAGTCCCTAAAGTACAAGGCATTCCTCCCGATTGTCATTACACGGGAGACGTCCAGTTGTGCTCCTAGGGAAAAGGTGGCTAAAAAGGCGAGTAATATGCAGTAAAACTTTCTTTTCAAGAGCCGAGCGGTATCTAAAAATAGCTTATTTACTCCTTTTGGAAGCCGAAACATAGGGGTACCTTGAGACGGTGAATCCCTCTTCAATTTTTGCAAGCTTTCGTTTAATGATCTTCTTTCTAAAAGGGGATACGCGATCTGTGAAGAGAGTCCCCTCAAGGTGATCATATTCGTGCTGAATAATCCTTGCAGCATAGCCGTGAAACTCCTCTCTGTGAGGCTGAAACTCTTCGTCTACATAAGAGACAACAATGGAGCTAGGGCGCGTTACGGACTCACTGATTCCTGGTATGCTGAGACAGCCTTCTACTTCAGAGACTTCTTTCCCGTCAAACTTCTCTATCTTAGCGTTGATAAAGGTTCGCTTTAGTCCTTCACATTCAGGAAAGGTGTCTGCTACGGGAGTACCATCAATGACTAAAAGACGTATAGCTTTTCCAATTTGTGGAGCTGCGAGTCCTACGCCATCGCTCTCATACATGGTTTCGTACATGTTGGCAATAAGCTCTTTGAGCTGGGGGTAATCTGCAGTTATGTCTTGTGTTTGCTCCCTTAGTATGGGATGACCATAGAGGTATATTGGTAGAAACATAGTATCTTTTTTAGTCTAGACGATTTTCTAATAGGTTTTGTTGCTGGAAGAGGTAGCTCTGAAGAATAATAACGGCACTAACCCTGTCGACAAGAGCTTTGTCTTGTCGAACCTTTTTGGATACTCCAGAAGAGCGGATGGCTTGCTGAGCAAGTACAGAGGTATACCGCTCGTCATGAAAGACTACTTCTAGCTCGGGAAAAGTCTGCCGAAGTTGCTTCACAAAAGGTCGAATCTTTTTCATAGAGGAAGACTCCATTGCTTTATTGGTTTGCATCGCTTTTCCCACAACGATCAAGTCTACTTTTTCTTCTTGAATGTAAGTCCGCAAAAATGGAATCACCTCAGGAGCGGGCAGTGTAGTAAGAGGCCCTGGTGTGATTTGCAGGGGATCGGTAACGGCTATACCAGTCCGCTTCAATCCATAGTCTATAGCTATAATTCTTCCCATAATATTCAATGCAAAGGTACAATAATTGAGTCGCTTTTGACAGGAAGCATTTCCCTTTCACCCGAATAATCATTTTTAAACACAAGAAAATGCTCCGCAAACTAACGAATGAGCCTTTTTTTATAGAGGAGTTTTTAGGAAAAAGTGGACCCACAAATTTCTAAAAGTGGACCCACAATTTCTGAAAAGTGGACCCACTTTTTTGAGGAGAAACAGGAAAAAGTAAATTGAACATGAGGATAAGATTCGTTGCTGTCCGGGGAATTCAGAAATGGGTATAACGAGGGGGCTCAATCGCTGATTTTATACGGTTGAGCCTCATTATTTTGAATTCCAAGCCCCCTCAGTCAAAAAGAGTTGCCATTTTGGGTGGTTCCGAGGCATCTTTCAGACACTTTCCCAGTCTTTTCCAGGATGATTAAAGAGACTATAGAAGTTGACGTAATACATTAAAGTTATTTTTACCATTGTAGCAAGACCAAAGAAACTCCAGGACCGATCTAATCGGTGTTTCATCACCATCAATAACAGATTGGTTATCAAGGTCACCCAAACTTGGATCTTGATAGCATTGGCACTCTCTCCGTAGAAGTATCTAAGAGGAAAGTTCTGTTTCAATTGCTTGAAGAGCAACTCTATAGCCCATCTCTCTTGATAGATCTTGATGATTTCATTAGGATCTGACGTCAAATCATTAGTCAGTAGCGAAATGAGCTGGTGTTTCTGTATGTCAGCGTACGAGATGATACGAGCTCAATGCTTATTCGCCTCTCCTTTCTGTAACTCCTTTCTGAAGGTCACTTGTTGCACACGAACCTCCATTCCCTCGTGTTCCGTTTGATAAATAGTGTCCTTCTCCACCTTGTACATTAAGTTCTTCTTCATCTTAGTGACGTAGATAACCCCTCTCTGCGTCATCTTCTCAAACCAATTTTAAAAGGTTGGAAAAATTGATTAAGTAGAATATTTGCCCTACATTTGCATTAATAATAAATCACAAATCACTTAAGCAATATAGAGCATGAAGAAAATTATTATTATTGCCATGTTATTTACAAGCTTAGTAGCAAGGGCACAAGAAAAAATTGGTAGCTACACCTCATCCTTCTTCAACCCCGTCAAGACAGAATTTGATGTACGGGCTACACAGCCTAAAAATGACAAGTTTCGTTACTATATTAGTGTTTGGGGTGAAAATCCAACAGATAAGGTTAATCTCATTCTAAGTAGCGAGAATGCTGAAAAATTTGTAGAAGCCATGCAAATTTGCAAAGAGAAATTCGTAGAATGGAAAAAAATTGCTAAGGATAACAACGTGACAGATTTCACAAAGAAGTTTCCCGTCACGCTTCCACCAATAGATGTGGGTTGGTATTCATCCGAGTGGTGGTTCTCTTTTGATCATATTTTTACTCCTAAATTTCTCGTTTTTAAATATGGAGAGTGTGTAGAGTGTGTATTTATGCTCTATGAAAAAGTCACTGCATCATCAAATGAATATATCGATAAAGAGTTCTCTTTTGTATTAAAATCACCAGATGAGTTCGATAGTCTAATAAAAAACATTGATAAGGAAGTAGTAATAAGGCATTTTGGTGAGAAACAGAACGTTAAAGATCTATTCAAATAGATTAACACATTAATATGTATAGTACTAATGAGTGGATCCACTCATTAGTACAGATAAATAATCGACCCCTTGTGGGTCGGACAACATGTTCGAGAGTATCAAAACTACTCCTAGAGCAGGTTGCCCGACCCGCAAGGGGTCTTTGGTTGCAAATAGGTTAAGACTTTACAAGAGTTTTTACGTCTGGAATTATGGTGAAATATAGACTGCTGAGAGTGCTTTTGTAAATGAATGACAATCAGGACCCCTATTTTGTTGGACGCTGTACGGACAATGGTAGATGATAGAAGGGTATCAGGACAATTCCTTCTCACAGGATCTAATTCGGTAGATAGAACTGAGATACTACACTCCGGTACAGGGCGTATTGCACGTCTTAAAATGCTTACTATGAGTCTGTGGAAGTCACAAGAGTCTACAGGCGAAGTGTTGTTGCAGGAGCTTTTTGATATCTTTTGCCACCAAAAAAAAACTTCCCTGGACAGCAATAGATAAGAATAGAAAGGTGTAGAAGAAGAGAAAGCATTCAAAAGAAAGGCACAGAAGAAGGCGAGAAAGGAGAAAGAAAGAGCTCCCATGGAACCAAAGGTTCCATGGGAGCTCAAGATCGTAATTGACTCTAAGTGAAGAGCCTTTTTTAGGTTGTTCTCAGAAGACTATTTTCTAGATCCGTTGAGTTGGAGGTCACCCACAGAGCGGATGAAGAGATTACACCCCTTCTTGCTATTATACGTGCTAAAAGAAGTGGCTCCGACAATGGTACCATTACCTTCGGGAATTGTGAGGTTCCACTTGTTGTAAGAGCTAGCAAATACACCAGGAAGGTTAAAGCCGGGAGCAGGTTGAGAAGCACTGCTTTCTACAAGTGGGTGATAGGTGT
>KQ959275.1 GCA_001552775.1 Bacteroidales bacterium KA00251
TAGGGTCTGTGAGGAAGTCGTTGCCATTGACCGATGCCACGAAGCTTGCCAAGTGGGGGCGCTCCTCAATGTGCTTCTCGTAAGGCATACGGTACTTCACCTGCGGACAGGTAATAAGGTTCTTCAGTTCGTTTTCATCTCGCTTGTTGAGGGCTTTGAGCTGGTCGTCAATGTTGATGATGAGATTTTGCCCGATAAGGCTCAGCACATCTTTCTCCTGCGGGTATATCTTTCCCGTATAGCGGTAGTCGGATAGAGCTGGTGGACAGAGGAGGTCAAGGAACGTAGTCTTGAATTTGCCCTGCTCTCCTGTCAGCACAAGGCAGGTATGGTTGCGACACTGCTTGTTGTCCATTGCATTGGCAACTACTGCCACCAGCCACTTAGTGAGGTATTCTTTCCATTTCTCGGGGTTGGTTACGCTCACGCAGTCGGCAAGGGCTGTGATAGCTTCCGTATTTCCTTTCGTCAGCGGTAACGCTTGGAAATAGGCTTGTACGGGATTGACACGTGGAGAGAAATCGCTTTCGATGATGCTGTACAGGTTCTCGGGTGAGGTCTGTACATCGGCTTCCTTGTCCAAAGCCCGTTTGAGGGTGTTGATACGATAGCGGTCTACGGAGGTGTAACCGCCCTCTCCTCGTGGACGATACTCGGCTCGGTGCAACACGGTGTTGTACCGAAACTCGTACTGAGCGGAAAGATACGCTTCTATTTGGTCGTTTTTGGAGGGGCTATCCTTTTCTTCTAGCT
>KQ959276.1:0-41404 GCA_001552775.1 Bacteroidales bacterium KA00251
AGGTCGTTCTTGCCAATTATTGCCATGAATACCCATTAGAGAACCGTTCTAAGGTCATTACTGTAGACACAGAGAAAGATGGAAAGCAACTCGCTTGTGATAGTCTAAAGGGGACAGAAGGTGCTTATCTATGGAATAAGCTCTTCCTCTGTGAAACACTTATTCAATACCGATCAATGACCTGCCCAGGGAGAGATCTTTGGGAGGATCTTGCTGTCGTCGTACCACTTCTCTACAGAGCCCAGAAAGTCGGCTACTACCCCAAAACCGTATTGCACTATCTACATCACGGAGAAACTCAATATACTGGAGGAGCCAAGCCCAGTCACATAACGATATTAAAATCTATACTCGATGACCTTGACAAAGAGCTAAGTCAAGAGAGGAAGGATAATGCCCTACATCGAGCTCTCAATAGTGCTCATATTCGTGCTTATCTCGTCTGTTGTAAGCTACCGTATCGTTACTATCAAGCAATTCGCAATTCTGGAATAAAGCCTCAAGATGGAAAGATTCCACCCAGTTTTATGGAATGGAGTAAAAAAGTTATGTACCTACTCGCTTCCAATCGCACTACGAGCTTTTTGGGCTACCTACTAATCCATGGTGCTGTATGGATGAAACGTCTCCTAAGATATATCGTATAGGCTGTAATCTATACAGTGAAGATGAGTATAAGATACTCTGTATCAACAGTAATCCTACGGTGAAACATACTAAAAAAAGCGACCTTATGGGAGATTCCCCACAAGGTCGCTTCATTTGTATGTACCGATAGTCCAAGAGGACAATCAGCGTCTTGAAAAAAGCTATTAAAACTTTAGTTTTCTTCTTTTGCTTCTTCCACTTTTTCTGCTACAGGCTCTTCGGTATTTTCTTCAGTAGCAGAAACTTCACTACTTATAGCGGCAGCTTCTTCTGCAGCCTTAGCAGCCTCAGCTTCTTTCTTAGCCTTTTCTTCTTCGGCAAGTTTTTCAGCTACTTCTGCAGCCTTTGCTTCGTTTATTTTGCGTTCAGCTTCGAGTCTTTTCTTTTCTTCTTCTCTTAGCTTCGCATCATCTCGAGTTTTGATATCGGAGAGCGATTGTTGCTTCTTAGCTTTCCATTCTTCAAAGCGTCTGTCTGCTTCAGCCTGATCAAAAGCCCCCTTCTTTACGCCACCTTCAAGGTGCTTACGGAGCAACACACCTTCTCTGCTTAGGATATTGCGTACTGTATCCGTTGGCTGGGCTCCTGTATTGAGCCAATAAAGAGCTCTATCAAATATTAAATCTATTGTAGCAGGATGGGTATTGGGATTATATGTTCCGATCCTTTCAATAAACTTTCCATCTCGTGGAGCCCTGCTGTCTGCGATCACTATTCTGTAAAAGGGATATCCCTTTCTACCATGTCGCTGCAATCTAATTTTAGTTGCCATTTTTTCTTGTATTCTAAATTCTCTTTATTATTACCTTATCTCGTAAGGCTTTGCAAAGGTACAACAAATAAATGGAATAAAGACATTCGGTAAGGCTAATCTACCTCACTAGAGACTGTTGCATAAAGGCGAATCGCTGTGTTGCTTCCGGGATTCGGCTTTGGTCACATACGGAGGTGTGCTCCCTTCTGACCCAACCCTCTGCGCCTTGCGCTTCATCCTTTCTGCAAGGTCTAGACAATCTTGCGAGCAAGATTGTGAGACTGTTGACTTTTGAAACAGTCTCCACTAAAAGAATCTTATTCCTCTTACGGATACTAATTCACAAAAGTGAGTATTCGTAGTAAAAAAGCCTTGAGAGGATTCTCTCAAGGCTTTAGTATAGGATATTACTCATCAAGCAATCACTTCCATAAGGCAACTAACGTGTATAGCAATAGCTATCTGTTGCTACTTTATGGAAAGCTATGAATTACTTAAAATCATAGTGCAGTACAAAGTCTAGCGAGGCTTCAATCTGCTTGTACATTACCACATCCTCTTCTACTTTTGGCACCTTAGTACGATATGCTTTCATCATATCTTCAAGATAAGGAGAAGTCTTCAATGGACGACGGAATTCTAAGGCCTGAGCTGCATTAAGTAGCTCAATAGCAAATATTCTTTCAAGGTTGTCAATAATAGGCAGAAGCTTAGTAGCAGCATTAGCCCCCATTGACACATGGTCTTCTTGTCCATTGCTGGATACGATACTATCACTTGCGGCAGAGAAACAGTACATTTTATTTTTGCTAACCATAGAGGCTGCCGCATACTGAGGAATCATAAAGCCACTATTAAGCCCAGGATTAGCGACAAGGAACTCGGGAAGCCCTCTAAGTCCAAGGATAAGTTGAGCTACACGACGCTCAGAGATGTTGCCAAGCTCAGCAAGAGCTATTGCAAAAAAGTCATAAGTAATCGCAAGAGGCTGCCCGTGGAAGTTTCCTCCACTAACGACTAGATCATCTTCAGGGAATACGGTAGGATTATCTGTTACAGAGTTGATCTCTATTTCTACTACCTTCTTAGCATAGTCAAAGGCATCTCTACTTGCTCCGTGTACTTGCGGTACGCAACGGAAACTGTAGGGGTCTTGTACTTGCTCCTTAGGTTGCTGTTGTAGTTCACTTCCTTCTAAAAGCTGACGAAGGTGCCTTGCTACAGTAAGCTGTCCCTTGTGGGGGCGAATCGTATGAAGTTGGTCTGAGAAAGGTGCAGTAAGTCCATAGAAAGCATCCAAGGAAAGAGCTGCCAAGTTGTCTGCAACGGTTGCAAGTCTCTTTGCTTTTATCAAAGCATACACTCCATGAGAACTCATAAACTGAGTACCATTGAGGAGAGCTAGTCCTTCCTTGCTTCTTAGCTTAATAGTTTCAAGTCCTAATTCATTAAAGACTTCCTTAGCACATCTCTTTTCCCCTTTGTAGCGTACCTCTCCTTCTCCGATAAGGGGAAGGAATAGGTTGGCTAATGGAGCTAAGTCTCCACTTGCACCGAGGCTTCCTCTATCGTATACAATAGGCAAGACATCGTGGTTGAGCATGTCGAGAATACGCTCTACTGTAGCAACTTGTACGCCACTATGACCATATTGAAGGGCATGTGCTTTGAGTAAAAGCATTAGCCTAATGATATCTGGCTTTACTTCTTCACCAGTGCTACAAGAGTGACTCTTAACGAGGTTTTCTTGGAGAGTGGTTAGTTGCTCTGCACTTACAGAGTGTTTCCAAAGACTTCCAAAGCCTGTAGTTACTCCATAGATAGGTTTTTGAGCGCTGCCTAGCTTACTGTCGAGAAAATCGCGACAGTGCTGGATTCTTTGCTTTGCCTCCTCTGTAATTTTTAGCAGGGGTCTATGGAGAAGATAATCTTCACAACTTTCAATTGTCAGTTGTTCGTTCCCTATGTAAAAATCCTTTTCCTTTGCCATTATAGTGTTAGTATTACTTACAAGCTTCTTTGGTTACCTCAATAGCATGCTTTTCCTTCGCAATCACCTCTGCCTCGAGTAGATCAGCCTCTTCTGTCATACGAGCAACAAAGTCTGCATCTTTGATAGAAGTGAGATTGATACGAACATTAAACAAAGCACCTACGACAGCCACCTTAGCACACATCATAGCTACGCAACCATCTGTAATAGCATTTTGATTGCCTTTTATGATAACGGCTTCTATCAATGGGAGTAGCTTAGATACTCTTCGTGCTACCTCCATAGGCACTTCCGCAGCATACTTAGTGTTTTTTTGTATTTCTGCACTGCGGTGAGCCTTTTCCTCTTCTGTATCCTTAGGAAGTTTGAAAGCAGCAAACACGCGATTGTAAGCCTCGCTATCTTTATCCACATCAATTACCAATTCACTTTGTAGCTTTGCTACTTCGCAAGCGATGGTCTTCATTTCATCTTCCACTTCAGCATATTTTTTTCTACCGATAGTAAGGTTAGCAACCATTTCGGTAAGAGCAGCTGCAATAGAGCCATTAAGAGCGGAGATACTTCCTCCTCCTGGTACAGGAGCGTCCCCAGCAGTTTCCGCAAGGAATCCTTTGATTGTCTTGTCAGTAAGCATACTTATTTTTAAAGCGTTAGTATTGTTTGATTATTGTATTCTACCCCTCCAATGACAGTAGAGGCAACGAGATTCATGCCAAAGTGATAAGATAGGAATTTGTAGCTTGGATAACCAAGAACTACAAGGTCACCGGCTTTTCCCACTTCTAGACTACCTATTTGGCTCGCTCTGTCAAGAGCAGCAGCCCCATTAAGTGTGAGAGCAGTTAGAGTTTCTTCTGCAGTCATGCCCATATAGATGGTAGCAAGAGCATAAAGCAAAGGAATAGAAGCTGAAAAACAGCTCCCAGGATTGAGGTCACTTGCAAGAGCTACTGCACATCCTTGGTCTATCATCTTACGAGCAGGTGCATAATTTGCTTTCAAACTAAAAGCTGTACAGGGAAGCAATGTAGCTACTGTATTCTTTTCTGCTAGATTTTTTATGCCTTGATCTGAGATCATCAAAAGGTGATCAGCTGAGATGCAACCAAGCTCGGCAGCAAGTTCAGCCCCACCAAAGGCAACGATTTCATCCGCATGCATTTTCAACTTGAAGCCCATTTCTTTGGCTGCAGTCAGTAATGCTCTAGTTTCCTCATGATTGAAAACTCCTTTTTCTGTAAAGATATCGCATGCTTCTGCCAAATTCTCACTCTTCACACGAGGAAGCATATCTTTTATGATATGCTGTATAAAATCCATTGAGCGCCCTTTATACTCGGGTGGGGTATCATGAGCAGCCATAAAGGTAGAAAAGAGTCTTACGGGTTGTAGCTCCTTAAGCCTTTGAGTAGTACGAAGCTGCCTAAGCTCGGTATTGAGTTCCATGCCATAACCACTTTTAGCCTCTGCTGTGGTTACTCCCATTGCTAGCATAGCCTTGAGGTGTTGGAGAGCAGGCAATAGCAGCTCTTCTTCGGATGCTTTACGAGTACTATTCATGGTTTTGGCTATTCCACCGCCACGCTCCATAATACTCATGTAGCTATCCCCACGAAGTCGCCATTGAAATTCGTCCTCTCTATAGGAAGCAAAAACAAGATGCGTATGGCTATCTACGAAACCTGGTAATACGGCGTTACCTTTGGCGTCAAGTTTACGACAACCTTTAGTGAGTGCTTCATCAAGTTCCTTCTGAGGTCCTACAAATACGATTTTTCCCTCATGGATTACTACCGCAGCTCCCTCTATAATTCGCAAGTTGCCCATAGCTTCAGCTCCTTTTCTAGCGGAGTTTCCTATCGGTGTGGCAAGCTGTCCTATATTATAGACATAAAGATTCGCTCTATTTTCCATCCTTTACAGTTGTATCTATCTCGCTCTTTTCTTTTACAAACACAGCCTCCTCCATCTAAGGAGGCTGTGTTTGTCTTAAGGGTTGAGTAGTACTACTACTCCATCATACGGCTTTCGAGAACTTGATCCATAGAGAAGTTTTCGATGCCTAGATAATATTCTGCACAGTCTATAAGAGCAGCCATCGGCACAAGTCCGATCACTTCACTACCAACTATTTCCACGCCATAGCGACGAGCTTCCATACGTACCATTTCATGGGCACGATAAACGGCTGTTTTTGTAAAGTCAGTGAGGTTCATAGATACTTGCACAATATGACGATCTGTAAGATCCACACCCATAGCCTTTACAAAGCGAAGTCCACCACCTATATGGCGCACTTTTTTTGCTATAGCATCAGCAATAGAAAGGTCGGAAGTATTCAAATTCACATTATAGGCAACTAGAGGCATACGTGCACCTATAGCGACCACACCGGCTGTTGGATGAATATCTGCGGGACCAAAGTCGGGCTTCCATTCTGGTTCATGAATTTTTTCTGCCATCCCTTCAAATTGGCCTTTACGTATCTTAGCCAAGTTTTCACGATGAGGGGCAGAAGCCGACTTTTCATAAAGGAATACTGGCACATTGTAGCGTTTTGCAACTTCTTCTGCCACTTCCTTAGAAAGAGCAATTGCTTCATCCATATCCATATTTCGGATAGGGATAAAGGGTACAACATCCACGGCACCCATGCGGGGGTGTTGTCCTTCGTGCTTAGTCATATCAATAAGATCTACAGCGATACCAAACGCTTCAAGCATAGATTCCTTTACAGCTTCTGGTTCACCAACTATCGTTACGACAAGACGATTGTGGTCTTCATCATTGCTATAATTGAGAAGTTTTACACCTTCGCGAGTGCGAAAAGGATTGACAATTTTCTCGATTTTTGTTTTGTCTCGCCCTTCACTAAAGTTGGGCACACATTGTACGATTTTTTTTACTGTAGCCATATGGACTGTTTTATTAGTTTAGTCTGCATTACGAAACGGGTACCGCTTTCACAATGGAATATTCAAGCGACTACCGCTCCTGCAAAGATACATATTTTGCGTGACTCTTAGGCAGATCTTTAAACGCCACTTTAAATTGAGACACACCTCGTCTTTGTATAAAAAAAAACACGAGACTTTACTCAAGAGTTCTTGTACTATTAAGTAATTCTTCTTACCCTCCTAAACGAAAAGTACTGAAGCTGGGAAAGAGTCTTCAGTACTATTTTATTTTGTTTTGAGAGGATTTAAAGTTCTTTGATCATGGAGGGGTCTCTATATCACTAGCGGGATAGCTCTATCACATTAAGATCTTTAATTGCCTTGCCGTCCACAGAAAAGGTGACTAATGTACGTACCGTTTGCCACCCTTGGAGTCCAGCAGCTCCAGGATTGATATGAAGAAGTTGAAATCGTTTATCAGACATCACTTTGAGAATGTGGCTATGTCCAGAAATAAATAGTTTATAGGGAGTTCCTTTTCTTTCTGCCTCAAGGAGTTTTTTTGTAACTAATGCCTCATACCGTCCTGGATACCCCCCAATGTGGGTCATCATTACTGGCAAATCTTCAATATTAAACTCTGCTACTTGTGGAAATTTTTGCCTAATCTCAATGCCATCTATATTGCCATATACCGCATATAAAGGAGCAATATCCTCCAATCGTTCGGTAAGCAAGATCGATCCTATATCTCCTGCATGGAGAATAAGGTCACACTCTCGGAAATAGTATGCATACTTTTCGTCCCAATATCCGTGAGTATCACTTAGCAATCCTACACGAGTCATCTTTTTTCAAGTAGTTTTCTATAGCGAATATCATAGGCGTGCATAACCTCCGTTGAGGTTTCTCCTATAACTCCAGCGACTTGATTTAGTGCAGTATATACCTTCACGAAATGAATTCCCTTAAGAGCTACAGGATTTCCTTTTGAATCACGAGCATGGCTAAGATCAAATTGAGAGCCATTAGGGTCGTTATTGGGTTTGTTGTCCACATATCCCCATTCAAAAGGATTCAACTCCCAGATTTTGCTTTCTCCTTTTGTAGTAAGTACTGCATTATTTTTTAACCTTGTACCACTGAGCGTATAGGAATCCTCTTTTATCCACGCAGGATAGTATGATTGCTTGTGATACTTATTTTGGGGAATGAATCCACTATTACCTTGATTATCTTCCCATCGTATGTACTCGGCATCAATAACTGCTGGTTCTTTAGGATCTAATACGGGCTGCTTCTTGGAGTCTGGTCGATAGTAGGTAATTGAATAATGAAATGTCGCATCTGGTTCCTTGTGCGCACTTCCATACAATTCATACCAAGGGTCATCGGGAATACCATTGTGATTGGCATCATAGGCTACCTGCACGATACCAGCTTCACTACTTTTTGGAAAGGCATTGCCCCATATTACAAGATCAGGTCCATCCAAGTTGGGAACAAGATGATCAAAACCAAAGGTAATAGAGCCACCATATGCACCAAGGGACACATAGTTTTTGTTCGTTCCACCCAACCTTTTCAGTACCACATCAAGTAGCTCTTTATAGGTCATTCCTTCTATCCACTTAGGTGCTTCGTTTACAAATTGTCCAGGTGCAGGGGTAAAGTCAAAAACTTGGGTAATATAGGGTGAATGCTTAAAGTTGCTACTTCGTACTTCAATGATATAGCTCTCCTCTATCACACGCCCACTGGTCTTAACCTTTGCAAGAATCTTATAGAATCCACTCTCTGAAACAAAAAAATAAGGTGTCTCTTCTTCCGAGAATAGTGTATATTTTGCTTCATGCTCCTCACCGTTTTTGTATTGTGCATAGCTCCACTGATATGAAGTGCCCTTAGCCTTCGTTTTTAGGAGCAACTCCTCGCAAGGGTCAAGCACATAGTCCACGGTCAAAGGCTTTGGTTGTGGTTCGTCAGGCTTATTAGGCGGTAGAATAGGATTGCTAGGATCTTCATGACCAGGTGTCAACGGTTCTTTAGGTAAAGGCTTACATTGTACTAAAAGGAGAAGACAAAGGAGTGGAAAAATCAAAGTTAGGGATATAACCCCTTGTCTTTTTATGAGAGTCCGTAGTAGGTGATGCATTATTTCTCTAGATTTTATTTTAAGTATATACCACTCATCATAGTTTTAAGAGCAATAGAAAGTATATTTAATCTTCGTCGGTAGCGATCGGAGGGAGTACTTCATTGTCGGAATTATTGCTCGCATAGTAGGTTTTTCTAAGGGGATTGCGAGTGGCCAAGTCATGTTCTCTTCGGTTCTTAAGGACATCAATAGCGGTATAGGTTGCTTCCCTAAGTGACTCTTCAGATGCAATACCTTTTCCAACAATATCGTATCCTACACCATGGTCTGGTGAAGTGCGTACAATGGGGAGGCCTGCTGTAAAGTTTACACCACTATCCATGTATAGAGCTTTGAATGGAGCTAATCCTTGGTCGTGGTACATTGCCACTACCCCATCAAAGCGCATTAGCATAGATGATCCCCAAAAACCATCTGAGGGGTATGGGCCAAAGCATTTTATCGCTAAATTACTACGACACTCCTCTACTGCAGGCAAAATAATTCTTTTCTCTTCATCACCTATAAGCCCTATGTCTCCGGCATGGGGGTTGAGAGCCAACACGGCAATTCGAGGATTGTCTATTGCAAAGTCACGTATGAGACTTGAGTGAAGCTCTTTTACCTTAGCAACGATCCTCTCTTTAGTAAGGGTCTTTGAGACCTCTGACAGGGGGATATGCTCTGTAACAAGAGCTACTTTCAGTCGGTCTGCCATAAGGATCATCAATGGGCTTTGTCCTTTTTCAAGGTGACATTTAGCCCCTAGATATGCAGTATGCCCCTTATAGGGGAAACGATCGTGTGGCATAATGGACTTATTGATAGGAGCTGTAACCAGAGCATCCACTTCTCCAGCAAGAAGATCTTTCATTGCTACTTCAAGAGCTTCATAGGAAGCAATTCCCGCCTCGGGAGTAGCCTTTCCCATTTCTACAATCAAGTCATCAGACACACAGTTAATCAGGTTAGGCTCACTTTCAGATGCCTCTCTTGGATTTTCTATCCTATTCCAAGGCATCTCGTCCATTTCTAATACCTTTCTGTAATAGGCAGAGACCTTTGCAGAGCCATAGACAATTGGTGTAAATAATTTTGTGATGTCTTTTGTGGAAAGTAGCTTGAGTAGAATCTCATAGCTAATACCATTTATATCGCCATGGGTAAAGGCTATTTTTGCTTTTTCATTCATTATTTATTAGGAATTACTAAAGGCTTTTTTAGAAATTGCTAAAGGAATTAGCGTTTTGATGTTGCAAAGGAAGGATCGCTGACAGTAAGATCTTCAGCTGGACTCCAGCGAATCCTTTTTATTGGTTCAGGATCAAACATTTGCTCATTTTGTGGTCGGAAAGAAAAGAGTGCCGAATGGAGTTTGCGCACCAAGTCTCGTTTATCTTCATTGGGGTAATAAACAAATCCCTCCACATAGTAAAGAGCTGCTTCATTGGTTGAGAAGAAGGCCTGTGCAATGAACGGACCTGCCATAATATCGGGAGGAGTCATTTCCCAAAGTCCACGAAGTTCTACAATACGCTTGCCAGAAGGCAACTCTGCGAGGCGGTACTCTATAGCATAATCCGAAGTTGTCATATGGGATGAGGGGTCCGATCCTGGGATCTCTTTTCCAAGTACGGAATCTCGTAAAGCAATAAGTTGCCGAGCGGAAGGGAGAGAAGAAGATGTATCGTAGGGTACTTTGAAAATTGCAAAGTCATATCTTTTCTTCATGGCATTATTGGAAAGCCACAAGAAGTTTTCTCCTTTTTTATAAGAGAGAACGTCTTTGGGAACATTTATTCGGCAGCCAAAGATCTCTTCACAATAGTTCATAGCAGTAGGGCTATAATCTTCCACGAGGTCAGACGCCATACGATACAGCTCATTCAGTAAAAACAACTCACATATCTCTCTCCCCCTCTCCGTAATATACTTATGGTAGCTTTGCATATCGGGAGTTTGTATTGTTACCACTATTTGTCCTTTGGCATAAGGGTCGAAGGTATACTTCACAGAGGTCGTAGTGTAAATATCCTTATTATAGTCTACAATAAGAATATTTCGAGTATTGCGAAGGAATTGACCGAAATCGTCTGAGGATACGGTTTGTACTCGCAGCCAAGACTCAGTTTGTGGCAGTGATGGCACTTCCATACGGAGCATACTTTTTGTTTGTTCGCCTATTTCTCCCTTGAGCCAGCTTGAAGGCATCACTAAAAGGACTTCACCAGGACTTCCAGCAGCCGTTATACCAGGAAGACCACTGCCTCCAGACTTGCATGAGGATAAAAGGATAAACAGTCCACCCATCATCAATACGATCCTACCCCATCGAGAGGTTAGGGTAGATACAAATCTAGGTACATTCATTTTTACTTTTCTTCAATATAAGATTGCCAATTTCGTAAAGCTTCAACAAGCTGTTTGTTTTCTTCTTCACTTCTTGCCGTGATACTGATACAATCTTTTTCCACACCGACAAAGAGATCAGCACGACCTACTAATATGCCATATTTTTCATGCAGATAGCTACACAACGACTCTATACAGCCTTTTTTGACACGTAAGAGAAAAAAAGTAGTATCGCTAGGAAGCACTTCGAAAAAATCCAGCTCGCGAAGGGCGGTCATAAGCTCTTGTGCAGAGCGAAGCCATTTTCGTACAGGGAGTGTAAACTGAGCGGGATGAATAAGAATATACTTAGCCGCTTCTAAAGCTTCAGAAGTAACTACAGAAGGAGTATACACTCTCCATAGGGCTTGTGCTAGTACTTTTGTAGCTGTAATATAACCGATCCGCAATCCAGGGATACCATAGGGCTGACTAAAGCTCCAAATAGTCATTACATTTGGATAAATCTTGATATGGCTTGGCTTAAGCTTATTGGTAGTAGTGAAAGAGGCATAACTTTGATTTACTACAAAAGTCACTTCAGGATATTTTTTGAAGAGACGAACCATATCAGCATGAGATAGAATATGCCCATCTGGAGGGTTGGGAGTAGTAAGGAAACAGATATCAACTCCTTCTAGGTTCCAATCATCAACACGTTGATCATAGTCTAAATAGGAAACTGGACAATCGTATAACTCACAAGCATGTTGCAAGGCTTTTAAGGAAGGTTTTGGGAAAAGTACACGACTTTTAGGAAATGCACGAAGGATAAGATGAAACGCTGCAGTAGGACCATTGGTTACCACCACTTCTTCTTCTGTCAACTCTTGTCTGCTAGCAATCATTTTCCGCAAAGTAGCTGCATTAGGCTCGGGGTAACTTTTTAGCAATTGTGTCAAACGCTCCTTAAGGTGTGAGGAAAGAAGGTCTATATTCGCGCCATACCATATAATTGAGCTAAAATCAACAAGTTGCGACTCCTCCTTAATGGTAGATCTCTGCAAGGGTGTTTGTGGACTCATATTTTTATACTCTTAAAAGTAAGAAATAGTTTTTTATATCGTAAATACTAGTAGAAAATCTGCTTCATAGCACACTGTAAAAAGCCTCCAACAAACGAGGACGGATACGATTTGTTTGCAAAAGCGTATTGCTACGTGAGGGATAGGTGCGATTGGAGAGAAAGACAAAGACAATATCTTTCACAGGATCCACCCAAAAACACGTGCCAGTAAATCCTGTGTGTCCAAATGTTTGAGGAGAGGCCTCGAAAGGAATATTGGGATTTCCAGGGTACCCTTTGACAAACCCCAAGTTTCTTTTTCCTCCATTTCCTGTAGTATGGAGGAAGTTGATTGTGACTTTCTCATCAAGAACAGCAGTCTTTCCCCACCAACCTTTATCAAGAAGGAGCAATCCTACCTTTGCAAGATCAAACGCATTGGCAAAAACCGATGCATTGCCTGCTACACCTCCTAAGCATGCCGCATTTTCGTCATCTACCAGTCCCCACACTTTGCCGCGAAGAAAGCTATTCTCTTGAGAAGGAGCTATCTGACTAACAGAAAAGCGACGTAGAGGTGTGTATAGGAAATGATGAAGAGAGAGAGGCTGTATTAGGATCTCTTCAACAAACTGATCCAGAGGTTTGTGTGCCACTCGCTCTATAATAAGCCCTAAAAGGATATAGCCAACATCGCTATAAACTGTCTTTGAAGGATGCGTCGGCACCTGCTTTTTGATACAATCTAAGACTTCTGTTGAAAAGCTATCCGCAATATAGTAAAGTGAAGAGAATTGTTTTGTATAATCCTTTTTATACTTTGGGGAGAGGTACTTTTCCGATAGTCGAAAACCATCTGGCACCCACACAGAGCGATCTATCTGCTTTAATCCTTCTCCAGCTTGATAGTAAAACAAATGCCCGTCTGGTAAAGAGGTACTATCTACTAGTTTTTCATAAAAATTGATGGTTGCGGGCAAACCACTTTCATGCAACAACAATTCTTGAATAGTAATCGCTGCAACACTACTGCCTCGTAGCTCAGGGATATATTGTGCAATGGAGTCGTTTAAACAAAGTTTTTTCTTTTCAACAAGCTTCATTATTGCAGGTACCGTTGCTACAGACTTAGTAATTGATGCAATGTCGTAAAGCGTAGTATTATTCACGTCTGGAGCATCGGTTCCTCTATAAAGTTGACCAAACGATCGGTTGTACACCAAATTTCCTTTATAAATTACGGCTATCTGACATCCTGGATAGGCTCCAATGCGAAGACCCTCCTCTGCGATCGAATCAACTTTTGCAAACCGCTGATCAAATCCAATCTCAGGTGAGCATATAGCTTCTAAATAAGGAGCCTTGGAGGGGCGGCTTGCTGGACGGGTTATTAAGAAGCTGTCTTCTAAGCCCAATAGTTGTGCCACCACAGCTCGGCCTGCCTCTTCACAGTCTTCATTAGCAAGAAGTACAGTTTGGGCTTTAGAAAGGGAATGCTTCCATTCAGAAAAGGGAAAAGGAGTGTTGAAAAGCGTAAAGTAAAGAGTGTGATCCTGCGCAAGTCCAGAGACAAGACGCTGGGCTTTGCTCCCTTTTTTATCATAAACATTTACGAGGAGATACTCACAAGAGTCAAACTTTTTTTTGAGTTGTGAAAGAGAAGGGAGCTTTCTATTCGTTTCAATCTTATAAGTAACAGCGGGGTTAAATTCAAGTTCCTGAAGGCTTTCACTAAATGCTTGTTCGGCACTAGAATTTTCGCCATTAACATGAAGGATTCCTACCCTATGCTGCTTTATTTTCTCCAAAGTATTCCCATTTTGGATAGTTTTTATCTCCGTAATAGAGGCTCTCCATAGCTTATCAGCATTTTTGCAAAGAGGCTCTCTATGTAGCTGTTTATAGAAAGTTTTCTTATCTAGTATTTCTTTGTAGGGTAGTTTCAAGTTTCCATCAAAAAGGATCCACTTTGCAGTAAGCACCTTGCGACACTTATCCTTAATTTGTTGGGCAGAGAGTACACCTTTACTTACAGCATCAAGTATATCATTATACGTCTGCTGGGGATCTATTGGACCTAACAAAACATCGTTTCCTGCTAGTAAAGACTCTACACCAATTGAACGCCCAGCTGCATTCTTAGCCCCTGCCATTGCCAACCCATCGGTAAAGATTAGTCCTTTGAAGCCTAGTTCCTCTTGAAGTAATTGTGTGGTTATCTTTTTACTCTGCGAGGCAGGTACTCCACGCTTTTCCAATGCTGGGACGACTAGATGAGCTACCATAATGCCACTATGCCCATTTTTTATGAACTCCTTGAAGGGGAATAACTCTACTCTATCTAGTGTGGCACGACTACCATATATTGTGGGTAAGGTCTTATGCGAATCTTTGTTGGTATTGCCATGTCCAGGGAAGTGCTTGGCCACAGCCATTACACCCTTGCTTTCCAATCCTCGAGCATAAGCTTCACCTTGTATAGCTACTAGGTGAGGGTCACTACCAAAACTCCTCGTGCCTATAACAGGATTGTGTGGGTTGTTGTTAACATCTAGGACTGGGGCAAAAGAGACCTGCACACCAAGCAGCTTGCACTGCTCAGCCATATCTCTTCCATATTGCTCCACGAGAGAAGTAGAAGCCGTGCCTAGGCCCCAATTCCGAGGATAGCGGATAGCATCACGAAGACGCATATAGAAGCCCCACTCATTGTCAGCTGAAATTAAATAGCCTATTTCTGATGAGGACTGAAGCCTATGTGTCATGCTATACTGATCATAAGCCTTTCCTTTCTGAAAAAGAATTCCCCCTGCATGGATACTTTGTAGCATCTGCTCAACCTCTTTTATTTTCTGAGGATCTTGGCTGGGGTATACTACAGGCATGATAAGTTGTCCAACCTGCTCTTCAAGCGACATTTGAGAAAGCTTTTTCTCTACTGTATTATGGCATTCTTCGCTATCTCCCTTCGCCCATAATGAAGGCTTTATATGCTGTGCTGAAAGAAGAATAGAGCCCAGAGATACGACACAAAGTACCCGTATCAAAAGCCCCATACTTTTCTTTAAATTATATTGATTTCTCATCACTACACAAAAGTAGCGATTTATATTGATTTCACCTTTCCTACTCTATTTTGTGAGGATCCACCATGTTGACCTTTCTTTTTCATTGTAGTCTGAAGAAATTCATGCAGTCCTTTTCCCAATCCCCCCCGAAAGACTCTTGAAGAATTCCACAAATACTTATGAACAAATGGTATAAATATAGATCGTGTTTATTTTTGGAGGGTACCTCTTTTCACAACTTCCAACAAAGCATCTTCTCTCCTCCTGCGAAACAAAATATTCTTAACCTCTTTTGTGGTAGGTGAGGCGGGATAAAAGAAGCATGACAATTGAGAATAACATCATATAAAGCATCCCTTGGGTTACATCAATGAGGGTACTTCCGCGGAGATATATAGAGCGTAAATCTCTCGTATAATAGTAATTGGGCAAAAGCTTAGCAATAAATTGCGCCCATATAGGCATTCCAGATACGGGAGTAAAAACTCCTCCCATCAATAATACGTTGATCATCAAAAAAATCACCATAAACATCAACTGTTGCAATCGAGAGGAAAAGTTTGCGACTATCAATCCTAAACCAGTAAAGGATATGGCATTTAGCAAAGAGATCGCTTCAATGGCAAGAAAACTACCTTGGGGCCACAAGCCATAAAGCACACCTGTCATTAGTACCAATATGGGCATTAGCAGTACAATGATGATCCAATAAGGAAGCGCTTTTGAAAGAAGAATGAGAGTAGGCTTGACTGGCGTCACATTGAGTTGCTCAATTGTGCCGAATTCCTTTTCCTGAACGACCCCCACGGCTGGCATTATGATGGAAATAAGAGTCACCAAGATTCCTATCATTCCTGGGATTACAAAGTATTTATAGTTACGATTGAAGTTAAAAAGAGTCTTCTGACAAAACTCAATAGGATCCTTTGTACGCCTAGGATCCATTTTTTCCACCAATTCCTTCTGATACTCTCCTACAATAAGCTGTGAATAAGCTTGTGCAGCAGCTCCTTTGGAGGCATTGATCGAGTTTACAACCACCGACATATCTGCTTCTTCTCCAGAGTATAGTGCTCGCTCAAAACCCTTCGGCAGGGTTACAATTACATCTACCTTACCTTTTTTCACCAGCTCAAAAGCCTCTTGATAGGAAATCGAACCACCTGCCTCATCGTCCTTTATTGACAAAAAGTAACCTGACTGAAAGAACTTTTGACAAAGCTCTTGTGATACAGCGCTGCGATCTTGATCAATCACAATAGTCTGTATGGAGTTTATATCCATATTGGTAGCAAAGGGAAGAACGCACAATATAAAAATAGGATATAGCGTGTTCATCCAAAAAAGCATAGGAGTATTCCCTATGAGCAAAAACTCTTTGCGCAATAATTGACCAAACATATCTAGTGCCTATTTCCCTACTCTAGTCGATTTTTAAATGTAAGCACAGCAACCGATACAAGCAGCACAGCCATTCCCAGTAGGATATAGATTTCCATCTGCACATCGGCCCACCCAGTCTCCATAAGCATCAACTTTTTCACCCCAGCCACAAACCAAGTGGCAGGTACAACCTGGGCAATATAGAATAAAATACGTGGCATGCTCTCCAAGGGGAAAATCATTCCTGAAAGCATCGCTACAGGTAGCATAAGACCAGCTCCGCTAATGATAATCGCATTCAGCTGACTTTTAGTAACTGTGGAAATAAATAATCCTAAAAGAAGAGAGACTAAGATAAAAAGCATGCAAAGAAAAATAAGAGCCGATACAGACCCAAGAATCGGAACCTTTAGCACCAAATGAGAAAGAAGAAGAATCGTGATGATATTAAAGCAACTCAGGATAAAATAAGGCATCGCCTTTGCCAATATAATAACACCAGGGTGTACAGGACTTGAAAGCAATATCTCCATTGAGCCAGATTCTTTTTCCCTCACGATACTTACACTTGTCATCATTGCACAGATAATCATCAATACAAGACCCATTACACCTGGAACAAAATAGTATGAAGCTTTCATCTCAGGATTAAAGAGTAGCGTCACACTTGTTTTTATTCCTTGGGTAGCTTGAGTTCCTTTAGTAGATGCCTCTGCTAGAAAAAAGTCTTTAACAACTCCTCCTATAACGGAGGTGCCTGAAGCAACCAAACTGGGGTCTACGCCATCAATTGAAAGCTCCATCTGAGGGACTTCGCCACGGATCAGTTTCTTTTCAAAATCTCCCTCAAGTCGTAAAATAGCATCGACCTTTATTTTTCGAAAAAGTTCGTCATAGTCCTTAGAAGGAGGTACTATATCTAACACTTTTAAGGATTCGTTAGCATCAAGTTTTTGAGCTAAACTACTCACAAATTCGCTCTTTTCTGGGGTAACAACCAGTAGCTTTATCTCTCCCACATCAGTGGTGAGAGCAAATCCAAAGATAATAATTAAAACAACAGGAAGACCAAGAATGATAGCAAGCGTACGAGGATCACGAAAGATATGTAAAAACTCTTTGATGATAAAGCGTCCAAGCACTACAAACCACTTGCGTATCCTATATCGTATACGGCTCCTCATGGATTTGTTATAGCGACTTTGCACACTTTGAGGAGCTTCTTTGAGTCTCTCTTGTATGAGAAGTCTTTGACTAGGAATCTTACGGGTTGTCATAGCTATTCCGATCGTACAGCCTTTTCTGCTAAGACAAAAAACACCTCTTGCATATTTTTCGCTTTGTATTGCTCCTTAAGTGCAGAGGGCGATCCAAGAGCCTCTATTTTTCCATCTACCATAATTGAGACTCTGTCGCAATATTCAGCTTCGTCCATATAGTGAGTCGTTACAAAAACAGTTATTCCCTCTTCTGTCGCATCGTATATAAGTTCCCAAAATCGTCTTCGGGTTACGGGATCTACTCCTCCTGTAGGTTCATCCAAAAACACGATATCAGGGTGATGAAGTATCGCTGCTGTAAAGGCAACTATCTGTCGCATTCCTAACGGGAGATTCGCTACAAGTGTTTTGCGTTTATCATAAAGATGTAAGCGACTCAATAGCTCTTGCGAACGTTTTTTGATTTCTCCTACAGACATGCCATAAATGGAGCCGTATAGTAGTAGATTGTCAATTACACTAAGTCGTTCATAGAGGGAAAATCTTTGGCTCATATAGCCAATAGATCGCTTTATCTTCTCTGCATCTTTATTAATATCATAGCCTGCAACGAAAGCTTTCCCTTTTGAGGGTTTGGATATTCCTGTAAGCATACGCATAGCCGTTGACTTGCCAGCACCATTAGCTCCCAAAAATCCAAATATTTCCCCACGCTGCACTTTGAAAGAGATATGATCTACCGCTACGAAGCCTCCAAAGACTTTGGTAAGCCCTTCTGCAACGATTACATCATGGGCTTCGCTACGGTCCTGCGCGATAGGATGACTAAATAGAGGTCTCATCTTTTTCTCTCAGAAAGCTAGCTCTCAATTACTCTTTTTCTTCCACTGTTTTTGCAAGGAAGTAATCTTCTATGGTTGGATCTATTGCTTTTATTGTAATATCCTTAAACCCTTTTTCTTGCATTCTACAAACAATCTCCTCCGTAGAGAGACAACTTTCGTCAAAAGTAAGGTGAAGAGTATCTCCAAAAGAGTATACCGATTGCACCCCAGTAAGACTACGAAGTTCTTTTATCATCTTCCCTTTTTGCACAGACAAAACTCCCCACAGCTTGTATGGATAGCTATTCACGAGTCCCTGTGGATTGTCTTCGCTTATTATCTTTCCATTTTGTATTAAGGCTACCCGATCGCATCGAAAAGCTTCATCCATATATGGAGTAGATACAATAATAGGCATTTTAAACTCCTTGCGTAGTCGCGTAAGGATGTCCCAAAAGACTTTTCGCGAGACAGGGTCTACACCAGTTGTAGGCTCATCTAAAAGCAGGATATCAGGTCGGTGCACCAATGCACAGCAGAGCGCTAATTTTTGCTTCATTCCTCCAGAAAGATTTCCTGCTTTTCGTTTACCAAAAGGTGCTAGCTGCTCGTAAAGATCAGAAAAAAGCTCATAGTTAGTCTCCATTTTGGTACCATAAAGAGTAGCAAAGACATTTAGATTTTCATTTACGGAAAGGTCGGAATAAAGCGAAAACTTTCCTGGCATATAGCCTATATAGTGGCGTAGCTTTCTGAAGTCTTTGTGCACATCGTAGCCTAGCACTTTCACCTCACCCTCAGTAGGAAGAAGTAGAGAGGCCAATATGCGAATAAGTGTTGTCTTTCCTGCTCCATCAGCACCAATGAGACCAAAAAGCGTACCCTTCTTAATCTGCAAAGAGACATCATCAAGTGCCTTAAAACTTGCTCCAAAAATCTTCGTCACATGGCTACAATCAACAGCAAGTAGCTCTTCTTTATTTTGATTCTCGTTGGGAGTCATTGAGTGGAGGTAATATAGCTTTCCCATACTGACCAATTTTCAGATAGCCATCGTTGGGCACTAGCACCTTAGCAGCATAGATAAGAGTCGAACGCATTGAGGAGGTCTGAATATTTTTAGGAGTAAACTCTGCTTTTTCACTGATCCAAGAGACAGTTCCTTCATAGGCACGATCATCTTTCCCTCCCATATCATTATACACTTTCACTTTATCCCCAATCTTGATACGACTTAATTGTTCAGGGCTTAGATAGACACGAAGCTGTAAGGTAGAAAGATCAGCCATTTTGAGCAAAGGTCGCCCTGCACCCGTCAATTCTCCTTCATGCACATAGGTAGTGAGTATAGTACCATCTGTCGGAGCCACAATAGTGGAGCGAGCCATTATCTCTTTGACTTGAGCAATTTGGGAATCTAAAGATTCAGAGCCTCCTAGTGAGCCTGAGTTTTTCTTCTGCACTTGCTGTATAGCTGCGGCTTTTTGAGCTTTAGCAGCTTCCAGTTGGGTCGTAATCTGTGTAAGTCTACTTTGAGGCAATACTCCTTCTTTTACCAATCTAGAAATGCGTTGAACCTCTTTTTCTAAAGCAGTAATCTGCACTTGTAGGGCTTCTGTCTGTATAGAAGGCGACACCACTCCTGCAGTTTGTGCAGTTTCTTGCTGAGTCTTAATATAGTCTAGCTGATAGGTCATCATCAAAGTGTCAATCTGAGCTATGGTATCTCCTTTATGTAGGATCTGCCCCTCTTGTACTTTCATGCAATCTACTCTACCATCTACCATGGAGGAGACAAATATTGATTCGCCTTCAAAGATTCCTTGCACTTCTGCTGCTGAATCTTTTTTTTGGCATGAGCTAAGCATCAAAAAAAAGGGTCCAAGCAATAAAAGCACCACCAGCACTTCTCGTTTCCCTATCCTTACCATTATTTTATCCATTAGCTAATGAGTCTTCTGCTTTTCGCTTTATACAAAGATATCGCTTTTTTCTCTTCTATAAGTGAGGTTAAAAAGAAGGGGCGCAATCATTGTTTCATCAGAGTAGACACACAAAGGATCTCGCATACTTTAACAACAAGATAACGAATAAAATACAAGCATAAACAACTTCAGTTCGTTGCTCTATGTCAAAAAGAAATTTTGCTTTTTTTGTGTAGGATAATACTTCCTCTCTAAAAAAAATCTTCAAGACTTTTGGGAAGATTTATTCCGTGGCTTCCCCCCCAGATAACTTTATAACGTTTTGACGAAACCTTCCCGAAGATCCAGGCAAAATCAACAGCACTTTTTTCACCGCCCAATAAGAACCAATAAGAACTGAAGAAATACCTATGTATCGCCCTTTTACTGTAACTTTGTCTTAAGGAAGATCATTGGTGCAAACTCCCAACTCAAAATGGAAAGCATCTTCCATTATACAAAGAGTTTTGCCACTCTTTATAAGTTATAGGTATCCATATTAAGCACATAGTGAGGTTCATGAAAAATCAAATTCTCACCGAAGAGCAGCTCCAACAGCTTTACTCGCTTTTTTTAGAGAGCGACGGTATATGTACTGACACTCGGTCTATCAAGCCCAATCAACTCTTCTTTGCATTAAAAGGAGAGCGATTTGATGGAAATCGCTTTGCCTCCCTTGCTCTGCAAAAGGGAGCCTTAAGTGCTATAGTAAGCGATCCGACCCTCTCCTCACAAGAGGGGAAATTGTTTTTTGTACAAGATACACTACAAGCTCTTTCTGAGTTGGCATACTTTCACCGTAAGCAACTTGCAACTCCTCTGATCATGATCACAGGGACCAATGGTAAAACAACTACCAAGGAACTTACTACTCAAGTATTGAAAAAGAAGTTTAAGGTGCTTGCCACAGAAGGGAATCTCAACAACCACATTGGAGTACCTCTTATGCTCCTCCGTCTTTCAAAAAGCGACAAGATAGCTATAATAGAAGCTGGTGCCTCTCACGAAGGAGAGATTGCCCACCTCGCCTCTATTGCAGCACCAAACTATGGGATTATCACCAATATTGGGCGTGCCCACCTTGAAGGATTCGGCTCATTTGAAGGAGTAGTTCGCACAAAAACTGAACTTTACCGCTATTTAGAGGCACATCAAGGGTCCGCTTTTGTGCATCACTCAGATGCTTTGCTTTGTCGGCACGCAAATGGACTTAAGACTATTTTCTATGGAGAATCACAAGGAGATTTTATCTCCGGCACTCCTCTTTCTCAAAAGGAAGCTTTATACTTCTCATTTACGCTCTCAAAGGGCAATCAATCCATACCTGTAACGACAAAGCTAGTAGGCGAATATAATCTTCCCAATGCTCTTGCAGCAGCCGCAGTAGGTAGTTACTTTGGCATTAGCCTAGAAGAGATTGCAGAAGCCCTTGCTAGCTATACACCGAGCAACCATCGATCCCAGCTAATTCCACTCACCTCTCTCTCCAATCGCCTGATTGTAGACGTATACAATGCCAACCCTTCTTCAATGAAAGTGGCAATAGACAACTTTTTCTCCACAACGACTGCTCTTCCTCGTACTCTCATCATTGGAGACATGCTTGAACTAGGGGAAGCCTCTAGGCAGGAGCATGAAACCCTCCTTCTACAGGTGGAAGAGCATACACAAATGCTCTCTTCTGCTGAAACTTACTTTGTAGGGAGGGAATTCGCTTCTGTCAAAGCCTCATCTGTACTCTCTTCCTCCCATTTTTTTACAGATACAGAAGAGCTTCTTCAGCATCTTAAAGCATGCCCTCTCACCAATCACTTTATCTTACTCAAGGCCTCTCATGGATTGCACCTTGAATCCATTTTGTCCATCCTATAAGTATGAATAAGCAATCCCTTCAGCAAAACCAACGACAATCTCTTTCTTCTAGACAGATTTTTCAGATTAAACTCTTGGAGCTTCCTCTGTCAAAACTAGAAGAGCGCATTAAAGAAGAGCTTATCGTAAACCCCGCTCTTGAGCAGGTACGAGAAGACCCTAATGAACCATCTAAAGAGGAAGAGCTAAAGAGTGCTGAAGAGACCATTGCCGATGACTACCTCACAGAAGATGACATCCCAGACTACAAACTGAAGATCCTACAAGATCAACGAGAAGAAATGGGTGAGATACCCTTGCAAAGTGATAGCAAAAGCCTACAGCAATACCTCACCGAGCAGCTTAATATGCTCAATCTTGAAAAGAAAGAGCAGCTTATTGCAGAACAAATTATAGGTAACCTTAGCGAAGATGGCTATCTCCGCGCTAGTACTCGTGAAATCGAAGACTACCTTCTATTCAACGAAAATCTAAGTTGTAACAAAGAAGAATTGGAAAAAGCTCTTCAGAAGGTACAATCACTTGACCCTCCAGGAGTAGCTGCAAGAGACCTCCAAGAGTCCCTATTGATTCAACTTCGAAGACTACCTGAAAGCAAAGAGCGAGAATTGGCTCTCAAGGTAACAAAGGATTATTTTGAAGATCTTGGGAATCGCCGTTATGAACAAATTTGTAGCAAGCTTAAACTTACAACTGAAGAATTCAAGGCCGTACAACACACGATTACTTCACTCAATCCGAAACCAGGGAATGGTTTTGGAAGTGATTTTAGTGCTATGGCCTCTCGTATTACACCCGATTTTATAGTTCGTCTTTCTGAGAACGGATTTAGAGTATGGCTCAACGAAGAGGGACGAATTCCACAACTAAGAGTTAATCCTGGTTTTTTGCAACTTTCTGAAGAAAAAATAGAAGAAAACAAAGAGAAAAAAGAAGAACAAAGCTACGCCAAACAGCAAGTCTCCCAAGCAAAGTGGTTTATTGAAGCTATTGAAATGCGTCGCAATACCCTCCTTCGTTGCATGGAAGTGATAGTTTCTCTACAAGCCGATTTCTTTAGAAGTGGAGATGTGCATGACATTAAGCCTATGATCTTGCAAGACGTAGCAGAGCGCACGGGGCACGACGTCAGTACCATCAGTCGCATTAGCAATGAAAAGTTCGTCGAATGCGACTATGGCATATATGCTCTGAAGTTTTTCTTTAATGAAGGTGGTCAAAAAGAAGATGGTAACGAGATCTCTTCCCTATCTATTAAGGCACTACTTCAAGAGATTGTAGATGGAGAAAACAAGAAAAAACCCCTCACCGATGAAAAGATTGCTCAAATCATGACCGAAAAAGGTGTCGCTATTGCAAGAAGAACTTTGGCAAAATATCGAGAACAATTGGGGATATTGCCTGCACGCCTTCGTAGGAAACTTTAGGTAGATCGGTAGCATTCAATCGTCAGCTACTCCTTCTTCCCTAACCTTTTAAACATCCTTATCGCTTCTACGCTTAAACACTCTCCCGATTTTGCTCTTATATACAAGCCTTTAAACAAGGTATAAATGGCCGTAAATGCAAGCATGTATACCTATAAATTGCGATAGTTTCAACGTACAATGAGCTAGAAAAGAGCCTTATCTTTGTAGTATGAAATTATCTGAACTGAAGACAGGAGAAATAGGTCTTATAAAAGAAGTAAAAGGAGAGGGATCTTTTCGCAAAAGAATCCTAGAAATGGGCTTCGTGGCAGGGAAGGAAGTGAAGGTAATACTTAATGCTCCACTCAACGATCCCGTTTACTATCGTCTCATGGGTTACAACGTCTCTCTGAGACGCAAAGATGCTGAGTTGGTAGATGTAGTGAAAATTACCCCTGAAGAAAGTATAGACTTCTCCCCCAACGTCTCCTTGGAGGAAAATGATACACCCTCAACGATAAGTTTCTCCAATTTGAAGAAAGAAGAAGTCGAGCGGCATAGTATCCTCTCCCGAAAAGAACGCAAAAAGATTAGAGTTGCACTCGTTGGCAATCCGAATAGCGGAAAGACTTCTATCTTCAATATAGCTAGTGGCAAAAGCGAAAAAGTCGGCAACTATAGTGGTGTAACAGTAGAAGCTCACACGGCACACTTTGATTTTGGAGACTATTACATCGAGATTGTTGACCTTCCAGGTAGCTATTCTTTGTCTCCTTATAGCCCAGAAGAGCTTTTTATTCGCGACTATCTTTCGTCTCCTTCCACTCGGCCAGATGTAGTAATTGATGTCGTAGATACTACCAACATTGAGCGTAGTCTATATCTTACAGTACAGTTGAAAGAATTGGGGCTTCCTCTTGTGGTGGCTCTTAACATGTACGATGAGTTTTGCAAAAGCAAGGCTAAACTGCAAATCTCTAAGCTCTCCGATCTCTTTGATACGCCACTAGTTCCTACCATTGGTCGCAATGCATACGGAGTAGACGAGCTCTTATCTCGGGTTGTAAGTCTATACGAAAAACAGAAGAATCCTCATTTTGAATATCGCGATATCTGTATCTCTTACGGCTCTCTACTAGAGCCAAGAGTGCAACGCCTAACTGATGAAATCGCTACCACTCTAGGAGCCGTTACCAACCTGCCTCCACGTTACCTTGCTGTCCGCCTTCTCGAAGAGGATAAAGAGGTGCATCGCTACATATCCTCTCTTCCCAATGGAGATACAATCCTTTCTTTTACAAAGGGGCTCCTAGAGGAAGCACAAAACTTACTAGGTCATCAAAAGGTTGAAACGCTGATTACAGACCAACGCTATGGTTTTATTGCTGGAGCTCTTCGTGAAACTCTTCAAGTGCATCGCACCACTCAAAAGACCTTAACGGACAAAATCGACCATATTCTTCTTCATAGGGTATGGGGCTTCCCTATTTTCATCCTCTTTCTTCTCTTGATGTTTCAGTGCACCTTTACTCTTGGTGCATTTCCTCAAGCATGGATTGAGAGTTTAGTTGCGTGGATTGGTGGTGGACTAGCTAGCGTCATGCCCAAGGGCCCCTTTACCGATCTTTTAGTAGATGGTATTATTGGTGGAGTAGGAGGAGTCATCGTCTTTCTCCCTCAGATTATTATTCTTTACTTCTTCATATCCTTGATGGAAGATACGGGCTATATGGCTCGAGCTACCTTCCTTATGGATAGGCTAATGCATGGGATGGGGCTACATGGAAAGAGTTTTATACCATTGATCATGGGGTTTGGATGTAATGTGCCAGCTATTATGGCTACCCGTACCATAGAAAGCAAGCAAAGTAGACTTATTACGATTCTCGTAAACCCATTAATGAGCTGCAGTGCTCGCCTTCCTGTGTACATTTTACTGGCAGGAGCTTTCTTCCCTCACCGAGCTGGGTTGGTACTATTTTCACTCTATGCACTAGGGATTCTACTGGCAATAGCGATGGCTTGGATCTTTCGGAAAGCCATGTTTAAGAAAGAGGATCTTCCTTTTGTTATGGAGCTTCCACCCTATCGACTCCCGACTAAAAAAGCGGTAGCTATTCATATGTGGGATAGGAGCAAAATGTATCTTACCAAGATGGGAACCGTGATACTTGCCGCTTCTATCGTAATTTGGCTTTTGGGCTACTTCCCAAGAAAAAGCATCGTGGCAGAGAAGGAGTACCAAATCGCTCAAGTGGAAAAGCAAATCTCCTTAGATGAAACGGCAAAGAGTGAGCAAATTGCTGCTCTAGAATCTCATTATGCACAAAAGCAACAAGAGCAATCTTACCTAGGAAAAATAGGGAAAGGACTACAGCCCGTGCTTTCTCCACTAGGATTTGATTGGAAAATGAGTATTGCAATTGCCTCTGGACTCCCCGCAAAAGAGGTTGTGGTAAGTACACTAGGTGTAATTTACACAGGCAATGGAGATGATAGCGATGCCGCTACCACTATGATTTCCGAGAAGTTGCAGCAAGATGTAGATGCCCATGGCAACAAAGTATTTACACCACTTGTGGCTCTCACCTTTATGATCTTTGTGCTGATCTACTTCCCCTGTATTGCTACTGTAACTGCTATCGGCAGAGAGGCTGGGAGTTGGAAGTGGACCCTCTTTGTAATCGCGTACACCTGCGTACTAGCATGGATCGTCTCCTTTATCGTTTATCAAGGAGGTTTATTGCTAGGATTTAGTTAAAAGTCATCAGAAAAGTGTAAATCATGGATTGGCAATTAATATTGGTCTATTTCATTGCAGCAGTTACCCTACTCTTCATCCTTCGCTGGATAGTGCACATTATCTCCCAATCAAAGGGGCGAAAAAAAGGGGGGTGTATGGGATGTAGTGGCTGTGGTTGCAATTCATTAAAAGAGACACACAGAGTGAATAACTCTTGCAATAAGGGCTGATGGCTTTTGCCCCTCTTCTTAAAGTTGTTCTATACAGAAAAAGAGTCTTATCAAGATAAGGCTCTTTTTTATAGGTTTACCATTTACTCCCCCTTATTTTATCACCTTTACTGTCCTTCTATTTGCACAAGAAATGCTTATCCTGCTTAATTGGAGAAAATACCGCTCTTCTAGCTAGTCTAATTGCAGTGAAAGAAGCATTCGCCTCCCCTCTAAAATGAGTGCTACTAAGCAGAGAAGATCATTGTGCACTCTTTTAGAGGTAGGATTGTTCAAAAAAAATGAGTCCCCACAACCACCCAGGCTGCAGAGACTCCAAACAAAACACTGTTAGAAATTATGAAACACGTACGTGAGATGAGATTTGAACTCATACACCGTAAACCGGCACTACCCCCTCAAAGTAGCGTGTCTACCAATTCCACCACTCACGCATATTAGAGTTTCTCATCTACCTCCATCGACTTTCTCACTTGCAACGACCTAGAAGTATCTAGATTCACCGCAACTGTGTAGCAACTAGTGCCCAAGACAGGACTCGAACCTGCACGTCGCAAAACACTCGCACCTGAAACGAGCGCGTCTACCAATTCCGCCACTTGGGCTCTTGTTCTGTCTCATCCTCAAGAAGCACGCTCCTCATGCCACTATTTACTCGTTAGCATTACAAGGACTATACTCCTTTGGGTAAATGATTACTCACACAATATATAGACTCATCATTGAGTGTGAAAATCTGAATCTCCTATCCAGACGACTCACCTCAAGTCAAATATAAAAGGGAGGCATCTTTTATTTAGTCTCCCTAATTATAAGCGGTGCGGACGGGACTCGAACCCGCGACCCCCTGCGTGACAGGCAGGTATTCTAACCAACTGAACTACCGCACCAATTGCTTTTTGCATCACCACTCTGAACACGCTCTTTCAAGTGGCAGAGCCTCATTCTCTGAAGACCCCCTTTCTGAATGCGTTTACAAAGGTAACACATTATTTCGAATCTGCAAACTTTTCTTGCATCTTTCTTATAATTTATTTTCATCGTATTGCATAACTAATTGATAATAAGCAAACAAAAAGACTGTTTTAAATAGACGAAAATGGAAAGAAAAAGAGCCCCTATCCTTGCTCTTACCTCCATTTTCCTTGCATTACACACTTTCATTGAATTCTCGGGAGCTTTTTCTGAAAAACATCAAGACCTTTTACATATTATCATAGGTACATTTAGAGAAACCCTCTAAATCCCCTAGAAGCTCTCCATAAAATAAGACCCTAGATTATGATTAAACCTTTTCACGAATAGCATTGAGCTTGCTCTTCAACGATTCTACTATAAAAGTGGAATCGTTTTGTAAACTTTAGATTCAAAAAGAAGCTCTTTTCTACAACAAGGATTCTACAAGGCCAAAGAGAATATGATTTTAGCGACCTATCTCTTTTTTTTTACTTACTTTTGTGGTGTAGTTAAGAAGAGTTCCGAAGCTTCTTTGAGAAACGAAGCTTATTGTTACGGAAAAGATCCTAAGGAAATTGCAACAAAAGCTCACAAAGTGAATATAATCGATAGTTCGACATCACAAATTAGTTTGACAAAAAAACAAGTCGCCTTAAACGAAATGATCCTTTGTGTACAAAACAATAGTTTAAGAGGCAACCCAAATATCATATAGCTGCAAACGACTCTTCTTATACACACGACAAAAGAAGTGAAGAAACATTTGAAAAGCAGGAACATGCAAGAACCCGAAAACCCTCGCAAAAGAAGTCGTATCCGCACAAAGGTACAGAATACTTCGTCCCGACACGCCTTCTCTCTTAGCAATGGAAAGGGTGGAGAGTCAATTGTAAGAGTTGATGTCGCTGAAAGCGACAAAAACGACAAGAGTACCTCTTCCAGCGAATTATCCCATTTTGAACAGTTTGTGAGAGACCATGAAAATAGGTTGTCTCAAAACGTTGCAAGCCCTAGTCCTCATAGAGAAAAGACTGCTCAAGAGGTAAAAATGACTAAGACACCAGAACAAGAAAGCTACAAGAGACCTCCCCTATTGGAGGAGAGAAGTACTTCGCAAAAAGACTTTTCTTCCCCACGAGACTTAGATCCCTCAAGAGAAGAGGAAAAATCTGGGTACAGCAAATCTTCCCAAAGTTTTCGCACGCCACGTTATAGAAGAAGTCCTGCAATGGCTCCTCGCTTTGCTACATCAGGAAATGCTAACAACGACTTCCCTGAAGAGGGAAAAGGTCGCTATGAAATCCCAGAAGTACAAGCAATTACTGCAAGAGATTTTCAAGATACCCCTTCCTATAACAATAAAAGGAAAAACGATAAATACAGCATCTCGTCCCGCCGTGGCAACTATCGTAACTTTAAGGAAAAGGGAAAAAGACGTAGTGGCTCCCAACCTTTTGAGATTCAGCCTGCAGCCAATTTTGTACCTTCATATCCTGAAGAAAAAATCAATAGTACAGAGCCCATTCGACTCAATAAATACCTCGCTAACTCGGGGCTATGCTCTAGAAGGAATGCGGACCTTCTTATAGCAGAGGGCAAAATAAAGGTCAATGGTGAAGTAGTCACCACCATGGGTGTGGAGATAACTCGCCAAGACATTGTGGAGTACAATGGCAAAAGAGTAGAAATAGAGCCTCGTATCTATGTGCTACTCAATAAACCAAAAAACTGCATGACCACTAGCGACGACCCTGAAGGACGAATGACTGTGCTAGATCTTGTTAAAAATGCCTGCAGTGAAAGAATATATCCTGTAGGACGACTTGACAGAAACACAACTGGGGTACTCCTACTTACCAACGACGGAGATATGATGGCAAAACTGCTTCATCCCTCTTTCCGTAAAAAGAAAATCTATCAGGTTACTCTTGATAGACCTGTAGAGGTGGAGCACATGCAGCAAATTGCCCAGGGAATAGAGCTACCCGATGGGGAAATCCATGCAGATGCAATAAGCTACGTTGATGAAACAGATTTTTCTATTGTTGGCATTGAGCTTCATAGTGGTAGGAATCGTATCGTAAGAAGAATCTTTGAGCACTTCGGATACAAGATCTATAAGCTAGACAGAGTATACTTTGCTGGACTGACCAAGAGAAACTTACCACGAGGACGCTGGAGATATCTCACAGAGGAAGAGGTAAGTCGACTACGAATGGGCAACTACGAATAACACAATATGAAAGTGCACTCTAAGACTTTATAATCTCTCTACAAGCTAATAAAAAAACAACTATCCCTTAATATTATGGTAAGAACACTAATCAAAGAACTCTTTTCATCAACACCCTCACTCAATGAAAAGATTCTCGTGAAAGGATGGGTAAGAACACGAAGAGGCAACAAGAACGTCTCTTTTATTGCCCTCAACGATGGGAGTACCATCCGCAACTTACAGATTGTAATCACACAAGATAAATTTTCTGCCGAGCTTATCAGTTCTATTACCACTGGCAGCTCTATCGGTGTAATAGGCACTTTAGTTGCTTCGCAAGGAGCTGGTCAAACAATAGAATTACAAGCCGAAGAGGTAACGGTATATGGCACTTGCGATCCTAATCAATACCCTCTTCAGAAAAAAGGACACTCGCTTGAATTCCTTAGAGAAAAAGCCTATTTACGGCCTCGTACAAATACCTTTGGAGCTGTATTGAGAATCCGTCACAACATGGCGATTGCAATCCACAGCTTCTTCCATAAAAAAGGTTTTTACTATGTGCACACACCCATTATCACCTCTAGTGATGCTGAGGGTGCAGGGCAAATGTTTCGAGTAACAACCCTTGATATGGAAAAAGTACCCCTTACCAAAGAGGGAAAAGTGGACTACAAGAAAGACTTCTTTGGCAAGTCTACTTCGCTTACGGTATCTGGTCAACTTGAAGGGGAGCTTTGTGCCCTTGCTCTAGGAGGAGTATACACTTTCGGTCCCACTTTCCGTGCAGAAAACTCCAATACGCCACGTCACTTGGCAGAGTTTTGGATGATTGAGCCAGAAGTTGCCTTCAACGACAATCACGACAATATGGATCTCGCTGAAGCCTTCACCAAGCATTGCGTACAATGGGCTCTTGATCATTGTATGGACGATCTTACTTTCCTTGCCGAGCATTTTGACGACAAGCTGATCGAGCGCCTCCACTTTGTTCTAGAAAAGCCTTTTGATAGAATCACCTACACGCAAGGAATAGAGATTCTCACTGAAGCTATAGAAAATGGGAAAACTTTTGAATTCCCCGTATACTGGGGAGCCGATCTCTCTAGTGAGCACGAACGCTATCTCGTAGAGGAGTACTTCCACAATCCCGTAATCATGACAGACTACCCCAAGGAGATTAAAGCATTTTACATGAAGCTAAACGACGATGGAAAAACGGTACGAGGAATGGATGTACTCTTTCCTCAAATTGGTGAAATCATCGGGGGTAGCGAACGCGAAGAAGATTACGACAAGCTAAAGAAACATGCAGAAGAGATGGGGGTCCCCGAAAAGGATATTTGGTGGTACCTCGACACACGTCGATTCGGGTCTGTACCTCATGCAGGATTTGGATTAGGCTTTGAGCGTCTGCTCCTCTTTGTTACGGGTATGACCAACATTAGAGATGTGATCCCCTTCCCTCGCACTCCCAATAACGCCGAATACTAAAATAGCTCCCCATAAAACACAAAAAGGCACTCTTTCACAGAGTGCCTTTTTTTATGCTAGCAGAGAGAGAAGGTTGCTATTATTTAACCTCCCTTACAATATAGATATATACTGGTAAGTGGTCGCTATAGCCTGCTTCATCAAATACACCTCTTACAAGCGAGCGTCGGGGATATCCTTTGTATCGGCCACTTTGCTGTACAAGATAATCTTTTCTGAAAATGAAACCTCGATTTCCCTCTTTATTGCAATATAGTTTAAAGGTAGAAAGATCCTCACCCAATAGCGATCCGCTTACTGCAATGATGTCGAATAAGTTCCATGTATCACGATAAGCAAGTGTACCCAAGCCTCGATTATACAAGCGAAGCATAGGGGTATACAGTTCGCTGTAGTCCACCTTGTCTGGATTATCTTTAATCTTAAGACCATTGCGTACAGAGGGACTAATAGGGTCGTCATTGAAGTCTCCCATCAAAATAGCCTTGCTATTGGGATATGCTTGTAGCAAAGAGTCTGCCACACTTTTCATAATCTCTGCAGCTCTCAATCTTTTGGGAGCAGAAATCGCTTCACCACCAGCCCGGCTTGGCCAGTGAGCCACCAATATGTGGAAAGTCTCACCGGCAATAGTACCAGTGGTGTATAAAATATCACGCGTTTTCCAGTTGGGATTATCTTCAAAAACGACAGGACGCACACCACTACTCTGTAGTTTAAAAATAGCCGGATTGTATAGGAGTGCACAGTCAATACCGCGTTTATCGGGAGAGTCGTAATGGACAATACTATACTTGTGGGAAGCGATTGAAGGTTGCTTGATTAAGTCTTCCAAGACACCGCGATTTTCCACTTCTGCTAGTCCAATAAGAGCTGGTCCTGCTCCTGCAATTTCACTAATTACATGAGCAATGTTCTGCAGTTTTTGTTGATACTTTTCAGGTACCCATTGATTTGAACCTTCGGGAGTAAAGTCGCGATCATTATTTTTCCCCTTTACAGTATCAAATAGGTTTTCAACATTGTAGAAAGCTATAGGTATCTTTACAAGCTTAGCCTTCTGAGCTACAAGCTGCGTGGCTACTAGAGCCAAAATAAGAAATAGGTAAACTGTTTTCTTCATGATTGATTACTTGTCTTCTATGCAAAGGTAGTAATATTTGTAGAGCAAAGTAGCGACTCTTTTTTTTGCAGAATCACACCTTCCCTTAGACACCGTATCCCCTCTAGAAGAGAAAAGAGACCTTCTTTAATCCCAATAGCATAGATAAAGTACACATCCAGAAAAGTAGAGCAACGCCATCCCACTCCACATGCGATTAGAGTGAAAAGCTCTACAATGCTTTTGAAGCGCACAACGAAAAAAATACAAGAAATAACTTGAATACTAAAGAGTTGAATATAAAATTAAGCTTCACAAATAAGCAAATAGCAAGAAGAAAAATCAAGAATGAAGCTAGAAATTTGGCAGGCAGAGAATAATATCGTACCTTTGCAAGTGCAAACTCTTAGAGAAGAGTTCCGATACGGGTGAGTCCTACACGACCAGCTCCTTGTGAATCCCCCAGGGCTTGACCGCAGCAAGGGTAGCAGGTCGTAGCGGTGCGATGCAGGTTGCTCACCTACCCGCCTCTTTAGCTCAGTTGGCCAGAGCACGTGATTTGTAATCTCGGGGTCGTTGGTTCGAATCCGACAAGAGGCTCTTATGAAAGCACTCCTTTTAGTAAGGGGTGCTTTTTTATTTTCAGATTTAACTTATCCAACGAGTACTATAATCATTATGCAGGGTAACTCCTAGATGAGAAAATCCTAGTTCCTCCCCCCCACAAAATAGGACAAAACACACCTCTAGGGGGGCAACGAAATAAACAAAAAGAGACTCTCCTCAACTGCAAGAAGAGATCGACTGGAGAGTCCCTCAGCAAACAAAAGAAGACTCAACAAAAAGAAAGGAATAAAAGGGAGAAAAAAAAGCGAGATGGTAAATAAGGACATCACCATCTCGCTTTTGCATGAAAGTATTATTCAACGACAAAGTGCGGTCGGGGGGACTCGAACCCCCATGCCTCGCAGCAATAGATCCTAAGTCTATCGTGTCTACCAGTTTCACCACGACCGCCTGTGCCACTCTTGCACTTTGCAAAGGTAGTACATTCTTTTGAAACTACAAAAGGTATTCCTGTTCCAAACTGAATAATAGGGGAATAAAGTAGTAAAAAGAGTAGAGAAAGAAAACGGAACTCGGTTGGAGAGGTATTGAAGGAATAAGGAGCAGAATTTAGTATCCAAAGAGATTGTATATTATAGAATATCATGGAGCACAACAGGATACTATAGGATACTATCATTCTGCTTGATAAAGTGCAATAAAAAAGTAGCAACAATAATGTAAAAATGTAGGAGGGAAGAAGGGGAAGAAGGGGAAGAAGGGGTGAAGAAAAAGGCTCGCTTTAAGCCCCGTAATCTCGGCTTCCCCTTGGTTGCTTGAGTGGCTGAAGAAGTCTTAGAGCTTACCTTCCTCTTTGAGCTTTTCAAAAGCGCCCTTACGATACCCATAAAGGTATAGGCATCGTTAAAAACTTGTTGTCAATATCGAGTTGTCTCGCCTATAGGTTAGGCGGATTATGGCTTTTCTCCTAGTGTATCTAGGATTTCCTCAATGGCATTAGCTTCATCTCTCAAGCGTGCAGCATCTAGGAAATCCAGTCGCTTTGCCGCAGCATACATCTCTTTTCGAGTAGTATTGAGTAAGATTTTCAGTTTGTCGGGCGATAATAGGCTAACTAATGGGTCTAGTACAGTGGCACGTTCTTCTTCGCTATAAGATTTTAAGTTAAGTGGCGTCTTATCTACCTGCTTGGGTTCATTACGCCACACAGCCTCGCGCTGTGTAGCGGCAGTACCTGTTGAGCTTTTCTTCACTCCTTTAGTAAGAGCAGAATGAAGAGCCTTTGCTTGAGGCGAATCAGAAGAAGTAAGTTCAACCTGCGTTTCCTTTTGTTCCTCTACGATACTAAAGCTACTTTTAATAGCAGCTCGCGGAGTTATGTGGTGTGCTTTGTTGTAGGCGAGTTGCTTTTCTCGTCGACGGTTTGTATCATCAATGGTTTGTTGCATACTCTCCGTGATTTTATCAGCATAAAAAATCACTTTGCCCTCGACATGGCGAGCAGCACGACCAGCAGTCTGTGTAAGGGAGCGGTGCGAGCGAAGGAAGCCTTCTTTGTCGGCATCGAAGATCGCGACAAGAGAAACCTCGGGGAGGTCTAGCCCTTCACGAAGTAGATTTACACCTACGAGTACATCAAAGATTCCTTTTCTGAGGTCGTCCAATATTTCCACACGATCGAGCGTCTCCACATCACTATGAATATAGGCTGTAGCAATACCATTTCGCTGTAGGTATTCACTTAGTTCTTCGGCCATTCTCTTGGTAAGTGTAGTTACGAGTACTCGTTGTTGCCTTTCTTTACGGAGCCTTATTTCCTCCATGAGGTCATCGACTTGGTTTTCTGTAGGACGCACCTCTATAATGGGATCAGGTACCCCCGTTGGTCGAATAATTTGCTCGACGACTACCCCCTCACTTCGTGCCAATTCATACTCTGCAGGGGTAGCACTCACAAAGATTGTAGTGCCTGTCATTCGCTCAAACTCTTCAAAGGTAAGAGGGCGATTGTCTAGAGCTGCTGGCAATCTAAATCCATACTCAACGAGATTGAGTTTACGCGAGCGGTCTCCTCCATACATAGCTTTAATCTGAGGCATCGTGACGTGACTTTCATCCACCACGAGTAAAAAGTCTTTTGGAAAGTAATCGAGTAAGCAAAAGGGTCGTTGGCCGGGGAGCCTACCATCAAAGTATCTGGAGTAGTTTTCAATTCCAGTACAATAGCCTATTTCGTCGATCATTTCTACATCATAGTTTACACGCTCTGTCAGTCTTTCGGCCTCAATTCGTTTTCCCTCTTCTTCTAGCTCTCTCACCCTTGTCGCGAGGTCTTTTTTGATCTCTTTTAGGGCAAAGGCAGTTTGCTCCTTACTGGTAGTAAATAGGTTTGCTGGATATATCTGCAAGTCGCTAAGGCTCCCCTTCACCTCTCCAGTTATGGGCTGTATCACTTCTATGGAATCGATTTCGTCGTCCCAGAAGACAACCCGATAGGCAATGCCGTTGTAGCCCTCCACAGCGGGGAATATATCGATCGTATCTCCTTTTACACGGAAGGTACCGCTTTCAAATTGTGTCTTCACGTGGGCATAGTAAGCTTCACTAAGCATACGCATAAGCTCTCCTCTTGCAATACGTTGCCCCACTTGTAGCGAAATAATGCAGGAAGCAAACACGCGAGGATCTGCCATACCATAAAGACACGATACGGAGGAGACCACAATTACATCACGTCGTCCACTAAGCAGGGAGGCTGTAGCACGCAAACGAAGTTTCTCAATATCTTCATTGATCGCCATATCCTTAGCAATGTAGGTATCTGTAGTAGTAATATAGGCTTCGGGCTGATAGTAATCGTAATAGGAGACAAAGTACTCCACAGCATTGTCTGGGAAGAAAGACTTGAATTCGCCATAAAGTTGGGCAGCAAGTGTTTTGTTGTGGCTTACTACAAGTGTAGGGCGATTGAGCTGTGCCACGACATTAGCCACGGTAAAGGTTTTTCCACTCCCTGTTACTCCAAGGAGAGTCTGAGCCTCTACGCCCTGCTCTATACCCTCTACCAATTGCTTGATAGCCTCTGGCTGATCGCCAGTAGGCTCGTATTGCGAAGTTAGTCTATACATATTCTCTTCTTATGGTGCTTATAAGAAGATGGCGTCTCCCCATCTCTTCTCACAAAGGTACAGCTTTAAAGGAGAGTATGCCCTGCAAGATCCCTTCAAGTCCTTATTTTCGCTCTATAGTCTAACTATTTTGGTATCTTTGTCTAAAGAAATAGCTGTGCTCTGGAGTCCTTTTGACGAAGGGTTTGTCAATCTGTAGGAGCTTTTATTTAGGGTACAAGTGAGCTATAATACTCTTTACATCTAGAGAGAGAGTGCCCCCCTCCTTTGTCAAGAGCCTCAATCCTTGAAAAGAGTATCTGGTACTAAAAGGAAACTGACATGCAACAAAATAAACGACTTTATGCCTTGGAGCACGAAAAGGTTTCCAAGTTACTTCTTCGCTACTCTATTCCAGCAGTAGTGGGTGCAATGGTCAATGCCCTATACAATATTGTAGACCGTATCTTTATCGGGCAAGGAGTGGGCGATGAAGCGATTGCGGGTCTAGCCATTACATTTCCCATTCTTCTTTTTTCACAAGCTTTTGGCATGCTTGTGGGGAGCGGTGCCTCGGTGCGAATCGCTATTCTTTTGGGGAGAAAAGACCAAGCAATGGCAGAAAAGGTTTTGGGCAACTCTCTCTACCTTACTTTCTTTTTCAACCTTGTCGTTTGTCTTTTAGGCTATCTCTACATGGAGCCTTTACTCCGACTCTTTGGAGCGACCAATACCATCCTACCTTATGCCAAAGAGTACCTAATGATCGCACTTGGCTTTAATATCTTTGCCGACCTTTCGTTTAGCTACAATGCCGTGATTCGCTCTACAGGCTACCCCACTAAGGCTATGCTGTCGATGATTCTTGGAGCTTTGCTCAACTGTGTTCTCGACCCCCTCTTTATCTTTGGTTTTAAGTGGGGAATTGCAGGAGCAGCTTGGGCAACTAATATTTCTATGGTGGTAACTGCCCTTTTTGTAATGAGCCACTTCTTCAACTCCAAGTCTGTTGTCACCTTCCGCAAGGAGTCTTTTGCCTTCTCTTGGGTATCCATGAAAAGCATTCTAGCCATTGGCGTCTCGCCCTTTGCCATGATGCTGGTCAATAGCGTAATCAATATTGTGATCAATAGGAGCTTCAACCTCTATGGAAGTAGTGAATTTGAAACTACAAACGCCATTGCTGCCTATGGGATTATCATCGGTATTTCCCAACTTTTTATACAGTTTATGGTCGGTGTCTCTCAAGGGGGGCAACCTATTATGAGCTACAACCTAGGTGCAGGACAAGCCTTGCGCTCAATCAAAGCCTATCAATATGCAGTCTATGTGAATGTGCTGATGGCCTTTGTAGGCTTGTCCATTGCCCTTTTTGCCCCCGATCTATTTGTTCGCCCCTTCAATCCTGGAGAGGGTTTAATGAAGCTAACCAACACTGCTATTGGTATCGTCTTTCTCTCCTATCCTTTTGTAGGATTGCAAATTACCACGGTGCAGTTTTTCCAAAGTTTAGGGCTTGCTGGCAAAGCTATGTTCATTACCCTCACACGCCAAGTTATCTTTCTTATCCCTGGCCTTATACTCATTCCACGAATAGCCTCACTAGGACTAAGAGGAGTATGGATCGCCATGCCAATTGCCGATGGACTCTCTGGGCTTACCGCCCTCACTATGGTACTGATCTTTTTACCGAAGATTCGCAAAAAGCAGCTTGAGAAAGTCTTGTCGTAAGGCATAGGACAGCAACAGAAAAAGGATGCATGCAATACCATGCATCCTTTTTTTGTGGCAGAAAGGCAACCTTCTCTAGAGAGAAAAATTCGGTAGTCTCAGCAAGAAAAGTCCATTTTTACTCCCTCAAAAAGCTATCGGGAAGGAGAGGAAAAAGTGTGTCAAATCATGTTTCCCAGGTTACTTTACAGAACAGCTCTAGAAAGGTTCACTATTTTCATAAGCCGATAGTCCTTGCTCGAGGCGAAGTGTAATCGTAGTATTGTCGCAGATCGCCGAAGGACCAAAAAACTGTAGCGGACCTGGATAGCGAAATGCTACCCCACTAGCCCACTCCTTGCGATGGTGACGAAAGTAACGCATAGGCGCACCTTTCAAATCCACTACGGCTTTGCCGATAACTGGCTTAATCTCGCCTCCTCGCTCTTCAAAGTCCATCATTGCGGTAAGTGGCAAGCCTGTCGGCACCCAGTCCGTGGGGTGAGCGATCAAGTTGCGAAGAGTAGCCAAATAGGCGGTCTTACCTTGCACGATGAGCTCCGTAGCACAGAGTCCTAGGCTGTAGCAGTAAGAGGCATCAAAGTTGCTCGGCATAGAGCTTCTACCTTCGTATCCAAAGAAGTGCGTCAGTACGGAAAAGCTTCCCTCATAGAGTCCTTCGCTACGTCGCTTTTCCAGCTCTGCCTTCACCATATCGGCAAGTAATTGCTCGGTAGGGATTCGGGAAACTTGTACATTGCCATGGGGGTCGCGTTCGGTAGCCAAACTCAATGCTATGTCCATAGGGAGCATGAGAAAAAGCTCGGAATTTTCACGCGAGAGACGGCTTGCAATCTCCTGTACTCTATGGCGATCGTCGTCGCATGCCGTCTTGGCTTCGTGCTCCTGCTGGTGGCTAGCTTTGGCTATCTCCTCACGAATCGGCGCTGTGGTCTCTAGAGGAATTCGATTCAGCTCTTGGATCAGCTCTTTTACCCCTGGTAAAAACTCTATAAGACCCTCGGGGATGAGTATCGTACCAAATGTAAGCCCCTTGGCAGAGCGCTCCTGTATGACATCGGCAATCTGACCGATAAGTAGGGAGAGGGTTATCTTTCTTGCTTTTACCTCTTCACTGATAATCGCCATCGTGGGCTGACACATAAGGGCACACTCGAGTGTAAGGTGCGAAGCCGAACGCCCCATCAACTTGATAAAGTGGTAATATTTCTTCGCTGAAAAGCAGTCTCTCTGAATGTTGCCCACAAGCTCGGCATACACCTTCACACAGGTATCAAAGCCAAAGGAGGTCTCTACATACTCATTTTTGAGGTCGCCATCGATGGTCTTGGGGCAACCGATCACCTGCAAGGGATCGCCTATGCTCAGAGCATACTCTGCAAGGAGGTTGGCATTGGTATTGGAGTCGTCGCCTCCTATGATCACTAATGCATTGAGGGCTAAATCGTGAGCCACTTGCAACACCTTTTGGAGATCCTCTTGCTTCTCCAACTTAGTACGGTCGGAGCCAATCATATCAAACCCTCCACTGTTGCGGTATTGCTGAATCAGCTCGCCAGTAAGCTCTTTATACTCTCCTCTAAGCAAGCCTCCAGGCCCCATAAGGAATCCATATAGACGACTTTGTGCCGAGTGTCGCTTGAGAGCATCGTATATTCCCGCTACCACATTGTGTCCTCCAGGAGCTTGCCCCCCAGAAAAAAGGACTCCAACATGAAGGGGTCTTTCGCTCTGAAAAAGCGTTTGTCTAGTGCCTTTTGCTCCACTTCGCAGACTGGGATCAAAGTAGATCGTAGGATCGCTCAAGTGCGACTCCTCAAGCATCTTGAAGGTGAGTAGAGGAAGGCCAAAAGTATGGGGAAAGCGTGCCTTTACCATTTCATAGTCGTCCTCGGGGTAATCAAAAGGAGTCTCCATGAGCTCGTAGCCCACTTTGAAGGTAGCAGGCATCTGAGGCTTGTATTGCTGTCGCAGTTTATCGAGTCTTATATAGGTCATAGTGTAGGGGGGGATAAGCGAATCAAATCAACTCTCTCTGTCAAGGATAAACAACTAAGAGGAGGAAGCACACTCATAAAAAGAGAAATGCCGAAGGCGTATTCCCTTCGGCATCTCTTTTTCTTTTATTTCTCAAATTCGATGTCTACATCGATGGCATCGTGCCAAGGGAGCCCTTGCTTAGCGAGTTCTTCTAGGAACGGATCGGGATTAAATTCTTCCACATTTTTCACTCCAGGTCCTTGCCAAATACCTTTTGCAAACATCATAGCACCTGTCGTGGCCGGTACACCTGTCGTGTAGCTAACAGCTTGTGTGCCTGTTTCTCTAAAGGCGGCCTGATGGCTACAGTTATTCCAAATGTAGTAGGTTCTCTCCTTGCCATCTTTTATTCCACGGATACGGCATCCGATAGAGGTTTCGCCCGTATAGTTGCTGCCTAGCTCTTCTGGTTTGGGCAGTACTGCCTTGAGAAACTGTATCGGTACGATCTTCTGTCCATTGTAGTCTATTGGCTCAATGCTACTCATGCCGATATTTTGGATCACGCGAAGGTGGGTGAGGTACTCTTCGCCAAAGGTCATCCAAAAGCGTGCGCGCTTGATGGTCGGGAAGTTTTTAACGAGCGACTCCAGTTCTTCATGATAGAGCAGATAGCTTTCTCGCTGTCCTATGCCTGGGTAGTGAATCGGGCAGTGGATTTCTTGAGGCTCCGTTTCGATCCACTGACCATTTTTATAATATTTCCCCTTTTGGGTAATTTCGCGAATGTTGATCTCAGGGTTAAAGTTGGTGGCAAAAGCTTTGTGATGGTCGCCTCCGTTGCAGTCTACAATATCGAGGTAGTGAATTTCGTCAAAGATATGCTTAGCAGCATAAGCGGTGAACACACTGGTTACCCCAGGGTCGAAGCCACAACCAAGAATTGCCGTCAAGTTGGCTGCTTTAAAGCGATCTTGGTAAGCCCACTGCCATCCGTAGCAATACTTCGCTTCATCTAGGGGCTCGTAGTTGGCGGTGTCGAGATAGTTTACGCCAGCCTCTAGACAAGCATCCATAATGGTAAGGTCTTGATAAGGTAAAGCCACATTAATTACCAAATCGGGCTTAAACTGCTTCATTAGCGCTACCAGTTCGGGCACCTTGTCGGCATCTACCTGTGCAGTCTGCACCTTCACCTCTTTAATCTCACTAGCGATCTTATCGCATTTGGACTTGGTGCGACTCGCCAGCATAATGTCAGTAAATAGGTCGCTATTACTAGCGACTTTCTTTGCCACTACTGTGCCTACACCACCAGCACCTATTATCAGTACTCTTGCCATACTTTTTTATCTATCGATTAAACATTCTTTTATTAGGAGCAGCCTTCCTCCTCTTTGGTCGAGGAAGTACACAAAGCTCTTTCTCTCTAGCAAAGATAAGATATTTTGCCTGATTGACCATCTGTACCACCCTTTGACGCATTGATACTGCGGTAAGAAAGGCTTGCAGACGAGCTACGCAAAGAAAAAGTCGGTTCAAAAGCAAGTCGCCAGGGAGACTATCGCAATCCTAGCCCCCCATTCGGGTACTCCTACACCCCTCTCTCGCAATCATCCACTACCCTTCTTTTAAAAGCCGACAGTCTTTCTCTGAAAAGATACGTATCTTTTTTCCAATTCTTCCGAGACTTTTCCCCAATTCTTCCG
>KQ959276.1:41504-59215 GCA_001552775.1 Bacteroidales bacterium KA00251
CAATTCTTCCGTGACTTTTTTCCAATTCTTCCGTGACTTTTTTTCCAATTCTTCCGTGACTTTTTTTTCCAATTCTTCCGTGACTTGTAGTTTGAACTCATCAAGAAACAGTAACTTTGTAGCTACCCAAAGGGAAGCCCCCTCAGAAAAGAACAGCTTCCGTTCACTAGCCCCAATAAATAAATAGGGAGATACAAGCACGAGATATGGAAATCAAAAAACGACCCCTGCAGTCCGCCTCTACAAGCGACTTTACTTTTGAAGCCCTTCAACAAATTGCCCCTTCTGCCTTTGTAGAGGTGCGTGGAGAAGATGGCCAACTGACCCACAAGATAGACTTCGACATCCTAAAAGAACTTCTAGGCGAAAAGATTGCAGACGAGCAAGAGGAGCGTTTTGGCTTCTACTGGGTGGGCAAACAGGAGGTGAAGCGGGTGGCAGCACAGCCTACCCGCCAGACACTCCGTCCTGTTGAGGAGAAGAGTGTAGACTGGGACAATACGCAAAACCTCTACATCGAGGGCGACAACCTGGAGGTGCTGAAGCTGCTCCAAAGAGCCTATCTCGGCAAGGTGAAGATGATCTACATCGACCCACCCTACAATACTGGCAACGACTTTGTCTACAACGACGACTTCGCCATGAGCCGTGAGGAGCAGGACGAGGCGATGGGCAACCTCGATGAGGAGGGCAACCGCCTTCGCCGCAACCTCGACTCCAGTCCTCGCTTCCACTCCGACTGGTGCTCCATGATCTATAGCCGCCTACTCGTCGCTCGCACCCTTCTCTCCAATGATGGCGTGATCTTTATCTCCATCGACGACAACGAAGTGCACCACCTCCGCAAAATTTGCGACGAAGTCTTCGGAGCTACCAACTTCATAGCACAACTGATATGGGAAAGGGCTTACTCTCCAAAAAACGATGCCAAATACATTTCAAACAGCCACGACTACATCATGATGTTCGCTAAGAACATTGACAGCTTCACGATTGGGCGATTGGAGCGAACAGCAGAGGCGAATGCACGTTATTCTAACCCCGACAACGATCCCAGGGGTGTATGGAAAGCAAGTGATATGTCGGTTAAAACTTATAATGCCGCATGCGACTATCCCATTACAACACCCTCGGGAAAGATAGTAGAGCCTCCAGCAGGACGCTGCTGGAGGCTCTCACGAAACGCGTTTCGTGAGAGACTCCAAGATAATCGAATATGGTTTGGTCCTAATGGGGACAGCACACCTGCCATAAAACGTTTCTTATCTGAATTGAAATTTGACGGTATGGCACCAACATCCATTTTGTTCTATAAGGAAGTTGGTCACAGCCAAGAAGGTTCACAAGAAGTCACAGCTCTTTTTGGAGATAAGGGAGTCTTTGACGGACCTAAGCCTGTTCGTCTGTTAAGACGCCTAATGACCCTAGCCAACTTGAAAGATGACAGCGTAGTTTTGGACTTCTTTAGTGGTTCAGCGACGACAGCGCATGCAGTAATGAAGCTCAATGCTGAGGATGGCGGTAAGCGCAAGTATATTATGGTACAACTGCCAGAGGAAACCCCAGAGAATAGCCCGGCACGCAAAGCTGGCTACAAGACCATTTGCGAAATCGGCCAAGAGCGGATCCGTAGGGCTGGTCGACAGATCAAAGAGGAAGTCGGACTGCTTGACAACGGCCTCGATATTGGCTTCCGCGTCTTGTGTCTCGATTCTTCCAATATGGAGGAGGTCTACTTCGAGCCTCACCAGACAACCCAAGAAAACCTCTCCTTACAGGTGGAGAGCGTAAAGCCTGACCGCACCCCTCTCGACTTACTCTTTGGCTGTATGGTGGATTGGGGCGTGGAGCTGAGCTACCCCATTCGCAAAGAGAGCGTAGAAGGCAAAGAGCTTTACATCGTCAACGAGGGGGCTCTGGTCGCTTGCTTCGACGAAGAGCTTTCTCAAGAAACGATCGAAGGAATCGCCCAATACAATCCACAGAGAGTTATCTTTCTCGAGGCTTGCTTCACCAGAGATGCCGACAAGATCAACATCTATGAACAGTTTAAGCAACTCTGTAGCTGGAGCGATGAGGAAACCTATAAAAGAATACAGATGATCTAAAATAGCCCTCCCATACTATGAAGATACAGTACAAGCACCAAGCCTTCCAAAAAGAGGCAGCGGAAGCGGTCGTAAACGTATTCTGTGGGCAACCGCGCGTAGAGGAATTTGGCTTAACTTCCACTACCACTAGAGGACTTCGCCTCGCGACAAAGGTTTTTTGCAACAATCCCATCGTGCTCAACGAGCAACAATTGAAAAAGAATGTGCAAGAAATACAGGAGCAACAACAGCTCAAGCCCATTGACAAATTGCAGCTATTGGCCAAAAAAACGCTTGCCCTAAGTATAGAGATGGAAACGGGTACAGGCAAGACCTACACCTATATTAAGACCATGTACGAACTGCACAAGCAATACGGCTGGACAAAGTTTATCATCGTGGTGCCAAGTGTAGCAATCCGCGAGGGGGTGCTAAAAAGCTTATCCTCCACCGCCGATCACTTTGCAGAAGAGTATGGTGGCGAGCGTATGCAGTACTTTGTCTATGACAGTAACAATCTTACCGCAATAGACCAGTTTTGCTCTGATGCAAAGATCCAGGTGATGGTGATCAATACCCAAGCCTTCAACGCTACCGGCACAGATGCCCGACGGATCACGTCAAAGCAGGAAAGCTTTAACTGGCGTAGGCCGATTGATGTGCTTGCAGAGACCCGCCCCATCCTTATTATCGATGAGCCCCAAAGCGTACTAGGAGCAGTAAAAAGCAACAAGACCCGCGAAAGACTTCAGCAATTCAATCCTCTCTTTTACCTTCTCTATAGTGCAACGCACCGCAAAGACGATCTCTACAACCAGGTATATCGTCTGGATGCCATCGATGCTTTTAATCAACATCTCGTAAAGAAGATTGAGGTAATCGGCGTAGAGCAAGTCGGCACAACAGGGACAAGTGGCTTTCTCTACCTCGATGCCATAGAGCTTTCCAAGAAAATGCCCCCCCGTGCTCGTATCACCTTCGATACCGCCACCAAGCAAAAGGTAAGCTCGAAAACCTGCTGGGCAAACGAAGGCTTTGACCTCTATCCCATGAGTGGAGAGCTAGAGGCCTATCGCGAAGGCTTTCAGATAGAGCATATCGATGGTGCCAGAGGATGCATTCGCCTGAGTAGCGGACAAGAGATCAACGAAGGAGAAGCCATCGGTGCCATCCACGAAGAGACCATTCGTCGTATCCAGATACGCACTACAATAGACAAGCACCTCAAGCGTGAGCGACAACTCTACCTAAAGGGGATCAAGGTGCTAAGTCTCTTCTTTATAGATGCAGTGGAGAAATACCGCCTCTATGAAGTTGGTGGCGAGACAAAAAACGGTCGCTGGGCAGAGATCTTTGAAGAGGAGTATCAAAAGGCTGTAGAGGAGCTTCAAAAAGGCAACGATCTTTTCATGTCTCAAGAGTATTTGGCTTACCTAAAGGGGATCTCAGCAGAAAAGACCCATGCAGGCTACTTCTCCAAGGATAAGAAGGGAAAGCTGATCGACTCGAAGGTAAAACGAGGAGAGACGATAGCCAACGACCCCGATGCTTATCAGTTGATCATGAAAGACAAGGAGCGTCTCTTGTCTTTAGAAGAGCCAACGCGCTTTATTTTTTCACACTCGGCTCTCAAAGAGGGGTGGGACAACCCCAATGTATTCCAAATCTGCACCCTCAAGCAAAGCAACAGCGAGGTAAAGAAACGACAAGAAGTGGGACGCGGAATGCGCCTCTGTGTCGACCAAGAAGGGGTACGACAAGATAGCGAAAAGTTGGGAACTCATGGTGTATACGATATTAATATTCTTACGATCATTGCCAGTGAGAGCTATAAACACTTTTCGGAAGCCCTGCAAAAGGAATTGGCGGAAAGTATCACTTCGCGGGCGATGCTGGTGACGGCCGACCTATTTATCGGTAAGCAGATGGTACGGATCGATGGGCTAAGTAGTGTAGTCACTTCGGCTGAGGCGGCAAGTATTATGGAGGAGCTGATCACAGGTGGCTATGTGAAGAAGCAAAAGCTGACGCCTAAGTACTTTGAGGATAAGGAGCATGATGCTATTGAGCTAGATGAGTGGGAGGGGTGTAAGAAGGCGATTACTCAGGAATTGGATAAGGTCTTCGATCCTAAATCATATAAAGTGGACAACGGACGAAGGAAGTCGATAGCAAAGTTTCGAGAGGATCTCTTTAAGAAAAAGGAGTTTCAAGATCTTTGGAAAAAGATCAACCAAAAGACCTTCTATCATGTAGATTTTGAGACGGATAATTTGATCGAAGCGTCTATTAAGCGCCTTGACGATAAGCTGAACGTGCCTAGAATTCAGCTTATGATCACCACTGGCACCCTAGAGAATATTTCCTCCAAAGAGGCTCTAGAATCGGGAAAAGCCATGACGGAGAGTAAGGATGGAAAAGAAACGAAAGAGCTCAAAGAAGTGGTAAGTAGTGGCGTGCGGTACGACCTTCTAGGGGAATTGGTAGAGAAAACAGGGCTTAAGAGAAGTACAATTGCGGCTATCTTGCAAGGAGTAAAAAAGGAAACCTTTGACCAGTATCACTACAATCCTGAGGCGTTTATCATCAATGTAGGCAACCTCATCAACGAACAAAAAGCTCCGTCCTTAATCGAGCATATCGAATACAAAAAAACGAATCAGCAGTACGAGGTGAGTCTCTTTTCAGAGTATGAGCTTCGGGGAAGTATCAATGTTGATGCCATTGAAAGCGAGAAATCACTTTACGACCTCGTAGTTGTGGATAGCCTAGGCGTAGAGAAAACCTTTGCAGAAGAGCTAGAACGGCATAAAGAAGTGAAGATCTATACAAAGTTGCCTCAAGGGTTTTATATCAATACCCCATTGGGCAAATATAATCCCGACTGGGCAATCGTATTCGAGGGGGAAGAAAAGCATATCTATTTTGTAGCAGAGACAAAAGGCTCGATGAGTGACCTGCAACTTCGCCCCATTGAACAGGGCAAGATCGAGTGCGCAAAATATCACTTTAAGACGATTGCCAATGGTGAGGTGAAGTATGAAACAGTAACTAGTTTCGAAGATCTTTACAATTTGTTAAATAAATAGAATACCCCAAATAAATGAAGGGGAGGGGCACAACCCGATCAATTCTAAAAAAGAATTAACTTTGCTAATAGTAAATCGTATTAACCTAGTAAACCCTATGTAGACAGAAGAACGTATGAAAAGATTGAGAGGATAAATCATGAAAAGAATAATCAAGTGGATACTTATCCCTACACTACTCCTCGGTGCCTGCACCGCTTGGGGCAACTTAAACCTAGTAAATCAAAAGAAAAAAATGGATCCGCACACAAACAAAATCACCCTTGAACTAAGAGCTTTAAATAGGCTCTACACCAACTATCGTCGCACCCTTACAGAGTACGACACCTCCAACGATGCCTCTACCGACACCCTTCTCTGGAGCCCCCAAAAGACAAGAGAGGAGAGCCGTAAGCTACTTCTCCAACTTCTCCAGCAAAGAGATTCTCTTCGGCTACTTCCTAGCGAAGAGCTTAGCCGTCAAGGAAGAGTCGAGCGTTGGTCTTTTGATATAGTCTCTTGGAAAAACCAATACAGCAATCTATTAAAAATTCTTGATCAATTTGTCTCTAGTGACAAGGAGCTAAAACCTTTGCTCACGAGTGAGCTAGAGAAAGCTCTACAGAAGGAGTTCTACCCAGAGGCCCTGCAGATCGTGCGTTGCCTCAACCTCGATGAGGCGAAGCTCAAAGAGTACCGTCCAAAGTTTGCTCATACCCCCGAGGGGTACTTGCTAGATATGTGGCTCCTTCGCTATCGACTAAGACACGAACTTTGGATGCTGGAGGTACAACTTTCGGAATACCACGCCACCGAGCTAGATAAGAAGTGGGCTACTATGGTGCTTCCTTTTGAGAAGGAGGGAGAGCGACTGCTCACTCAGCTCAAGGGGAGTGCCTACGAATCGGAAGCTGAACAAATCTATCAGGAGTATCTAGGAGACCGCCTGGTTAGGATCCGACCAGAAGTGGTGAATACCGCAACAGGCGAAGTGCGTATCAAGGTTTTTGGTATTCTCTCTAAGCCGAATAAGCTACAGAGAAGTGGTGGCACCACCATTGGCGAGCTTCCCAAAGGGATCGTCCGTAAGACCTTTACCGATCACCTTCCGAAAGTAGGGAAATATGCCTACTCTTTGGGGGGCCAAAGCTTTTCCAACTTCCCCTACGAACTCCTCAAGGTCTATACTTACAATCTGGAGAATGATTGCAAGCAGATTGAGGTGCTGGACCGTGCCACTGGTGCCCCTGTGCCCAACGTGCGGATTGACCTAAAGGACAGCAATGGCAAGATCTTTGCCACGATGGCCACCGATAGTGAAGGGCGCGCACTTCTCAAGAGCAAGTCGGATCATTACTGGGCAGTGGTTAAGGATCCACGGCTGATTGATGAGCCGGAAATCTATATTAGTGAGCTACCAAGAGCTCAAAAAGAGAGAGAGCTAAAGATTACGCAATTCTATACCGACCGCCCTATCTACCGTCGTGGGCAGGAGGTTAAGGTGGGCACCGTCACCGCTAAGTACAAAGGCGCTAACCGACACATTTTGCCCTCAGAGGCTCTAACGATTAAGCTCCAAGCCTATCACAACTTTGACTTGGTTACCCTCGAGACCAAAAAGGTGACCACCAACCAGCACGGTGTGGCGGAGCTCACCTTTACCTTACCTGAGGATCAAGACATCACTGGCTTCCAGCTCTCCTCTAAATGGGGTAGGCAATCGATAGAGGTGCAAGACTACAAGCGCAGTTACCTCCAAGTAGGAATAGATAGTATCCCCACTGGTTATCTTTTTGGCCAGCCGATGAAACTCTTCGGGCATACGACCGACCTCAATGGGTTACCTACACCGGCTACCGTGGAGCTTCTCTATGGAGATGGCAAGCGTATAAAGGTTACTTCTGGTGCCGATGGTCACTTCGTCGTCACTACTCCCCCACTTATTGAAGAGGAATACAGTTATGTAAAGGGAGAGGGATTGAAGATTATTGCCTCGGACGCTCTCGGCAATACCGCACGCACCTCACACTATCTAGAGCCTGACAACACGGATATGCCTCTTGATGCGGAGTCCCTTACCAACGAAGACACCTCTATTAATAAGGAGCAATTCACGCTCTCTACTACCCGCCAGCCTTATAATCACCGACTACTCGGGGATATCTCCGACCGCGTTATCTCTGTCTACTTGGTGAATGAGCTGGATACCATTCCGCTAGGCAACCTCCCCGTGAATGGCGAGCAACAGTTCTCCCTTCCTAACCTCCCCAGTGGCGGATACCGTCTACAGCTCCGCACGGTAGATGGGTATGGTGAGGAGCAGCGAGACGAAACCTACCAAAAGTACTATTTCTACAGCCCAAGCGATACTCAGCTACACGACAAGTACCCAATTTGGGCTGAGTTCCTTCCCGATGGGGCACTTCTCTTTGGCTCGAGTAACGATCAGCTCATCATCCTTTCTCTTGAAAAGGAGGGCACGACGCTCTACAAGGAGTACATCAAGGTGGTAGCTGGCACTCTCTACAAGCACACGCTACCACAAGTGGGTGCCGAAAGGGTGATGCTACAGTCGCTCCGTAATATGGAGACGCGGGTGAAGCGAATTGACCTACCAAAGAAGGAGGTCGCAAAGGAGAAGGCGAAGCTCGAAGGCTTTGCTTTCGATGAAAGCATCCGCCCAGGTAGTGAGGTGGAAAAGCGGATCAAGGTAATCGGCAAGTCGGGACAACCGCTCGCCAACACCCCAGTCATTGCCACTATTTATGATAAAGCGGTCAAAGATGCTGCTTTGAGTGTAGGGGCAATGCCGTGGATTCCTATTGAGAGTGGACTAATGCTCACGTATAATCTTGAGGGTGCCCTCTATGGTGCTCGGGCTCCACTCCGCCTGATGGAGGTTAGCGATGCGGCACCAATGGAGATGAGAAAGCAGGAAGCCTACGATGAGGTGGTTGTTACTGGAGCACCTGAGGAGCCAGTGCTCCGCACCAACTTCGCTGAGACAGCCTACTTCTCGGCTCTCCTCGAGACCGATCAACAGGGTGAAGTACTTCTGAAGTTCAAAGCCCCCGACACACAAACTAAGTATGTCGCTTATCTCTATGCCTTCAACGACTCCCTTACTGAAGAGGTGCTAGATAATACTACCCTAGAGGTCTACTCGCCACTCAGCATAGAGCTCTCCACCCCACGTTACCTCGTGTGGGGCGACCGCCTCGATGGCTCTGCTCTGATACGCAATACCAGTGACCAAAGCTACACCCCCACTTATGTGATTACCTCTGGTGCCCAACTATTAGCAGTGGGAACGATAGAGGTTCCTGCCCACGAAACGGTTAGCGTCCCCTTTAGTATCACCGCTCCACAAGCGGCAGAGCTCCGATTGCAGGCAAATGTCACTTTGGGCGATCTGAGTGACGGACTAGAGCGGGTAATTCCGCTGACCAGCAACCTCTCCACTTACACAGTGGCGCTCCCTATCTCCCTCTACAAGGAGTCGCAAGTGACCCTTACCCCACCTAAGCAAGAGCTCGCCAGCAGTGACCTGATGCTCCAGCTTTACTTCGATCCTATCCAGTTGCTTCTAAGCAAATTGGCCATTAGCCACAGGGAGAGCCTCAAGAGCGACCTCTCGCTCTTCGGAGAGCTCCACTTCTATAGCGTATACAGCCGTCTTCATAGTTACCTCAAGTCGAATCCCGAGCTTGCCGTTCGACTACAGAAGGATGCAAAGGAGCTGGGCTTAATCAAAGAAAAACCGGCACACTGGAGCGACCGAATAGCCGACCCACAGACTTTGGCTAGCTTCTACCAATTCATCACCAATGAAAAGGCGCTCACAAAGCGGCTGGCAAAGATAGAGAAGAGCATTCAGAGCCACGCCGTTTCAGGTGGAGGCTTCCGCTATAGTCAAGAGACGCTCCACGCATCGCCCTGGCTTACTCATTATATATTGGAGCAACTGGGTGGATTGGAGGTGACCAATCCAGAGCTACAAAAGAGCCTACAGACCTCTCTCCCCTACTTGGCTAAGGAGCTACAGAGGGAGGATAGCTACTACCGCGACTTCGTTGCCTTTGCACTCGTTGCCCACCAATACAGCTACCCACTACCCGACTTTGGTCAACCGATGAAAAAGCAAGTGGAAGCTCTACGAAAGGGCTACCAATCTGCCAGCAATAGCACCATGCTACGATTTGCAGAGTACAGCCGGATCTACGATAAACCCGAGGCCTACGCCAAGGTGCGTCAGTTCATCAAAGACCGCAGTGGCTACACTTTTAATGACGATGAGAAACTTGCCCTTATGCTCTTCCTCAATCAAGATGAGCAAGAGGTGAGCCAAGAGGTGGTGAAGTTTGCCTTGCAGGTAAAGCAAAATGCCATTTGGTACGACCAAGCGATCGTGCGGGTGGCACAGCTGATTCTTTATAAGGTGACCCCCACTACCATTAGCGACCGTGCTACACTTACCATCAATGGTGAGTGCTACCAGCTCTCGCCTACGGAACGAGTGACCGGTACCCTAGCTGTAAGATACCCCGCCAAGGAAGACTCACTCACACTCACGTGGAGTGGCATCCAGAGCGATTATATCTTTGGAGGTCTCTCCTATCTCGTGACTCAACTGAGTGCTAAGGTCACCCCAACGGGAGAAAAGCTCACCATTGAAAAACAAGTATACGTCCGCAAGGTCGATAGTGAAGGCAAGGAGAGCTTCTCCATTGCTACCAACGTACAAAAAGGGGATAAGCTAATTGTCCGCTACCTTATTGAGGCGAAGCAAGACCTCAGTCTTCTCACGATACAAGACCCACGCCCAGCTACGGCCGAGTTTGGCTACGACTTCGAGGGGTATCGATTTGCCGATCGTCTTTGGTTTGACTACAGTCGTCGCGACACTCACGACAGATTTTACATCGACTACCTACCACGCGGACGCCATCAGATAGAGCTTGAGGCGGTCGCTACTCAGAGCGGTCACTTCACCTATGGTCCAGCGCAGATACAGAGCTACTATGCCCCCGAATATACAGGCAACTCCTCTGGCGGATCTCTAGATGTAACAAAGTAAACTCCTAAACTTTCCCTTACGAGAAGGGAGCTATACATCAAATTGGGCTATTGAAATAATCTGCAGCAAAAAAAAGATTTTGTCTTATCGTGTTGCAGGTACTACAATAGCGAAGTCATATAGGTTGGGTGCCAAAGAAGTACTTGTACGGCACCCAACCTATTCGACTTTTAATTAGATGTCGTGGAGACAGAGGAAAAAGTCTGAGAAGGTGCGTCTTCGAGGTCGATTGTGATGCTCTGACGTGATTACGCTCTAACGAAAGCTCATCGCTCATTTCTAACTTGCGAAAGAGGACTTGTAAACCACGTTGGATATTATCCAGTTGCAAGTTCGTATTTAGAGCTTCGGAGTAACGCACTTTTCCTCGCTCTTTTTCACAGTTGAACTTTAGAAACGCTACTTGATTGGCTACTAAGGCTTCAGTCATCTTAAAGTTTCCCTTATCATCAATGCCCGAAACAATAGGAAATCTTCCTCTCTTCTTGCTGATTCTTCACCTCGGTGCGATCCTCTAAAACAGCAGATAGCTGTCTTTTGCAATTTGCTTCCATAATTCACACTACTTGATTTGAATCATACCTTTCAGGCAGCAAATATATAGGCTAAAATCACCTTTCCTAGGTCCCAGGGAATTACAAGGAAAAGACGTGATCAAAAAGCAAATTGAAAGAAAGCTATGTCAGGTCAGAATTTATTGCAACCTTTGCATCAGAATAAAAAACATAACGTTCGGTATCGCCAAGCAAGATATGAAGACTACAAAAGAATCTATACAGAGGGAGAGCTTTAAGCTATTCCTCGCATAGGGGAGTACCTATACACCCTACACCATATAAACTGAAAGAGCTAGGAGCTACACCCGAAACCCTATCAGGGTAGAAACAAACGAGGTTGCGCTTGACAGCTAAAATATGCAGCTAATCGGACCTACATAACCAACATAGATTATGGACAGTATACTCTCTATAAGAGGCTTGCGCTTTGGTTACCAAGGCAATCCAATACTCCGAGGGGTGGATCTAGAGATCCCTGCGGGTTCTATATTCGGCTACTTGGGTAAGAATGGAGCGGGCAAGTCTACGACGATTAAGCTACTCTTGGGACTGCTCCCATTGGATGAGGGGGAGATACTTTTCAAGGGTGTAAACCTTAAGAACTCCCCCTTACTGCTACGCTCCAGTGCTAGTGGCATGATTGAGCACCCCTCTTACTATCCTTTTCTCACCGTCTCTGAGAACCTGGACTATCTAGACAAAATCTTTCGAATGGGACGAGAGCGAAAGCACGAAGTCCTGTCTCTCCTTAGTCTCAGCGAGCATGCCGACAAGAAGGCACAAGCACTCTCGTCGGGTCTGAAGCAACGTCTAGGCTTGGCTATGTGTCTCTTTAAGCGTCCTGAGATGCTGATCCTTGATGAGCCTCTTAATGCACTCGATCCTCAGGGGATCTATGAGCTTAGGAATATCTTGGCTAGACTTAATCAAGAGGAGGGGGTGACCATCTTTCTCTCTAGTCATATCCTAGAGGAGCTGGAGAAGTTGGCTGATCAAGTCGCAATCATTAAGGAGGGCAAGATACTCTATCAAGGAAGCATCGAAGCACTTACCAAAAAGCAACCCGATATTGTATGTCTCAAGCTGGGCGATAGTGCACTGATGACGCAACTAGGATACGACTCTAGATTCACACTGCTGCGGGTATGTGATACGCATCATGTCGAGTTTGAGGTAAAGGACGAAGAGGAGTTTGCCCGCCTACTCGCCACACTCAGTCAAGACGGCATCTCTATCTACAACGTAACGCATAGGGGTTCGGCTCTTGAAAATGCTTTTATCCACCTTACCGAATAGCGCCACTATGAAGTCTCCCATATCACTATCCAACATACTACAAGCAGAGGTTTATAAGACTCTGCGCAATAGACGCATTGTGACGATTTTGCTATCGCCACTAGTTTTCTATCTACTGATACTCCTCTATGCTATTTACAAGGGACGGACGGGGCTTTTAGATGCTACGGCGATTGTCTATGATGGTAATCCGTGGCTGATGATTTGGTCTCGCTATACACTTCCTCTACTATCCTTCGTGCTACCACCAGCCATCGTGATCCTATCTTATATGGTATGCGAGTTGGAGTTTCAAAACGATAATATCAGAACCTTCTTTGCACTCCCTATTGTTAAGTGGAAACTCTATCTATCCAAAGTCCTTTCGCTCTCGCTACTCACGGTAATCTTGTGCCTAGTTACTTGGCTTGGCTTCATCTTGGGAGGATACTTACTTGGGCTTTTGATACCTGCCTACAAGTTTACAGACTACTCCATTTGGATTGGCTCGATACAGCTATTGGGACGCATTCTACTCGCATCGCTCAGCATTGGAGCATTGGGACTTATTGTCAGCTTGCTAGCGCGTAGTTTTACGCTACCTATTCTGCTGGGATTTTTCTTGACCGCCTTTGCTGTTTTTATGACCAACGAACCTTCGGGAGTCTATCTTCCCTTTGTTACCTTCACATACTTAGCTTCGATACGACCTGTGGAGGAGCTTACAAGCTTCGCTCTGAGAGATGTGGTAAACCTCCTCTCTTGGGGGATTGCCTTGGTGATAGGTTATCTCTGCTTTACTCCTGAGAAGAAACAACTATGGGGCAAACATTAAACTCTCACGATATGATGAAATCAACCCTTATCCGCAAAGTCCTCCTAGTGACGGGGCTATTACTTGTCGCACTAACCACCTCGGCGCAGAGATCTCCTTGTCAGATCAGTGGCGTCGTCGTGGACTCCGTACGTCACGAGGCGATAGCCTACGCTACGATTGAGTACAAACTATTAGACGAGCAGTTGACAGGCGGTGCGGTGAGCAATGAGCAGGGACACTTCGAGATGACATTACCCCGTACGGGCAGCTACCAGTTGACGATTAGGTCGGTTGGCTTTCAGACTAAAGAGATGCAGGTGATGTCACAGTCGGGACAGAATAGTCTCGACACGATCTACTTAGCACCCGATGCTCAGGCTCTAGACGAGGTGCAGGTGGTGGCGCGTCGCAAGCTCATCAAGCTCTCTCCCAAGGGCTTGACCTATGATATGAAAAACGACGTCTTGGCTCAGACCGACAATCTCCTCTTTGCCCTGCGCAAGGTGCCCCTTGTCACTGTAGATGGAGAGGGAAATATACGTGTCAAGGGGTCGTCAAACTTCTCCGTCTACATCAACGGCTCGCCCTCTCGTGTTGCCTCGATGAACCCCACGGATGTTCTGCGAGGCATCCCCGCCAGTAGCGTCAAGGGTATAGAGGTGATCACACAGGTAGATGCTCGCTACGATGCCTCTGCTGGAGATGCTATCATCAATATCATCACTGAGAGTAAGAGCCTAGATGGGTACAGCGGCCTAGTCTCTCTGATGGGCTCTACAATCCCCAATATCAATGGTACCTCAAGTCTGACTCTCACCAAGGGTAAGCTCAGCGTAGCGCTCAACTACAACTATGACTATACGCGTCATAAGGATCAGCCTGTGGATATGTCTAGACGCACATTCCAAGGGGATAAGACGACCAGCCTCTTCAAGTCCACCGCGGTGGCTGGTAGCAACGATGGTATCTTCCAAAACCATGTCGGCAGCTTGATGGGAGAGTACGCCATAGATAGCTTGAATAGTCTCTATGCTGATGGGCACCTCTTCGTCTCATCGGTCTACACCACAGGGCTGTCTCAGCAGACTTTCGATCGTCCTAATGAGCCTACACGATATGCCACGTCGCTCAATCAGATGCGCTTGACCTCTGGCTCTGTAGAGGGTAACCTTATTTACCGCAATCTCTATGCAGCGGACAAGCAGCCCCGCTTCTCGATAGGTTATCGCTATGCTTACAACCCAGACCAGAGGTACAAGGAGTGGACTGAGCGTCAGTACCGAGATGGCTTCACCAGCTGGGAGAGCTCTCCCTACGATGAGACCCGACGTATGGAGCGTTCACGCGGAGGTCTGAGCGAGCATGCCTTACAGAGCGACTATCAGTTTATCTGGAGCGGAGGACATGCTCTGCAGGTAGGGGTCAAGGAAGTGCTACGACTGGGTAGTTCTCGCCCTGAGTACCATCTCTGGAACGAAGGCAAGGGCGACTGGCAAGAGGTGAATAACCCGCTCTACCGTCAGGGAGACATGAGTCAGCTGCAGAGCCTTGCGTCAGCTTATGCCAACTACGCTTGGCAGGGTGAACGCTTCGCTCTCTCCGCTGGGGCACGAGGCACGCTGGTCTATGACAAGATAACTTTCTCGCAAAACAGAGAGGGAGACTTTCACAAGACAGGCGTAGACCTGATCCCTACGGCTACGCTCTCCTATATGCTAACTGAGCGCCAGCAGCTCTTCCTCTCTTACAAGATGAGCCCTATCCGTCCCTCCATCTGGCGTCTCAATCCCTATCGAAGTCAGAGGACAACCTACGACATCTCTTTTGGTAATCCTTACTTGCAGTCGGAGCTACATCACAATGTAGACCTCTCCTATACATTCTTTTCGAACCAACTCTACCTCAGTCTAACGACGGGCTATGAGCAAACCAACAATGCGATTATGCCCGTAAGGTATAGAGACCCCAAGAGTCCAGAGATACTGTATCACACCTTTGATAATGCTGGCTTGCACCGTGTGCCGAACGCTTCGCTTTGGCTGAACTGGCGTCCTATCATGCCCCTCTCGCTTACGTTCTTTTGGAGTTGTAGGTATCACCTCTTCGACTATCCTAGTGAAGGACTCACTCAGCGGAACTGGGAGAACATGCTGTCTGCCAATGTGGATGTCACGCTCCCCAAGTCGTGGTACCTAGGAGCTTCGTGGTACTACTTTGCCAATCCGCCGACACTCCGCACGACCTACTCATACAGCCACGGGTATAGCTTCTACTTGAAGAAGAGCTTCTGGGACGACAAGCTGGATCTAACCTTGACGGCTCAGCACCCCTTCTCGAAATACAAGCGCTTTGAGACGAAGCAGTGGGGCGATGACTTCGAGTATAACCAAAGGAATATGATCCAAGCGCGTGCTATCGGTCTAAAGATCACGTACAACTTCAACTCGGGCAAGAGTCGCAAGGTGACGCGCAACGAGTCTCTCGCCACCTCCGACCTAGACCAGAGGACTGGTGTGCAGTAGTGTCATTGTGAGTAACTCGTAGATAATAATAACAAGTCAAGTTTTCGAATGAAGAAGGTAGTTTTCGTCCTCATGCTCGTTATCGCAGGACAATGGCTTAGCGCACAGGAAGGCGCTTACGAAGTTAAGGGAAGCGTCTCCGACAGTAGCGGGGAGGCAATCATCGGTGCTACGATCACGCTACAGAGAGACACGACAGCGACGACGCTGACAGGTGCGGTGAGCAATGCGCAGGGAGCTTATGCGCTACGCTTGCCCGCTTGTGGACCCTATCTCATAGAGGTGCGCTGTATCGGTTACAAGACGCAGCAACGCAGGGTGACGATCACTCAGCCTACCACGCAGTTGGACTTCACACTAGAGGAAAACAGCGTTGAGCTCTCTGAGGTTGAGGTGGTCGCCAAGCACACGAAGCTGCAGTCGAATGGCAATATCCGTGTACAGTTTAAGGGCAATCCAGTGACCAAGGGAAAGTCGATGTCGGAAGCCTTGCGCTTTATTCCCTCCGTCGAGGTGAGTGGTAATCAGCTCCTACTTAACGGCAAGGAGGACAACCTTATTTACATCGGAGACCAACAAATTACCATGCAGCAGCTAAACTCTATACCGACCTCTATGATAGATCATATAGAGGTAGTGCCTAATCCAGGCGTTTCGCTAGGAAAGCACGTCAAAGGAGGGATCATCTACATCACGCTAAGGACAGAGGCGGGGCTCCTCGGATCGGTGAGCTTACCGACGCAGTTTGACCATAGAGGCTTTGTAGATTCGGGATCCTCGCTCTTCCTGCAGTATACCAAGGATGGTGTCTCACTATACAACACACTTCGCGGTGGTGGGGGACGCTACACTACGCTGTATGAGAGACAAAACAAGTACCAGGGCGAAGCCTCTAGTCTCGTCACTACGATGAGCGACAGCAAGAAGAGAGACTATGCTGTGCTGGACAACTTTGGCATTAAGTATCAGATCAATAAGCACCACACACTGGGCTTCTTTGGCGGTGTGATGTACGACCGACCCAAGGAAGAGACGCTCCTGCAGGATGGCGCAGGGCAAACACTCCTAGCACAAGGGTACGACCAGCGCATCCTAGACCTTAATGGCGGTGTGAGCTATTCCGCACGGCTGGCCGTATGCGAGGGACTGGGCATTGCCTCTACACTGAGCTATAGCCAGTCGCAGAGCGATAGATTAGCTCACTACTCTACTAATAAAGGGGAGCTAGCAAGGAGCAAGAGCAAAACGCACTACCTCATTGTTCACCCAAGAGCCACACTGGTCTTTGCGGGAGGCAATCATCTCGCAGGTGGGGTCTCTTATAGCTATGCGCTTGACAACAATGATGCTGGCGGAGTGAGCAGTAGCACGTTGCCTCAGATTATTCATCGTCAGTTTGCGATCTCAGGCTTTGACCTATCGCCTTATCTAGAGTACAGCAAGATGCTGACTAAGCGTCTCTACCTGCAGGTGGGATTGCGCTACCAGACCACGGTGATGCACTACCGAGACCTACTCAATGCGCAGAACGACTACACTGTGCCAAATCGGGGGCTTTACCCAAACCTACTCCTGCAGTATATGCTTAATCCCGCGAAAGCTTCGGGGATAGGCGTTGCATACCGACACTTCTTCTCGCTGCCCAACTACGGCTACTATTCGCCCGTGGCGACCTACCTGACGAGGAATCTCTACAGCATTGGTAATCAGCGCCTGAAGCAGGAAACCTTTGACGAGGCGGAGGTCAACTACTTCCTCAACCGTGACTGGCAGTTCACCTACCGGGTGCGCTATGGTCGCAACATCATTCAGATTATGACATACAAGGATGAGACAGCTCCCGACCTTTACTATACACAGCCGAGAAATGTGGGGAGTCGCTGGAGCCACTATGCATCGGGGACATTCAATAAGAGTCTCTTCCCCTTCTGGCGAACGAATAATATCCTCTACCTGCGCTATGATCAAGAGCAAATACCTGGTCGGTCGGTACAAAGTTTCTCGGTGGGTGGCACCTCAACGCATCAGTTTACCATCACCAAGATGGTTGGTCTGAGCGTAGCCTTCAGTGGTGAGACAGCTCGCCAGCAACTCGGCTACACCCTCGGTGGTCGCTATGGGCTGGACTTAGGTTGCTATGCCTCACTACTGCATGATCAGCTGCAGCTCAGTCTCTCTCTGAGCAATCTCCTCCACAGTCGTGATCGGTTCACGATGAGGATGAGTGATACGACCGAGCAGCTTCGTCTCGATCTCTCGCCACGTCGGCGACTGACGCTGACCATCTCGTATGCCTTCTCGGCTG
>KQ959276.1:59315-60060 GCA_001552775.1 Bacteroidales bacterium KA00251
TGACCATCTCGTATGCCTTCTCGGCTGGTGATCGGGTTAAGCCCGTACGCACAGAAAGAGCAGCAACGCTCTCACTAGAAAAACCAGTTTTGTAGATTAAGTTATCCTATGAACTCGTTTGTAAAACAACGAGATGCAATGAATTGTGGTCCAGCGTGCTTGGCTATGGTGGCCGAGCACCACGGACTGCAGCCTGATCGAGACCAGTTAAGGCAGCATTGCGACCTCGGCAAGGGAGGAGTCTCGCTACTTGGTATCAGCAAAGCTGCCGAACAGATTGGCTTCAAGACTGTCGGTGGTCGTCTCTGTTTTGAAACGCTTGCTAGTGAAGCGCCTTTACCTTGTATCGTCCATTGGAATCAAAATCACTTTGTCGTTGTTTACAAGATCAAGAGGCGTCGCAAGGGTCGCTATACGGTTTATGTCGCAGATCCAGGAAAGGGGCTGGTCACCTACACTAAGGAGGAGTTTTGTGAGCATTGGGTAAGTACCAAGACCAATGGAGAAGAAAAAGGTATTGCACTGCTTCTTGAACCCACGGAGCAATTTTATACGCAAAAGGATGCAAAAGCAGTTCCTACTCAAAATCGCTTGAATTTCCTTTGGGGCTATCTCAAGAAGTATAAACGCTTCTTCACTCAACTCATTCTTGGCCTTTTGCTCGGTTCGCTACTGCAACTAGTCTTTCCCTTCCTTACACAGTCTATTGTAGATACAGGTATTGGAGGAAAAGATATAGGCTTTG
>KQ959276.1:60160-71605 GCA_001552775.1 Bacteroidales bacterium KA00251
ATACAGGTATTGGAGGAAAAGATATAGGCTTTGTGTGGTTGGTACTCTTGGCTGAGATGATGCTCCTCTTCAGCCGTACAGCTATCGACTTCATCCGCTCGAAGATACTACTGCATATATCCACACGCATCAATATCTCGCTCATCTCGGACTTCTTCATCAAGCTGATGAAGCTCCCAATGAAGTTCTTCGACACTAAGTTGATGGGTGACCTCTTACAGCGTATAGAAGATCACCGACGTGTAGAGCAGTTTCTCACCTCAAGCAGTTTGAGCCTGCTCTTCTCTTTCTTTACCTTTCTCGTTTTCGGCATTGTATTAGCTATTTATAATCTCCCTATTTTTGTCGTTTTTCTCCTTGGTACAGCCTTATATGCAGGTTGGATTATCCTCTTTCTCAAAAAGCGCAGACAGCTGGATTATAAATACTTTGAGCAGGCAGGTCAAAACCGCAATGTCACCTATCAGCTCATAGGTGGTATGCAGGAAATCAAGTTACAAGGTTGCGAACAACGCAAACGGTGGGAGTGGGAAGATGTGCAAGCTGATCTATTCAAGGTCAATCTGCAATCCCTCAATCTGCAACAGATACAACAAGCAGGAAGCATCTCCATCAACGTTTGGCTTAACAACTTCCTTGACCATTGATTTTTCTGAACTATCACGACAGTCTGCTTCATTACGGTCTTCCACTACTTCATACTCCTTGCGTCCACGCGGACGGCGTGGAGTATCGGTAATGCTCGCATCGATAATAGCACCACGCTTAACGATGACACCTTTAGACTCAAGTTGCCGATTGATTTCATTGAGAACCATATCATAAAGTTCTGCTTCCACCAACGTGTTGCGAAAGTGGCAAACTGTAGTACTGTCGGGAGCAGTATCTTCTAAACCCAAGCCAACAAACCGACTGAAAGAAAGACGATCGTTTACTTGTTCCTCTACCTCACCGTCACTAAGACCATACCATGTACGAAGAAGTTCTATCTTGAATAAAATCAAACTGTCATAACTTGGACGACCTGTTGATTTATAACCTTTGGTATAAGCGATTTCTATGATACCACGGATAGGTGTCCAATCGATTAATTTATCTATTTGGGAAAAGAAGGCCTGCTTGACCTTACGCTGACCGAGAACGACATCGGCAAAACTGGGAGAAGAAAGAGTTTGTTTCATACCATAGAGATCCAAAAAAATAATGTAATGAGCAAATTTTAGGATAAAAGTTTTGCAGAGGTCTCATCTTTTTTAGGTGTTAAGCATAGATAAAAATAGCTAATCACTTTTCGGTAGGTCACCCTTTAACCACCTTCTGTCAAGTATGCCCTGTTTATGGGTAATACAAGCAACCTACACCTATTAGCTCCTTTTTTTTAAAAGTTATATCAACATTCTTTTCCTCATTTATTACTACGCATTTCAGAGGATGCTCTGAAACCTTTTTATACAATAAAATAGGTATCTCTCACGTGTTATAAATCATCTTTTTTAGGTATTGCGCACACGCTTTTACTGTTCTATCTTTGCGCCTTTGGATAACACCCCCCTTCAATATGTGTTTATAACAGAGAATGAAGAGGAAGTTGTCCGCTATTTTAGGTAACAACAAAATAATAACAAAAACATGACAAAAAACATTTTTAAAGGCACGATGTCGCTTTTTCTGCTTCTCGGAACAGTGTTGGGCTTTACGGCTTGTAGCAGTGGCAATGATGTGAAACAAGAGGACAGAATCGGCCTGAACATTCAAGCTACGGCCCCTACAGATGAAGATAAGGTGCCCGACTATTCTTCTTTTGAGGTAAAAATCAAGTCTGAACGCACCGGGGCTACGACAACGGCAAAGCTGAATAAAGCCGGAACAGCTGTCGTAACGGTAGATAAGGGTAGCTACAGTATTGAAATCACTGGTACGGTAAACGGCAAAGAGTATTTCGGAACCATCGGAACGGCACAATATGCAGCCAGCAAAGTGGTTACCGTTGCTGTGAAACATGTGGTGCCCGAATATGCCGGCGCTATGAAAGGTATCGTCTTCAAAGAATTGTTTTACAACGGCGGAACTTACACCGGACGTATGCAGCACCCCGATCAATATGTCGTTTTGCAGAACAACAGCGACCATGACATCAATATTAAGGGACTTGTTGTGGCACAGGTTTCTCGTATGAACACTCTTCCTTCAGCCGATTTGACGGCGCTTCTTCCTGATTTTGTGGTTACAGCCAACATGTATCAGGTACCTACCGATTATGTAATGAAGCCCAGCGGTATATGTGTTATTGCCTCTTCGGCGTTAAACCATAAGGAAGGTCGCGCCCATCAACCTGATGATACGGGTGTTCCCGCAGATTTATCGGGCGCCGATTTCGAGCTGGCAGATGCCGATGCCTCTATGAGCGGTGCAGTAACAGACAATAATGAGGTACCCAATCTTACGAAAATCTCTAACAGCTTGCCCAACGGCGTAACTGGTTGGATGCACCCATATGGTATCCGTCCGATGATTATTTTTGATGGAAGCCAAATCGATTGGAACACTTATAAACCCGCCAATGCGGTTACTTATAAAGATAAAATCAATACCAAAGCAGAGGTTAAAGAGTATCAAGGCTATAAAATAGCTACAAAACTGATTGTCGACGGTGTCGAAACAACCTCTACCACTACACCTTATTGGGGCGGATTTCAATCTAAGTCGTTACCCGCAACAGTGGATAAGGGTAAAGCTGAAGCAACCGAAGGTAGTTGTCATCAAAACAGATACATGTATAGGGTTGCCGCAGCCAATGGTAAACTGCAAGATACCAACGACTCTTCGGTTGATATGAAGCTGGTACATCGTACCGATTTCGTAGGTTATCCCAAAGGATGGAGAAACAAATAACTCTCCTTTCTAATATTTCATTTTAATTAAGCATAGGGAAGATCGCCGTTCACAGCCCTTCCCTATCTTTTTTTTCGACGATGATAAAGAGACTACTGATACTCTGCCTATTGTTCGGCTTGGCACTGGAAACTCGTTCCGAAGGGTTATCCGGAAAGGTTACGATAACCGGAATCGTTACAGATAACAATAAAAAGCCTTTGAGTTTTGCTACGATAAACGTTATAGAGCCCGATATCAACACCACAACCGATGTTGCGGGGCGTTTCCGCCTAAACCTCAACGAAGGTGAAATCTATACCTTTGATGTAAGCTGTATGAACTATATTGAAAAACGTATACGCATCGAAGTGAGAGCAAACAAATATGTCGAGATTACCTTAGAGAGGCAGAGTTATGCGCTGAAAGAGGTCGTTGTGATGGCTAAGCCCAAGCATGCACGAGGCTCTTCAGACATCATCGGTCAACAGGCATTAGAGCATATACAGCCAACATCGGTGGCAGATGTGTTGCAACTTATTCCCGGCGGACTGTTTAGAGAAACCAATGCCACAGCTTTCAAACGTATTTCGCTACGCCAATCGGGGGTAGACAACAACACTTCACTGGGCATGGCAATGGTGATGGATGGCATTCCGCTGGATAACGATGGCTACAGAGCCTCTATTCTGGACATGGAAAACAACGATGAATATCGCAGAAGGTTAGGATGGAATAAAGGTATAGACCTAAAAACTATTTCGACAGACCATATTCAGCGTATCGAAATAGCAAAGGGCATCTCTTCGGCAAAGCTTGGCAACTTGTCGTCGGGTGTAATGTTTACTACCTCTAAAATAGGACAGACACCCTTACAAGTAAGGTTAAAGGTCGACCCGCTTACCAAACTGGTGTATGCCGGTAAGGGTTTTTGTCTCTCGCCTCAATGGGGGTACATGCATATTGGGGCCGATTTTACCTCCAATTATGATGATCGGCGCGACCAGCTCAACAAATACAATCGTCTTACAGCACAGCTTTCTTATAACCATTCGTTTAGTTTTGGCGAACGGTCACTGTTTCTTTTCGTAAAACTTTCTGATATTTACGCACTCAATAAAGCGCGAGAAGACGAGCTAACACGTGAGTTTAAAGAAACCTTTAAAAATAATTATTCACGCACGGGGTTGTCTTTTAAAGCCGTTCTTTCGCATCTTGGGTACTGGGTAGACAATATAGAATGGGTATCGGCAGCCGATTATACAACGGATAAGATTGATCGTAACCGACTGGTACAGCTGGATGTGCCTTTGCCTTCACCGCTTTCGTCTGAAGAAGGGGAAAGTGAGAGCATCTTTTTACCCACCAATTACTATAGTGCATTTCAAATAGACAACAAGCCTTTGTCGTTATTCAACCGGCTCAATGCCGAGTCGTTTGCTCAAACGGGTAAGTTTAATCATAAGTTAAGCTATGGTGCCGAGTGGAAAGTAACCAAAAATTACGGGCAGGGAGTTGTCATCAATATGTCTCGTCCACCGTATCCGGGCAACAGCAAGTATGTTCGTCCCACCCGAAACAAAGATATTCCCGCCCTTTCAACAGGTGCAGTTTATCTGGAAGAACAGCTGAAATATACGGGCAAACTGTTTGATTTCAAACTCGATTTGGGTGGTCGGGCCACCCGAATGTTCAATCTTTCGCCTGCTTACACAAAGTTGAGACGCATCTTTTTTGAGCCTCGCATCAACGCAGCATTATCTTATAACATTGCGCTGAACAACGGAAAATACATCCGAAATATGTTTCGCGTTGGCTACGGACAGGAAAACAAGTTGCCCACACTTGATTATATCTACCCCGACCCGGTGTATAAAGACTTCATTGTGCTGAGTGCATACACTACAGAAAACAGTCCGTACAACCATATTATTACCGATACTCGGCGCTACGATGTGGTTAATTACAGCCTTAAGCCTAACCAAAATAATAAGTTTGAGCTGGGCTTTGATATGGAGTATAACGACTTGTTGCTCTCGCTCACCTATTTCAACGAACATTCCGAACAGGGCTTTTCGTCTATAACCACCTATCATCCCGCTACCTATCTGCGTTATTTCAAACCGTTGCACGGCAGTATTACGGGTCGAAAACCCGAAAAAACCGACTATGAAGAAGAGGTTTATCGTACCTTTGTGGATATGCCTGTGATGCGCAACGGGGCCCGGACAGAAAAGCGTGGGGTAGAATATCGACTGCGATTTCCTAAAATTCAGCCGTTGTTTACTACCATCGAAATTAACGGAGCCTATTATGTTACACGCTATTCTACATCGCTTGCCACACAATATCATCCCACTTTTCGTGATGATGACAAACCTATGCCTTACGTAGGGATATACGACCGGGGCGACATTCAGCGTCAACGCATTTTCAATACCAATGTGTGGCTTAACACAAACATTCCCAAATATAAAGTTGTGTTTACCACTTTTTTTCAGCTGATTTGGTTAAACGACAGTAAAAGGATGAATGGTAGCGAGTATCCCTCGGCCTATTTCGGCGACGACGGGCGTTTACAAAGTGTTACAAACGATATTTTAGATAAAATTAAAACGGGCGATGTAACGTGGCGGCACTATCATCTTTACAAAGAAAACTATTACGAAAAAGACCCGATAGCGCTGACTGTAAACTTCAAAGCCACCAAAGAGTTTAATAAAATGATACGTGCATCGTTCTTCGTTAACGATATTATCGACATACATCCCAATTATAAAAACCGGTACGGACAAAGTGTACGCAACTGGCAGAAGTCTTTTTTCGGTGCAGAAATAACGTTCAACTTCTAAGACCTACAAAAATTTACAGCAGATGAAAAGATATCTACAGCTCATACAAAGGATGTTTCCCATAGTGCTCTCGGCATTTTCTTTATCCGCAGCAGCACAGCTGAACGAGCCTTTATCAACCGATTTCGACTCGCCGCTGCAAAGCGAATATGCTACCACAGCCCTACAACCGGAACGCAACACACGGCTTTCTTACCTCGCAAATCCCGCTTTGATGCATCAGTCTATAGAAGAAAAACGCTATTTCTATATTGACAATCCCAACATCGAGTTGCCCGCAGAAGGGCATGTTTTTATCGGAATAGAAGGGCATACCGGTCGTAAAAGGGGCGATTATCTACCTTACGAAGGCTACGCTTTTCGTTCGCTATCTGTCAAAGCCAACGGATATGCGCGGTCGGCCAGCACCACTTTCTTCGGTAACGCGGCCTTTACTTCGGGCAAGGACAAAGGGCAGGGGTGGAGCACAGCACGTTATACCGACCTTTATTGGCCTTATATTGTGGCCGATTCTACCGGTGGTAATCCCCAATACGAAAAATATAACCTGATGGGTGCTTACGCTTTCCGGATAGGGAAGTGGGATTTGGGCGTTTCGGGAACCTACAAAGGCGACTTCGCCTTTCGACAAAACGACCCCCGAGTAGAAAATACCACCACGTGGCTAACCCTTAAAGGCGGGGCTGCTTACCATTTCTACGGTCATTTGTTGTCTGCCTATGCCGAGTATCTGCTACATCGGCAGCACATCGATTTAAAGCATTTTCGCAGTGGACAGTTTACAAAAAACTTCACAGAGTATGGTTTCGGTATGTACGATTACTTGTTTAGTCCCATCTTCAACTATATCAAGCAACGCCAACACATCGACGGCTACGCACTCAACCTCGCGTTTCTGTCGCGCCCCGAAGCAGCTTTGCGTATGCACGCGCAGGCCGGTTACCGTTGTGAGGTAATGACAACAGAGGCCAACATCTACGATCTTTACAAGCTAAATCTGTATCGTGGCCTCACACACAGCACCACTTTGCATTATACTCTTTTATGGAACAATCGTTCATGGGGCGTTATTTTCAATACAAATCTGAACTATCACAACCGCAATGGGCGCGAATATCTCTTTGAACGCTATGTATCGGCGGTGGTAGACGGTGTCGATATATACAACTATAAAAAGATAGGACATCAAGATCGTTATACATTGAACACACTACAGGGTGATGCACAGGTCAAAATTGCCCTATACCCGACCCCTCACAGCACAGTTTCGTTACTCGGTGCACTATCTTATTTCAATCGCGACGAACGCTATAAAGAGCCGCGCCTTCGCATTAGCAACACCCTCGTAACACCTTCTGCAGGGTTGGAATTGGCCTATGCCGATGCCAAATGCGAACTACGACTGAGCGGAACATGGGCACACCGCTCATCCCTTCATCCCATTTATCGTGTATCGCTTGATATGAGTGCCCACACAGAGTTTCAACACGCCTTTACAACCTATGCTAATTATGCCTATAAAGCCGATATTTACACCACCGAACTTACTGCCGTGCGCCGCTACAACTTTGGAAAAGTGGGGCTGAAAGTATGCTGGCTGGGTATGAAAGGGCATCGTCTGTCAGGCGTAAGCTACGATGCCAACCGTTTGAAAGCGGCCTCTCCGCCTGCCACCAAACACGCCATCAGTTTGTTGCCCGATGTACACAACGCCTATTGGTTAAGTGTTTCGCTCTTCACCATATTCTGATTATATCTTCATTATCAACATAAAACATTATAACCTCAAATCCGCAACTGCTTTCGTACAAATGATATATTTTGCAAATGAGCATAAATGTTTCCAAAAGGCATAGATGTAGCGCAAATTCCCCTTCGAGACGTATACATTCCCCTTACCCCACAATGCGACTTGAGGCAATACGCAGTATTATGGTCATAAGTTCTCGGTGTTACCCGAAGTCGCTTCTAAACGCATTGGCATAAGCATTGTTGCTGGTATAGACATTCAGTACATATTGCCTTGATGTCTTAATCCACTTGGCCGGCACTGAGATGAACTTGAAGACAAACGCCTTGACGTGGCTTGTTTTCTTGAGTCCGAACTTCTTCACCTCAAGCCTCTCCATGATGAAATTGTAGAAGTTGCGTATGAGTGCAGTGATCAGAAGGAACATCGTGTTTTCTGCCATGAAGGATTTTGGCAGCCTGTCCCATCCAAAATGATTGTTCATATCATCGAAGATACGTTCCTTTCCTCCACGAAGGTTATAGAACTCGACAATTTCTCTTGTGGAAGAATCATAGTCGTTAGTCGGGATACAACGGTATTTGTATTCTCCTTCCCAAAGATCCTGCACACCATCCATCCGTTTCTGTCTTTGAATCACAAGTCGATATGCCTTACCCTTCCACTTCTCAACAAGGATAGAATTCAATTCAAACTCAATGCCATTGATTTCCTCTGTCTTCCAGCCTTTGAGAGCAAAGATGTCATTGTAGAGCGAACTGCAGCGGTTAGCACGGATATAAAAGGACTTGCAGTGTTTTTCTATTTCCTCCTCGATTTCCTCGGAACATGATCCACAATCAGCTCTGAAACGATTGATAGTGAGCCCGTTCTGTTCAAATCTCTCAAAGAATCTCTTCAGCGTGTCCTTCTGAGGGAACGAACATTTGTGTTGCCATCGCTATTCTCAATGCCGACAATCAGGTCGCCAATAACCGCTACGCCGGGGCGATAACCAGAGAACTTCTTGTATGTAGGCTTTGCATCATACTTCTCAGTCTCCATGAACAGATGGTCGAAATCAACATCATACATCTCACCCTCTTTCAGTTGGCCGGATGCAAACATACAATTGAGTAGTAAAGTATTGAGAGTGTCAGCCGTATTGAAATCGTAGGTCTTACCCGTATCTGATGTGTATGAAATGTTTTCTTGCGTCAGCTCCTTTATCGCTCTGAGGATAGTGTCAGAGCTGCAAGTGCGAAGTGTCGGATGAAGCGAGAGGTGGTTCATCAAATGAGTAGTGACATCCTGGGGTACATGAACCTCCACAGAAGTAGATACTCATGAGAGAACGGATGATTTCGCTATACTGATAACTGAACGATCTACACCTTAGACCGAGGGTTGAGTCGATTACAGATGATAATGTGTGGAGTCAAATTGCTCCATGATTGAAAATAATCCCCCAAAAGGAGTGAGTCTCTCAGATTTAATTTGTATCTTTGCTATGTCTATCGTCGGATTCTCTTGTTTTTTTTGCAACACTAAGATAAGTGAAAATTCTGACATGGCAAAATCATGAGCAACTTTTTGTTGCTCAGGTACTTAAAAAGTTTAATTTATAATAGTGTTGCGGAATTAAGGTATAAAAATGAACATTATGGTAATAGGCGCAGGCTGTTCTGCCTGCAGTTTGTTGTACAACAACACCGTTATGGCAGCTCAAGAGCTGGGTATCGACACCGAGATTGTGTTTGAACACGACATTAGCAAGGGACTGGCATATGAGGTATTGCAGCTGCCCGCATTGATTATTAACGACAAAGTAGCTGCGTACGGTAAAGATTTATCCGTAGACAAGGTAAAGAAAATACTCGAAGAGTATGTATAAACGAAGTTTAATTTAAAACAAAAAACAAAATGAAACTGATGAAACTGATGTATATCGCCCTATTGGCGATGGTTATGATGTACGGAAAGGCTGTTGCAGCCAACCGCGTTGCGGTAAAAAACACCACCGTAGAAGTTGTTGTTTTTCACGGCGTTAAGCAGTGTCAAACCTGCCAAGCCATTAAAAAGAATGCGCAAGAAGTGGCTACCGAGGTAGCCAAAACACTTGGTGTAGGTAAGAAAGTGGTTTATAAAGTGGTTGATTTTTCAAAACCCGAGAACAAAAAACTTGCAGAAAAGTATCAAATTGCTTGGACTTCGCTCTTGTTGATCAAATATGGAGCCGACGGAAAAGAAACGGTTAAGAACCTATCCGAGTATGCCATAGAGAACGCCCGAACAAATACAGAGGCGTTTAGAAAAACCCTTTCTGAAGACATTAGAACATTGCTAAAAAACTAAAACCTTACCAGTTGGATGGAGCAAGTAATCAATTCGCTCATCGACAACAGCACATGGCCTATCCTTACAGCCTTTTTACTGGGGCTGTTAACATCCGTAAGCCCATGCACTTTCACAACCAACGTAATGGTGTTGGGCTTTATCGGAAAAGATATGTCGGGTGGTAGGCAGGTTTTTGTTAAAGGGATATGTTACACTTTGGGCCGAACCATATCGTATACGTTGCTGGGCCTGGTGTGCATTCGCGTCCTGAAGCAAGGTGCAAGCACGTTTACCGTGCAAAGTTTTATCAGCAGCTATGGCGGATATGTGTTGGCACCAACACTAATTATCTATGGTCTTTTTCTGCTTTTCGGCAACAAACTGCCATTAGGTAGATTTGGTTTTCGCCCGTCAGAAGCCAACAAAAAGCTGCAAGGTAATGTTGGTGCATTGGTATTAGGGTTGCTTTTTGCCCTCGCTTTCTGCCCCGTTAGCGGCGTGTTCTACTTCGGAATGCTTCTGCCGATGGCAGCATTAGAGCCCGACGGTTATCTTTTTCCCGCCATCTTTGCCATTGGTGCCAGCATCTTAGTAGTGCTTATTGCTTGGATTGTTGCCTTCGGCATTTCCGGTTTGGGGCGTTTTTACAACCGCGTAAACACGCTTCAAAAGTGGCTGAACATCATTGTAGGTATAGCATTCATTATTACCGGTATCTACGAGTTTTGCCTTTATTATCTGCAGATTATATAATAAACAATTGAGAATTGACAATTGAAAATTCGCCCTATTAGAAATTTCATTGCCAATTCTCAATTTTCAGTTACGTGTCTAAAACAAAACGAACCACCGGCAACCAATTCTCAACTACGTTGTTGGGGCAAGATGGCTTAGTAATTACAGTTACGTATATTGCTGTTTATTAAATATTTGTGAGCTTATTACCAACTCTCGCCCTCTTTCTATTCCTCTAAAACGCCCTAAAACCGTGTTTTTGGGGTTGCAAAACCTATTCTTTCAGGATGCAAAACATTACGCCAGTTTGGTATAAGTAATCCCCTCTCTTTCTCCCCTTTGCAAGGGGAGAGGTATGCTGCATAACCACTTGAAAGCTTATATCAAGCGATTCTGCCTATAGGAGGTAAACAATAAAGGTGTGCTGCATAACCACTCGAAAGCTTACATCAAGAGAGAACTCAATAATTATAAAGGAGAAACTCAACACATTCCTCCCCTTAGCAAAGGGGAGGTTAGGAGGGGATGTACCTCTCAGAGATAGCGTAAAAGGGCTAAAAAGCGCATTCGGAAATAAATCAATATGCGCGATGGGCATTATTTCTTATCCCGAACTTGCGTATAAATATAACTCATTGATTCTCAATAGTATCTTTTGGGTGTAAAAAGACTTTTGCAGAGGTCTCGGGGGGTACGTTTTAATGGATGAACTTGGTAGCCAACACCTGCTCACATTGTTTAAACTCAGAACTTATGTGGTAATGAGAGGAGGATCTATATCCTTTTTTCTTCATCGAAGATGTAATATTTGTTTTTTGCTTATTCATAGTGATATTTTTTTATGCGTCCAAAGATCGGAGTATGCTGATTCCTTTTTGTAGCAAAATCAAGGTAGCGGGGCGAGACTTACACAAGGTTTTG
>KQ959276.1:71705-71950 GCA_001552775.1 Bacteroidales bacterium KA00251
TCCAGACAAACCGAATGGCCTGACCTTGGGAAAGTCTTTAAGCCCCGTACTACCTTTGCGATGAAAAAGAATCAGCGCCCGATTTGACCACTGCATAACTGGGGAGCTATGACTGAGAAGCAGAAGTGCAATGCCTAAACACAAGAAGCAAAAAGGGTGACCAGACTCAGAAGAGAGCTAGTCACCCAAAGAGTCATTTCTCTGAAGTGATAGAGGTGCTATATCATAGCACGCAAAGCAGTATT
>KQ959276.1:72050-110149 GCA_001552775.1 Bacteroidales bacterium KA00251
TCGTAGTACCACAAAACCAATCAGTATCAATAGAACTGTTACAACCTGTGCTGTGACTAACTTAGAAAGTAAGTACACTCCACCCGATAGGATACCCATAAGTAAGGTAAGTCGGATGATGCGAGACCATTTGATCTCGTTCCTCGGAGTTGTTTTGGACGCAACTTGTAGTGGTTCCTCTTTATCTGCAGGAACACTTGCCTGTATGAAAGCTGGACTGTGCAGGTCTTTGTTCATAAGAGATCTATTCATATTCGGAGTCTTTTAGAGTTTTCAAGAGCAGAGCCAAGAGACTATGCGACATAAAGACAAGAGATAGAATATACTCTTGACGTATCGAGCAGAGAGACTATCTTGGCTCTTGAAGCTCAAAAGACTCACGAGATAGGGATAATCTACATTGTCTACTCTAATGCACTCACATCGCCTATCGTGGGAAGTTGATTAGCTTCGATAAGAAGTACAACTGTTCCTGTCAGTTCTGTGTAGAGCGTGTCATACTCAGGTGTCGCAACAAATTCATCCGTAAGGTTATACTTGTCAAATAGGCTTTGTATCGCCTTGTTCCCGAGAAGTATCTGAGAGATGTCGTTCATGGAGATGCTGGACTACCTCAACCACACACTGCTCGAGCGCAATGTAGAACCCATGGCGTTTGACTACGATTGCCGCGAGGGCATTTGCGGATGCTGTGGTCTCTACATCAACGGTAAGCCCCACGGCCCCCAGCCCCGCACCACCACCTGCGAGCTGCACATGCGCTTCTTCAAGGATGGCTCTACGATCACCATTGAGCCCTGGCGCCAGGCGCCTTCCCCGTCATCAAGGATTTGATTGTAGACCGTAATGCCTTCGACAAGATTATGATGGCGGGGGGCTACGTTTCCGTGAATGTGGGCGCCGCGCAGGATGCCAACGCCATTCCCATTGCCAAGGCCAAGGCCGATGAGTCCATCCTTGCGGCCAGCTGTATCGGCTGCGGGGCCTGCGTGGCCGCCTGCAAAAACTCTAGTGCCATGCTCTTCGTGGCCGCCAAGGTATCGCAGTATGCCCTACTCCCCCAAGGACAGCCAGAGGCCCGCATCCGCGCTAAGCGCATGGTAGCCAAAATGGACGAACTCGGATTCGGAGGGTGCACCAACACGCGCGCCTGCGAGGCCGAGTGCCCCAAGGGCATCTCCATCTCGCACATCGCACGCCTTAATCGTGAGTTCATTGTAGCCAAGCTACGGGACTAACGACTAAGCCTCTCCACCCATCGCAACTCCTTATCTCGCCTTCTAACTAGACCCCGGTGACGGCTTGTCGACACACGCAAAGCCATCACCGGGGTCTTCCTATATTCGGCACCTAGGCCACGCAAAAATTACGCCCCAGGCCTCCGATGGGCATCACCCTTCACCGTCCAGAGACACCGCCTTATAATCCCCCGCTACTGCCCCCTAAACATGGCAAGAACCATCTTAAAAGGCTCTACACACGAGAGCGCATGGGGTACGTTGGCCGGCATTATCAGCATCTCGCCCTGCGATACCTCGTGGGGTTCCCCTCCAATGGTGATGGTTGCACGACCTTCTAGAATCTGCACTACGGCATCAAAAGGTGCTGAATGCTCGCTGAGCCCCTGGCCAGCATCAAAGGCAAACACCGTGAGCGTGCCCGCCGAATTGCGCAGTACCTCGCTACTGACTATCCCCTCACGACTATACTCCACCCGCTCGAGGAGCTTGAATTGCTTTACTTCTTTCTTGGCTTTTTCCATTGCATTATACTCTAATTGTTAACTGGTTTACGCGCAATTATAGATATTGCATCCATATGATCCAAATGCTTACGGAAGACCCGGCGCATCTGCATCACCCTGCCACGTAGCTTGGGGTTGAACAGCATACGGAAAAACATAACCACCACCCGCGGCAACCCCTCATCGGCAATGAGCCGACGGCGCTCCAATAGATGCATGGGCTTATTCTCTATGCCCACAATCTCGAACCCCTGCTGCGTAAGAATTTCTGACCACCCCTGCGCGGTGTAGGGCGTGGCATTCACCTGGATAGCATCCGCCAAATCGCGACGCACCTCGTGCTTCACCTCATCGGGCAAGCTATCTGGATAGAGCCCCACCTCATGGATACCGTAGAGCCCTCCAGGCTTCAATATACGGAAGGCCTCGGCCACGATAGCCCGCTTCCGCCCAATGGGCAACATCGTGAGCATCGCCTCACCGTAGACCTTGTCGGCACAACCATCGGGCAGACCCGTCTGTGACGCATCGGCAATCACCTGGCGCACCTCACGGGGCGCTATGCGCTCACGAAATAGCTTGGCCACCTCCCGATTAATCTCTACGGCCGTGTACGACTTGGGGTGCTTTGCCAATGTCAACTGGGCCGTTAATCCCAGCCCGGGGGCAAACTCCACGATGTCGTCGGTCGGCTGTATGGCCAGCTGGCTCACCATCCAGCGCGTAAGCTCTAGGCCACCAGGGCGCAACACACGCTTACCGAGTTTCGCCAACACCCAATGTCCCTGAGCCATATTCATTTTCTCTTCTACTCGCATGACTCGCAAAATGTTTAGTTAGTACCCTCCTTTTGATGCATCGCCACCCGTTAAGGAGAGGAGCTAGCCTTTGTCGGTTGGCACGGTTTTCTGTTTCTTGATGGTAAAGGTACAAAATTATTGCTGTCCGGTAAAACTTTCATTTGGCAAGCATGCCGATAGAATAAAGAAAGAGCTTTTATTGGAAGAGAATATGTGTGCTGTAACTTGTAGTGGTACAATTGGAAAAGTAATGATTGTGCCTAAACATTGGCAAGGTTGGACATTAAATCAACATGTAATGAGAATTATTCCGCGAAACAAAAGCATGGCAGGCTATATATATGCTTGGTTGTCCACAGACTATGCTTTACCTTTAATTGTGCGACACACTTATGGAGCTGTTGTTGACGAAATAGATGACAAACAACTTGCAGAAGTTTCCATTCCATTGCTTCAAGATGAAGCAATACAGCAACGCATCAACGACCTTGTGCTGCAAGCCAATGAGCTCCGCTATCAAGCCTATCTGAAGGAGCAGGAGGCAATCAAAAAAATGGAAAGTATTTTATAAACATCATATATTATGGCTCATAATCCAAAACTCAATGTATATATAATTGGTCTTAAGCCTAAAAAGCAAGATGAAATCAAAACCTTTAGAGATTTCTTAAAGGAAAAATATTCATCTCGGACTGATTTGTCTGATGACGCTCTTATGGGATATCTTTTTGAATCCTTCATTAATGGTGTGGGACAAGACACATTTCATAAGGATGACAAGAGTAAAAAAGTAATAGGCATTGACGACAGTAGCATGTTGCCAATGAAGTTATATTCTGCCCAATGGATGCTGGATGGAGTAATAGAGGAGGTAAATATGGTATCTTAAGAGAGTATCAAGATACAGAAAAAAACAGAGGAGAAGACTAAAATAAAACCTTTCTTTATGGAAGATATACTTCATATTGCTAATGGGGTAAGGCTTACCAAGGCTGATATGGCAATAGGTAACCGCCCTTTTGTTGGAGCTTCTGAAGTGTGCAATGGTATTACAGAGTTTGTAGACAATACTAATGCCAGCATCGACGAAGAGGTTTTGGGCGTGAATTACAACGGTAGTGTTGGATTTTCGTTCTATCATCCCTACGAAGCCCTCTTCTCTGACGATGTGAAGCGTGTACGCTGGAAAGACGAAAACGCCAACAACAAGTATACGCTCCTTTACCTCTCCACCGCCATTGCTCAGCAACGCAGTAAATATGCCTACGGCTACAAGTTTAACGCCCAACGTATGAAGTGACAAATCATCATGCTCCCCTCCCAAGCAGACGGTATGCCCGACTATGCTTACAAGGAGCAAACTATGCGTGTGATGGAGTATGATGTGTTGAAAAACTATCTAATGTCAAAATAATTATGCCCTTCTCATTTGACCTAAATTCTCAAGGTTATCTCAAGAAGAGAGAAAGTTTTGATCTCGAGTATAAGCAGAATTTTCAATTAGGAGACAATTTGCTTAAATACATCAAGACTATGGTTGGTATGGCTAATAATAGAGGAGGGGAAATTGTGTTTGGAATAAAGGATTCTCTTCATATTCCTTTAGGGATGACAAATAATAAGTTTATCTCTACAGACCCCAAGACCATTGATGCTAAAATCAGAGAATATTTTGAACCAAGCTTAAAGTGGGAAGCCAAAGAAATAGAATTTGAGGGTAAAACATTTGGTCTTATTTCTGTCAGAGAAGCACAAGAAAAACCAGTTTTGTAAATTAACGATTCTATAAACGGCGTTATGGTTACAATTATAGCAATCCAAAGTCAGATAGAACCTTTCTCATTCATTGCTTTTTTGCTATAATGATTAGTGATATTTCGAATAATGATTTATGTATGAAATTATTATATCTGGGTTTAGATAGGTGCGTCTTTTAAACTCTTTATACTCTTCACTTGCCACATTGTTATCATACATCGCATATTTTGCCCAATCGTATAGTTGCCATCCCAAACCCCTATTTATCGTTATGAGATCAATACTTTTTTCAAAGTACGGTTTCCCATATCGCTTATCAGCATATAGCAACAATCTATCAATCAGTCCAAAGAGATTTAGACCCTCATAATCAACGATGTGAGCTAATTCGTGACCAACAATACCTACCGCAGCATTCCAAGGAATAGAATCGAATGGGATACCATCAAAGTTTTTGTTCTTATTGATCAAAACCCTATAAGTTCTTGGAAATAAAAATCGTGATGGACGAGAAGCCATAGTTGTTTTTTCATTTGAGTACTCAAATATAATGTGAGTTGACTTAAGTTCAGGATAATATGAGAGAGCTGTGATGAGTATGTCTGTATAGTCATCAAGTAATTCTTTGTTTTCACCATAAATCATCACCAAGCTGTCAACTTGTTTTTGCGAAGGTCGAGGTAAATACCGTCTGCCAATCGAACTACAGATTTGCTCATATGCAGGCAATATTGCAACCTTTCTCGTAACACATGATGGAAAAAAATAGGATAAAACAAATGAGAGCAAAAGTGCAAGAAATAAAGTTGCTTTCTTCATAGTAAAGATACTTCTTGCTCGTAAAGGTACTCCCTTTTAATCAGATAGGCAATATCTACAAATTTGTATTTTTTGTACAGGATAAGTGTTTATACCATAATCGGACATGAATAGAATGAGGAAATATTCCTACATACCCAACTTGCATTGAAACTCATATTTCTCCTTAGAAAAGATCGCACTTGAAGTCGCTGCGTCTGAGTTTATCTTTTAGGAAATTGCGTACATTTGTGGTCAACAATATTAAGATAAATAATCATTCAATGGAAAAAAAGGAAGGGCATAACAAACTTGTTGTGGAACATTTGAAAAAAGCAAGGCTCTACCCAAACATGGCTCGCCAAGGAGTTGGGTATGAGCTTCTGCTTCACCAACACCTACGTTTGCAACCGCAAACAATCCAACCTTGCGACCATCTTCAAAGTGGCAGACTTGCTCGGTGTTTCACCCAAAAGAATTAGTAAAATAGGAATTATGGGAAAATCAAAATATAGTCATTTCTCACGAGAACAATTAGAAGCAAAGTTAGAAAAATTAGAACGAGAACGCTACGGATTGGTTTGGGAAGACAAAGAAGAGAACGTTGCTAAACAGTGCGAAACGGAATTACCAGTACTGATAGAAGATGTTACTCGTGAAATTGTATGCGACCCTGAAAAACCTTACAATTTTATCATCGAAGGAGATAACTATCATTCGCTATATACACTCAATTTTACTCACAAAAAGAAAATTGATGTAATTTATATTGATCCACCGTATAATACGGGAAATAAGAGCTGGAAGTACAATAACAATTATGTTGATAAAGAAGATAATTATCGACATAGTAAATGGCTTTCATTTATGAGTAAAAGATTGAGGTTAGCGAGACAATTATTATCAAATCGCGGCATTCTTATTTGTGCTATTGATGATAATGAATTTGCAGGATTAAAGCTCTTGTGTGATATGATATTTAAAGAACAAAATAGGTTAGGAACTTTAGTTGTCGTTCACAATCCCAGAGGTAGAAATGACGACAAGTTTTTTGCTTCTCAGCATGAGTATCTCCTTGTATATGCAAAAAACATAGACAATGCTAATATTGCAGATTTTAATTTAGAAGAAAAAGATAAAACGCAATATAACAAGAATGACGGTATATCATTTTACGCAGAAACTTCTTTTATTAGGACTGGCAATAACTCAAAAAGGAGCGAACGACCAAATCTTTATTATCCAATATTTTTTAATGAAGAAACAAATAAACTATCTCTAACAAAACATAATTCTCAGTGGGAAGAATTATTGCCATTGGATAGTAAAGGAGAAGAGAAATGTTGGAGATGGGGAAAAGAAACCTTTTTACAATTAAAAGATACCGAATTGTTTGTAAAAAAAGTAAATGGAAAAAATCGGATTTATAAAAAAAGAAGATTAAAGGAAGAAACAGGAAAACGTCCAAAAACAGTGTGGTATGATGCGAAATATGATGCTTCTAGCAATGGTATAATGTTATTAAAAAAAATATTTGGAACAGATAACTCGTTTAATTATCCAAAATCATTATTCGCTGTAAAAGATATTATTCAAATAACATCGAAACCTAACTCCCTCATTCTCGACTTCTTTGCTGGCAGTGGAACCACTGGACATGCAGTAATGGAATTAAACAAAGAGGATGGTGGAAATCGTCAATTCATACTTTGTACGAACAATGAAAACAATATTTGTGAAGAAGTTACATTTCCTCGTATAAAGAAGGTGATAGAAGGTTATGCAGACAAGGGTGGGATGCCTGCCAATGTAAAATATTTTAGGCAAAGTTTTGTGCCAAATGTTGCATCTGACAAAGATAAACGAGAATTAGTAAACCGAAGTACAGAACTACTCTGTATGGCTGAAAATACATTTGAAATGTGTGTGAAACGAAATTCAAAAAGCGATTTTGCAATTTTTAAAAATGCCACAAAACAAACAGCTATTATTTACGATGAGGAAAGCATTAAGAAGTGCGTGAAGAAATTAAATGAAAAACAAGAAGAGTTAGACACGGTAATATATGTTTTCAGTTATGACCACACATACGAGGCTGACGATTTTGAAAATCTTAATATCAGTTTTACAGTAAAACCTATACCGGAAGCTATATTGAATGTTTATCGTAAAATATCAAAAATGTACAAGAAATGAAAGAAATAGAATATCAGAAAAAATATACAAGACAATTAATTGATAAAGCAACCGAAATTCTGACAGATGAATATAGAGATGCAGGAACGATTGTATTTAAAGCACCAACTGGTTCTGGTAAAACCTATATGGTTTCGCAAGCTATAACGCAAATGGTTAAAGAAAATCCCTACATGTCCCTCGCTTTCATTTGGATTTCGGTCAACAAGCTGCACGAACAAAGTTTGAACAGCCTGTCCCGCTACTTTGAAGATGAACGTCTGATTGAATGCTTGACAAACACCGAATTGAATAATAACACGATTGAACAAAACGAAATAATGTTTGTCAATTGGGAAAGTATAAATAAAGAGAATTCTTTGTTTCGGGTGGATAACGAGCAAAATTGGAACTTGCAAACAGTAGTAGAAAACACCAAAGATGAGGGCAGAACTATCATATTGCTTATTGATGAAAGCCACAGAAATGCCAAAACAGACAAATCGCAGGAATTAATTGACATTATTTCGCCACGTTTAGTAATAGAAATTACAGCAACACCAAAACTGTCAACTGGCTATTTGATTGAAATTCCTTTGAAGAAGGTTATTAAGGAGGGGATGATAAAAAAAGAGATACAGATAAATGCAGCCAAACAAGAGCAGGTAAAAAACAATAAAGATTTGCTTTTGGTTGCCTTACGCAAACGAAAACAACTACAAACAGCATATCATAGCTTGGGTACAAATATTAACCCACTATTACTTATCCAGATTCCTAACAAGAAAGCGAATGATATAATACAACCCGAAGATGAAATTATAGAGATATTAAGTAATCAGGGTATTGGCATTCAGAATGGCAAGTTAGCGCTTTGGTTGTCAGAAGACAAACGAAATAAAGAGGATGTAGAAAATAATTCCAGTCCAGTTGAAGTGTTGATTTTTAAAGAAGCTATAGCATTGGGGTGGGATTGCCCGCGGGCAAGTATTCTGTTTCTGCAACGAGAATGGAATAATGAACGATTTGAGTTCAATATACAAACGCTTGGTAGGATTATGCGCATGCCCGAGCAAATGCATTATGAAGATGCTCCAGAATTAAATGTAGGCTATGTGTATTCGGCATCAAATGCCTTTACCATAGTGGAAGAACTTGCAAAAGACTATGTTAGTGAACAAAAACTTGTTATTGATAATGAAATATATAATAAAAAGCCACAACTATTTAGTGAGCATATCCGCAGGAAAAGAGAACTAACAAGACTCTCGGGTGATTTTAGAGCTGTATTTAATGAGGCTGCAAAGGCTAAAAATCTGAAAGAAAAGATAAATACAAATGTTACTCAAATATCAAAACAGATAAAACTTGCAGGAAAAATTGAAGAATTGGATAAAGGACAGGAAGTAACTTTTGATAATTCAAAAACAATAGAAAAGAGCAAAGCTGAAATTCAAAACAGTTATGATACTTTTATACGACAGATAGTGACACCTTATGAAATCGCACGTTCCCAAAACATATTAAAAACGACTATTAGGTCTTGGTTTAAAAATGAATTAGGAATAGGCGATGAGGACATTATCCAGCTTATTGTGATGAGCCAAAGCAAGGGGAACTATGGCAACTTTAAAACAACAATAGAAGAAGCAAAGGATTTATATAAAAATTTACCAACAAAAACCGATGAAGTAATAACTACCCCAAATTGGGAAGTCCCGACGTTTGTAAATATATTTTCAAATTTTGAAGAAGTGAAACCTGCCTCAAAATCAATATTAAAGCAGGAAGGTACGAAATCTTTTTTAGCAAAAATGGATAAAAACGGGAAATCAGAATTATCCAAACCTGAAAAAGATTTTATTACAAAAATGGAGAATTCTGATGATTATTTACAATGGTGGTTTAAAAACGGCGAAGGTGAAGCAAAGTATTTTAGTATTGCTTACAAAAAAGAAGATGGCTTTTTATATGGCTTTTATCCTGATTTCATCATCAAAACAAAAAATGAAACAATCATTGTTGAGATAAAAGATGATAAAGATTTCAAGGCAGATAACTACTACAAACTATTAGCTGGAAGAGATTATTTAACCCGTTTAGATAAAAATATAGAAGAAAAAATACGATTTTATATCCTATCCCCTGTTGATTATTTCAATTTCTTCAAACATCTAAATGACATGGATTTAGATAGCTTTGAAGCTATCTATGAAAGGCGTTTGATAAAATTCATCAAGAGTCAACAACTTCAAATTTCTGCAAAAATAGAAAGTAATGAAAAACTATCTAAAAGTGAGGAAGAATACAAAGAGTTGTTTACAGAATATGAAAAATCTTTATCTAAATTGAAGGACGAAGCTTTCAAACGCGAGTTAGCAGAGTTGAAGTTAGCAGAGGCAAGAAAGATAAATGAACAATACAAATCAAATATCGACATTTTGTCAAAACATTCCGAAAGTACAAAAAAATCGGACGATGATAATGTAGAAATATCTGTAACAACACCCTTCAATATTTGTATTTTGGGAGAAGTTTCTGATGAAGCACTTATTAGAAATCAACTCAATAGATACTTTCAGAAGATAGGAATTGATAGTGTTGATTGGTCTATTGATTTTTATAACAACTCAAAATTGCAAAACAGTAAAATACTTCGCTCTTTGCAGAAGGGACAAAGCAAATACTCATTAATTGTTACTGGACAAATTTTTCATCATTCTGGAAAAGGAAATGAGAAAGCTAATATTATTGCAGAATTAAATAATGAAAAATATATTCCTCACATAATTGGTGGGTCACCAAAGGACTTATTGACGCCAGATGGTTTAATTGAAGTAATTCATAAATACTTTTCTAAAAAATGACATGATAAGCTTATAAATATTTAAACATACGATTCGTGCTGATTTCCATAATACAAAACAGAAACAAATTAGATTGTTTTATATTCTTGAAATAATTAAAAGCAAAATTACGATATTCATTATCGTTTTCATAAGTATAGACAGCTATAGTTGATTACATCACAATAAACGCAAGAAATGACAAAGGAATACCACAATAGCATCAATATTTTCCAAGACGACAACGGATTGGTAAAGGTAAATGTGCGCTTTGCTGACGAGGATGTATGGCTCACGCAAGGGCAATTGGCAGAGATTTATGACACCACGCAAGAGAATATCTCCATGCACGTCTCTAACATCTACAAAGAGGGCGAATTAGATCAAAATCAAACTTATAAGAAATTCTTATTAGTTCGAAAGGAGGGTAATCGCAACGTACAGCGCAACATCGACCACTACAATCTTGATATGATCATTGCGCTGGGGTATCGCGTGCAATCGCAAGTAGCAACACGCTTCCGCCGTTGGGCAACAGAACGACTGCATGAATATATACAGAAGGGATTTGCGATGGATGATGATCGGCTGAAACAAGGAGGCAACCGCTATTTTCGTGAATTGCTACAACGCATTCGAGACATTCGGGCATCAGAGCGCAACTTCTATCAGCAGGTTACCGACATCTATGCCACATCAGTGGATTACAATCCACGTGCCGACCTTACTCGAGCATTCTTTGCCACAGTTCAAAACAAACTGCACTATGCCGTACATGAGCATACCGCAGCCGAAGTCATTTACAACAGAGTGGATAGCGACAAACCCTTGGTGGGTATGACCAACTTCAAAGGTGATTACATCACCAAAGATGATGTGAAGATAGCCAAGAACTACCTTACAGAAAAAGAATTGCAACGGCTCAACCTGCTTGTAACGCAATTCTTAGACTTTGCCGAGTTTCAAGCCCTTGAAGAACGCCCTATGCATATGGCAGACTGGATTGCAGCCCTTGACAACCAAATCATAGCTCTGCAACGCAAACTGTTGGATGGCAAAGGGAGCGTATCGCACAAAGAAGCCATTGAGAAAGCTGAGCATGAGTTCGCAATATACCGCCAGCGGGAAATGGAACAACTTGAAAGCGATTTCGACAAAATGGTGAAACGGCTACCCAAAAGAGGTCAAAAGCCACCAAAGCAAGGATAAAGAAACAAAAATTATGGATTCCTTATCCACTGTACACCATCAACCCATCTTATATTTTACCAACGGACTTTTTGGGTGTAACAAAGGGTGTAAATCGCATAACTTGCTGATTTACACCCTAATCTTAGCGGAGAGGGAGGGATTCGAACCCCCGGACCCGTGAAGATCAACGGTTTTCAAGACCGCCGCAATCGACCACTCTGCCACCTCTCCTTCATAAAAGGAGGGCTTATTAAAAGCCCATTTGGTTTACGCTTTTGCAAAGGTCGTAATTATTTCGCTTTTTTGCAAATCTTCCTACAATAAAGAAGCGCGAAATATGCTCGCACCCTTTTGCGAAAAGACCTTCGGAACGCTTTAGAAAATCTCTCGGAACATTTCAGAAAATATCTCGGAACGCTTCAGAAAATCTCTCGGAACGCTTTAGAAAAACTCTCGGAACATTTCAGAAAATCTCTCGGAACGCTTCAGAAAATCTCTCGGAACATTTCAGAAGATCTCTCGGACCACTTCAGAAGATCTCTCGGACCACTTAGAACGTCCACAGTTGCACATTCTTACGAGGAGCACTTATCCTTCTCTAGATGTGCAATTATTTTTGCTATCTTTGTGTAGGTGGAGTAAAGGTACCGAAAGCTCCTTGTGGGGAGCCCTCTACCCTACTCTTTTTTAGAGAAGCATAAAACGATTTTAAACCACAGAGAGCTATGACCGCACAAGCAACGCCAAAGACAAAGTCTAAGACAAGTCGCAAGAGTAAAAAAAACTTTGTACTTGATACCAACGTCATCCTGCACGATTATGAATGCATTGAACAGTTTGAAGAAAACGATATCTACATTCCGATCGTTGTACTAGAGGAGCTAGACCGTTTCAAAAAGGGGGGAGAGCAAATCAACTTCAACGCACGCCAATTTATAAGGAGGATAGACGAACTTTCAGAAGGGGATATCGTGCACAAAGGCGTTTCGCTTTCTGCTGATAGAGGCAAGATTTTTATTGCTACGAGTGGCTTGCATCATCCCGATGTGGTAAAAGCCTATCCCGACAACATTCCCGACAATCGTATTCTTTCGGTTACTAAGAGCATTGCAGAAAAGTACCCAAATATGCAAACGATCCTTGTTACTAAAGATGTCAATCTTAGGGTAAAGGCTCGTTCGCTAGGCATTGCGGTAGAGGATTATTATCACGATAAGGTAGACGATGCCAACCTTTACGTGCAAAGTCAAGAAGAGTATACCGATATTTCCTCAGAGCTTATCGACAAGCTCTACAATCAACCTACTGGTATAGATGTCGCTGAGCTTCCTTTCGCTTCAAAGTTAGTTCCCAATCAGTGCTTTCTTTTGAAAAGTGATCGCAACAGTGCAATGGTTCGCTTCGACCCCTTCAATAGTAAGGTTAGTCTCGTACACAAAAGGAGCTGTTCGGGCATTACAGCTCGCAACATGGAGCAAGCTTTTGCATTGGAAATCTTGATGGATCCTAATGTAAAATTGGTAGGTATAACAGGAAAGGCAGGGACAGGAAAAACATTGCTTGCCTTAGCAGCCTCACTAGAGCAGAGTGAGACCTACTCTCAAATTCTCTTGTCTCGTCCTATCGTAGCTCTCAGCAATAAGGATCTCGGCTTCTTGCCTGGTGATGAAAAGCAAAAAATCCTTCCCTATATGCAACCTCTTTTTGACAACCTCAACTTTATCAAAAGCCAACTCCGCAACAATGGCGCACAGCTACGCGAAGTAGAACAGATGGAGAAAGAGGGAACCCTTGTAATTGAGGCACTTGCCTATGTACGCGGTAGAAGTCTCTCCGAAAGCCTAGTAATCGTAGACGAAGCACAAAACCTCACTCCACACGAAGTGAAGACGATTGTAACACGTGCTGGCGAAGGAACAAAGATTATCTTCACAGGAGACATTGAGCAAATAGACTCTCCCTACCTTGATGCGAATAGCAACGGTCTCGCCTACATGATTGAAAAAATGCGTGGACAAGCTCTCTTTGCCCATATCAATTTGGTAAAAGGAGAGCGAAGCGAGCTGAGTGAATTAGCCTCCAATCTGCTGTAGCTCCTTGCATCACATTGAAGTACAAACCACTGGTATGAGTGTAAAAATTGTTGTCTCTGGGCTTGGTGCTATCGGAGGATATTATGGAGCAATGCTGGCACGCTTTGCCGAACAACTTTCCTCTGTGAAGGTCTTCTTTTACCTTCGGCAGGGCGAGCATCTCAATGCGATTCGACAGTTTGGCTTGCAAGTAGTCTCTCCTTCGCTAAACTTTTATGCTCATCCCACCTTGGCTACGAGCAAAGTGGAGGATATTGCCCTTGGAAAAGGGAAAGACAAGGGAGTTGATTATCTTATATTGGCGACAAAAGAGTACGATCTTAAGAAAAACCTCAAAGACTTACTGCCAATAATTGGTCGTAAGACACTCATCTTAACGACTCAAAATGGTCTTTCTGCTCCTCTTACAGTACAATCCTTTTTGCCCGACAATACAGTAGCCTCTGCCGCTTGTCACATTACTTGTCGTAAGACTCCAGGTCTTATTACCGTAAGGAGCGATGAGAACTTACTTAAAATAGGGTTAGACCCCAGTTTTTCAGGCAAGATCACACCAGAGAAGTGGGCACAAATCGAGCGTCTATTTGTCTATCTCCGTGCAGCAGGAGTACGCTGTACTCCTCCCTCTAGAGAGATGGGGATACTCCTAAAAGAGAAGTTTATCATGCTCTCACCCAGTGCGGCAGCTACAGCCTACTACAATCAACCCATAGGAGAGGTAATGAAGCATCACGAAGAGGCCCTCAGAGAGCTAATACACGAACTCGCTATGCTCTATCAAACCATGGGCAACCGCAATAGTCTTTTTATTGAAGATGAGGCTTTTGCCGCGATTGACAAGATGCCCAAAGAGGCAACAACGTCTATGCACAGCGATATCCAAAATGGTCACAAGTCCGAACTAGAATCGCTTGTGGGCTTTGTGGTAAAGACCGCAAAAAAGAACAAGCTAAGTGTACCTCGCTACGAAGCATTCTACAACGAATTGAAGAATAGGATCAACTCATAAAAGTATTGTATAAGCGGTGCCTTATCTCATCCTTAGGTGGAAAATCCTTCTTCATGGAATAATGCGTAATTTTGTCTCTAGAAAACGTCTTTGTTCCGAGAGGAAACTTAGAGGAAGTAACGCTTTTTTTCATTCTTTTGACGAGAGTGAATGGAGGGAATATCCACCGGAAACAAGGAATAGCTCCTTCCGCAAAGTGCAAGTTTTATGCTAATGACAGAAAAACTATATGTACTGGCAACTATTGATGCTGAAGTACTTTACGGTACCAATCGCTCCAATCTTGCTCTGCTAAGGCACCTTTTTCCTTCTCTGCGCATTGTGGCAGGAGAAAATGTGATAAAGATCCTTGGCGAGGAGAGAAAGATCGAAGAGCTGGTGAAAGTCTTAGATCTACTGGTAGCTCATGTAGAGCGGTACAGCGGACTTTCTGAAGATGAAGTACGGCGCATTGCCCAAGGAGAAGAGCTAAACACTCCCCCTCCTCTTCACCATATCCTCTATGGTGCACGAGGCAAGAGTATTGTTGCCAAAGGACCTCACCAGCAAGAGATGCTCAAGGCTTTTTCAGAAAAAGACCTACTCTTTGCTATCGGTCCAGCAGGTACAGGAAAAACCTTTGTGGCTATCTCTCTGGCTGTAAAGGCACTTAAAGAGAAACTGGTACGCAAGATTATCCTCTCGCGTCCAGCCGTGGAAGCAGGCGAAAAGTTGGGCTTTCTGCCAGGAGAAATGAAAGATAAACTCGACCCCTACCTGCAACCTCTGTACGATGCCTTGGAAGAGATGCTTTCCCTTGCAAAACTGAAGTTTTACATAGAACAGGGCACCATACAAATTGCTCCTTTAGCCTACATGAGAGGACGTACCCTCAACGATGCCGTTATTATCTTGGATGAGGCCCAAAACACCACCATCCATCAGATGAAAATGTTTCTTACTCGCATGGGGTTTCACTCCAAAATGATTGTCACAGGCGACATTACTCAGATTGACCTCCCCAACGGAGCCAAGAGTGGACTTAAACATGTACTTCCCCTCATGAAGGATATCGAAGGAATAAGCACGATCCACTTTGACAAGGGAGACATCATACGTCATCCCTTAGTCAAGAAAATCGTGGAGGCCTATGATCGCGATGCATACACACAGCAAGAGGAGAGCAAAAAGCACAAACAAAAAGAGGCTCCTCAAAATGGAAACATACAACAAACAGGATCTCCCTATACAGAGGATCCGCAATAGCGTTTTATATATTTCTTAGCTATGAAAGAGACACTACTCAAAACAAATTTTTCACTTCCCAATGTCGAAAAGGTTTTTCAGGGAAAGGTACGCGATGTCTATTTCTTCAAGGATGGACAAGTAGCCATGGTAACGACAGACCGTATAAGTGCCTTTGATGTGGTACTGCCTATTGGTATACCCTATAAAGGACAAGTGCTGAACCAAATCGCTGCCGAACAACTTGATGCCGTAAAGGACATTTTACCTACATGGAAGGTAGCAGTACCCGATCCTATGGTAACCATTGGACATCGTTGCACCCCACTGAAAATAGAAATGGTGATCCGTGGCTATATAGCAGGCAGTGCATGGAGAGCCTACAAAGAAGGTGCTCGTACTCTGTGTGGCGTAGCTCTACCCGAAGGGCTAAAGGAAAATGAAAAATTTCCTCATCCTATTATTACCCCTACCACAAAAGCAGACGAAGGACACGATGAAAACATCTCTAGAGAGGAAATCATCCGTCAAGGTCTAGTAAGTGAAGAAGTCTACAACAAGATCGAACAGTATACCTACAGACTGTTTGAAAGAGGATCTCAGCTTGCTAATGATAGAGGGCTTATCCTAGTGGATACCAAATATGAATTTGGGATAAAAGAGGGTAAAATCTACCTCATCGACGAAATTCATACGCCAGACTCCTCTCGCTACTTCTATAAAGAAGGCTACGAAGAAAGACAAGCTAAGGGGGAAGCTCAGCGACAACTCTCAAAAGAGTTTGTAAGACAATGGCTTATTGACAATGGGTTTTCAGGAAAAAAAGGCGAAAAGATGCCTACCATGGACGAAGCTTTTGCCAATAGTGTCTCCGATCGCTATATTGAGCTTTACGAACACATAACAGGAAAGAAATTTATCAAAGAAGACTTGTCGAACCTTTCTCAGCGTATTGAAAAGAATCTACAAAAGTACTTAGCCAAGTAGAATAAGTAGATAGTACTCTTTTAGAAGAATTAAGTGAGGCTACACTTATTGCTTTAGATTTCATCGTGTTACTTGTAATGTGTACCTCCACTTAATTCTTCTTTCATTCCATTCATCTCATGGCTCACCTCACTCTAGATAAAGATCCCTCTACCTTGTCCAAGATGTTTGATCGTATATCGTCTAAGTACGATCGTCTCAATCAGCTCATGACTTTCGGTATTGTAGACCTATGGTATAAAAAACTCGTTGAGACCATGCGTCCGGCTCGGCCTAAAATACTATTAGACATCGCCACAGGTACTGCAACTTTTGCGATAAAAATGCTGCAACGGCTTCCCTCTATTTGCCATATTACGGGGCTAGATATCTCAACAGAAATGCTAGAGATCGCCAAGACACGGGTAAGGCAAGAAGGCTATGAAAGAGACATTTCCTTCGTGCAGGGAGAAGTTTCTCACCTTCCGTTTGATGCAGAAACCTTTGATGCCGTTACTTGTTCGCTAGGAATCCGCAACTTTCAAGATCTAACAGCGGCATTTACAGAGGCTTACAGAGTACTAAAGCCTTGTGGACACTTCTATATTCTAGAGCTTACCCGACCGCAAAAGAGGATCATTCGCCCATTCTATAAACTTTATATTCATAAGGTACTCCCTTTTCTGGGGAAACAATTTGCCCAAGATCGCTCCGCCTATGAGTATCTTTATAAGTCCATTGAAAGCATGCCTCTCCTAGACGAGCTAGTAACCCTTTTATACCGAGCGGGGTTCAAGTCTGTTTCATACCGACCTCTTACACAGGAGATCGCTACCCTATTCACGGCTTCAAAATAGACTACTATATACTATGACAAAAGAGTATGCACTTGTAGGACATCCCTTAGACCACTCCATGTCTCAAGAGTATTTCACCACCAAGTTTGAGACAGAGGGGATATCGGCTCGCTACATCAATCTCGACCTTGTAGACCTCAAACAACTGAGACGGATCCTTCTTCGCCGTCCCCATCTCGTGGGCTTCAATGTAACTAGTCCCTACAAAGTAGCGATCTTGGATAGTCTAAGCAATATAGAGCAGGAGGCTGAGTATATAGGTGCTGTCAATACAGTAGTGGTACTAAAGCGACCTTTTTTCAGAAAAAAGCTTTTGGGCTTCAATACCGATGTAGAAGGTTTTTCAGAAAGCATTAAACCCCTTCTAAAAAAACAGCATACAAGAGCTTTAATCCTTGGCACAGGTGGAGCTGCAAGAGCTGTGAATCGGGCTTTTCGAAAGATGGGAATTGATACCGATATGGTAAGCCGACAAAAAGGACTGCTAGGTGTGCTCGGCTACGATGATGTAACGCCCGAAGTAATCGCAAGCCACAAGATAGTAGTAAATGCTACTCCTCTAGGCATGCACCCCTTTGTACAGATCTCTCCCCCTATTCCCTACGAAGCAATCACGACAGAGCACCTTTGCTATGATCTTATTTATTCCCCCGAAGAGACACTTTTCCTATCACACTGTAAAGATCATGGAGCGACCATCAAAAATGGGGCAGATATGCTCGTAATACAGGCAGAAGAATCGTGGAAGATCTGGCAAAAATATAGCTAGTGGTCTCTCTATAATCTAAAAAAAGGTCTGAAGATTGCTTACGCCTCTTCAGACCTTTTTCTGAATATCATTATAGTATTACACGCGCTCTAAGAAATATGAAACAACTTTTAGCGAATTGAGATTTACACTACCTTTTTTGATACTCTAGTAGATTAATTAATAAGTACATGCTATAGCAGTCCATACAAAACAAAACCTAATATACCTGCCACAAAAATCATTGCTATGGGATGAACCCACTTCTTGTAAAGAAGAAAAAAAGTAATCGCAAAGATGAAAATACTTTTAAAGTCGGGAAAATTATCGGTTTCCACTACAGCATTGTATACTTGTCCGTAGTCCATCGAGGGAGAGAGATTCATAAAAAAAGCACTTCTCAGAGTTAATAGAAGAGCTGCTGCTAAGATAAGTCCTACAGAGGCTGGTCGTATTCCCGTAAAAGCAGCTTCTACCCATCGATTTTTTCGGAATTTTTGGTAGTAGAATGCGATTGTCATTACTAAAATAAAAGAGGGAAAACTCACGGCAAGAGTAGCCACTATAGAGCCCCATACAGAGCCCGTAACGGTATAGCCGATATAAGTCGCACTATTGATACCAATAGGACCTGGAGTCACTTGGCTGAGTGCGACAATATCAGTAAACTGCTGTGCAGTAAGCCATCCATAGTGCACCACAACCTCATCTTGAATTAGCGAAAGCATAGCATATCCACCTCCAAATCCAAAGAGACCTATCTTGAGATAGACAAAAATCAGCTGTAAATATATCATAGCATCTACTTTCTCTTTTTCAAAAGCACAAATCGGTGCATTTTAAGATAGAAGTGAACTATGCCCAAGGCTCCAGCGATAAGAATAATCCATATGGGCGAAAAACTGAAATACCACACCGCGATAGCCACTGCTATAGGGATAAGAAAGAGTACTCTTTTCAGTTTAAGGGCTCGCCATATCGCAAGAATAGGGATCGCTATCATAGCTACCACAGCTGGTCTTATTCCTTTCATTATTGCCTCTACCCAAGGGTTGCTTTTTGCTTGTTCAAAAAAAAGAGCTAACGTGAGGATAATGAGAAAAGAAGGGAGTGTAGATCCCAAAGCCGATATCACAGCACCCTTTACACCTCGTAGCTTATGCCCAAGAAACATGGATAAGTTGACCGCAAAAACACCAGGTAGCGACTGAGCAACAGCAAAAAGATCAATAAAATCTTCCTCGGAGACCCAATGCTGTTTCTCTACAATATCACGCTGAATAAGGGGGAGCATAGCATGACCTCCTCCAAAAGTAAAAGCACCTATACGAGTAAATGTAAAAAAGAGCTGGGCAAGAGATACCCTCTTCTTGCCTTGCTCAAGGGTATTACACGATGCCAGCTCTCTCTTTTTGAAAAGCTTTTTCATCTCCTCGTCTTCACTTTATCTCAAACTAAAAACGAGACCGTGCAGAGCGTCCTCCAGAAGAGGAGCTTTTTACAGCATTGTTTTTCTTTTGTTTGGGAGCTTTTGCTCGCTTAGGGGCTTTCTTTTCTTTAGCTTGACTACGTCTAGCTCGAGCCGTATCAGCTTCTTTTGAGCCAACTTTAGTAGCATTGTCTGGTACACGGCTTGTCATCTCATCAGTTGCTTTCGACTCTCTTGCAGCACGACTCCATAGCGAAGATTCAAAACTTTGCAACTCCTTTTCAATGCGTTGCTGCTCGTTTTTCAAAGAGTCTGGTGTTGGACAGTATTGAGCCAATGTTCGCCCTCGTAGATTTAAGGTTTTGTAAATGCTTCCCTTGTAGAGTCCCAAGCGAAAGAAACCATCTAGTGTAAGGCTTTCTGCATTGTTGAGGTCAGAAAGCATTACCATTTTTGCGTTGATATAGGGTCGGATATCATCATATCTTACCCAAAAGAGTGGGAAACGAAGTTGCTCTCCACTTAGATCATCATAAAAAATAGGACAAAGAGCCACCACTCTCTTGCTGGTAGTACTATTGATAGGATCGAAATAGTACTCCTCTTTGAGGTAATAAGACTTCACAAGATCTGAAGGAATATCGGCATCTTCCACATGATAAGAAGATGCTCCCTCCCCCGCTACTTGTGTGGAGTATATCCCAAAACGATCTAGAAACTCTCCAAACTTGATTTCGGTTCTATCATCAAAGACTTCTACCCCATCGGTATATTCATAAGCTTTAAGCTCCCCTTTATTGATTTCTTTGAAAAGAATAGTAAAAAGATTCTGATCGGTAGAGGTAGGACGAGGAGGATAATAAAGTACCGCATTATTGGCACTATCAAGATCAATCTGACGATATACTACACGCTTCCAAGGAGCATTTTTCGTATCTTGTCTAAGTCTATCGTTAAACTGTCGTTGCCTTTGAGAAAGAGAGCCTACTCCTTTATCGCTCTCTTTTTGCAAAGCACGGCGTCGTCTATTCAATGGAGATTGCTTCACAGAAGACCCTTGCTGTAAAGAGTCTTTTTTCACTACCGTCATGGTAGTAGACCTTGTGCTTTCAGATGAAGATCCCTGAATATTTTGACCAAAGATTATAGTGGGGAAAAGCCCTAAGAAGCAACTCAATAGGAAGGGAAAAGGTTTCATAGAAGGGAAAAAGCTCATTGTACAATTACTTCAATAGTAGGGATCTTTCTGGAAATACCATCAGGACCTACCGCTGTAACATCTGTTATGTAGAATCTCTTGCCTCGGCTTAAACCACGAATTGCTGATAGCTGACGAGAAGAGAATTGATCGTTGTTAGAAACTTCTGGAATAGCGTTTCCCATAGAATCGAAAAAGGTAAGTCTGAAGCCAGTAACTCGATATGAAATATCAAGAATATCATCGTCTATAGCAGCCTTAATACCACTTGCAGAAAGGAGACTTCGCTTGGATATCTGTCCTCCCTTGAAGCGTTTTACAATACCTTTATCATCTTTGTATTCAATAAAGGGCAGAGGATCGGGTAAGGCTCGTGTACGTAGCCTATTGTCCGCAATCTTTCTTTTTACGCCATCTCTAGAAGTCGTATACACAGAGATCACCGACTCTTGTCCAACCTTATTGGGACGGGCGATCCACACATTGCCTTTACGGGAAAGAGTACCATTGCTCATCGTAGCAGACACTTCCTCGCTCGCTACACCAGGTACAGCAATTGTGAGGGGGTTGTCTATCCCAGCATAAAGTACGTTCATCATTGTGGGAGAGACCGAAGCCATCGGTTCAGTAACGATATACTCTGAGGCAAAGTCTCTAGACATAAGAGATCCATCGCCTGCACGCATCTTTATCGTACCTTTGATAGGATAAGTACCAGCCCGCGTAGCTACAGCGGTAAATACTCCCCCAGCCTCTTGTGGCAAAGTTTTACCATTTACTATAATTTCAGGCTGTGCAAGTGAGTCGATACTGCTCAAGACAATTTGAGCTTTATAGGTTCCCCCTTGCATCACGATACGACTATCTGGAATTACCTGAGCGAGTACCTTGTTTACTCGAAGGTCTCCTACATCAATATCTTTTACTAACTGACTAAGTACTTGCCCTTCGACACTTCGAATATCAGTTTGCAGTTTAGTGATCAGTGTAATCGCTGCAATTGTGGGCATACCTTCAAAGAGTTGTTCTTCCCAAGATTTATTGCCTTTTTTGTCTGTAGATAGAGTCTTGAGAAGTGCCTCTTTCTTATTCGGAGAAGAGATATGAGAGGCTGCAAGCTCTCTAAACTGATCAATCTGGTGACGCGTTTTTTCACCAAGACGAGTAATGGGATTAAGCATTACCGAAGGAGCCGCATTCATATCGTCTTTATGCTTGATATTTTCAATAGTAGTAAAAGCATTTCCATCACTTTTTTCTACTATTGCTTGCTTAGCTTGCTCTAAGAGAGTGCATACACTGTCGGCGAGTCTCTGTACTTCTTTGCCTTTGAGGAAAGCATTTTTCGACTTTTCAGGTTGCAACGTATAGGCTGCTTGGAGTTCGTTAGAAGCAGCTATATTGCTTTGCTCTGCCCCTTCAAGCATTGAGTTGAGTCCATTGCCAACTTTCTCAAATCCATTGAGGACTTCTCCCGATACATTCAAAGCAACCATGGCTATGAAGACAAGGTACATGAGATTGATCATTTTCTGCCGATTGGGATTCCCAGAAGTTCCTGCTGCCATAGGTGTGCTACTCTAAAAATTATACACAATAAGTACTATTTACAATTGATTATCGTGCGTAACGATCGTGGTCGTTTTCTGAAGGTCTTCTGCCTTCTTCGGGATGCCTATCTTCAGTATACCTATCATATTGAGGATGGCTTACACGCTCTCTTGTGGAGAAATAGCCACTATCTCGATATGAAGGGATCGGCATATTTACTGTCATAGCCTCGAGCAGTCGAGCATAGACCGCATTAAGTTCCTTGATTCGGTAGAGCATTTGGGCATTTTCTTGACGGAAGCGATCGCTATCAAGCTGGCTTTCTTGATAAGCATATCGGATATTATCCAGTCTGTCGTTGATCTCCTCAATAGACTGCACTTGTCCAGTAATATCTTTCAGTTGCGACTCATAGATTTTGCTGAGGCTTTCCATCGTGCGATTGAGCGAAGTGAGACTTGTGTGATAGGCTTCAGTCTCTTCACTTATACCTTGCTGGCTAGAGGCAAGTTGTTGGCAACTCTGCATTGTAGAGGCCGTAGTCTCACTAAGCTGTGTAAGCCTATCCACAGACTCGTGGAGTCTCTGTAGACTAGAGGAAAGACGCTCAACTTCCACCTCGGGGAGGAGTTTAGCAAAGTGACTATTCTCGGAAGGATAAGCAGAAGATACAGGCTCTCCCTGATGCTCCATTGGCACCTGAGCACTATATTTTTCACTTGTACTAGCAGAATTGACTTCGCTTTTTGGAGACCAACTTTCTTCGCTTTCGGCTTCGTAAAGTCGTTCTTTAGCCTCTCTAGCTTTGCGTGCAAGGTATTTTCGTCGTTCTTCTATTTCCTCCCTGTCAAGTGGGTTGTATGAAAGGAGCTCGGGGTATACTTGCTCCCACTTATATTGCTCCTCGGGCTTCTCAAGGCCAGAGATGAAAAAGACAAAAAACTCAGTCATCATCCCAATAAAAAGCATTTGGTTGCCAAAGGGGAAATGGAGGAGTTTAAAGAGAGCTCCCAATATTACCACAGCAGCTCCCCAGCTATAAGCGATATTTAGGAAGCGTCTTCCCTTTCGAGAAGCTAGGAACATCTCAAGCTTATTTTTGTAATTGCGGTATTTAGTCATGTTCTAAAGAAAATTCGTTGCTTTAGCCCTAAAGCTACAGTTTGTTTTCTACCAATTAGAGAGGTTGGATTAAGGTGGTTATTTCCGTTTTCTACGAGAAGGCTTTGCTATTCCTTGTGAGATGGAGCTCTTTACACAACGAAAACCGATATAGCTTCGCTTGCTATCTTGCAGCTCTTTTTCTCTCACATTCGACTGAATGAAACGAGCAATATCTTTCCAAGATCCACCACGTACCACTTTAAGGCACATTGTAGGAGTATCCTCTTTCGTGGCATGGTAGTCTAGCTGTGGATTGATGTCGTTTACCTCTTTGTATGCAGAGGCTGTAAAGGTTGTGGAGGTCCATTCGGCTACATTACCAGCCATATCGTAAAGTCCGAAGTCATTGGGAGCGAAACTTCCTACTTCGGCAGGGATAAGGTATCCATCGGCGGTATAGTCTCCTTCGTCAGGCTTAAAGTTGCCGTAAAAGCATCCACCCTCTTTTTCGGTATCGGCTGTACTCCATGGGTACTTTCTACTAGAGTCTCCCACACGAGCAGCATATTCCCACTCAGCCTCGGTAGGAAGACGAAATGCCTCAATTACCATTCCTTCAGGGATGTCCACATTGGCTTTGAATAGTCTACTTCTCCATGCACAAAATGCATCGGCCTGCTCCCAAGAAACTCCAACAACGGGGTAGTTGTCATAGCTAGGATGGTTGAAGTAAAGGCGTGAATATTGCTCGTTTTGACTATTTTGAAAATCTTTTACCCAGCACGATTCGTCGGGATATATCGCAACAATGTAGGTATTGAGGAAGTCGTACTCACTTCTCAGCTTGCGAGTAATGGTCTCTCTCACAATACGACCTTCATCATTGACATAGGCTGTATCTTTAGAGATATAGGGGATCGAGGAGTCCTCCTCGGGATTGTAGTTAATAGACTTAGGCTGCCTGAGAGCTAGAAGTTGCTCGGAGTAAAAAGAAGCTGCACGATAATCGTACCTAGTGTAGTGGAAGAGCATTTGAGCGGGATCGAGTGTCTTTTGCCCTGTAACAGGATTTACATGGTACACGCTATTCATCGCCACAAGTTCTTCATCAAAAGCGGTACGAGGATTAGGCAAAGGTTTTGACCAGTCGAGATAAGGCTCAATCGGATCGCCATAGCGATCGGTAGTTATTTTATAATCGGGATTTCCTCCGTAGGCGGGATCTGCCAGTCGCTCCCTTATGATGGAGTCTCTTACGTAATAGACAAACTGTCTATACTGAGCATTAGTTATCTCGTGACTATCCATCCAAAAGGCATCTACAGATATTGGTTTAGCATCAGCCATACGTCCCCACAGGGAGTCAGCTTCGGTACTGCCAAGGGTAATTGACCCACTAGGGATAAGTACCATTCCATAGGGGGCAGGTTCATTCCAAGAGGCCAAAGGAGCTCCAACTAGCTCTCCACCTCCTCCAAATCCACGCTTTGAGGCACAGCTCCCCAACAGTAGCAGTAGCATAAGCACTGCACCTGTCATAGCTGTTGTACTTCGTCTTATCTTCATATATATAGAGAGGCAATCCTATTCTTTCTTTTTATAATTTGTAAAGTGCACACTCTTTCTTCTGCACACAAGCAACCCCTTATAATCATAGCAAACGGATACTCTTTTTCATTAATCCCTTGTCTTTCTTTGGAGCAATAGGCATGGCATAACTGATACACAATTCGTGCGTACCATAGTTTCCTCGTGCCAACTCCGATATAGGCATTTCAAAAGCATAGCATAGCTTTATTCTTCCCCATAGGGCTTTAAGGCTGAACCCCACAGCATTGTTGGGACGATACATCACCCCTGCAAAATATTTTTGAGCAATCCCTACTGCAAGTCCGATATCAATACGATAAGCCTTAAAATCGGTCACGGCTAGTAGCGAGGGATACCATGATAATAACGATTGGGATGGAATAAAATTGTATCCAGCTATCGCATTATAGGTTCTCGGTATGCGAAGGTAGTAATTAGTTTCTAATTGAAGCTTTGGTGCAAAGAGGTGTTTAGCTCCGAAACCGACATAAAACTTGGGATGAGAAAAGAATATACCTACACCTGTATCAAAGGTTCGACCGCTTACTAGTTTCGTAGGTATAGCAGGATCGTTGGGGTTGAGCTGATCTCCTTCGGGAATAACTACTTTAGTCCCATCAAAAGCACTATTTACAAGTCCTAACTCCACACCTACAGACAACTTTACCTTAAAAATTGCTAGCTGTAATGCATACTGTGCCTTCGCATCGACATGAGTAAAAAGTCCTTTTTTCTGTCCCACAAAGGCTATACCTATCCCATGAGAGAGTAAACCAGATCCGAGGGGAGCATCGGCAAGGAGCATCATATTAGCTGGAGCTCCTTTAATTCCTATCCACTGCTGTCGGTATAATGCTGTAATATGGAGGAGAGGATCGCTACCCACACTTGCTGCATTGTAGTGGTTTTTTGTCTCTTGCCAAGCACTACTCATTGCTTCGTTTTGAGCCAAAAGCTCCTTTCCGCCCACACTTAGTAGGAGGACTAGGCACATTAAGAAGCAAGTTTTGAGCGTGTTATAAAAGTATTCCACTCCAATATCCTTCATGTGTGTACAACGTATGAAGAGTCTGTCTTATTATCCTTTTAAGAGGTCTAGTAATAAATCCCTGTTATAAAGAGGAAGCTTCGAAGGTTTATGAGAAATCTTCGAAGCTTTAGATTCATATTTCTATGAAGGGAGAGAAGATGGGCATCTTCTCTGCGATTAGTGATTAATTATAGTCGTAGTCACCTAAGTCGAAATTGTCAAAAAAAGTGAGTCCAGCTAGAGTCCCTGTAAAAATCAAAATGCACCACATGATTACCGCTAAAAAGCCTACAACTATAGATGCGATCATCCAATTTCTTGCTAGATTACTATACTTTTTTGCTAGTATGTATTCTTTCATCGCAAAGTACTTGCCCACTTTACTTGCGTAGACGATAGCAGGTATACCAAGAGGCCAGCAACAGAAAATAGTTACAAGTATAGCCCAAGGAAGATAACTTGGAGGAGGGGTCGTAGTCAAAAGAGAAGCATAATTTCGGTGTTCTTTTTGGCTAGAACATGAATTGGCTTCTTGGGGAGCTTGTGGAGGCTCTGTTTTTTGATGAGCATGCGTCATTTCTGGGGCAAAGAGCTGACTAAGCTCAGGAAATTCTTTTGCAGGTTTCCAGTTTGGTAAACCTTCTTGCCATACAAGTGTCTCAGGTTCGAGTGGCGCTTTTAGCAACTCTTCCAACTCCATAGGTCCTACCTGCTCTCCATTTTTGTGGTAATAGTACTGCATAACGTTTTTACTATTGTTGTTCAATATCTCTTACAAAGATACGACAAAAGCTTCTTTTTATTCCTATTTTCAAGTTGCTTGCTAGTTTACCCAAGAGGCTGTAAAAGCTCTAAAGCACCTCACCCTATATTTTCTTTATTGATCTCTGCTCGCATAATGAAGTTTTTACTAGCATTCTTTTTTTCTCTCTTTGAGATAATAGGGAGCAACATAACTAGCGTATTCATCAGTATAACTATTGTCTCGATTTCTTATAGTTAAAGTATCTAACTGTGAAATAGTGACAGGGGGGACGTCACAAGTCGGCACCCACTCCGACAGGAGTCGCTTGGGAGCTTTTCCCTCTATTGTGACTACAGCCATTGCTCTGCTCAATCTCAATCCTCGCGAGTAAGCTTCGGTAATTAGCTTATTCCTTTGATCATAAGGAGTAATCATTGCTAGTTTTCCTTCAGGAGGAAGAAGGTAAGCGGCAGATTCAAAGATCTCTGACGTAGCTAAGCTTCGGCTATAACGGGCAAGCTCTCTTGATGGGTGTCGAGTAGCAGGTCCTTCGCTATAATATGGAGGATTGCACACAATAAGATCTACTACACTAGTTGCATAGCACTTGGGATAGAGTGTCACAAAGTCTCCTTCAATAACCCGAATAGAATGCATATAAGGGTAGTTTTCAAGATTTCTTCTTAGGCAAGATGCACTTGGAGGATCTATTTCAAAAGCATCTATTGGCAATGAAGGGAATCGCTTTGCGAGAAGAAAAGCAATCAACCCTGTACCTGCGCCCAAGTCAATTGCACGAGCTGGACATACACTAGGCATAGCCCAAGCAGCAAGGAGTATACCATCCGTGGATATTCGCATACCACAGCCCTCTTGCGAAAGAGAAAATCCTTGAAAATGGAAGGTGTTTCCACCCATAAGCAAGAGCTTGGACTATCCTACTCTGTCAACAAAGATACTTAGTTGTATGCACTCCACGGCTTGATTTTTATCTCATCCAAGTTGACTCTACAAAATGCTCCAATAAAAGCACTTGCCAGCCTTGAATTAGTTATGAGCGAAATATTGAGATCCACTGCACTACGACGCAATTGATAGCCGTTTGTAAGCTCTCCTTGAGAGAGGTTTTTATTGATGTTAATTACGAGATCTACCTCTTTTTCGTGCAATAACTCCAACGCCTGAGGCTTACCTTCTTCATTGGGCCAATAAGCACGCACAGAGGGAACGCCATTTTCTTGAAGGAAGCGATGTGTTCCTTCCGTAGCATAGAGTCTATACCCCTTGCTTGCAAGCATACGGCAAGGTTCTAGAAGATCTGCTTTCTGCTTATAGCCTCCAGACGAAATAAGGATGCTCTTGTGAGGGATCGTATGCCCTACACTAAGCATAGCTTTGAGGATTGCTTCGTCTGTATCATCGCCTAAGCAACCTACTTCACCAGTAGAAGTCATATCTACACCGAGTATGGGGTCGGCTTGGCGAAGTCTTGAGAAGGAAAACTGCGATGCCTTGATACCTACATAGTCAAGGTCAAATGCACTCTTGTGGGGCATCTTGTACTCTTCTCCTAGCATGATTCGAGTCGCCAACTCAATGAAGTTGATTTTAAGTACCTTGCTAACAAAGGGGAAACTTCTTGAGGCACGGAGGTTGCATTCTATCACTTTTATCTCATTGTCCTTCGCCAAGAATTGGATATTGAAAGGACCAGAGATATGTAAAGCTTCCGCTATTTTACGGCTTATACGCTTTATTCTTCGTACCGTCTCCACATAAAGCTTTTGTGCGGGGAACTGAATTGTGGCATCTCCTGAGTGAACTCCAGCAAACTCAATATGCTCGCTAATCGCATAGGCTACGATCTGCCCTTTGTCCGCTACAGCATCCATCTCAATCTCTTTAGCATTTTCCAAGAATCGACTTACAACTACAGGATGTTTTTGCGACACATTGGCTGCCAACTTTAGGAAACGCTCCAACTGGTCGCTATTGGAACACACATTCATAGCTGCTCCACTAAGGACATAACTGGGGCGAACAAGTACAGGATAACCAACCTCTTCAATAAAGTCTTTAATATCTTCTAAGGAGGTCAACTCTCGCCATGCAGGCTGATCTACTCCCAATTTATCTACCAAAGCGGAAAATCGGTGTCGATCTTCAGCATTATCTATATCTTCTGCTTGAGTACCAAGGATAGGAACATTCTCCTTATCTAGGCGGACGGCAAGGTTATTAGGGATTTGTCCACCCGTACTGAGTATCACTCCATGAGGGGTTTCTAAATCCACAATGTCCATTACTCTTTCAAAGGAGAGTTCATCAAAATAGAGACGATCACTCTCGTCATAGTCAGTGCTTACCGTTTCGGGATTGTAGTTGATCATCACAGAGTGATAACCTGCCTTTCGTATTGTATGGAGAGCATTTACCCCACACCAGTCAAACTCTACTGAGCTACCTATGCGATAAGCACCAGAGCCTAATACAACGACTGTCTTTGCTTCCTTTCTTATTGTAGCATAATCAAGATCATGCTCACAACCATGGTAGGTAAGATAAAGATAATTGGTACGAGCAGGAAACTCAGCAGCCACAGTATCAATCTTTTTAACCCAAGGATGTATGCCACGAGCGATACGATAGTCTCTCACTTTTCTCAAAGCCTCATCCATATTATCATAGCGATACTTGAAGAGTGCACGAGCTATCTGGAAATCGCTAAAGCCAGCTTTTTTAGCCGTCAGAAGAAGTTCATCTGAAACCTCCTCTAGTTCATTGTAGGCTTCAAGTTTTTCAGCTATATCTATGATATTTCGCAACCGGTAAAGAAACCAACAATCGATCTTAGTTAAGCGATGTATATCTTCTACACTATAGCCTTGCCTAAACGCTTTGCTCACCACAAAGATGCGACTGTCTGTAGGTTCACGGAGGGTACGATCAAGATCTTTTACTACAATCTCCTTATTTTCGCAAAAGCCATGCATTCCCTGCCCTATCATCCTAAGTCCTTTTTGGATAGCTTCCTCAAAAGACCTCCCGATAGCCATTACCTCTCCCACGCTTTTCATACTACTTCCCAAAAGGTGAGATACTCCATGGAACTTACTAAGATCCCAGCGAGGGATCTTGCAGACACAATAGTCCAATGCAGGCTCAAAGAAGGCAGTTGTTTTGCCTGTAACATTGTTTTGAATAGCATAAAGTGGATGCCCCAATGCGATCTTTGCCGCAACATAAGCCAGAGGGTATCCTGTCGCTTTACTAGCAAGTGCAGAAGATCGCGAAAGTCTAGCATTAACTTCTATAACACGATAGTCTTCACTCTGCGGATCAAGTGCATACTGTACGTTACACTCTCCCACAACTCCTAAGTGACGTATTATCTTGATTGAGAGTTCACGAAGTTTATTGTATTCGCTATTGGAAAGCGTTTGAGAAGGAGCTACTACAATACTTTCGCCCGTATGGATCCCCAGTGGGTCAAAGTTTTCCATATTGCAGACTGTAATGCAATTATCCTCAGCATCACGCACCACTTCATATTCAATTTCTTTCCATCCTTTGAGACTTTTCTCAATAAGGACTTGAGGTGAGAAAGAAAAAGCCTTTTCACATAGAGCCTCAAGCTCTTCATCGTTGTTGCAAAAGCCACTACCTAAACCACCCAAAGCATAGGCTGCTCGCACAATAATAGGATACCCAAGGCGATTGGCTGCGATTTTAGCCGAATCTAGCGACTCAACGGCTTCTCCTGCAATGGTTTTTACATCAATCTCGGCAAGTTTTTCATTAAATAGCTCACGATCTTCTGTAGCAATGATCGTTTCTATCGGCGTACCTAGCACCTTTACTCCATATTTTTCAAGGACACCCTTTCTGTAGAGACTCACCCCACAGTTGAGTGCCGTCTGTCCTCCAAAGGCCAAGAGTATCGCATCGGGGCGTTCTTTGGCGATAACTTTTTCAACAAATATAGGAGTAACAGGCAAGAAGTAAACTTCATCGGCTACTTCTTGGGAAGTTTGCACAGTTGCAATATTCGGATTGATAAGGATGGTCTTTATTCCCTCTTCACGAACAGCTTTGAGGGCTTGGCTACCACTATAGTCAAACTCACCCGCCTCTCCGATTTTTAGAGCTCCAGACCCTAGTACTAATACCTTGTTAAAAGTGTGCTGTTTCATAGGTTGCTAGCTATTTATTGATGACTGCTCTAAGGAACTGATCAAATAAGAAAAGAGTGTCTGTGGGACCGCCACAACACTCGGGGTGAAATTGAGTACTGAAAAATGGCTTGTTGATATGACGGATGCCAGCGTTGGTACCATCATTGAGATTTACAAACCACTCCTTCCAATCTGACGGTAAGCTCTCACCAGCTACACAATAGCAGTGGTTTTGTGATGTAATGTAGCACTTTTTGCTATCCATCTCTTGTACTGGTTGGTTATGCCCATGATGTCCATACTGAAGTTTCTTTATTGAAGCTCCGACGGCTAAGGCAAATAGTTGATGCCCCATACATACACCAAAGCATGGTTTATCGTCTTTAAAAGCCTTTTGAATATTGGCAATCGTATGAGTGCATTTTTCTGGATTACCAGGACCATTGCTCACAAATAAAGCATCGTATTCCATTGAGGTAAAGTCGTACTCAGCAGGAACACGAATAAGAGTTACATCAGGATGAATAAGTCTTCTGAGAATATTGTGCTTAGTACCACAATCAATAAAAAGTATTCTCTTGGCTCCTTCACCATAGGAGATCACCTCTTTGCAAGATGCTTCCGCCACAAGGTTTCTATCCTCAAAATGTTCATCCTCGGCAGATTCTGCTACGCCTTCTATGACTATAGACCCCTTCATCACACCCTTTTCGCGAATATGCTTAGTAAGGGCTCTTGTATCCACTCCGTAAAGGGCTGGCACTTTCTCATTGATGAGACATTGTGCTAGACTCGACTCTGCATTCCAGTGACTATAATGCTCGCTATAATCTGATACAATATAGCCCTGCACCCACATTTTGTCGCTCTCCAAGTAGCGGGAAAGCCCAGTATTGGGTACGCTATCACATGGAGGCATCCCATAGTTTCCTATCATCGGAAATGTCTGAACTAATATCTGTCCCATATAGCTGGGATCAGTGAGACTTTCTGGATAACCTACCATAGCAGTATTTACTACCACTTCACCAATTTTGTTTTTAGGAAAGCCAAAAGATTTTCCTTCATAACGCGTACCATCTTCTAGTAAAAGATAGCCCTTTGCACTCTTTTTTTCCATGAGATCTGCTCCTATAGTGAGAGAAAGTTATTTTCTATATACTGAATAAAGGCCTCATTTACGAGGTGGGAACCTCCTGCTGTAGGATAATTGCCATCAAAATACCAAATTCCAGGATGGTTGGGAATAGCTTTTTGCAAGCCCTCCATTGATTGATAAACGATTCTCACCTCAGCTCGCATAGATTCGGGTCGTATCAGCTCCACAATCATTGCTGAAAGTTCGTCTCTAGTAAAGGGAGCATAAACTTCTTTGACCACATTTTCCACATATTGATCTAAAGGTACGTTTCGATACTGTAAAGCTTTTTTATACAATTCTAGGAGTAGCGACTCCGTGCCTCGCTGTTTGTGCAAAGCTACCGCAGCTCTAAATGCTACAAATTCTTCCATCTTAGTCATGTCAATCCCATAGTAATCGGGATAGCGAATTTGGGGCGAACTGGATACGATCACCACCTTTACAGGACCTAGTCGATCTAATATACTGAGGATACTCTGCTTAAGTGTGGTACCTCTCACTATACTATCGTCTATGATAACAAGGTTATCTTGATTTCTTCTGATAGATCCATATGTAACATCATAAACATGTGCGGCAAGTGTATCTCGACTGTCTCCTTCTGCAATGAAAGTACGTAGCTTAATATCCTTAATTGCCACCTTTTCACTTCTCACCTTCCTTGAGAGCACTTGCTTCAACTGTTGCTGCTTCTCTTCTTCACTTAAAGAGCTTGAATAGAGAGATGTTATGGCTTCTTTTTTTTGCTGATTAAGGAATTCATTGAGTCCTTCAAGCATACCATAATAAGCTACTTCTGCAGTATTGGGGATGAAGCTAAAGACCGTATTATCAAGATCGTTATCAATACTCTTAAGGATATCACTTACAAGTTCTCTTCCAAGTGATTTTCTCTCCTTGTATATATCTATATCACTTCCTCTAGAGAAGTATATTCTTTCAAAAGAGCATGCCTTATTGGTATTAGCAGGAAGTATTCTTTCTATTCTGTAATCCCCATTCTTATTTACAAGAAGAGCCTCCCCTCTTTCAAGCTCTTTTATCTTGTCAGAGGTCACGTTCATTGCAGTTTGTATAACGGGGCGTTCGCTTGCTGCTACTACGATCTCCTCATCTACGTAATAGAAAGCAGGACGTATACCTTGAGGATCTCTAAAGACGAAATTATCGCCACTGCCAGACATACCACACATTACATAGCCTCCATCCCAAAGTGGTGAGCATTTTTTTAGCACCCTAGCCATATCCACACGATCCTCAATAAATCGGGTCACCTCCATACCATCAACATTGTACTCGGTACGTCCGATTTTGTAGAGACGCTCTACTTCACGATCAAGAGCATGCCCTATCTGATCCAGTAAAATATGGGTATCACTAGTATTTCTAGGGTGCTGTCCGTTGTCGGTAATACTTTTGAATACAGCCTCCACATTTGTAAGGTTGAAGTTTCCACACAGAGCAAGGGTTTTAGCTCGCCAATTACTCCTCCTTACCATAGGATGGACAAAGGTAAGCCCTGTAAACTTGGTAGTGCTATAGCGAAGATGACCCAAGTAGTTTTCTCCAAGAAAAGGGATAGAGCCACTTGCAAAGGAAGCATCATATAACTGATCGTAGCTATATTGAGCAATCTTTTTATGAGCTTCGCTAAATATATCTGCAATGGCATTGCTACCTAGTGCCCTTTCGCGAAAGAGGTACTCATCACCAGGCGATGCATCTTGTTTTACAACAGCAAATCCAGCACCTTCTTGTCCCCTATTGTGCTGCTTCTCCATCAAAAGATAAAGTTTATTAAGCCCATATAGGGGAGTTCCATACTTCTCTATGTAGTATGCAAGGGGCTTTCTTAATCGTACGAGGGCGATTCCACAGTCGTGTTTTAGCTGTTCCATCTCAGTTGTTTAAAGTATGATACTTTTGTTCATTAACGTTTTTTACCCTGCTGTTCTCGCAGATACTTTTGCTGTTGACGCTGTGCTTCCTCAAGACGTGCCAAGAACCCACTTTTTTTGCGAGGTTTCTTTTTATTAGCCTCCAATCGTGCAAGAAGTTTCTCTTCATTGAGGAAAAGTCTACTGAGTACAAATTGAACAATCGTGATGAGGATAGAGATAAAGTAGTAATAGCAAAGCCCCGAGGAGTTATTGTTGAAGAAAAAGAAAAACATTACAGACATCATGATTGGCATCCAAGACATCATCTTCATTTGCCCCGTCTGCCCCGTCGACGACATACTCATTGTATAACGTGAGTATACGATGTTGACAATAGCCCACAAGAGACAAAAACCGCTAATATGGTCTCCAATAAGAGGGAGGTTTGCATTCCAACTAAGAATAGGATCATATGAAGAGAGATCTTGAGCCCAAAGGAAAGAGCTTCCTCGCAGGTCGATAGAGGTAGGGAAGAAACGGAACATCGCAATAAGGAAAGGCATCTGTATAAGCATGGGTAAGCATCCCGACATAGGACTTGCTCCTGCACTCCTATATAGAGCCATTGTCTCTTGCGTACGCTTCAGTTGAGTTGCTTGGTCGTTACCTTCGTATTTTTTGTTGATTGCTTCGACTTGTGGTTTTAGTACCCTCATCTTGGCTTGGGAATAGTAGCTTTTGAAAGTCAATGGCGACAAGACAACCTTGATAATAATGGTTAGTAAAAGAATGATAATTCCCCAGTTGGACACCCACGTCTTAAGCCAATCCACCACAGGCATAATAAGAGTAAGATTGATCCAGCGGAGAAACTTTCCTCCCACATAAACTAGACTCTGCAACTCAAGACGATCTGCCTTGTCCACTCCTGCATCGTACTCTTTAAGCATATTAAATGCCAAAGGTCCATAAAAGTAGGAAAAATGAACCTCTGTACCCTCTCGATTGTCAAAAGGGACCGATGCGGAGGCTCTCATCTTTTTGAGATATTTGTTTTCTTTGGGATAGGTAGTATGCTCAATCGTAGCACGTTCAAACGTATTGTTGAGATCGGCAACTAGTACCGAGGCAAAGAATTTATTTTTAAACGCAATCCAATGCAAAGGTTGCTTTAAGCTCTGCTTGATTTGTGACTTTTTTGTCTCACGTAGACGTTCAGTATCTCCACTAACATACTTGTAATAGAGCGATGAGAAACTATTTTCATTAGTCCAAGACTTTTCCAGCTGAGAAAGGTTTTGATCCATTTCTAGATCAAGGGATCGCATATTGTTTGGGAAAACCTTTTCAAGCCCATGCCCTGAAATAGTTAGCTTCGTTCTGTAATCATTGGGCAAAAGCGCATAGGTGAAATCAAGATAAGCCCCCTCTTCAAAAGGGAGTCTCATCGTGACAGAATCACTCGACTGCATTACCACATCAAAGTACAGGTCTTTTGTTTCAAGATTACCACGATTGGCACGCAAGATAAAGCTTTGCTTTGCATCTCCTTGCTTAAAAAGGTAGAGAGGCTCCGCTTTATCTTTTTTTTGCAGGCGATTGTATTTAAGTAGCCTTACTGATGAAGGCATTGCTCCAAGCGAAGAAAGTTCTATCTCTACTTTGTCGTTGGCAAGCTTTACCCTCTTTTCTTTTGCTCCCAATTGGAAGGATTCAAAGTCGTCTAGAGACTTTTCCACTACACTATCTGGATGCTGAGACAGCGTGGCAACGTCTTTCTTTTCTTCTGCAGAAGCAAGGGTTGTTTCTACGTTGTCTCCTGCTGACAGCGCCTCTTCTGCAGAGGGTTTATTCAACCGATTTAAAAAGGTAAATCCTATCAGAATAAGAGCAATGAGCAGAATGCCGATGAGGTTATTTTTGTTCATTAGATAAGAAGGTATAAGCTGATAATATGAATGATGAGAACGAAACTTTTCCTTAAGCTTTACTTTCGGGAGACTTGGAGGAAGTAGAGCGTGCCTTAGCCACTTTTATGAATCCCATAAAAAGAGGACTAGGAGAAACAATCGTACTCTTATACTCGGGGTGGAACTGCACTCCGATAAAGAAAGGATGCCCCTTTAGCTCAAGGGCTTCAATAAGTCCTGTGTCTGGATTTTCTCCTACCGCAACAAAGTTGTGCTTGGCAAAGTCACCTAAGAAAGCGGAATTGAACTCATAGCGGTGACGATGACGCTCTTCAATATGAGTCGTACCATAGATAGCAGCCAACTGAGAGTCTGGAGCTAAAGTACACTTGTAAGCACCTAAACGCATAGATCCTCCCATTTCAGTTACACTCTTCTGCTCGTCCATGAGGTCAACTATCGGATGTGCCGTGGTATCATTAAACTCAGTGGAGTTGGCGTCGGCGTATCCCAAGACATTGCGTGCAAACTCAATAGCCATACATTGCATTCCTAGACATATTCCCAATGTAGGAATACTATGAGTACGTGTATAGCGAAGTGCCACTAGTTTTCCTTCAATACCACGCTGTCCAAAGCCTGGAGCAATTATCACGCCATCCATATTGGCGAGTTTTTCTGCTACGTTGCCTTCATTGATATCTTCACTTTGTAAAAAAGTGAGGTTGAGTTTAGCATCGTTATAGGTACATGCTTGAAGAAGAGCTTCATCAATACTTTTGTAGGCATCGTGTAGCTCTACATACTTACCGACAAGTGCAATGTGTACCTCTTTTGTGGCATTGTGCATCTTTGAGAGAAAGGTATTCCACTTTTCCATCTTTGGTTTTTCACCAGGTTCAAGGTTGACTTTTCGGAGTAAAAGCTCATCCATTTTCTGGTCCATTAAGAGAAGAGGAATCTCGTAGATCGTAGGCATATCAATACTCTGTACTACAGAATCTTCGTCCACATTACAAAATCGAGCAACCTTCTCAAGAATATTTTCAGAAAGACGACTCTCTGTACGAAGAACAAGAATATCTGGCTGTATTCCCACTTGTTGCAATTGCTTCACCGAGTGCTGAGTAGGCTTCGTTTTAAATTCTCCAGCCGCTTTGATGTATGGGACATAAGTAAGATGGATAACCACACATTTGCTCTTGAGCTCCCACTTCAGCTGACGCACAGCCTCCAAGAAAGGAAGAGACTCAATATCGCCTACGACACCGCCAATCTCTGTAATGACAAATTCGTAATCGCCACGCTGACCGAGGAGCTTTACATTTCGTTTAATCTCATCAGTAATATGAGGGATAACTTGAATTGTTTTTCCCAAGTAATCGCCTAAACGTTCTTTACGAATTACATTTTGATAGATTCTTCCTGTGGTAATATTATTGGCTCTAGAAGTAGGGTTATTCAAAAAGCGTTCATAATGTCCTAAATCAAGATCTGCCTCGTGTCCATCATTAGTTACATAGCATTCTCCATGCTCATAAGGGTTGAGCGTACCAGGGTCTACATTGATGTATGGGTCAAATTTTTGTATCGTTACAGAGTAGCCTCTAGCCTGTAATAATTTACCTATAGAAGCGGCAACAATACCTTTACCCAAAGAGGAGACTACTCCTCCCGTTACAAAAATATACTTTGTCTCTTTTCCTTTCATTTGCATTGCTTTTTGTTCTTCTCTAAGTTTGAGTCCTACCACTCTCCAACGTTCTCGGCACGATATAAAACCACACTACACACGCCACAGAGCATCTTCCAATTACTAATTAGGAGTAGTTTCAGATAATACAGAGGTATCCTTATGAAAACTGTTTTCCGTAAAGAACAACCGTCAAGTGATCCCCTATAAAACTCTCTCTTGCAAAATTACAGTTTTTAAATCAACTAGCATCCCCCTTTTTGTACCAATTCCTATAAATCAGCCACAGAGACTGTACAAAACAACACCTAACTTCTCGACCAACTTTCCATAAAGCACTTAAAAAACATAGCTATTAAACTTCGTGCGAAATATCGTTTAGAGAGGAGTTTTGCTACCATTTACAAAAAAGCTTCCGCCGAGATGGCTAGCCATTGGGCTGAG
>KQ959277.1:0-1271 GCA_001552775.1 Bacteroidales bacterium KA00251
AAAAAAAGGAGCCTTAAGGCTCCTTTCGTCGGGGTACTGCGATTCGAACGCAGGACCTTCTGCTCCCAAAGCAGACGCGCTAACCGGACTGCGCCACACCCCGAAGACTCGCTGTGAGTTCTAATCTGATTGCAAAGGTACTATTTTTTTTGCAGATATACCAAATATCTTATTTAGATTGCTACAAAGAAGATCGCTTTTACTCTTTCGTATGGCGATGATAAGGGTAGAATTACCCGCTTCAAATCCTTGTTGTAAAATAGAAGCTCCAACAATATTTACCTTGTTCATTACAATTCCTGTCAGGTTGGGCTTAAAAGCAATAAAAAGTTCTTCGGTTAAGATAATCTCCTTTTTTTTTGCGGCCTCTAGCGTCAATTCTGCAGTTTCGCCATAGGCTTTGATAAGTCCTCCCGTGCCTAGCTTAACTCCTCCGAAGTACCTTACCACGACTACCAATACATCACTAAGCTGAAAGGAGCGGATCTTTCCGAGGATCGGACGACCTGCAGTTCCACTTGGCTCACCATTGTCGTCCATTCTATAAAGATTTCCGTCGATTCCCATGGTGTAGGCATAGCAAACATGTGTCGCATCAAAGAATTTTTTACGAAGTACACCAAGGATATCTTCGGATTCCTCAATACTCTTAACTGTATAAGCATAGCCTAAAAAGCGACTTCGCTGGATTGTAAGGCGAGCCTCTACATCTTGTATAGCAATAGTGTAGTAGCTATCTTTCGTCATGTTGAATGGGCGAAATAAGTACAAAAAAGCCTTCCCTCCATAGAGAAAAGGCTTTCCCAATTAAGGGTGACCGGTGGGATTCGAACCCACGACCCCCAGAACCACAATCTGGTGCTCTAACCAGCTGAACTACGATCACCATTCATACTAAAGTTGTCAATCGGATGAAAGAATGGTTTTTCTCCAATTGCCCAGCAAAGGTAATACATCTTTTTGATATATCCAAATTAAATAGCCAAATATGAGACTTTGCCGATATAATCTGTTGAACTAGGTTGTATTCCTTTGGTGGACTAGGCAACAGATACCCCTATTTTGTTGCATAATAAGAATCGTGGTATAGCTATAAGAAAAAGGAGTCTCGCGATTCCCAAGTGACCTGCGTAGGGTTCAAACCTACAACCTCTTGATCCGAAGTCAAGTGCTCTATTCAGTTGAGCTAGCAGGCCTTTTGTGAAAAATCCCCCAATATAGGGGGATCTAAAAACTTAAAGAAAGTGACCTGCATAGGATTCAAACCTATA
>KQ959277.1:1371-20110 GCA_001552775.1 Bacteroidales bacterium KA00251
TCAGGTGCTCTATTCAGTTAAGCTAGCAGGCCAACAACTTCTACCATGGGGTAGATAAATTGTGAGAAAAGAAAGTGACCTGCATAGGATTCAAACCTATAACCTCCTGATCCGTAGTCAGGTGCTCTATTCAGTTAAGCTAGCAGGCCAAAGAAAAGACAATCATCTTAACTGCGACTGCAAAGGTACTATTTCTTTTTGAAAAAAGAAAGCGTACCCTGTATATCGTCCTTTTTTTTTTCTACAAGTGTAATAGCAGTCGCAACTACTGCATTGCAATGTATCCACTACTTTGATTAAGGTGTAATTGCCTTTGTGAACAACAAAAAGAGACTCACACAAAGAGAAAAGATCTTCTCCGCAAGACCTCGCTAAGTTAGAGGCGATCTTATAGCAGGATAGCAAATAAATACACTTTCTGTTTTTTTTACTAATGGAAAGTCCCTGTTTATGTACTCGTTCTCGACTAAGGCTGTATTTGATTGATCGTAAAAAGTCCTAGAATGTAGAGCAATATAAATGTGCGTAATGCTGTTCTTTCGTAGTAGATGAGAGGAAAGCTATGTCCGTAAACGGAAAACCTGCTTACATTGCGGATTTTCTTTGTAACTTTGCAAAGAATAAGATGCGAATAGAAAAGGTGTCTCATGAGAATAAAAATAGGAGTAAAACTTCTTGTAATGACTTGTCTCTCTTTGGTCTTTATAAGCTGTGGAGAAGTGGCGAAAGTCCGACGTTCGGATAATCTTGCGTTGGCGTATGATTATGCCAAAAAGTATTACAACATGGAGAAGTACAAGCAAGTATCGCAGCTTTTGCCTGAAGTCGTTACACAGTATAGTGGTAGCAAAGAAGGAGGAAGAGCTCTCTACATGCTGGCCTTTAGCGAAATGAAGCTAAAGCATTACTCTACGGCAGTAGAGTATTTCCATCATTATATCCAAAACTATCCCAAGGGCGAGGAGATTGAGGAGGCGCGCTACTACAAAGGGCTTTGTCTCTACGATTCTGCTCCTGATCCCCGTTTGGATCAAACAATTACACTCAATGCCATTCACGAATTACAAGTATATAACGAACAATATCCCAATAGTCCACGGCGCAATGAAGTAAAGGATATGCTCTTTTCCCTCCAAGATCGTTTGGCCAAGAAAGAATTGCTTTCTGCGCAGCTATATTACGACTTGGGAATGTTTTTGGGCAACAATTATCGGGCAGCTATTATCACAGCTACTAATGCATTGAAAGACTATCCTTATAGTTATTATCGAGAAGATTTTTACATCCTCCTTTTGCGTGCAACTTACCAAGAGGCAATTCATAGTGTAAATGAGAAGCTACAAACACGTTATAGAGATGTGGCAGATCGATATTTTATTTATATTAATGAGTTCCCCGAGGGAAAATATCTTAAAGAAGCTCAGAAAATTTACTCCAGTATTGCAAAGCAAATCAAAGAGGTGGAATAAAGTGAGCTGAAAACTAATCAAAGAAAAAGAAGACGGAAATACCATGGAAGAGAATAATAGAAAGATCCCCAACGAAGCTATCACAAGAAGTGTAGTAGAGCTAGCTAAGCAGACTGGCAATGTGTACGAGTCTGTAATGATCATTACCAAAAGAGCAAACCAAATCGCTGCAATAAGACGCGAAGAGCTAAGACAAAAACTTGAAGAGTTTAATAGCAAGGTTGATACGCTACAGGAAGTCTACGAAAATGAAGAGCAAATTGAACTTTCTCGATACTACGAAACCCTTCCTAAAAGTACTATTGTAGCTACCGATGAATTTCTTGCAGGGAAGCTATATTATAGGCACTCAACAGCAGATAGTGCAAAGGAAAAGTAGCCTTTCTTAAGCTTTTGTTGTACTATGTGGCAAAGAATACAAACATTGTGGTTGCTATTGGCTGGGGTTACCATGACCCTCTTACTTCTTGTGCCTTTAGCAATGAGTAGTCAAGGGGTAAAGTTTACCGCAATAGGATTTACGAGTCCCAACCTTGAGACAAACTATATTACATGGGGGCTGTTTGCTTTAGATGCTTTGGTGGCCTTTCTTTGTTTCTTTACGATTTTCCTTTTCAAAAAAAGGAAGTTGCAGATGAGACTCTGTATCTTTACTGCCTTACTCATTATAGGGTATATCATCTATTATGTAGTCCTACTTTTGGATTACGGCAAGGGTATTTTACCGATGCAAGCAGAGGATAAGATTACCCCCTCAATATGGCTTGTGCTGCCTCTTGTGGCTCTCCTTTTTCTTTACTTGTCCTTTAAGGGAATACGAAGAGACGAGATTAAGGTGCGTCTAATGAATCGCCTTAGATAAAGATAAAAAATAAGCAACGCCTCCTCCGTGCAGTGGGGCGTTCTTTGTAACCAATAAGAATCAAGAAACGTAACTAACTCCAATACAATACTTATCGCATGGCACATTTTCTGAAAGATACCTCTCATACATTTGGAGAATACCTCCTTATCCCTGGTCTAACAACAGAAGAAAGTACTCCAGACCGTATTCAGCTACGTACTCCTTTGGCCAAGTTTAAGCCGTCTGAAGAAAAACAGTCGCGCATTAACCTCAACATTCCTTTTGTCTCGGCCATTATGCAGTCGGTAAGTAACCATACTTTGGCCATAGAGTTGGCAAGGAATGGAGGTCTCTCATTTATTTTTTCTTCTCAGCCCATCGACAAACAGGTTGAGATGGTGCGAAAGGTGAAAAAGTTTAAAGCTGGATTTGTAGTGAGCGACAGCAATCTTCGCCCCGATCAAACGCTACGCGATGTACTAGAATTAACTCGTGAGACAGGACATAGTACGATAGGAATTACCGATGATGGTACTCCTAATGGCATACTTAAAGGTATGGTTACTGGAAGAGATTACCGCCTTTCTACAGACAGCCTAGACCGGAGAATTGAGGAGTTTATGACACCCTTCTCTAAGTTAGTTTACGGTAAAAAGGGGATGACTTTAAGTGAGGCCAACGATATAATTTGGAATCATAAACTTAATTCTCTTCCTGTGATAGATGAAGAGGGCAGGTTGCTTTATTTCGTCTTTAGAAAAGACTATGATAACCATAAGGAAAATCCACTAGAGCTTTCTCATCCAGAAGATAAAACCCTCATGGTCGGTGCAGGGATTAATTCTCGAGACTATGAAGAAAGAGTGCCAGCGCTTATTGCCGAAGGAGTAGATGCTTTATGTATTGATTCTAGCGATGGATATTCTGTATGGCAGGCAAAAACTCTTGATTGGATTCGCAAAAAGTATGGCGATGAAGTGATTGTCGGAGCTGGTAATGTGGTCGATGCTGAGGGCTTTCGCTTTCTCGTTAATCACGGAGCTGATTTTGTAAAAGTAGGTATCGGAGGAGGTTCAATATGTATTACTCGTGAGCAAAAAGGTATTGGTAGAGGACAAGCGAGTGCCGTCATAGACGTAGCAAATGCTCGTGATGAGTACTATCGTGAAACGGGGATTTATATTCCTATTTGTAGTGATGGAGGAATTGTACACGATTACCATATGGTATTAGCACTTGCGATGGGAGCAGATTTCCTAATGATGGGAAGATACTTCGCTCGATTTGATGAAAGCCCTACTCAAAAACTCAAAATCAATGGCAATATGGTTAAGGAGTATTGGGGTGAAGGTAGCAATAGAGCTAAGAACTGGCAGCGTTACGACACAGGCGGAATTGCCGATAAAACAATGAAGTTTGAAGAAGGTGTAGATAGCTATGTGCCCTATGCTGGTCCTATGAAGGAAAATCTTGATCAAACCCTCAGCAAGATACGAAGTACCATGAGTAGTTGTGGTACTGCTACGCTTAGCGAACTAAGAGAAAATGCAAAGATCACCCTTGTTTCTGCTACAAGTATTGTAGAAGGTGGTGCTCATGATGTGATTCAAAAGGAGTAGGATTGCCTACATTTTCTTGGCTACAAGAGTGACGCAAGATAACAAGGCTAATCAGCAAGCTGACTTGCCTATAATAGCATTGGTAGGTACTACCGCTTCAGGAAAGACCTCCTTTGCGGTACAATTGGCACATGCTCTTGGAGGAGAGATTATTAGTGCCGATAGCCGACAAGTGTACCGAAGGATGGATATAGGCACGGGCAAGGATCTCAAGGAGTATATCCTCAAAGATGGAGTATCTGTACCTTATCATCTCATTGATATAGAAGAGCCTGGTAATTATTTCAATCTTTATGCTTGGTTAGACGCTTTTCGTAAGGCTTATGACGAGATTGTAGACCGAGGAAGATATCCTATTTTGTGTGGGGGAACTGGACTTTATATTGAATCGGCTCTTGATGGAAGAAGGTTGAGTCCTGTACCTCAAAATTCAGAGCTTCGCAAAGAGTTAGAGAATCTTTCGCACCGCGACTTACTTGCGCTGTTGCGTCGGTATCATCTTCCTATCCAAGTGGATCGAAGTTCTCATCGCCGGGCTGTACGAGCGTTGGAAATTGCACAGTACTATGCTAAGCATGGAAATCCTATTGAGCAAGACTTCTTCTTAGACGATACCTCTGTTAACCGTTTACCCTATCTGCTCTTTATGCTTGAGTGGCCGATTGAAGAAAGACGCAAGAGGATAGCTATCCGGCTTGAACAACGCATCAATGAGGGAATGATAGAAGAAGTCGCGAATCTTCTTGAAGAGGGAGTACCTAAGGAGGTGTTGCTCTCTTATGGCTTGGAGTATCGTTTTATCACACTTTACTTACTTGGAGAGCTAACGCGAGAAGAGGCTATAATGAAGTTGGAAATCGCCATTAGGCAATTTGCTAAACGCCAGATGACTTGGTTTAGAGGTATGCAACGAAGGGGATTTGCTCTTCACAAGCTCGATGCTTTGCTACCACAAGAACAATTACTTCAGGAAGCGCTTTCTACGATTTACAATTACATGCATTGTTCTTAAAAGAGTACTATTTTTAGACATCTCTTCTCTCTTTTACGCTCTTCTCTTAAGGAATAGCTCTTTCTTGGGGATTTTCTTAGGTATGGCTCTAGGAAAGTCTTTTTGTCTTTTCATATGGAGATACTTGGTAAGATCTCTTGTCTTTTATTTGTATATCTATATTGATAAATTACTGCAAAAAAAAGGATCTAAACTCTCAATACAATGTGTAAAAGAGGGTAGTAGAATAGATAAAGCAAACAGAAAAATGCAGATATTTTAAGAAATGATGGTTATGTCGTTTTTTTTTTTTACATTTGTAATATCGTAAGACATTATTTGCTCTTGCGATTTGCAAAGAGTAGTTGTGTATTCTGACGACGTACTCAATGAGGTCTATTATAAGAATGGACCTGAGGAATAGAAACCAATTAAGCAAAATGAAGATTATGACAAAAAGATCGTTTTACTTGGTAGCAATACTTGCATTTATGCCGTTGCTTTTCTTCTCGTGCTCCAAGAAACCTAATGAGCCTAAAGTAGACCAAGCAAAATACCTTGCAGGAGGTAAACTCCCAGCTGAAGGTGCAAGTTTGCCAAAGATTACTAACAAAGAGCACTTGTCTTTGAATCCAGAAGATTTACCATTGGTGAGTGCTGGCAATGAATTTAATCTAAAACTATTTGCTCAATTGCTCCAAAAGAGTGGTGATGCCAACAACTTAGTGATTTCCCCCCTTTCTTTAGAGACAGCACTGGGAATGAATGTTCTGGGAGTATCGGATGAGGCTTTTGAGGAGTACCGAAATGTGCTAGGATACCCTCATATTCGTTCAGCACAAGATCTAGCTAGCTACCTCAAGCGTTTAACTGCAGTAATAACCTCTTCTGGCGAACGTACATGCTTTTTCCCTGCCAATAGCTTTTGGCTTTCTTCAAAATATGAGCAATTTCTTCTTAAAAACTATCCCTCTCTTCTTTACGACTATTTTGATGCTTCTTCTGCTACGCTAGATCTCAGTAAGCCCGAGTCGTATGAAGTGATCAATAATTGGGTAAACAGAAAAACATATGGTAGAATTGCCAATATGCTAGACCCTAAAAAGGCAAAAGAAAATGATGCTTATGCTTTATTGGTAAATGCTGCTTTCTTTGCTGCTTCGTGGGATTGGAATGCTGAAAAAGAAAGCACTAAGAAAGAGATATTTAGAAATGGATTAGGACATAGCGAAAATGCGATGATGATGCAAATTCATAGTCAGGTCTCTACATCTTATGCTGCAAACGATCGTTTTGAATGCCTATCTGTAGGACTCGTGAGTGGAGAGACCAAGCAATTAAGTGATGAGGCACCATTTCGTATGCTGCTTATGCTTCCCAAAGAGAAAAATGCATCCTTATCAAAAGAACTTCCAACAGAGAAGGAAATCCTTGCACTAGCTACAGATGCTAAAGTTGGCACAATGAATATAAAATTGCCACGACTTGATGCTAAATTACCAACCTTGGATATTACAAAGGATTTGATTAGCCTAGGATTAGTCAAGTCTTTGGGACGTCCTCTAACTCACCTGAGTCGCATGTTTGACCAAAGTTTCTTAGCTGATCCTACAGGAAAATATAACAATAAGAATCGTGGAAATAATGTCTTGCATCAAGCCTCAATCAAGTGGGATGAAAAAAGTGTGGAAGCAGCTGCAGCTACAGTAATAGAAGTCGGGGTTAATGAGCCAGGTATAGATAAACCGTCTGTAAGAAATGTTGTTTTTGATCGCCCCTTCTTTGCCGTGATTCTTCATCCTAAGAGTAATAAAATACTCTTCATCGCAGCAATAAATACACTTAAGTAGATTTTCTACTCTTTTCATACTAGCAACTCTCTCTTTAGGAATTCCTAAAGAGAGAGTTGCTTTTTTTACATCTTTGACAATCTAGGTAGCGGAGCTTGTTGGCTTTTGTATACGAGTAGCTCTCAAACCTGATAGCATGAGACTGTTGCAAAAGTCAACAGTCTCACAATCTTGCTCGCAAGATTGTCTAGACTTTGCAGAAAGGATGAAGCGCAAGGCGCAGAGGGTGAGGTCTGAAGGGAGCATACCTCCGTATTGAGACAAAGCCGAATCCCGAAAGCAACACAGCGATTCGCCTTTATGCAACAGTCTCAGCATATATTTGCAACAACTTCCGATAGCCCCTAAATACTTTCCAATGAATCCTTTCTTTTATTCTCTATCGGGGAAAATATCCTCTGATTTTAAGTAGAAGAGTATAGGGATAATCTTTTTTACAGGCTGGTAGAAGTGACTCGTTATCCGTAGATCGTGGCTTTTTTCAGGCTTAGAGGGAAGGGGAAATATTGTATCTATTGTGAGAAAAATAAAGCCCATGAATAGTAAGATGAAAAAGGAAGAAACAACGGCACCAAGGATTCTATTCCCAATCCTAATCAAAGAGAAAGAGATCAAATGCTCTACATTATGTCCAATCCACCTTACAGCAATTACGATGAGAATAAAGGAGAGAGAAAGTGATACCGATCTAAGTGTTCTTGTAGAGACCTCAAAATACTTTAGAATAAAAGGCTCAATAAGGAGAGATAAACGTGTGCATAGAAAGGTTGCTAAAATGAAAGCAATCAAGGATACCGCTTGGCGTATTGCACCTGTGCGAAATCCTTTAAAAGCTGCTACTCCTGTGATAGACAGAATGGCAAGGTCCATCCAGTTCATACTTCCTTTTTCTATGTAGTAAATCTGTTTTGTCGTGAGAGAAAGACTACAATGTAATCGCCTCTTCTTAGTTCTTCTTAAGCAGTAATGGTTTGTGCATTCAGTAAACCCTCTTTTAAGACCTTCTCTTAAGATTTGTGGAGACCTTTTCCCCTGAAAAAACAAGAAGGATAAGGTCTCCACTTAGTACGTGCGAAAAGTTTTTTGTACAGCTCTAAAAGAACACTCTTCTATACCTAGTTTGTACTACTCACAATCTTGTGCTTCCGAAGTCGCAAAAGATCTATGCAAATAGTGGGATAGGCTACTCAGTTATAACTTCTTCTTCATTTCTATCTCCATAAAGGATTCAAGTGTATCCCCCTCTTGGAGATCGTCATAGTTCTTTACGCTCAATCCGCATTCAAGTCCTGTTGCTACTTCTTTAGCATCATCCTTGTATCGCTTAAGAGAGGCCAATTCTCCTGTGTGAACAACGATACCTTCGCGGATCACACGTACCTTGTCGGTTCGCTTTATCTTGCCTTCTTTTACCATACAACCTGCAATGGTACCAATACCCTTGATGTTGAATACTTGAAGAACTTCAAGTGTGGCAGTCACTTGCTCGCGTATCTCTGGTGCAAGCATGCCCTCCATTGCACTCTTCACGTCATCAATGGCATCGTAAATAATGGAGTAGGTGCGAATTTCTACGCCATATTGCTCCGCGAGCTTGCGTGCTGTAGAATTGGGTCTTACTTGGAATCCTATGATCACTGCTTCAGATGCTCTTGCTAGATCCACATCGTTTTCGGAGATCTGTCCGACTGCTTTGTGTATGACTTTTACCTCTATTTCTGGAGTTGATAGTTTGATGAGCGAATCTGAAAGTGCTTCGATTGATCCATCTACGTCACCCTTGATAATGAGATTGAGTTCCTTGAAGTTTCCAATCTTGATTCGTTGGCCTATCTGGTCAAGTGTAAGACGATGCTGGGTACGAATGTCTTGCTCTCTATCAAGTTGTCGACGTCGATGAGCAATGTTTTTTGCCTCTTGTTCATTCTCTAGAACGTTGAATGTGTCTCCAGCTGCGGGGGCTCCGTCAAGTCCTAGGAGGGTGGCTGGTGTAGAGGGAGGAGCAACCTCCATCTTTTGTCCACGTTCATTGGTTAGTGCACGTACACGACCACAGTACTTCCCTGCAAGTACCATGTCTCCTACATGAAGGGTACCATTGGACACAAGGATTTGTGCTACATAGCCACGTCCTTTGTCGAGAGAGGACTCTATAATAAGCCCTGAAGCTTCTCTTTTGGGGTTAGCTTTGAGTTCTAGAAGGTCCGCTTCAAGTAAAACTTTATCCAGTAACTCTCTTACTCCATCTCCCTTCTTTGCCGAAATCTCTTGGCATTGGTATTTTCCTCCCCAATCTTCTACAAGGTAATTCAATTGAGCAAGTTGCTCTTTGATCTGATTGGGATTGGCTGTAGGCTTGTCTATTTTGTTGATTGCAAAGACAATGGGAACCCCTGCTGCAGATGCATGATTGAGGGCTTCCTTGGTCTGTGGCATCACTTGGCTTGTGGCATCTACAATGATAATTGCGATGTCGGTAGCTTTGGCTCCTCTTGCACGCATAGCTGTAAAGGCTTGGTGACCTGGAGTATCTAGGAATGTTACGCAACGACCATTTTTAAGCGTTACACTGTAAGCTCCGATGTGCTGAGTAATACCTCCAGCTTCTCCTGCAATTACATTGGTATTGCGAATGTGGTCAAGAAGAGATGTTTTCCCATGGTCTACGTGTCCCATCACTGTGACTACAGGGGGACGCTCTACGAGATCTTTTTCATCATCTTCTTCTTTGGTCTCGGCGATAGCTTCTACCACGTCAGCACTCACAAACTCTGTTTTAAAGCCAAATTCTTCCGCTATCAAAGAGATAGTGTCAGAATCAAGACGCATATTGATTGAAACCATCATGTCAATGCTCATGCAGGTGGCAATAACTTCATTTACTGGTACGCCCATTAGGTTAGCAAGGTCGCTTACTGTTACGTATTCAGTAATCTTAATTACCTTGGCCTCTTCGAGTTGCGACTGCGCATCTCGTTCTGCTTGTCGCTTGGCCATGTCTCTACGGCGGCGAGTGTCTGTCCTCCCAAAGCTTTGTCGTTTGCCAGCAGCAATACGAGCTTGTACCTCTTTTACCTTTCTTTCTATATCTTCAGAAGAGACCTCTTGGTGCTGTGTAGTATTGGCTTTTTTAGCATTTCGTTTAGCCTTTCTTCCGAGTTGTTGAGAAGAGGTATTTGCACCACGATTGGAGGCACCTTTGTTGTTTTTATTTCGATCTTCTCCCTCTTCTCGCCGAGTTGCCTTGTTTTGATTTACACCTTTTGAGGCCTCCGCTTTAATGTCCACCGCATTTGTAGAGATTCTTTTCCTACGTGTGGTGCGTTTTCCCTTTTTCCCTCTTGACGGCTCTATTGCAGAAAGATCAATCTTTCCCTTGACTTCAAATTTAGGAGCGTCTGCCAGTTCAATTCGAAACACTTCAGGCTCTTTCTTGCTTGGCGTTTGTTGGTTATCCTCAGTTGGCTTGGAGTCTTCCTGTTCCTTTTTTATTGGAGTAGCGGGCTTATGAGATCCCTCTTGGGGAGCTGTTTTCGTTCCTTGAGGTTTGCTTTCGGGTTTAGGCTGTGGAGTAGGCGTAGCAATAGAAGGTTTTACTACTTCTTGTGGAGCTGGAGTGGCTTGTGGGGCAATTGCTGGTTGGGGAGAAGTCTTTTCCCTTTTGTCCTCATGAGGTTGCTCGTGCTTTGTGACAGCTTTGTTGTCCTCCTCATTGGCTTTTGCTGTTGGAGTATGGCTCGTTTTGTTCTCTTTTTCTGAAGAGGTCATTACCTTTTCTTTTGTATCGGGTTTATGAGTATCTTCCTTTTGGGGCGGAGTAAGAGGAGACTCTTTTTTGACTTGTGTTGTAGGCTTAGTCTCTTCTGCAGTTTCTACTCCTGACTTTATAGTGTTTTTTTCAGTTGCTTCAGGAGTTTTTTTGACGTCTGTAATAATGGTCTCTTTGAGACTTTCTTTTTTCGCTTCTACAAGAGGCTCTTCTGCTTTTCGTATTGTCTTTGGAACTACTGTCGCCGAAGGGGTATCAAACTCCTTAGGTTTTTCTCCGTTTAGGGCATCGCCTTTCTCGTCTGTCCTTTTTGTGGCTTCTTGTTTGGGGAGCGACTCTTTGCCCTCAAGTGTTTTCTTGGAGGTGGTAATTGCTTGTTTTTGTGAAGAAGCAGGTTTAGCCAGATCAATATGCCCTTTTACCTGTAGTCCAGAAGGCTTTGTAGCAACTTCTTTTTTCTCGTTGGCCTCTTCAGTGACTGGTTCTTTTTGTACAGGTTGTTTAGATTTAGCCGTCTTCGGGGCAGGGAATAGTTTTTTCTCTATTTCCTCCTTTCTTGATGCAGACAAATTGGAGCCAAATTCCCCCATAATCATCTTATACTCCTTCACGTCAATACGTGCATTGGGGTTATTGGATGGGGCTTCTATTACTTTCTTTGCGACTAGGAAATCGTTGAGTGTAGCTACACCCACTTCGAGTTCTCTCGCTAAATCAAACAGCTTTACTTTCATATATTAGGCTCTTATTGTCCCAGGTATTTATGGCTAAAATAGTTTCTAATTATGGACTCTTGTACAAGTTTTACTCCTCCTTAGAGGTGTCAGACATTTCTTCTTGAGGATTGGGGAGCTGGCGCTCTTGGTACTCATCTTGCCCCTCTCTGCTTTCTTCAAGCGATTCTTCTTCTTCCCCTTCGTTTTCTGGGGCGACTTCGCTTTCAAGGGTGCGATAGCCTATTTCATCGAGCTCTTCTGCATCAAATTCACTAGAGAGGATGTCTAATACATGGTTGATAGTAGACATCTCAAGGTCGGTGCGTTTCTCCAATCTCTCTCTAGGAATACGGAGTACACTTTTAGCAGTACTACAACCAATATTTTTGAGGGTATCGAGGATCCATTGGTCAATTTCGTCTCCAAATTCATCAAGGAGAATATCTTCTTCCTCTTCTCCCTCGTCAATGTCGCGGAATACCTCAATGTCGTATCCTGTAAGAGCTTTTGCAAGCTTGATATTGGAAGCATTTTTTCCGATAGCCATCGGTACTTCTTCTGGTGGAAGAGAGACGTTGGCTTTCATCTCATCGGGTGAGATGGTAATATTGCTCAACTTTGCAGGGCTAAGTGCTCTTTGTATGAATAGGGTAGGATTGCTTGTAAATTGAAAGACGTCGATGTTTTCTCCACGAAGTTCTCGGACTATACTGCGGATACGGCTCCCATTCATTCCAACACAGGCTCCTACGGGATCAATACGGTCGTCGTAAGACTCTACAGCCATTTTGGCTCTTTCTCCCGGTAGCCTAGCTACTCGACGAATGGTAATCAGTCCATCGCCAATCTCTGGCACATTTTGCTCAAATAGTCTCTTTAGAAACTCGGGGCTAGTGCGGGATACATATATTTTTACCACGTTGTTTTCGTTGTCTACGCGGTCTATTACACTTCTTACACTATCTCCTTTACGGAAAAAGTCTCCAGGTATTTGCTCTGAGCGAGGTAAGAGAAGCTCGTTGCCTTCATCGTCCATAAGTAGGACTTCACGTTTCCACACTTGGTACACTTCGGCTGTAATTATAGAGCCAATCTTCTCTTTAAATTCGTTGTATAGGACCTCTTTTTGTCGGTCCATGATCTTACCTGCAAGAGCTTGCTTGAGGTTGAGGATTGCACGTCGACCAAATGAACTAAAGTCAATAGGGTCTGTAACCACTTCCCCTACTTCTGTATAGGGGTCTATTTTAAGGGCTTCTTCTAAAGAAACCTGCAGGTTGGGATCTTCTACTTCCCCTTCTACCACCTCTCGATCTCTCCAGATCTCAAAGTCTCCAGTCTCGGGGCTAACGATCACTGTAAAGTTTTCATCCGTACCAAACATTTTAGACAAAACACTCCTAAAAGAGTCTTGAAGTACGGTTACCATTGTATCTTTATCAATGTTTTTTAGCTCCTTAAATTCGGCCAAATTTTCGGCCATGCTGGTTTTTTGTTTCTTTGCCATAGGTTGTTTATTTGTGCTATCCTTTACTCTTTCTACAAGAGGGCGTTATGTCTTAATCTATTGAGCAATGATTACTTATCAAAACGATAAGCGGTGGACTTTACCTCCTCAAAGCGAAGGTGAAGTGTTTCCGTTCGCAACTCTTTTTTGTGTTTTTTCCCTTCTTCGTCCTTATAGGCAGGGAGTACTTTCGAGACGGTCAGTGAAAAGCCATCCTCATGCACTTCACAAAGCACTCCATCGTGTCGTATCCCACTCTTTAGAACTACTGTTACAGGGTTTCCTAGATGTTTTTCGTATTGGCGAGGGTGCATAAAGGGTGTGCCCAATCCAGCACTACTCACTTCTAGTGAAAAATCTTCTTGGTCACGATCGAGGTGCTCTTCGATCGTACGACTAATCGCTACGCATCGCTCAATAGAGATCCCCGATACACTATCTACGAGTACGCGAATCTCTGCTGTGGGAGACACTGATACAGACAAGAGAAACTCTTGATCACTGTCTAAAGCTTGCTCTGCCAAGTGCTCTATTTCTTCTTTGCGAATCATTGCTACTTCTTTTATGAAACCACTTCTTCTTAGGAAAGCTTTTTCTTCTTTGCGAAGAGTACATTACACTTCTCTTGGTACAAAAAGGAGGGGAACCGCTCTACGCATGGTCTCCTCCACCTACGTACCGTAGGGAAGTCTCTCCTTGCTGAGCAACGAAGTGTCACTTCCACGGTTTCTACTTTGCAAAGATACAATGATTTGTTGATTTTATTGCAATTTGTTGTAAACAATTTCATTACCTTCATTCTTATCTCCTATGGAAGCTAGAAGAATGAATGTAACGTCCGACACACTAAATTATTTATTCTCTTTTTGGCGCGCTTTTATCTTTGTTAGCGAGGCCTCTTTGATTGAAGGGGTAAGGATAACCGACAGCTGCATAAAGAGGTCAAAGAGTACGATCTTAGAGACTACATTGCCTTTGATGTGTGCAATAGCTTGCTCTATTGCATCGTAGAGTGGCAGGATGTTGCCAGAGTGAACCCAGCCACGGATATATTGTTCAATTTGTTGTTCTGGTCGGTTCATTGTCTCCCGAGGAAAGCTAGCATCAATTCCACACCGCAAGGCAAATCGCAGATTGGCGAGTAGGTACTCTAGGGAAGCAACCACATATTCTCTCCCTTTCTTTGCCATTTCTTCCGATAATGCTTTTAGCTGTCCCACCTCTTTAGATTCAATATACTTGATTACAAAGTTGTAGTCTTTGGTATAGCTGAGGTTTTGCTGGCTGTTTTGGAGAGTGTTGATGGCTTTGTAGAGTATCCCTTCTGCACGTTCTGTAGCTATGTAGCAGTCGTTTTTGCTGAGACTGTGGTCGTACTCTAAGAGGGCATGCTCCATCTCTTCGTGTGTAAGAGTCCCGATCTCTAGGCGTTGCATACGACTGAGTATGGTCTCAAGTAAACGATCAGGGTCGAGGCTTACCGATACAAAAAGCGTCTTTTCGGGAGGCTCCTCCATGAGCTTGAGCAATTTGTTGGCCATCTCTTCGCGCATCCTTTCGGGTTGGTAGATGATTACCATGCGGTATCCGCTTTCGCTGATGTGCAGGCTCAGTTTCCTCTCGATTGAGAGGGCATCGCCAGAATAAATGATGGGGCGACTATTGTCTGCTTTGAGGGCTTCAAGCCAGTCTTCGGAGGAGAAATAAGCCCTTTTTGCTAGAAGCATTTCTTGCCACTTGCTAAAGAAATCGCCAGAGGGGTCTTCACTGCCAGCAGCCCCTACTACAGGATAGATAAAATAGAGGTCGGGATAAGCCAGTTCTGCTATCATCTTACAGTGTCGACAGGTACCGCAGGAGTCATCTTCCTGTGGATGTTCGCAGTTGAGGTATTGAAACCATGCCCATGCCAGAGGTACTCCAGGCATTCCATCTAGTTGATCCAGTAGTATGTTGTGTGGGATCTTACCGCTGTGAGCTAGTGAAAGGAGTTCTTTCTTGGTAGAAGAGTATCCTAAAATATCTTTGAATTGCATAGTTTTTGACCCCGTCCTTTCGTTATAATGAGATGAGTAGTGTTGTTTTTTGCTTGGTAAGCCTTATATCTGTTGCGAAGTTAGCTCATTTTTTGCATTGTCCTTGCAGAGAGGAAAGACTTTGCACCTTGATCGGTGCTGCAAAAAAACGACTGAAAGAAGAGAGCTTTCAAGCTTCCATAAAGGCGTGGACGGCGAGAGAAGGTGTGCTAATCTTTGTACAAGTGGGGGAGTCGAAAGGAAAGTGAGACGATGAAGTATACAAAAGGGGCTAATTCCTTAATCCAAAAAGTACCTGAAGATTTTTCAAAAAGTTCCGAGAGATTTCAGAAAAAGTTCCGAGATATTTTCTGAAAAGTTCCGAGAGATTTTCCAAAAAGTTCCGAGAGATTTTTCCAAAAGCACCTGTAGATTTTTTCAAAAGTAGAGAAGGTATCTATGACGATTCTTTGAATGCTTTTTTGAAGATAGATTAAATCCTCTTTAGTAGTTGTCTCTTTTCCATTAAAAAGGGAGACAATCTACGGATGTAAGGAAGAAGAAACGCACAAAAACTAAGCATATCCTAAAAAAGTAGGGCAAGCTTCTGATAGGCTGCTAGAATGTGTCGTTGGATGGGGCAAAAAAGTAGGGCCGACTCTTGAGAGTCAGCCCTACCGATAATCAGACTAGCGTATGTGATCCTCTAAGAGATCAATCAAAGACTAGCGAATAACTACCTTATGAGTAGCTCCATTGAATGAAACTACATAACTACCTGCTGCAAGAGCAAAGCTCTTTTCACCTTCAAGTGTTTCGCTATAGAGCATCTTGCCGCTAAGGTCGTAAATGCGGATTTCACCACGGGTTTCACTCTTGAGTACGAGTTCGCCTTCTCGAGCGATCACGGTAAGTTGAGCTTTTGCTACTACATCTGTGCCAGTAGCATTAGAGCCACGGAGAACAATAATTTCTTCGAGGTCAGCAGCCTTCAGTACGAGTTTGCCGGTAGTGGCCTTGATATCGCTTGTAGGCTTGAATGTGATGGCAAGTGTACTAGCTTCCTTACCTGAGATAGAAGACTTATCTACAGAGAAGTTATTTTGTCCTTCAGTTACTTCTACCGTGATCATGGCATCGCCAAGACCCTTAGGAGCAACTTCAAGGTTCATCGTCTTCGTTTCTCCTTCTTTTACCTTAGAGAAGTTCAGCTCAGTTGCAGCAACTCCAAGTGTATAGATAGCCTTACCAAGGAGAGGTACACGTACTTCATATGCTCCACTCTTGATGACAATGAAGGCATCTGTGAATTTCTTCAATTCTTTTGTGGGGCTGAAGGTTACAGTGAGTTTAGCTTCTGTTGTTACGTCATCAATTTGCTCTTTGTCGAGGGCAAAGTACTTCGCATCACTACCTTCAATCTTGCAAGTAACAGCTTCAATGATATTCTTGAATCCGAGTGTGAGGTCAAGAGACTTGGTTTCTCCAGCTGGTACTTCAGCAAAGTCGAGTGTCTGAACAGAGCGTGTAATTTCCTTCTTTCCTACAGTCATTGCCGAAAGAAGAACTTCGTAGGATTCTTCGCCTGAAGTGAGCGTAAGCTTACCTTCGCGTAGTTCAGGAGTAGCAGTTTCGGCACTTGAAAATGAGATATTGAGGAATCCTCCGTCTGCGGGGAGTTCGTTAAGGTCACTTTTGAAGCCCTCACCAGAGAGAGTCACCTTGATGGGTGTAGTGAGTTCGGAGCTGTAAACTTCTAGCTTGTTTTGCATTTTCGCAAGGTCAAGCTTAGCTTGGTCAGCAGAAAGGAAGGGGAATGGTAGCTTGTGAGCCACAATTATACCCATCCAATATTTATTCTTTTCGATATGCTTGTAGCCTGTAGGGGTGAGGATGTCGGCCCCACTATTGCGTGCGCGAGCATTCCCAATAAACATGTTGCGAACTACATCTCCACCGAAGTTGACCATTGCCTTGTCCACATAGTGATGATCTGCATACTGTTCGGAAAGGTTTTGATCCAGTACTCTATAGAAAGCCTTAGCACCAAGGTTATAACCTGTTACAATGACTTTCTTCCCGGCTGTAGATACATCCACAGCATTGGAAATTCCGACTTCGGGAAGAAGAGACCACTGCTTTTCGATAGGCTTACCAGTAGTCTTGTCAAGAGCTAATACGTAGCCTCTATGCTGCTTTAGTGGTTGTACTAGATACTCTGTTCCATCGCTGTAGTATAAGCCACCCGAGCAACGACCAGCTATATACACTTTATCTTGGCCTACGGCTATACCATCGATAAAGATAAGAGACCAAGGGTTACCTGATACCACCTTTGCATCTAACTGGGAGAGCCATTCGCCTTTAAGTTCACTATTGAGGCAACCGAAAACCATAGTTCTCTTGAGGGTAGCCACTACACTTTTCCCAAATACGGTGACTGCCTTTGAGTCTTTTGTTCCAATAAAACCACCGGCCCAGTAGAGTTTGCCATCTTTCCATTGCATCTCTCTGATTTCAGAGCTTGTGATAGGATCACCCTCTTCCATGTGGCATTCTTGAAACTCACCTTGACTGTTGAGTTTGATGAGAATAAGGTCTCCTACTGTCTTTTGGGGGTCACCATTCCAGCCTACTATGTTTTTAGCCTTGTAGGTCTTTCCGCCTAACGAGATCGTGGTGAATAGCTTTCCACCCATGTAGATATTTCCCTGCTCGTCAAGCGCTACCGCGTTGATGGCTATACCTTCGTTGGTACCATAGTCGTAGTGTGAAGCATCAGGTTGAGGTTCGTGGCTAGTATCGAAGGTCTTGTAAAACTCAACTTTCCCCTCTTTGCTTACTTTGAGCAGGAGAGGTACGTGTGCTCTGCGTGATGCAGGGGTATCTTCATCGTCTCCTACTCCGCGGTAAAGCGACTTGATGTTGATGTCGTAGGGTGTGCCATCGCTCTGTATGATACGCACAAGGTCGCGTTCTGTACCTGTCGATGAATTGGCATCTCTGGAAGTGAGGACCACAACAAACCCTCCATCTGGAGTGGCGACTAGTGTATTTCTATTGCTGTAGTAATCGCCACGAGAGGAGTAAATGTGCCAAAGAAGTTTCCCCTTAGGGTCTATTTTGTAGAAAGAGAAGTTAGTATTGCCATTAGCCGCTTTGCCATCATCGCCATAGGAGAATGCTTTGTCGCTTTCTGATGGAGCATCATAGTTGAAGATGGAGGCGATTTCGTCTCTCTTTTTACTATGATACAATTGAGTAGCAAATACATTGCCATCTTTTGAGGCAACAATTTGCTGGGGGACTTGTAGCAAAGTTTTCTCTTCTTCAGCTTGGATTAGCTTGTACCAGAGGAAGTTTTTTGCTACACCTTGCGTTGCAGGCTCTTGTGCTTCTGCTTTTGCCCAAGAAGCTAAGAGCAATGCTACGAGAATAAAGAAGTAATTCTTTTTCATAGGTTGTAATAGTTAATTATATGAATGTTATAGAAATCTTTCGGTCTGTATATAAACTTGCAGCGTATTCCAAATAAACTAGGGTTTTATGCATAAGCTCTTTTTGTGGAGAAATCAAGCCCTTTTAGAAGTGGATATAGTGATACCTTTTGGAACTATCTTCCAAAAGATACCACTAATATCATACTCCTGTTTTAAGATTGATTATTCCTAGTCGCTCTTAGAGCAAGATCTGTTTGGTTATTCTGTCTACTTGGATGATGTAAACACCACGATTGAGCATTGTAAAGTCAAGAAGGGCTGATCCTAAGGCATCGCATTTTGCTTCAAGTAAGCATTTACCCTCTATGCTATAAAGTCGAACTCTTGCATTGGCTGCAGCTCCCTCAATCGTGAGACGACCACTTGTAGAATTGTAGTAAACCTTTAGGGTACTTTCTTCAAGTTGGTCAATGGCATCTTTTAGTTTGAAGGTTACCTTGACTTCGGTGTCGGAGTTGA
>KQ959277.1:20210-20676 GCA_001552775.1 Bacteroidales bacterium KA00251
ACTTTTCGTTAGGAGTTACTTTCACTGTGAGCGTTGTTCCTTCTGCTACTTTAGCGAGGTTGTCCGCACCTTCAATCGAGGCCGTACCGCCTTCTCCCACTTTCAGATTAACTGCATAAGTAGAGATAACTTTCTTAAAGGTTACCTTGACTTCGGTATCGGAGTTGACTTCAAACCTCTTTGTTTCAGTGATGTCTTTGTCGTCAGCGAATATCTTATCCAGTTCATACTTTTCGTTAGGAGTTACTTTCACTGTGAGCGTAGTTCCTCTCGCCACTTTTGAAAGGTCTTCCGCACCTTCAATTGAGGCCGTACCACCTTCTCCCACTTTCAGATTAACTGTACATGTAGAGCTAGCTTTCTTGAAGGTTACCTTGACTTCGGTGTCGGAGTTGACTTCAAACGTCTTTGTTTCGGTGATGTCTTTGTCTCCAGCGAATATCTTATCCAGTTCATACTTTTCGTT
>KQ959277.1:20776-46955 GCA_001552775.1 Bacteroidales bacterium KA00251
TCGGTGTCGGAGTTGACTTCAAACGTCTTTGTTTTGGTGATATCTTTGTCTCCAGCAAATATCTTGTCCAGTTCATATTTTTCGTTGGGGGTTACTTTCACCGTGAGCGTAGTTCCCTTCGCCACTTTAGCGAGGTTTTCCGCACCTTCAATTGAGGCTGTACCGCCTTCTCCTACCGTCAGATTAACTGCATAAGTACGATAGTTAGGATCCTTAATAAAGAAGACTTTGACTGTAAGGTCATCTTTAGCGACCACCATTGGACGGTGTGTGATATTGAGAGTGCCAAGATAGATTGAATCCAAACGGAACCCTTCATTAGGCTGCGCCAATACTTTTACAATCTTTCCAGCAGGTACACTGTTGTAGTCTGCGACATCCTCAAAGGAGGCCTTACCATTTTCTCCAACCTCAAGGGTAAACTTGTAGCTATCCTTGAATGGCTCGGCCCCCATATATTCTTCGCGTGTTTCTGTAAACTTTGGAGTCCAGTTTCTTGCTTTAGCCACGGCGACATCGCTTTTTGTGCAAATGTTGGGGTCAATGTTGAGATTTTCCTTTTTTTCATGAATTCCAAAGAGGCCAGCCTTAAAGGAAGACTTTCTATCGGGTAGACTATTGATGGTACGAATAAGCCCTTCTCCACGGAGTCTATTACCATAACAGTAGATCCAGTCCAATTTAGGATTGTTGGAAAGATCTATTTCTGTAAGTAGGTTATTTGAACAGAACATCCTTTGTAGATTAGGGTTTTTAGAAACATCAATTTTTGTAAACTTGTTGCCACTTGCTCCTAATCGTTTTAGTAGAGGAAGTTTAGAGAGGTCTATTTCGGTTAGCTGATTGTTTGTGCAATAAAAGTTGCTGAGATATGGATTATGGGAAAGGTCTATTTCGGTTAGCTGATTGCCTGAAGCCCAAAATTCTATCACTTTTCCACAAGCACTTATGTCTATTTGTGTGAGACGGTTGTTGTCGCAATGGCATTTCCACAGATCTACAGACTTGGAGAAGTTGATAGAAGACAATTTGTTGTCATAGCAATATACAGTTTGAAGGCCAGGAACCTTTGAGAGATCTAAGTCGCCTGTCAACAGATTCTCATGAATGTCGAATGTCTTAAGCTTTTGACAAGGTGACAAATCAATAGACGTGAGCTTATTCATTTGACAAGTAAGCCACACCAGCTCTGGGCAATTCGAAAGATCTAATGAAGTAAGTAGATTCTTACTGCATAGCAGTTGTTGCAAAACAGGACAATGTATAAGCTCTAGGGAGGTGATCTTGGCGATTACACAATCAAGTTTTGTAATATTTCCATGAATCACTATTTCTTGGCTAGCTAATGTATATTCGGTTGTTCGGTTGAGCTCAATAGGCTCTTTAAGGCCTTCTACTTTGACGGTTTCATCGCCAAAGAATCCAAGTCTTACCGTTTCGCCTACTTTTTTAGCGGTAGTAAACTTGATAAGTCCCTCTTTCGTTGTGGTTTCTGAGGAAGAACTCCTCGTAGATGCTCTGAAAAAGGGCATTGCATTATTGGCAAGAAGGAGTCCTCCAACAAGGAAAAGCCCCAGTAAGACAAGAGTAATAGTTTTTTGTCTCATACGGATTTTTGAGTTTCAAATGGGTTTTATGTTGATATTTGATTGTTTTTATATCCAATCTATAGGAGAAATAATCTATCCCTTCGCTAAAACAAGAGACCTAGGTTGATGGACAACTCTCTTTGCGAGGCTAAAGAGGTCAGTCTATTGTAGTAGCTTGTGGAGAGAAGAAGAGAATAGGACGATGTCAGTTTACAACTAGCACCAATTGAGATACCTAAGCGGGTTTGCGTGCCTGAGGCGATCGCAAAATTCTTATTCAGGAGCTGCTGATACTCCTCTATGGGATCAACTTGTTTCGCCAAAGAAAGAGTGGGGGAACCCAAGCGAAGAGCTACCTCTGCATAAGGAGCAGCAAAGCAGTCCCAAATGCCCTTGCGGTAATAGACAAAGGGAGCTAATGAGATCACGAAGTGATCCCTCTTAGCCTGTGCTTGAGGAAGATGGGTTTCTCTAAACATACGTCCCATCAAGGAGAGGCTTGTACCCCATAGAAAACCTTTGGGCTCAAGTGAAGAGTTACGTATAAAAAAGCGAGTTCCATAATCAAGTTCCAAGCGATAGTAGCTGTGCTCGGTATAGATTTGGGGATAAAGACCAGCTACAGAGCTACCAAAAATATTTACCTCTCCCAGACTCCTTCGACCTCGAGTAAAAAGCTCTGCTCCCCATTGAGATTTGTTTTTACAGTCAAGATAGCCTAAGCTTCCCTGAAAGTCGTGGTTGTGCAATACTGTGAGGGGAAGATTGTTAAGTGTCCTAATGATTCGATTAGTTGTGAAAAGTGACCAGTCTCCATGGAAGAAAAATCCTTTTCGTGGAGAGTTGGAAGGGGTTAGACCAATGCCTACAGAGTAGCTTTTCCCATTGTAGAAAAGATTGGTATTGCCTCCTCTAAAGCGATAGTAATCACTTCCCAATCCTGTAAAGTGGTACTCTTTGGAGGAGCCCACATCACTGAGGAATGCTACGTGGTTATTTTGCTTGTATCGTCCCATTCCTAGTGTAAGGCTGAGGGCATAGGGATCCCATATATAGCCCACACCAAGTTTTCCTTCTAGGAGTGTGGAGAGGTTTCCAGGACGGGGGTCTTGAATTCGGAAGGCAAAGCTAGCTCGGTAGTTTGCACTTACAGAAAGAAGCCAATTAGAGAGCCTTTGTACATTGCCCGCTCTAAATGTGTAAAAGTGTTGCTGAAGTGGAATTGCACGGGCTGTGTCTCCCATCACATAAGGCGCCACAAGATCAAAGTCGTTGCTTTCATTGAAGCGAACCTCTGCCGTTTTACGAAAGGAGTAAGAGGCACTTCCCCATGAATATCCATTCTTTTTGTGGTATCCACTATGAACATGAAAGTTTCCTTCTGTATCTTTGCTACCACGCTCTGAAACAAACGTTTCACCTTTGTCTCGTCGTATAAATGTACCAAATGAAAGAAGTGTCTTATTCTCTGGCTGAGAAAAGAACAGAAGAGGAGAGTTTTGCTCATAAAGTCCCCAGTTGTATCCCGACATCTTTTCAGAAAAGCCACATTTCTTCAAGGAAATAGAGTCGGTATGGAGTTTTGAAGGAATTCCTTTACTTGCTATCGTCTGTGCATCAAGCATGATGCTTGAGAGTAGAAGAGAGAAAATGAAACTGAAGAGGCAGAAGGCTCTTACTAGCAGACCTCTCTTTATGGAGAGTCTCTCTTGTATTTTCAAGAGTGTGGAAATGAAATCAAGGGAATAGTTATAGCTCATGCTTTTTGGTATCTATTGGAACTATGCCATCATATGTCTTTGTCTTGCAAGGGGTGCCTTGGGCATCTATCGCTGTACCTTGCTCTTCAATTAATGAAGGGATGACCATTGGGTTGAAGTCTTCTGTAGAGTTGTTGGTATCTTGAAGAATCTTATTGCCATTGGCATCCTTGCCGAGGTACTTTCGTCTTATACTTCGGAAAAATCGACTTCTGTCTTTGTCTGATCTTCCGCAATAAGACCACCCTGCGTCAATCTCTTCGGGTAGTACATTAAACTTATATTCGGTCTCAACACTGAGGTTAACCCCATCAATAACCCATGCATTCGGCATTTTGTAATATGAACTGCGTACAATGGTAGATAGCCCATTATGAGTAAACTTGTAGCTAAACTTGTAGACGTAGTCTTTCAGAAACTTTTGTTTTGTCGTCTCTGTACGTGCAATTATGTAAGAGCGGTATCCTCTCTTGTGAAGTATAAAGAATGAAAAAGTATAGCAGTACCACTTGTCCATATTGGGGACTACGGGGCTATCAAAGTCATGATGAGTAGGAACCGTGGAGACATCGTACCATTCATAATCTGCCTTTGTTAAGTCAAAGGAATTGGGATTGTTGGTACGGTGATCAATGCCTGTATCACAGAAAATAAATCTTTCTCCAGGCTTTACGGGGTGCTCTTTCCCATTCCCAGGAATTACATAAACGGCATGCACGCATACAGCCTCGTGTCGAATATCGGGAACGTAATCGAAATTGTTGCAAGAAAGGAATTCCGTCTCACAAAAGGCAATTCCATCGGCATAAAGAGTTTTGTCTGTGCCGTTGTAAAGGACGACATAATTGTCTCCGTTGTACTGCTTCCCTGAAGGGTGTAGAGTCCCAGCAAAAAAGATCTCTTCGATGATTAGGTCTTTGACTGTAGGTACGATATGCAGTTTGAAATGCAGTACGATAGACTTTCCACTCTTTGAAGGTAGCAAGATGATTTCATGCAACTGAGCAACTAGTCTTCCTTTTCTTTTTGCACCATTTAGAGAGTAGGTACTTTCCGCTTGATAATGGATGTTATACAGTCCTCCATTGATGTGAGGTTCTGTTGATGAGCTATACTTTTTAACCTCTCCAGTGGTGACATTGACAAAACTTACTTCTTCGCTTTTTACTTGTAGGTCGCTTACTCCTTCTGGCAACTCTCTATCTATAACAAAAGAGACCTGTTCAAGTACTTTATCCTCATCTTGAGGTGTACATGAGACAAAGAAAAATGCCGTTATTCCTACAACAAAGGAGGCAGAGAGAGAAATGAAACGAAACTTGTTCATAGTGTATGAGTACTCCTTGGTTAGTGTCTTTTAGTCCATGGGGACAATACCATCGTATGTTTTTTGCTTGCAGGGCGTACCCTTTGCATCTATAGCGGTGCCTTGCTGCTCAATAAAAGACGGCATCACCATAGGGTTAAAGTCTTCGGAGGAGTTGTTGGTATCTTGAAGAATCTTATTGCCATTAAGGTCCTTACCGAGGTATTTCCTCCTTACACTGTGGAAGTATCGATTTTTTTGGTGGTCCATTGTACCACAGTTTGTCCACCCAGCATCAATGTCCTCTGGCAATATATTCCATAGAAACTTCGCCTGTACCGATAGGTTTACACCATCAATTACCCACTTGTTGGGGATCTTATATGCCATTCCCGACATATCGTAGCTCACACCTGCATGAGTAAGTACATAGGTGAAGTTGTAGAGATAATCTTTGAGATAAGTCTCCTTGTCGAGGTCTTCTGGTACTCGTGCTATTACATAAGATCTAAAACCTCTATTGTGGAGTATAAAAAAGCTCTTAGTATAGCAAAACCACTTATCCAAGTTGGGAACTAAGGGACTATCATAGTCTTGGTGAGCCGGCACAGTAGAGACATCGTACCACTCAAAGTCTGCCTTAGAAAGGTCAAATGAATTAGGATTATTTGTACGGTGATCAATACCAGTATCGCATAAAACAATGCGTCCACCTGGCTCCACAGGGTGGTCTTTGCCACTTCCAGGGACTAAGTATACAGCATATGCTGCAAAAGCCTCATGACGAATGTCGGGAGTGTAGTCCCACTTTATCACGGTTGTCCATCGAGATTCGCAGAAGGCGATTCTATCTGCATAGAGAGTATGATCAGTACCATTGTAAAGGATCACATAGTTGTCTCCATGATACTGCCTGCCTGATGGGTGCAGAGTACCCGTAAAGAAGATTTCTTCAATAATAAAATCTTCTACTTGAGGTACAATATGCATATTAAAATTGAGCCTCACTGTACCTTGCTCTTTTTGGGGTACTATTTCACACTCATTGAGCTGTGATACGAGCTTCCCTTTTTTTTGAGTACCGTTTTGTGAGTAGGTACACTCCATTTGGTAGTCTATGTTGTAGAGTCCAGTATTTACATGGGCATCCTTCCACGAAGGGAATTCTTTTACTTCACCCGTTGTCACGTTGTAGAAGCGTATCTTCGTATTGGTTATCTTCACATCGGAGATGTCATCGGGAAGGACGTAAGAGGCATCGCAATTGGCAGATCCAAAGACTTTTGGCTTCTTTTCGGTGTGACAAGAAAATAAACCGAGAAGTAAAAGAAGTGAGAGACCACTCTTCAAAAGATTATTTCGGAGGTAATGCATAGCATTAAGCATAATTATTTTGTGACATGAGTCCATTTTGTGGTGTAGATATGCTAGTCCTTATAGTGAGACTCGTAGCTCCATCCCAAAGTAGGGAGATGAGGTACGTCTCAAGGTAGCATCTCCCACTTTGTAGTCGGGAAGATAGTCCACCACATTGTTAGCAAACAGAGAGAGCGTAAAGTGCTTTCCCATTTTTTTCGACACCTTAAAGTTTACCCCCAAAGCAATAGGAATGTAGCTAGGTCTGAAAAGTGTCTCGCTATACTGGATGTAAAGATGTTGTAGGTAAGGATCTTTTTCTGACTCGCTAGTGTAGGGGTGAAGTTTGCCATCATTGGCATCCAGGTATGCAATGGGTCGTCCATCTTGGGGCAAGCGACGCCTTGAGATAAACCACGTACTTTCAACGGCTGTCGTTACGATTAGCCCCCACTGAGGAATCTGTGTATCTAAAAGGAAGTTGGTCGTCAAAGATTGGTTTTGGCTTCCATCTTGCCAATTGTAGAGCCCTCTGTAGGTGTCGGCTAAGATCACATCACCATATACTCCCGAGACTGTATAGAAAAGAGGTACACTATTGGAGTAGGTAGAGCGGAACCACGCACCTGTAAGCATTAACGAGGTATTGATGAAGGGGATTCGTTCAGTCGTGAGTTGGAATTCAACCCCCTCTTTGTTAATCATACTTCCATTTTCTGGACGTCTAGTGGCACTGATTCTTTTACCTTCTTTGAAAGGAACATCTTCAATATTGGGTTTGCCTGTAAGCTCTTTGTAGTTGATCTTAGAAGCGTCATACTTGTTGTAGGAGTATACACTGGCCGTTGCTCTGTAGCGAAATCCTGTATTCATCCGTTCGTTGAAATAGCTTATTGAAAGCTTGTTGCGTCCCAGAGCAAAGGAGAGACGGAGGTCTACTTTACGGTTTCTTGTGGCCAATAAATCATAATTTGCTGCATCCTCAATATAGGTGCGTACATAGAATAGACTCCTTTCGTAGGGGGCCTTAATATCATAATATCCTAGTTGGGTAATGTCAATATAGCGTGGATCAGGATAAAGGTAGTTTAATGTCGGCATGCGTGTGGTAAGCCCCCATCCACCATCAAAGCTTATGGATAATGGCATCTTACCTATATAACAAGAGGGGAAAGTCCATCCTAAATTGAAGCGTGGGTCTAAATAGGCTTTGTTGCGAAGAGCATACTGCTTGGAAAGTCCAGGTAGCATAGATACACGGAGTCCAGCTTCTAATTGAAGGAGATGCTCACCTATAGGCTGGCGATAGAAGTCTTCTGCGTAAAAAGCGAGTTGATGAAGAGCAGGTATTGTGTAGTATGCACGAGGTCGACTATCCCAAGAGATGGTGAAAATAGGATGGGAGAGATCGTATACTTGTCCTAAACCAAAGTTTTTGGTTACTTGATAGTTAAACCCTCCTTTCAGCTGTTGTGTAGAGCGTCCTAAAGAAATGTTGTAAAGAGCCTGCCCTTTTGCAAAGAAAGAGAAAGGCTTGCCATCGCAAAGGTAGTCGGCAACGTATTCCTTACCAAGGAGATTGGCTTCGTGGTCGCCAGGCTCAACACCTGTAGGAGCTATTGCCATTCTTTCGGGCGCCACTAGTCTTGTTTGCCTCATAAAGTCAAGTTGCTGACTAGTAGCAAAAGAAAGATCAACTCTTTTAAGCCCTGTTCCTTCTTCTCTTGTGGCATACTTGTAGCGACCCGCAAGGGCAAAGCGGTTGTAATCGGAGAAAAATTCGTCGGTTTTCCCGAAGTTAATGTCGGGGTCGAGTCGGTTTTTGTCAAAGCTACCTGTGTAGTCTAAGCTTACTTCCCAATCATGCTTTTTGGATGCACTTTCTCCATTGTAACGAACGGAGCCAGTGAGTCTCTTGTACGTTTCGAAGATGTAGCGAGGATCGGGCTTTGCATTTAAAAAGCTTAGGTCTAGATGAAGTACATTATTGTCTCCTACTTCAAGACCTTTTCCCATAGAGACGAGATGACTATATCCATCTACTTTGAAACGCCCATAGAAGGGAGTAGGTTTTTTCTTGCGATGAATAAGTACAACCCCAGAGGTAATATTACCATACTCAACCGAAGGAATTCCTCGAATAAACTCAACACTCTCAATATTGTCAGTAGCAATTTGACGCATATCTACACCACGGTTCAGTGGAAGCTTTCCGCTTGCAAGAGGCGAGTTGTATGAAGGGTTAGTTTGCATTTCAGCATCAGTATTGATAGGAGCTCCGTCCATCATAAATAGAGTACCCAGTGAGCTGATTGCATAATCGGGATTATTGGTCTGTTTCCCATTTACGTTGAGTGTACCTGTCTCACGAAGTAGGATGCTATTTACGGAGCCCATTACGGGAGCGGAGCTTTTTCCACCAGGGAGAAGCGATACAATATCTGAGAAGCTACTAGGCTGAAGGTGATTCATCGCTTCAGTTCCTACTGTACTACTACTAGTGATTCGTTTCCCTTCTTCAGCAGTTACTACCACATCACGTAGTCTTTTCCCGAGAGGAAATTTACAAGAGAGGGATAAATCTTTCGTAAGATGGATAGGAAAGCTCTTTTTTGTTCCGAGAAATGAGACGATTACTTCGTACTGTCCTACTGGAATCTTTCCGAAGCTAAAGAAGCCCTCGCTATTGGTGTACAGTACGTGATTTCGCACTTTCCCCTTCGCAGAGGTAAGAAGGATCGTGGCATCGGAGATCACCTCTTTCGTTTCATTGTCTACTACCGTCCCAGATAATACAGCATACTTTTGCTGTGCGAGTAATGTCGTGGGAAGAAATAGAAAGAAAGAGGCTAAAATGATTATTGAGAAATATCCAATCTTCATAAGCTCTATAAGTTTGCGTCGCGAAATTAGTAAGTCTGCAAAATGTAAGAGATCACATTTTGTAGGTAGTATCTTTTGCTTTTTGTAAGTCCGAAACCCTTGTTGAATGGCTTGAACTATACAACTTCTAGAAGAAATGCGAGTTGTTGATTTGCAAGTCTCTTACAGGACTATCCCCACATTGTGGTATCTCTCTTTCTTACAAGATCTCTGTAAAGTGTGTTTAGTGTCTAGCAAGACTTGCTATATAGAAGTTCTCTTGGACGTTGTCGTGAGGAAGAAACGACGGATTTGATAGAATCCCATAGATCTGTAAAAGTCTCCATGAACGCGAACAAGGAGAGGAGAGGTGTGTCACAAAAAAACGAGATAACTAGGAGTACAAAAGCTAAAGGAGGGGAGAGAAGAGGCGCATAACAGATTCGACAAAGCGCTTTGTAAAAGGGCGTTTCCCCCAACTTTGAGGATCTACTTTTTTGCTGTTTTGAAGGTCTCTCTCAAAAATTTGTTCCAGTTTGCTAGCAGTGTTGGTGTCGTAGAGGAGAGCAAGTAGTTCAAAGTTGTGCTCAAAACTTCTAAAGTCTAGATTTGCACTGCCACTAGCAGTCACTTTTCCATCGACCACAATCATTTTTGAGTGTAGAAATCCCTTTTCGTACGTATATATTTCAATACCGGCATCCATCAAATCTCCCAAGTAAGAAAGCGAAGCAAGGTGTACGGTGGGTACATCACTTTTGGAGGGAATAAGAAGACGGATCTTGACTCCAGAGAGTGCAGCTGTAATTAAGGCATTGTTGAGGTTGTTTGTTGGGAGGAGGTAGGGCGTTTCGATATCAATTCGTTCTTTTGCATTCATTATAAGGGTAGTGATGGCCTGTTCAATGGTACGCCATTTCCCTACAGGCTCGCCTGCTATAAGCTGCATAAGGGGCGGATTGCTAGGAATGTCTGTTTCATTTTTTTGTATTGGAGCAAAGTAGTCTCTTACCGTAAGTACGCATTGCGAGACCATATGCCAATCCAAAATAAACAGACTTTGAAGCAAATAGACGGCACCACCAGTAATCCGAAAGTGAGTATCTCTCCAAGGACCAAGTTTATCGCCTTGGATATATTTGTCGGCTACATTCATGCCTCCAAAGTAGCCTATTTTACCATCAATTACTACCAACTTTCTATGGTTGCGGTAGTTGACACGCGATGAGAGTAAGGGGAAGAACACTCGCATAAATGGGTAGGTCTCTACCCCTGCTTTTCTCAAAGCTCTCCAAAACTTCTTCTTGGTACGCCAAGAGCCTACATCGTCATAAATTACCCTTACTCTTATCCCTTTTTTTGCCTTTTCTTTGAGGATTTCTGCAATCGTAGTAGCGATTGTGTCGTTCATAAAGCTGTAGTACTCCATATGGATGTGATGGTTAGCAGCTTTGAGATCTTCAATAAGAGCAGAAAACTTTTCTTCCCCTGTTGTATATATTGAGAGTGATGTGATGGGTAGCAATGGACTATTCGCCACTTTCTTTACGATGCGCCTCAACGGAGTTTTATATTCCTCTTTGGAGTGCTGAGCGAGGAGTCTTCTTTGCATGACAAAGGGGATGTAGGTAATTCTTGAGTAGACTCTTCGATCAATGATACGCACATGACGAAGGTCTTCCCCAAAGAAAATGTACAATACAATTCCAACAACGGGAAGTAAAAGTACTATTACTATCCATGGTACCGTTTTCAGCGGATTACGGTTTTCGGCAATAATCACAAGTACAATGCTCAGTACAATTAGCCAGTAGAGTGCTATGAATAGGGGAGATCCCATCGTCTTACTTAGAGGTTCTTTGCAAGGTTCGCTCGTGTAAAGTGCAATGCGTTTAAATGAGGAAAACTTTCTATGAGGTAGAAAAATATTTTATACCATCCCACCTTTGGATGCTCTTAGTACTTCACGCTTTCCAAGAGGACCAGGAAGTTTTTCTATTTTTAGCCCTTCTGCTTTTAATGTCCTTAGTACGGCTCCTTTGGTACTATAGGTTACAAATAGAGAGGGTGTGCTCATGGCATATACCACCTTTTGTAGCACCTCTTCAGTCCATAGGGTAGGCTCCATAGAGGGAGCAAAGGCATCGTAGTATACAAGGTCGTAAGTGGAAAGAGGCAAGTGTGCTTTTGTAAAGTCTTCAAGGTGCTTAGTAAGGCAAAGTTGACTTGATAGTGTCACCTTTTCATTCCACGGGGCTTCGTGTAGCCTTTTTAGTTCGCTTGTGGCAAAGTCAGGAAAGTTTAGGGCCTCCCACTCCTCTTTGGAAAGGGGGTATAGTTCGTAGGAGTCTATCTCTACTTGCAAGGAAGGGTGTGCGAGTAAATGCTTTGCTGTTAGTAGCGTGTTGAGTCCAGTTCCAAATCCCACTTCTAGGATATGAAGTTCCTCTTTGTTGGCAGCTTCTGCTATTGATGACATGGCCTCCATGCCGTACGTAAGGTAAATAAGTTCACTCTCTGCTACAGCCCCATGAATAGAGTGAAAGGTGTCTCCACTACGAGGATCGTACAGCGTTGTGCTCCCATCTTCAGTTAGCCTTACTTCTCGATTCATTCTTTTGTCTTCTTTAGTGTTCTTCTCTTTCTCTCTCAATCGCTTCATAAGCCCCCCATGCTGTAGTCTTGTGTCTTTCGTTTCCTTCAAGGTCGTAGAGAGGTGCGGTGTCGCTTTTCTTTTGTGTAGCAAAGGGAGCATCACTGTACGGCTTGAAATTGTATATAAAAGTGTACTCCTTTGTTTTTTTGTTTTTACCTAAAGCGACAAAGACAGAATCTGGTTTAAGCTTAGCTTCAATGCAGTTGTCTATTTGAGTATAGAGCTCTAGAGGGCTTCTTACATAGCAAGATGATAAACTTATCCATTGAGGTTTGGAGTTGTCGAAGAAAATCTCCCCACCTATTGGCTTTTTATTATTTGTACGAGAAACAGTAAAGGTGCCTTCTACTACGGAGTTGGAAAGTACTAGCGAAGGCTCCGAGCCTTGTGGGGTAGGAGAGAGGTCAATGGAGGCACCTTGTCTTCGATCAAAAGGATAGAATCCTGCTATTGTGCAATATTGCAACAAGCAGTTTCCTCCACTAAGCTTCAAAGAGGGTGCCATCGTATTGGAGAGAAGCGAGTTGGTTGCCTCAATCTCTGCATTGGTAGCTTGGAGAGCACTTCCCTTCATATTGGTGAGGATACAGCCCTCAAGTTCTAAATGAATAGGAAGGGCTTCTTTTTTCTTCCCAACAATGATACCTCCTCTTCCATTTCTTATCGTAGTATAGCGTAAGATATGCTTTTTTTGAGCACCTAAGAGTTGGATATTTTCCCACTGTCCTGGTAGTAGACGATAGTTTACCTTTTCTACCAACTCATCTCTTCGTATTCCTTCTATCAGGATCCTGTTTTGGGGAGTACCTTTTGCTAGAAGAGAGCCATAGACTACAATTTTTGCTTTGTCGCCCAATAAGAGGTGTGTGCCAGCCTCTAGTGTAAGGGTTGCACCTTCGTGTACGATGATGCTATCCCTAATAAGTAGGGGTCTATTCCCTAGTAGGGTAGTGTCTCTATCAATAGAGAGAGCTTTGCAATGGTCAATATTGAGCCGAATCCCCTCAAGTAGCACCTTAGAGACTACTCCTCTGCAGTGAAAGAGCAGTTTGGCTTCGTAGCGAGTCGGAAGATCGTCTTCTCCTTCAGGAAAAGTGGCTTCTACAAAGAGAAAAAGACTATCGTGTGGAGGAATAAAGAGGTTGCTAAACGATTGGCCACTTCTACCATCTACATTGAGTCGGAAGTGGGGAGAGCCCTTCTCGTCAAGCAATACTTTTTGGAGCTCGATGGCTTTTTCGTGACGGTTATACACGATCAGCCGATGCGTCGCCGAGGAAAGCCGACTATAAAGTGTATCCACCCTAAGGGTATCTACAGAAAAAGTGGGCTGTAAGGCGGAGTCTTCACTAGCCTTATCAAAGGAGCGAGAGCACCCTATCCCCATCAAAAGGGCGAGTAGACCAATGAGAGGTAACCACTTTTTCATAAGTAAACTCGTGAGTTGGATCTTAAGGTCTTACAACAAATGAAACCTCTTTACCTTGGTGAAAGAAGAACCCTGTAAGGTTGTTGCATAGCTCCTCAGCCATTCTCATCCTTGCATCGTAGGTTTGTGTACCAACGTGAGGGGTCATTACAACGTTGGAGAGTGAGTATAGTCTAGGGTTAGGCTTGTCATTGTTTTCAAATACATCAAGTCCAGCACCTCTTATCACTCCTTTTTCAAGGAGATCTGCCAAGGCTTCCTCGTCAACTACTGGACCTCTTGCAAGGTTGAGAAGAATAGCATTGGGTTTCATTCGCTCCAACTGTTTGCGACAGGCAAGATGCTTTGTTTCTTTTGTTAGAGGGGTGTGCAAAGATACCACTTCGCAATCAGAGAAGATTTCATCTACAGATGCAAAGTGCAGATCAAGAGCTTTCTCTTCTTCTATGGAAAGGCGATTCCTTTTGTTGTACCACAATTCCATGCCAAAGGCCTTTGCTCGCTGTGCAACAGCTTTACCAATGTTGCCAAAACCGATTATACCCATCTTTTTGCCTGCAAGATCTACTCCTAGATTGTCTATTCTGCTAAGATGAAGCTTGTCTTGCTGTTGTCTCATTGCACCATCAAGCTCTGCAACTCTTCTAGATACAGCTAATAGTAGAGCAAGGGTGAGCTCGGCTGTGGGCAGCACGACCGATTGAGGCGTATTGGTGACTGCTATTCCAAGTCGTTGGGCTGTTTCTAGATCTATGTTGTTGTATCCTACAGCGTAGTTAGAAATGATCTTGAGTTTAGAACCTCCCGCTTCAATGATTTCGCGATCAATAGGAATGTCAAATACCGAAGCTAATGCGTCAAAATCTCCTAGCATCGCAAGAAGTTCGGCTTTGGAGAAGTCTCTTCCCTTAGGAGGACGTACCACTTCAAAGTGCTCTTCAAGAAGGTCGTAGGCTTCTTCTATAGTATCAAAGGCTACCAAAAGGCGAGGTCTTGTATTTTCCATAATCTTTCTTTTAGTGGATAATGATGGGATAATCAGAGTGGTTAATAGGTAGAAATGTGGTAGTGGTTGGAACTCCATTTTAGGGGTTGCTGAGATATTTTTTCATTCCTTCAGACATCATTTGGCGATACCCTTTGGGGCTCTCTTTATCGGCAACAAGGAGTAGACATTCAACCTTTGACCACTTTTTGACCAAAGCCATTGCTTGCTCGCTACCTACCAGCATACAAGCAGTAGCTAGTGCGTCAGCAGTCGCACAGTCGGGGGCGAGGATAGTGGCACTGAGCACATCTCTTTGAACAGGTATCCCCTCGATGGGGTCAATGGTATGGGCAAAAAGAACTCCCTCCTCGTTTACTTTGTAGTTTCTGTAATTGCCACTTGTGGCTACTCCTCCCTTGCCTTCAAGAGAGAGGATGGCTTCCAATTCTCCATTTTTACTCCCTAGCTTGTCAAGGGTAGGTACATTTACTCCTATAGTCCAGGGCTTGTGCTGAGGGTTTTTGCCACAGTAAGCGATTTCTCCACCAATCTCTACCATATAGTTTTCTACTCCTTTTGCACGTAGGGCCTCTGCTACCATATCAGAGGTATATCCTTTTGCTATCGAAGCCATATCAATAGAGGTGCGAGAATCCTCTTTTTGAAGGGTGTCTGCAACCACTTTTACTTTTTCGTAACCCACAAATTGGCGTAGGCTATCAATGACCGTCTGAGGCACTCCCCCTTCATAGGGAGACGGCTCGTAGCCAAAGCCCCAAGCATTGACAAGAGGTCCTACCGTAATGTCGTAATGCCCCCCCGTAGCACGCGATACTTCTGTAGCTTTCCCAAAAAGATATAGCAAACTACTGTCGGAATATTGGGGTAAATTATTGTTGATAGCGTATAGCAAAGAGTGCGGATTGAATGGATTGGCTACAGAGTCAATGTGGCTAAAAACTGCAGCAATCTCTTCATCACGGGGTTGCTCGCTCTCGTACTTGATGCTATAGTAGGTGTGAAATACAGTCCCCTCAACATGATAGTATTTTTTGCCTTCTTTCTGACAAGCAACTACCAAAAGTGGAAGTAGAAAGAGTAATAGATGGGACGTTAAGTTTTTCATCTTACAATTCCTCTTTTATGATGTAATCGTTGCGATGGAGAGATTGTTGGGCAATCATTTCCCCCAAAAAACCAGCTGTGAAAAGCTGTACTCCAATAATCATTGCTGCCAATGCAATGAAGAAATAGACACGATCAGTAACGAGTGGGGCAGGTACACCACGAGATAGTGCCGAAAACTTGGTTACAAGTACTACGACCAAGGCTAGAAAGCCGACAAGAAAGGTGAGAAGTCCTAGCGTACCAAAAAAGTACATAGGTTTTCTTCCGAAACGTGCAATAAACCCTATTACCATAAGGTCAAGAAAACCCTTATAGAAGCGGCTAAATCCATACTTGGAGTGGCCAAACTGTCGTTTGGCATGCTGTACCTCTTTTTCCCCTATCTTAGTATATCCTTTACTTTTTGCTAGATAAGGAATGTAGCGGTGCATGTCGTTGTAGAGCTCAATGCTCTTTATAACTTCATTTTTATACGCTTTGAGTCCACAATTGAAGTCATGTAGATTGTGGATGCCAGACACCTTGCGCGCGGCTGCATTAAAGAGCTTGGACGGAAGATTTTTGGTCAGTTTATTGTCGTAGCGTTTCCTCTTCCACCCACTTACAAGATCGTAGTCCTCTTTTACAATCATACGATACAGCTCAGGCAGCTCTTCTGGAGCATCTTGTAAATCAGCATCCATCGTCGCGACCACACGCCCTACGGCTCTCTGAAAGGCTACTTGTAGTCCTGCAGATTTGCCATTGTTACGTGCAAAACGTATGGCTCTCACAGGAGGGTAGTCCGCATGAAGTTGTTTAATCTCTTGCCAACTGCCGTCATTACTACCATCGTCTACAAAAATTACCTCGTAGCTAATGCTTGCCGATTGAAGGGTAGAGGCAAGGCGATCGTATAGGATTTTAAGCGACTCTCGCTCGTTGTATAGAGGTACAACGACGGAGAGCTCAAGGGGAAAGTCGGTTGTCATGGAACTTATAGGATACCACTTTTATCTCTCGCAAAGGTAATAAGAAAGTGATAACTGATGTTTTTCCAAAGGTGCTTAAGACTTTTATGAAAATAAGCCTCACTTTTTTCCTTCAGATAAGCTTCTTCTTTTCATCGTATAGACTCGTAGGATGGAGGAGTACTAATGCATTTCAGAGTGACTCTCTAGCGATCAGAAACAAGATAGCGTATGCAACTTCCACGCGCTGTTTGATGCTCTATTTCTACCTATTCCACAAAAAATCACTAGATTTGTAACCACTTTAAGGTAAAATTAAAAGCAAAAAAGTAATTTCATGGGTAGACCAAATAAAACGACCTCTCAAAAACTAAATCTCACACTCTTTGTCGGGTTACTGGGAATGTTGCTGGTGTGGTTGCCCATTAAGGCTCACAGTCAAGCGAAGATTACACGTGTATATCCCTATAGTACAGGAGAAAAAGGGGTTACTTATTTCCTGCCAAAGAGCGTTGTGAAGATTACTTTTACTCTAGAGAAAACCTCTTATCATAGTGGTGTCTTTGCTCCTTATGCTGAGGTATTGCTGGGAGAGACGGCACCCCTCAGTGATGCCGTCTCTTATAAGGTGCAGCAAGTGGCCATAGAGAGTGTCGGTATTCCTGATACAGAGCAGCGGTATGCGGTGGAGTTTCGCCCGCAGACTCCTGCTTCTTTTGTCACGCTTACTCGTGAAGGACTATTAGCTGGGATCAATACCGAATGGAATCCTGAGCCTCCCCCTACAAAAGAACAACTGAAAAAGAGATCTGCTTTGCCACGCCCAGCCTTGCCTGCCGAGTATGCACAAGCCACTTCTCAAGCGATGCGCGCAAAAATTGCGGCAGAGACTCTCTTTTCATTTCGTGAAGATCTTATGCTTTTGCTTACAGGAAAAGCTGAGAATGCCCCCAAAGATGGAGAAGCTTACCAAGAGACACTTCGCTTTCTAAGAGATCAAGTGTCTTCCTTGGAAGCTCTTTTTTATGGAGACTCTCTGCAAGAGGAGCTTTCTCGTGAATATCTTCTGGAGCCTTCCTTGGACGAGAGCCATAAGACTGTGGCGTACTTTTCCCCCACTAAGGGTATTGTAGACGGTTTAGCTTCTGAAGAAGAGGCTATAGCCTATCATTACAAAGTGCTGTCTGTAGCGCAACCGCTCTCTCCCGAAGAAGAGAAAAAAAGAGACCGACGGCTAGATGGAATTGTCTATAATGTACCAGGTTTGGCAGAAGTGAGTATTGTGCTACCAGATGGTGTCACTTACAAAAGGGAGTTGCCGATTACCCAGCTTGGCAATCGTGTACTCCTCAATAAAGAGATCAACCGCAACAAAAGTGATGCTGTAATGATTTCCTTTAACCCTGCTACTGGACAGTTGCGTGCTATCCAAGAAAGTAGGTAAAATATCTTGGATCTCTTCGTGTTGAATTATATAACCAAATCAAAATAATTGATCTATGCAAAACAAACATCCTAATGGCCTAATTACTGCGTCACTTACAAACATGGGTGAGCGCTTTGGATTCTACATTATGATGGGGATTCTACTCCTCTTCCTGCAAGCAAAGTTTGGATTGTCTGGAAAGAATGCCTCTATTATTTACTCCATCTTTTATGCGTCAGTCTATGTACTGGCTCTTGTAGGTGGTATCATAGCCGACCGACTTAAAAACTATAAGGGTACCATCCTTGTGGGACTTGTCGTAATGACTTTGGGCTATGTGATGCTTGGTATACCTACTCCTACAGCAGTCTCTAGTATGACACCATGGCTTGTCTTTACCTGTTTCGCTCTTTTTGCCATTTCTTTTGGTAATGGACTCTTTAAAGGCAACCTGCAGGCTCTTGTGGGAAGAATGTACGACAATGATCAGTACCGTCATATGCGCGATACTGGCTTCTCGCTCTTTTATATGTTTATCAACATTGGGGCAGTCTTTGCTCCTCTAGTAGCTGTAGCTATTCGTAACTGGTGGGTGCAACACAATGGTTTCGTATACAATGCCAACCTCCCCGAATATTGCCACCAGATCTTGAATGGTACCTTGCCTGCCGATCGCGTTGCCCAGGTTACTCAGATAGCTACAGAGGCCAATGGAGGAATGCCTGTTACGGACCTCAGTGATTTTGCCTTGAACTATGTGCAGGTGTTTAGCACAGGATTCCATTATGCATTCTTGGCTGCGGTTGTATTCATGCTCATTTCACTCATTATTTATCTAACCAACAAGAGCAAATACCCTGCAGATGAAAAGCACCTTGCGGCTGGTGAACGTATCGTGGTCACAAAGGAGGAAATAAAAATGTCTGCTTCAGAGATCAAGACGCGTATCCTTGCCCTTTGTGCCGTATTTGGTGTGGTGATCTTCTTCTGGATGTCGTTCCACCAAAATGGAGTCTCTCTTACACAGTTTGCAAAGGATTATGTCAACCTCGATGCCATAAAGATTGATCTAGGTTTTACCACTATTGTTGGAGCCGAAATCTTCCAATCAATTAACCCGCTATTTGTAGTCACACTTACACCTCTTCTTCTTTTCATCTTTGGACAGCTTAAGAAGAGAAATATGGAGCCTTCTACTCCTAAAAAGATCGTGATAGGGATGTTTATCGCAGCTCTTGCCTTTGTAGTAATGGCTGTAGGCTCTAAGTCTCTACCCGCACAAGATGCTTTCAAGGCAGGTGAAGAGTTTACCAAGGTTTCACCATGGCTAATGGTATTGACCTACTTTATCCTTACTCTAGCAGAGCTCTTTATCAGTCCTATGGGTATTAGCTTTGTGTCCAAGGTGGCTCCCCCTCACCTTCAGGGAATCATGCAAGGGCTTTGGCTCTGTGCTACCGCTGTGGGCAACTCGCTCCTCTTTGTGGGTATGATACTCTATGAAAGCCTCTCTATATCGGCTACATGGATTATCTTTGCATGTGCTTGTGGCTTCTCTATGCTCGTGATGCTACTGATGGTAAGGTGGCTGGAAAAGGTAGCCGACTAGCTTTTGCAATTTATTAGGTAGTGAAGCGCTCTTAGGATCTCTTACTACCATCAGCGTACTCGCCATCCTCTCACAAAGAGCGGATGGCGAGTTTTTTTTCTAAAGTTACCTTATGGAGTAGATGGAATACTTGGAAGTGAGTTTGTCCTTCCTTTCTTTTTTTTGATTTTGTTCGTTTTGTGTATTTCATTTGCAAGGTGTAATTATCAAGTTTGGATTTTCGTCTCGTAAGATGTACAGTGAATAGGTCTAAATGGATAATTGTGCATATAACTTGGCAAGTTCTCTTCCCACTGAAAAAATCGCAACTCTTTCAAACACAAGTAAAAAAACTTTGAAAGGTGTCAATAATATGAAGATAAAATAGTATCTTTGTAACGCAGTCAGAGCTATCTTGACTTCTCCATAAGAAAAGAGAGAAAGTGGAGAAGCGGTAGCAAAGAAGACCTAAAAGTGAGAGCGTTATTGCTTGTGTCTTACTGCGACAGAGAGTTCTCTTCGGAATAAGAGAGTGTCTCTCTGTGTGTCTCCCTTTGCTGTGGCATCCGCAGAAAAGTCAAGACTGCCAAGCTTGCACCGCAAAGAGAAATTTGAAACCGTATAAGATAACTGATTTACCCTTAGTGGGCATAGGGTTCTATCCTTTGCCTGCTTCTTGATTAGAAAGGTCAGAAATAGGAACGATACTTCAACCTAATAAAAAGAGAAAGGAAAAAGATTATGATGACAAGAGATGAGTACATCCAGAGCCTTAGAGAGCTAAACCTTCAGGTTTACTTTATGGGCGAAAAGATCGACAACCCCGTAGATCACCCTATGATTCGTCCTTCGCTGAACTCTGTTGCAATGAGCTATGCACTTGCACAGATGGACGAATACAAGGATCTAATGACTGCAAAAAGTAACATTACTGGAAAAACAATTAACCGTTTTTGCCATATTCACCAAAGTGCCGAAGACTTGGTAAAGAAGGTTAAGATGCAACGCCTTATGGGGCAGAAAACTGCTAGTTGCTTCCAGCGTTGTGTGGGAATGGACGCCTTCAATGCTGTCTATTCTACAACTTATGATATGGATAAAGCACTCGGTACAGACTACTTCCAACGCTTTACCAAATGGCTTGCCATGGTGCAAGATAGAGATCTCGTGGTGGATGGTGCTATGACCGACCCCAAGGGAGACCGTGGACGTGGTCCTAGCGATCAAGAAGATCCAGATATGTATCTCCATGTCGTGGAAAAGCGCCCTGATGGTATTGTCGTAAGAGGTGCTAAAGCGCACCAAACAGGTGCCGTAAACTCACACGAACATATCATAATGCCTACTTGTAGCATGCGTGAAAGCGATAAGGCTTATGCCGTGTGCTTCGCTATTCAGAGCGATGCTCCTGGTATTACCATGATTTATGGTAGACAGAGCTGCGATACACGTAAGCTTGAAGAAGGAAACGATCTTGATGTCGGCAACAAACTCTTTGGTGGACACGAAGCTCTCGTCGTTTTTGATGATGTGTTTATACCCAACGAACGTGTCTTCATGTGTGAAGAATATGAGTATGCTGGAGTCTTGGTAGAACGCTTCGCAGGTTATCACCGTCAGTCTTATGGTGGATGTAAAGTGGGTGTAGGCGATGTGTTAATCGGAGCTACTGCACTTGCCGCTGACTATAATGGTGTACCTAAAGCTTCTCATATTAAAGATAAGATTATTGAAATGGTTCACCTCAACGAAACTCTCTATGCATGTGGTATAGCTTGCTCTGCTGAAGGTAAACCTACTCCTTCTGGAAACTACCTGATTGACCTACTCCTTGCTAATGTATGTAAGCAAAATGTAACCCGCCTCCCATACGAAATTTCTCGACTAGCTGAAGATATCGCAGGGGGTATCATGGTGACAATGCCTGCTGAGCAAGATCTTCGTCATCCTGTATTGGGACCCATCGTGAAAAAATATCTTTCTGGAGCTACAGGTAGCGATACTGAAAACCGTATGCGCGTGCTGCGACTTATTGAAAATATGACTCTTGGTACAGCTGCCGTAGGCTATCGTACAGAGTCTATGCACGGGGCTGGTTCACCTCAGGCACAGCGTATTATGATCGCTCGCCAGGCTAACCTTGAAGAAAAGAAGCAGATGGCAAGAGAAATCGCACGAGTGGATACCTCAAAAGATCACTTCGTCGTACCTCAGAAGAAGAAATAATTTAAAAGCTTTGTCGTACTTTTTTCCCTTTTTCAGAGAGTCCTCCACGAAAAAGTGGAGGACTCTAAGAGGGAAAGAAAAGATAAATAGAGGAAATGATACCCAATTTTAGCGAAGTCGAAAAGGTGTTGCAGGAGCGGGTCGCTCCCGTCTTGATAGCACATCAAGGGGGCATCCGCCTCAAAGGTATCTCCCAAGATGGGGTGGTGCGTGTAGCTTTCCAAGGAAGCTGTACAAACTGTCCACTTCTAGGCGATACATTGTCCGACTCTGTAGAGACTGCTCTGCAAGAAGCTTTTCCAAAAGCTCATCTAAAGGTTGTAGCGGTGGATGATGTAGACGATGCACTTTGGTCGCTAGCTAAGAATATACTCCGTAATAAGAAGAATTGACCATTTAGAAAAGGGCAAATGCCCACGCGACTGTCTATATTTTACATTCCCCTGTAACTACCCCTCTTAAAATAACCCTACGGTATGAACGATTATAAGTCAAAAGTAACTACAGCAGATGAAGCGGTAAAACGTGCTATAAAAGATGGAGATGGCCTTGTTTTGGCTCATGCAGCTGCTTATCCAACACTCCTTGCCCAAGCTATTGTAAATAACAAAGAGTGCTTTAAAGACCTTTCTGAGTTTCACTTGGTGACGCTCGGAGAAGAGCCTTTGGCCACACCTGAAGCAGCCTCTTTTATGCGTCCTCGCTTAGGCTTTCTCGGTGGAAATACACGCGATTGCATTGCAGAAGGGCGTGGAGACTTTGTGCCCATGTTCTTTCATGAGATCCCACGTGCTATAAGAGAAGGCGATATCCCATGCGATGTCTTGCTTACAGTCGTTTCTTATCCCGATGAAAATGGATATTGTAGCTTTGGCGTCTCTAGTGACTATACTAAGCCTGCAGCAGAAAAAGCACGCTGTGTAGTGGTAGAAATGAATAAGCAGATGCCTTATGTAGGAGGAGACAATAAAATACACCTTTCAGACATAGATTATATCGTAGAGACCGATAGAGCCCTTCCAGAATTGCCTCCCCCCTCTATTACAGAGGTCGAAAAAGGAATTGGACGCAACGTCGCAAAGCTTGTGAAGGATGGCGATACCCTTCAGCTCGGTATCGGTGCTATACCAGATGCTGTCCTTCTTTTCCTAGACGATAAAAAAGACTTAGGACTCCACACGGAAATGTTTTCAGATGGAGCTATTAAACTCATCAAAAAAGGGGTAATCAATGGTAGTAAAAAACAAATTGGTAAAGGAAAGCATGTGGCTACCTTCTTGATGGGAACCAAAGAACTTTACGATTTTGTAGATCACAATCCCGATGTGGAGCTTTATCCTGTTGACTATGTCAATCACCCTTGCACCATTATGCAGCTCGATCGTATCGTCAGTATCAATAGCTGCATAGAAATTGATCTTATGGGACAAGTAAACAGCGAAACAATCGGCCCTAAACAGTTTAGCGGAGTCGGTGGACAGGTAGACTACATCCGTGGCGCTGCTATGTCTAAAGAGGGGATTAGTATCCTTGCTATACCCTCTACAGCGAGACGAGGTACAGTTTCTCGTATCGTACCTACACTCGCTGAAGGGGCTGCTGTCACTACAAGTCGCAACGATATCCAGTACGTAGTTACAGAGTATGGCATCGCCAAACTCAAAGGAAAGAGTCTCCGTGAGCGTGCAGAGGCTCTAATTGCTGTAGCTCATCCCGACTTCCGTGAAGAGCTTACAGTAGAGATGAAGAAACGCTTTCCACAGTGTAAGTAACAAAACTAATAATTCTCAGATTACAAGTACTATGCAACTATTTAAGCTACACACAGCTTTGCATATGGCAAAAGACTTTGCCGAGTTTGCAAAAGACTTCCAGCTAGACGATAAAGACCTCGTTATCACCAACGACTTCCTTTATAAGCCTTTTATGGAAAAGCTTAACCTTCCTTGTCACTTTGTGATGCAGGAAAAGTATGGCTTAGGCGAACCTAGTGACGAGATGATGAATCAGATCCTTCACGACCTTAGCGGAAAAGAATTTAAACGCGTAATTGGTATTGGAGGGGGAACTGTGATAGACATCTCTAAACTATTTGTGATCAAAGGGCTCAAAAGTGACGTGATGGATGCCTTTGACCATAAAATACCTATTGTAAAGGACAAAACGCTTATTATATTGCCTACAACCTGTGGTACAGGAAGTGAAGTGACCAATATCTCAATTGCAGAAATCAAGTCGCGTCACACAAAGATGGGGCTAGCAGATGATGCCATCTCCCCAGATCATGCTGTGTTTGTACCCGAGCTCCTCAAAGGGCTCCCCTTTAAACCCTATGCGTGCTCTTCAATTGATGCCCTTGTGCATGCGGTAGAAAGCTATGTATCCCCCAAGGCTAATGTCTATACACGTACCTTTAGCTTGCGTGCTATTGATACAATTATTGAAGTCTTCCAGAAGATCGTAGAAAAGGGTCAAGAGTACCGCCACGAACGTCATGGCGATATGCTAGTAGCTGCCAATATGGCTGGCATTGCTTTTGGTAATGCTGGTGTAGGAGCTGTACATGCCCTGTCTTATCCTTTAGGAGGAAACTATCATGTGCCTCATGGAGAGTCTAACTATCAGCTCTTTACTGAAGTGTTCAAGGCTTATCATGCGAAAGATCCCAATGGATGCATCAGAGAAATAGAAGCTTATTTAGCCGCACGACTTGGCTGTAAAGTAGATGAGGTGTACGATAGCTTAGATGCTCTCCTTAGCAAGCTAATCCCTCTAAAGAAACTCCGTGAGTACGGCATGAAAGACGAAGAAGTAAGAGGATTTGCAGAAAACGTCCTTGTTACTCAGCAGCGTCTACTTAAAAATAATTATGTGCCCTTTACTGTCGATGAAATAGAAGCCATCTATCGTAAGCTTTATTAGTAGAAAGATAGGGCTGAGAAAGACCCCAATATTTAGAAAGTCAAAAACAACGTAGATAACATTATTAGAAGAATGGAAATCAAAGAAATGGTCGCTCTCGCTCGTGAAGCACAGCGAGAATATCAAGCTACGCACAACCAACAGTCCGTAGACAACATCTGTCGTGCAGCTGCAAAAGTAATTTACGAAAATGCCGAAATCCTAGCTCGTGAAGCTGTTGACGAAACAGGAATGGGTGTTTACGAAGACAAAGTTTCCAAAAATAAGGGAAAGTCTAAAGGTGTTTGGTACAACCTCCACGACAAAAAGTCCATCGGTATCCTGAATATTGATGAACGCACTGGTATGATTGAAATTGCCAAGCCTATGGGGGTAGTAGGAGCTGTAACCCCTACCACCAACCCTATTGTTACTCCTATGAGCAACATTATTTTTGCCCTCAAGACTTGCAACGCCATTATCATATCTCCGCACCCCCGTTCCAAGAAGTGCTCAATGCATGCCGTAGAGTTGATCAAGGAAGCTATTGCACCCTTCAACGTACCTGATGCTATGGTACAAGTGATTGAAGAACCTACACTCGACCGTACGATAGAGCTGATGTCTGCAGTAGATGTAGTGGTGGCTACTGGTGGTATGGGCATGGTAAAATCTGCTTACTCTTCAGGTAAACCCTCTTACGGAGTAGGTGCTGGAAATGTACAGGTGATCCTCGATAGCGATATCGACTTTGATGATGCAACCAATAAACTCATTACAGGTCGTGCTTACGACAATGGTATTATCTGTACTGGTGAGCAAAGTGTGATCTACAACAAGGCCGATAAAGATGCTGTCTTTGCTGCTCTTAAAAAGAATGGTGCTTATATCTGTAGCCAAGAAGAAGGTGAAAAGATGCGCGATATCCTCTTCCACGACAATGGTCCTATCAACAAAGATGTCGTAGGTCAGAGTGCTATCAAGATAGCTGCAATGGCTGGTATCAAAGTACCTGAAACAACCCGTGTAATTGTAGTAGAAGCTCATGGAGTAGGGGCTGAAGACTCTATTTGTAGAGAAAAAATGTGTCCTGTACTTTGTGCTCTTCCCTACAATCACTTTGAAGAAGCTGTGGAAATTGCACGCAAAAACCTAGCTAATGAAGGTAATGGACACTCTTGTGCAGTGCACTCCAATAGTCAAGCCCACATTATCCTTGCTGGATCTGTGCTTACCTGTTCGCGTGTAGTGGTAAATGCTCCTTCTGCTACAACTGCAGGTGGACATATTCAGAATGGACTCGCGGTAACGAATACTCTAGGATGTGGCTCATGGGGGAACAACTCTCTCTCTGAAAACTTCACCTATAAGCACTTGCTAAACATTACACGTATTGCTCCGCTGAATCCTTCGATTCACATTCCAGATGACAACGAAATCTGGTCTATGTAGTAGAGTCTTTTCAATATCTATCGTGAGGGGTGCCTTCAGTTTGAGGGCACCCCTCTTTTTTTTTAGGGGGGTCTTTTGGTTTCCTCTTCTTTTCAAAAGGTTTTATTCTAAGCATTCAAATAATAGCCAAGAGGGGAGAAGAAGTATCCTGTGGAAAATGTTCCGAGAGTTTTAGGAAAAAGTTCCGAGAGTGTAGGGATGGCCGTTTCTTAGCTTTTTGGAGCATTTTGTGTGATGGATCCTCACTCCTTATCTAAAAAGAAGATTTTAGTCAAGCGCCTGTACTCCCTTTCGTGGAGTGCAGGCGTTTTGTTTTTAGCATTTGGGGATAGGTACCTTATTCCTTGCACTGTAAGGTGCAAAGGTTTATCGAGGAAGTTTCTAGTTTCGTAGTCTCTTGGCGGAATTGCTAGGATGAAGTCAATTCTCTTTCTCTTAGGGGGATTAATATCTTGTTTTTCTTTTGGGAAAAGGAGGAGTGGCCTAGGTGAAGCAATTTCTGAAGGTTTGAGAAAACAGATACGTATGTTTTTGGGGAGGGAAAGATATGTAGAGACTGTTG
>KQ959277.1:47055-52690 GCA_001552775.1 Bacteroidales bacterium KA00251
ATTGTCCAGACTGTTGACTTTTGCAACAGTCTCAGCCAAGAGGGGAGAAGAAGTATCCTTTGGAAAAAGTTCCGAGAGTTTTTGGAAAATGTTCCGAGAGATTTTGGAAAATGTTCCGAGAGTTTTTGGAAAAAGCTCCGAGAGGGTAGGTATGACCGTTTCTTAGCTTTTTGGAGCATTTTGTGTGATTTTAGAAAAATGTTTCTTTATGCACTGGGGGGGGGTAAAAATATGTTATATTGAAAACCTACATAATTTCAAATGTCTTTTATATTGAATTTTATATTGAAAAATGTATATCAAAAGATGAGAATGTGAGAAGAGAAGATGGAAAAAGATATTTTGTAATAAAAATATTTATACTATCTTTGCAGGCGGTTGTTAGAGCCAAAACACACAACAGCTTAAAAATAAGCCGTCTTTCTGTATCGAACGAGTCGTTTCAGATACCAATTATCAAAAGATATAATGTAACGAAAGAGATGATAAAAGTAGTTTCTTTGCGTATAAAAAATGATAGAGACAGGTCAAAAGTTGACTTTTGTCCAAGAATATTCATGCCTCACGACTTGAGTGCACCTAGCATATGTTATTGGGGTGTCCACACTGTGCCTTTACGAGAGGAGAAGACCTATGAGAAAATGCCTTTAGACTCTTCTTTGTCCTCGTCATCGTTTAGCAATAGGCTTCCCGAAAATGTAGAGACTACTGCTCCCTGTCGACTAGAAAAGCTTGGAAAGGGTGGGGCAATGCTTCTCCTGCTTCTCTTGCTTTTGTTCGTTCAGTCCGCTGCTGCTCAGCAAGTTTCTGTTCGTACCAATTCGCTTTATTGGGCTAGTGGTACTCCTAATGCTGGAGTGGAGGTGAAACTACACGATCAGTGGAGTATAAGTCTTCATGGAGCTTATAATCCATTTCTGTTTCGTTCATGGCAGGATAATGAAGGAAATACCTACAATCCAAAGTTGATGCATTGGACCGTGATGCCAGAGGCAAAGTTTTGGTTTTGCAAGACTTTTGAGCGGAGTTACCTCGGTTTTCATGGCATTTATGGAGAGTTTAATGTAGGAGGGGTGCGTATTATTCCAGCATTGAAAAACGACCGCTATTGGGGCAATCTATTGGGAGTTGGACTTTCGTATGGCTATCAATTACCTCTTGGTCGCCGTGGAGGCATAGAGTTTTCAGTAGGAGCGGGCTGGGTGCGCGTGAATTATAATCGGTGTGATGCTTGGGTATGTGGAGCCGATTTAGGAAGTTCCCATCGCAATTATTTTGGCCCAACGAAGGCCTCAATTACGTTTTGCTACTTTTTGTAAGAAGGAGTAGGCTGTGTAAGTATAATCTTAGGTAGGAAAGAAGATGATGACGAATAGGAACAGATTGGTAAGAAAGGCTTTTCTGGGGCTGATCGTGTTAGGTACAGGACTTCAGATGCTGCCCACTTTGTCTGCGCAAAATCCGAAGAGTAAAACGACTAACGATAAAGAGAAAGCAGTTCGCACTCTTGAAGTCCATCCATTGCGTACGGAGATTGCCACTCAAACGTCGGAAAAGGGAAAGCAAAATAAAGTGATGCAACCGCAGCTATTGTTCAAGGATGTAGAGGCTCATGCTATGGGCGATACCCTTCGTTTGCACTTTATCGTGGAGCCTCGCTCTGGAGCCTTACGGCGCAACGAAGCCTTGCATATCGTGCCAGTTTATAGTACGGGAGATCGTCAGTACCCTTTTCGTAGCGTGGTATTTCAAGATCCTTTGCGGCATCGCTTTTACCTTCGCGAAATGGAGTTGCTAAGTCGCGAAGAGTATAAGAAACGCTCAGAAAGTGAAGAGGTGGCTGTATTGGCACGAAGTAGCGAGGTAAAGCCTGCTCCGATTCGCTATGAAGGAGTGATGCTACTTCCTTCTGGCTTACTTACTGAGGGGCAGGAAAACCGCCTGGAGCTGTATCAGTTTTTAGAAGATTGTTGCGACTATCGTCAGATGGGTACCTATTCTGTCTCTATAATATACCCTCCCAAGCCTGAACCTAAACCCATTGTATTGCCCCCTACAGCTCCCAGGTTGCAACCCGAGGACATGCTTTTTTACCGACCAGAAGCAGAAAGTGTAAAGTTGCGTGCCGAGCGTGCTACTGTACGCATTCATTTCCGTGTAGGTAAGTATGATATTTTGCCTGCCTTTGGTCAAAACTACTTAGAGCTTACCAAGGTAACGCGTATGCTCAGTCCATTGATGGAAGAAGCACCGGGAGATATAGAAGTGCAAAAACTAACCATCACAGGGTATGCCTCTCCCGAGGGAAGCTCAGAGTCCAATTTGATCTTATCCCAGCATCGTGCCGATAGCTTTAAGTCTTACCTAATTACGCTTTATGGTGGATTGAGTGGCTTGGCTCATTTTTCAGCCATTGGCGTGGGAGAGGATTGGCCAGGCTTGCTCAAACTCGTAAAAGAGACTCCCTCTGTACCTATGAAAGAGGAGGTGCTTGGTCTGCTCGACAACTACTCTACAGAAGCAGATCGAGAAACGCGTCTTATGCAGCTAGGCGGTGGCAGTGTGTACAAGTATTTGCTGGACAATCTTTATCCCTCCTTGCGCCGCATGGATATGGAAGTGTCTTATAAGGTTAGACACTTTACCTCAGATGAAGTAGAGGCGGTGTACGATCGCCGTCCTCAAGATCTGTCGCAAGAAGAGATCTATGAAGTAGCCCAGCGTCGCAACAAGGCAGGTATAGCCCACCCCGAGTATGGGCGAGAGTACGATATGGCTGTACGCTATTATCCCAACGATAAGATAGCCAATTTAAATGCCTCTTCGGCTGCATTGCTCCGTGGCGACCTGCCCCAAGCTTGGCATTACTTGAGCCGTGTGGCTGAAACTCTAGAAGCCTCTACCAATATGGGCTTATACTATTGGTTGAGTAGCAACTATAGTGCTGCAGCTCGCTACTTTGAAAAAGCATTGAAGGACCCTAGACAAGCGGCAAAAGCCCAAGAGTATCTCAAACGCCTTAAAGCTTCTGGAGTAGGGCATGCAGAGGGGGCTAAAAAAGAACCTATGAAAGCAACGAGTAAAGGTACTAAAAGGGCTAAACGATAATGAGACGCGTGCCAATAGTTGTACGAGAAAACAAGCGTATAGACAATCCTGAGGATCGCCGAATGAGCTCTTCTGTTGCAAATGGCAAGAAGCAAAGTTGGTGGTCGCTAGTCGTATGGTTGGTTTTTCCTCTTGTCTGCTTAACAAGCTGTAGCATGGAGGATGTGCGTGATGCCTGCTGCGAGAGTGTAGTGCTCCAGTATCGCTACATCAGCAAAGGAAAAGATATGTATGCCCAGTTTGTGCATACGGAGCGTCGTTTTCTATTTGACAGCAACGGCAAGTTTATGTACGAGGTGCCAGTCGACTCGACCCATCGTCCCATCGTACGCTTGCGTCGCTTGCCGAAAGGTACTTACAGTATGCTAACCATTGGCAATCGTACTGAAAAAGGCTCCTACCTTGATGCCATGAAGCCAGGGATAACCTCTCTTCAAGAGATCACTCTTGCTTTAGGACGTCGCACGGCTGATCAACAAGCTTTTGCCAATGCCGAAGAGCTATTTTGGAACCTTCGCACGTTTGATGCTAGGTGTAAGCAGACTTGTACCTACTTGTGCGATATGGCAAATCTCCATTGCTATCTGCATGTAAAGATTGGCTGGGAGGGTGACTTGCCACTAGGAAGCGATCGCTATACCTTGGAGCTAAGCAAGCTATTACCCAGGTACAGAATGGAGATTAATCCTAAGTATACCCTAGAAGTGAAGGGAAAAGCACCCAATGGTGCCGATAGAAATGAGCCGACTCCCAACTACTCGGTACACCATTATCCCTATGCTCCCGCGCCTCACGATGCTGTAGTGCGTACAGTGAATAGCTTGCGTGGGAGGGAACTGTTTTATGAAGTTCGTACACTTCGTTATCTCAACGAGGCAATCCCTACCTTACAGGTATGGCATGACGGTGTACAACTCTTCAAACGCCCAATAGATTTGACGCCCATATTTAAAGACTGGGGGTGGTACCCCAATCTTAATCCCGAACAGGTTTATCGTATTGAACTGAGAATCTTGAAAAGTGGCCAAGTGGAAGTAAAACCTTGGGTGTCGGGTAGTGTGTTAGACTGGGAAGATGGAGGCAACTTTGGAGGATAAATAAGCAAGAAGCGGAGACTAAGTGTAATTTTTTTAGGACAAGAACACAAGATTATGAAAATGAACAAGGTGTGGATTGTCGCGCTACTTTTGTGGACACTTCTCTCTTGTACGGAGAAGTCGCCACGGAAAGCATGGGAGCATATGGACTACCCCGTATCAATAACCTTGGCAGGGGTGAAAAAGGACTTACGTACCGAGTCTGTAGGCTCTTCGCTTACGGCCTCTTTCCCCAATGAGCGTGCAATAGAAAATCTGCTAGTGGTGGTCTTTACCAATACGGAGGGTAGCAATACACCTGGCACCTTGGAAAAAGTAATTCCCGAAGAGCAGCTATCTCTTCCTGCCAATGGCGATCCCTACAATGGCAAGATATGGTTTGATCTGGGGCAGGAAGGTACCTACCATTTGGAATTTCTCGCCAATGCCTATCCTAAAGACGATACACAAGCCAAGAAACGCATTTTGAAAGCACTTGCTCAGGGAATCTCGTATGAGCAGTTCAAACGAATCGTGATTGATCGTCCTCTTCCTCAGCATGGCGCAAGTGGCTTTGTTATGCTTACGGCCGAACCTCTGAAGATCTCTACTTTTGAGAGACAAGCTACCGATGCTGGTGTGATTGTGCTTCAACGCTTAGCTTGTCGCTTTGACGTATTCAATAAACTTGTAAGTGATCTGAAGCTAACCAAGATTACGCTCACGAAACAAGTGAAGAAATCCTACCTTATGCGGCAAACTAAGCGACCCCCAGACTATGCAACTATGGGCAATGAAGTGGTTTACACTCCCAATGGAGATTGGTTTACCAATACGATGGCTACGGCGGGAATCTATAGTTATGAATCGAATAGCGACATAAGCTATCTTATTTTGGAGGGGACCTACAAAGGACAACCTTGGCGCAAGGAGATAGGTCTGAGAAAAAAAGATGGAGGAGTGATCAATATAGAACGCAACCACATTTACCGTATCTACCTTACCAAGGGCAATGGCACAACGCCTAGCGGTGGTGATGGTGGCAGTGGAGGTCATGACCCTCGCAATGCTGACAAAGTACATTGTGTAGTTGAGATTTTGGACTGGAATCAAGACATTACCTTCGACTACAACGATGCTGATGTGTGGAATGCGGAAATGATCAATCCTTTGAAGTATGTGGCCGAGTACAACATCGATGAATCTGGCAAAAACTTTGTTACAGACAAGTATGCAACCAATGTGAGTGGCTACCTGGATCAAGCAGTTGCTTTCTATCGCTTTGCTAATACGACAATAGGAGGTAAGCCGTATCATCTCCCGACTCGTGAAGAGTGGCTATCAATTATACCTACTGAACAGGTTTCAATCTATCAGTATAATCAAGAGATTACTTTGACTGAGCCTATAAGTAAATCCTCTTCGGAAGAAGTGGAGGTAGCTGGAAAAAA
>KQ959277.1:52790-65389 GCA_001552775.1 Bacteroidales bacterium KA00251
AAAAAAGTCCTCTGTCACCAAGATATAAAAGGATTTGGAGACAACAAATGCTACGCCTTGCGATATAAAGGGACGAAGTACCAGTCTGCTTGGAAGTATGAATATGTAACGATCAATAATTACCAAGTGCTAAGGATTACCTCACGCAATGTGGGCGGGGGATTGAAAATTGAGCATGTTGCTAAGGAAGACTTTTGGCAGCAGAATCAAGAAAACGATATTGTGCGAATCTTTCCAGAATCGGGCTATTGGGGGCACGGGGATCAAGGAGATCTTATACCAAACTTGGGAAGCAGATACGAATTAATACACAAATTGGAGACTTCCGTAGGCTCTTTTTGGAGCAATACCTATGTCCATCCTCTAGAAGAATCTGGTGCTGTTCTATCGGAAGCCTATTCGATGGATTTTCAATCTTCAGGGGCTTGTGTGCAACTAACTCATCAGTGCGGTTCTTGGGTGATGACATTAGACCGAGTGCCAGTCCGTCTATTTGAGGGAGCAGGGCCGTATCAGCCACACTCCATAGAGTATAAGTTATTCTACAACGGAACTATACCGAAAAAAGGGAGAACGGTAGGTTTATGCGTCGAAGTGAAGGCAGATCTAACCCCTCGTTACCTGGTACCAATTACGGGTCAGCTGTCTAATAATGAATACACTCTTTCCTTGAAAAAAGGCGATCCCTCACAACTCCGTATTGAAAAAAACAGCGCAATTCGTGTAAAAGGGGGAAGTAAAGTAGCCACTTTTATCTTACGTGTAACACCAAAGCACTATCCCGAAAAAGCAAAGGATTTAATACTGATCCAAGGGGAGAATCCCTTGCATTATGTGGCAAAATACAATATTGGTAAGAATGGAATTTTTACCAATGACGAGGTTGATACCAATGTAAGTAGCTATTGGTCTTGGAGAACGGCCGTAACAAGATTTTCTCATTACGAACAAGGTGGACAGTCTTACCATCTACCCAGCAAAGAGGAATGGCAGTCTATCATTCCTCGTAGTCGAATCTCCTTGAGTGAGTACGAAGAAATTTCAGAGTATACTGAAAGCGTAAAAGTGGGATCCAAAGAAGTATCCTGCCGTCAGGAGTTCAAAGGTGGTACTAGAGACCACGTAGTGTATGGCTTACGTTTTAAGGGAACCTTTTATCAGTCTGCTTGGAGATACGAATGGATCAAGCTTAATGGGCATCCAGTATTGCGGGTTACTTCTATCAATGTGGAGGATGGCGTAAGCCTTGAGGATATCACCAAAGAGCAATTTTGGCAGCAGTATTACGCCAAGACTGGTACATTTGAAGAGAACCCCAACTATCCCTATGTTGTACGAATTTTTCCCGCCTCTGGTTATGCCGAAGGGGATGTCAGCGTCCCAAGTCATTTTCTGGGAGAAAAGGTTCGGTTTTGGTCTTCTTCTAATATGTACGATGTTGCTGAGAGTGTCCGTGTGGAACACGACCAAATGTGTATAGTTCCTTACCCACAAGAATTTGGACTGAATGTTCGTCTCTTTAGAGATAAGATTACCAACCTGGATTAAAGAGCAGTAGAGTCTATCCAAAACTGTAAAAACAGTCGAAAAAGAAATCGAGGCAATATGAAACTAGAAAAAATGCTTTACGTAGTCCTTATGCTGGTGTGCATGCTCTCTTGTACGAGCAAGTCGCCCAAGCAGAAGCTTGACATGCAGATGGACTATCCCGTGTCGATGAATCTATCAATTGGGAAAAACGGTTTGCGCGCAGAGCACAAGAGTACTTCTCTTTCTGCCTCTTTCCCCAATGAACGGGCAATAGAAAACCTAGTCGTGGTCGTTTTTACCAATGCGACTTCCAACAATACCCCAGGCTCCTTGGAAAAAGTAATTACTCAAGAGGCGATTACACTCCCCTCAGGAGGGGATCCCTATAACGGAGCAATTAAGTTTGATATGGGAATGGCAGGTACCTTTCATATGGAAGTAATCGCCAACGGCTATAAAGGTGATACCGATAAAGCCCACTTTCTAAGTTTATTACAAAAGGGAATTTCATACGATCAATTCAAACAGATCGTAATTGATCGCCCTCTACCTCAGCATGGCGAAGAAGGCTTTGTAATGCTTGGTGCCGAGACTGTAAAAGTGACAACAAGAAAGACTCAAACTGCCGATGCTGGAGTCGTTAAGCTTCGTCGCTTAGCTTGTCGCTTTGACGTGTTCAACAAACTTGTAAGTGATCTGAAGCTAACCAAGATTACGCTCACGAAACAAGTGAAGAAATCCTATCTCTTGAGGCAACTAAAGCGACCCTCGGACTATGCAACTATGGGCAATGAGGTGGTTTACACTCCCGATGGCGATTGGTTTACCAATACGATGGCTACGGGAGGTATCTATAGTTATGAGTCGTATGGGAGCCTAAGCTATCTTATTTTTGAGGGAACCTACAAAGGACTTCCATGGCGCAAGGAGATACATTTGGAAAAGAAAGGAAAAGAGCTCACCTTAGAGCGCAACCACATCTATCGTATCTACCTCACCAATGGCAATGGTACCACGCCAGGCGGTGGCGATGGTGGTGGTAAGGATCCCAGCAATGCCGATAAGGTACACTATCTGATCCGAGTCGTGGACTGGAGCGATGATCAAGACCTTGATTATAACGACGACGATGTGATGAAGAAGGAGTGCCCTCCAGTGAATCCTTTGAAATATGTAGCGGAGTACAACATCAACAAGACTGGAGATGGCTTTGTTACAGATAAGTATGCCACCAATGTGAGTGGCTACTTTCAAACAGTAATGGCTATGCGGCTATTTGCCAATACGACAATTGGTGGAAAGCCCTATCACCTTCCCAGTCGTGAGGAGTGGCAATCCATTTTACCATCCATGAAGGTTGTGGACAAAGCTTCTCCTAAGGACATTACTCAAGCACCACTTTTGGGAATCTCTTTCAAAGAACCCTTCAGCAAGACCTCTTCTGAAGAGGTGGAGGTAGCTGGAGAAAGAGTCGTTTGTCACCAAGAGATGAAAGGACTGGGAGACAACAAGTGCTATGCCTTACGTTATAAGGGTACGATCTACCAGTCTGCCTGGAAGTATGAATTTGTAAAGAGCAATAATCACCAAGTACTAAAGATTACCTCACGCAATATAAAAGGCGATGAGGAGCTTGAGGAGATTGCCCAGGATGCTTATTGGCAACAGAATCGGGAGAAAGATGTCGTGCGAATCTTTCCTGCATCTGGATACTATGATGCAAACAAGGTGCATTATGATTGGATGGCTGGGCGAATACCGTATCCTGATCCTCGACTGGCACATGGATTTGAAATAAAGGATCATTCAGCGGATTATGTAGGTGCTTTTTCTTCTTGCACCTTCCCCAATTCTAGCAGTTTATTCGACAGAGATCATTTGCCCTATATTGCAATGTTTGGAGAGCGGAATGCTTGTACAAGTATTATTCCCTTCTCACCCTATGCAGCGCAATCGGTTCGTCTTTTTGAAGGGCCTGGGAAGCCTATCCCTATGGAATATTGTTTTCCCTATCTGATAGATAGGGATAGGCAACCAAGCATTTACCACTTACGCCTATCCAAGTATGACGAGAATGGACCTACAGCTCTGTGTGCGTGGTTTCACTATAGACTTCCAGCTTTATATTTTAGGTTCCCAAATTTAAAAAAGGGAGGTGACCCATACGTTGTTCCACTTTCCCCTTCCTCTTATACCTTTTCTTATATTGTGCATGGAAATGTCAAAAACATTAAAATTAATGACGAAAAAGAGTCAAATGTTTACAATCCTGCATACGAAAACTTTGAAATGAGGTATCTTACTCATGCGATACCTTGGATATCGGTACATGAAAGAGTAGGCCAGTATTCCTCAGTTGTTAAAGTTGGCGACTTTGTCATATTTCGGGCAACGCCGAAGTACGAATCAGGGCATGTTTGTGATTTCAAGCTTCAGGTAAGAGGCCTTAATCCATTGGGCATTAGAAGAGTGAAACCCGTTAAGCGTAAAAAAGTTGATAGCGATTATCTTATTTTCGATATGGCACGATCATCTGCGAGAAGGATAACGTGGCTCTCATTGATACCTTCTATTAAGATTGATTTCAAACATCCTATGAATCCTTCACAAGAGTATGTAGATTATGTAAGTTTACGTGGCTCGCTAGGAGGAACAACAAGTGAAGAAGACACTTCCCGTGGTATGGAATGTCGCCAGCAGTTCAAAGGGTCGGGAAATGGCGTTGTGTACGGCTTGCGATATAAAGGGACCTATTTACAATCGGCTTGGAAATATGAGTGGGTGTCGACCAGCAACCAAAAAGGATTGCAGATTACCAGCCGAATTGTGGACGATGGCGTAAGCCTTGCAGAGATTGCCAGTGCGCAATTTTGGCAGCAAAATAGCGACCAAGATGAAAAGGTCTTTTTCCCCGCTATGGGGTATATACCCGAAGGATCTACTCAACCGCAAGAAGTTGGTCGGAAAGTTATGCTCTGGAGTCCTTATCGTAGTATAGACAATAAAGATCACACCGAAAGAGCTCATTACGTTTCTGCCAGCGAAGATGGAATATCTTATAGTACAGAAAAAGCAAAGGTGGGAGTTCGCATGCAGGGTATCAGATTTGTTCCATATTCGAGGAATGACCTATACAACAAGTTCTTTATCTATTTGGGCAGCAAATAGCGACCAGGATGAAAAGGTTTTTTCCCCCGCTATGGGGTATATACCCGAAGGATCTACTCAATCGCAAAAAGTTGGTCGGAAAGTTATGCTCTGGGCTACTTATGATCAAAACGGCGATAACGAACGTGCCCAATCAGCTTATTGCGTTTCTGCCAGCGAAGATGGAATAACTTGTTGTACAGAAAAAGTAAGGGTGGGAGTTCGGATGTCTATCCGTCGTTTTTTACCCTTATCCATTCGAAGACAAAGAATATGCGATCACATCTTTAACTAGTCTTGGAAGCACAGCTAACGGTAGAAACTGAAAATAGAAACCGAAAAAATAGAAACCGAAAAAGGAAAGATAATTGTATTATGAATAGGGGAAAATTCCTAATGATCGCCCTTGTGTGCTTGAGCATGCTCTCTTGTACGAGCAGGTCGCCCAAGCAGACGCTTGCCAAAAAGATGGACTATCCCGTGTCGATGAGTCTATCAATTGGAAAAAATGGTTTGCGCGCAGAGCATAAGAGTACCTCTCTTTCTGCCTCTTTTCCCAATGAGCGGGCAATAGAAAATCTCACCGTCTGTGTTTTTACCAATAATGGTGATGAAAATATACCCGCTTCGCTTGAAAAGATCATTCCCACAGAAGATCTTGCAATGCCTTCTGGAGAAGATCCCTATAGCGGAGCAATCCTGTTTGATATGAAGATGTCGGGCACCTTCTATTTGGAAGTGATCGCCAATGGCTATAAAGATGATACCGATAAAGATCGTTTCTTGAGCCGACTGCAGCGTGGGATTTCGTACGAGCAATTCAAGCAAATCGTGATGGATCGCCCTCTACCTCAGCATGGCGAAAAAGGCTTTGTAATGCTTAGTGCCGAGCCTGTAAAAGTGACAACGGAAAGGCATACGACAGCCGATGCTGGTACGGTTAAGCTTCGACGCTTGGCGTGTCGCTTTGATGTCTTCAACAAGTTGGTTGCGGAATTGGTGCTGACCAAAGCTACCCTGCAAAATGCGGTTACGAAGTCTTTTATGACCACATCGACTGCTATTCCTAGTGAAGGGAGTGTGGAGGCAAAGAGCTATGATGCCAATGGTGACTGGTTTACTAGTACGGTGATTGGAGGCGGTATCTACAGCTATGAAAATCCTAGTCCATCTGCTCGTACCACTTTGCTGCTAGAAGGCACCTATAAGGGAAAACCTTGGAAGAAGACTATCGAATTTAAGCAAGAGGACGAGTTTGTCTCCCTACTTCGCAACCACATCTATCGTATCTACCTCACCAAGGGCAATGGTATCACGCCAGGCGGTGGCGATGGTGGGGGTAAGGATCCCAGCAATGCCGATAAGGTACACTATCTGATCCAGGTCATGGACTGGAGCGACGATCAAGACATTGATTATAACGACGACGATGTGATGCAGGCTGAGTCTGTAACGAATCTCATGAATCCCTTGAGATATGTAGCGGAGTACAACATCAACAAGGCAGGAGATGGCTTTGTTACCGATAAGTATGCAACCAATGTGAGTGGCTACTTTCAAACAGTAATGGCTATGCGGCTATTTGCCAATACGACAATTGGTGGAAAGCCGTATCACCTCCCCAGTCGTGAGGAGTGGCAATCCATTTTCCCTTCCATGAAGGTTGTGGATAAAGCTGATCCTAAGGACATTACTCAAGCACCACTTTTGGGAATCTCTTTCAAAGAACCCTTCAGCAAGACCTCTTCTGAAGAGGTGGAGGTAGCTGGAGAAAGAGTCGTTTGTCACCAAGAGATGAAAGGACTGGGAGACAACAAGTGCTATGCCTTGCGGTATAAAGGGACGAAGTACCAGTCTGCTTGGAAGTATGAATTTGTAAAGATCAATAATTACCAAGTATTGCAGATTACCTCGCGTAATGTGGGAAAGGATGTGACTCTTGAGGCCATTGCCCAGGATGCTTATTGGCAGCAGAATCGGGGAAGAGATGTCGTGCGAATCATTCCTGCATCCGGATTCTATGATGCATGCATTGCACATTATGATTGGATGAGGTATGTAATGAATTATCCATATCAAGGTATACCTGATGATTATTCTGATCATTATTCTGATTATCCATTTCATTATCATGGTCATTTTATAATAGATCATTCAGCGTATCATGTAGGTGCTTATTCTTCTTGCACCTTCCCCAATTCTAGCAGTTCATCCGACAGAGATCATTTGCCCTATATTGCAATGTTTGGAGAGCGGAATACCTGTACAAGTATTATTCCCTTCTCACCCTTTGCAAAGCAATCGGTTCGTCTTTTTGAAGGACCAGGGAAGCCCATCCCTATGGAATACTATTTTTACATTGATGAAAACGTATCAAATAATTGGTCCCATCCCAATTTGGGTGTTAGATTTAGACACACAAATAGTTCTGGAATAGGGGACCAGAATCAACTTCACCCTTTGATGGTGAAGATTCCCCTTTTCGCTCCAGTTTTATATCTTAGATTCCCAGAATTAAAAAAAGGAGGTGTTCCATACCGTGTTCCTCTTCTAAATTCCTCTTATACCCTCGTTTCTTCTGTGCATGGAGACTCTAAAGAAGTTAAAATAGGTAATAGTAGAAATAATAACAACGAAGACGTAGATGTTTTGATGATTAACTATCTTAGTCATAAGGTTCAAGCGAAGAATAAGGCAGAAGATCTCCAAGTTGTTAAAATGGGTGACGTTTGCATCCTCCGGGCGGTGCCAAAGTACGAATCGGGACTGGCTATTGATGCCAAGCTTCAAGTAAAAGGAGTTAATCCATTAATCATGGTAAGAGAGACAAACGAGGAAGAAACTATTGGTGGATTTAGCGGATATTATCCTTTCCAGATTAGTGAATATAACGGTAAGCGCTATAATCGCAAAGCCATGAGAAAGTCGCAATGGCTCTCATTGATACCTTCTATAAAGATTGATTTCAAACATCCTATGAATCCTTCACAAGAGTTAGTAGATATTGTATATGTGGGACGATCAGGAGGTGTCACAGTGGAAGATCATATGCCGAATTATGGTACGGGTATGGAATGTCGCCAACGATTCAAAGGGTCGGGTAATGGCGTTGTGTACGGCTTGCGATATATAGGGACCTTTTGTCAATCGGCTTGGAAATATGAGTGGGTGTCGACCGGTGGCCGAAAAGGATTGCAGATCACCAGTCGAAATGTGGACGATGGCATAAGCCTTGCAACGATTGCTAGTGCGCAATTTTGGCAACAAAATAGCGACCAGGATGAAAAGGTCTTTTTCCCAGCTATGGGGTATATACCCGAAGGATCGGGTACCCAGCCACAAGAAGTTGGTCGGAAAGTTATGATGTGGGCTACTTCTGATAAACGGTCCGATGATTATAACACCCAGACGGCTTATTGCGTTTCTGCCACTGAAGAGGGGATATCTTGTTGTACAGAAAAAGTAAAAGTGGGCGTTCGCATGCCTATCCGTAGTACAGAAATGTACAGCTCATCGAACTATAAGAATAAATTAAAAAGACACAAATTCTTTTATAGAGTGAAATAAAAACGGAAGAGATCCCAATAAGACGCAAGTAAAAAGGTGGTAGGAGTAGCTATTTTGCAGAGGCTTCTCCCTTTGCCGAGTGCATTAGAATGCGAATGAAGTCAGAAGCCTAGAATGCGAAGAGCAACCATAAAACCTAAAATTGAAAATATCACAAAGAAAATGTAAGATAGAATTATCTGTAACAGTATGAAAGTAAGAAACATTTTGATGATGGCAGCGGCACTCTCGCTTGCCTTAGGGTTATTCTCCTGTAAAGGGGAACCGAAGAAAAAACCCACAGAAAAAGTTGTAGAAGAGCAGGAAGGAATTACCTTCCAGTTTACTATGCCTGGAGGCGATCCTCACTTGGTAGATGTGCGTGCCTTGCACGACAATCCTGAGTGGGCTATTGATCAGCTCTGGATGTACGTATTCGATGAAAATGGCGAAACAATTGTAGACGAACCAAAAAACATCCGCAATGATCAAGAATTTAAGTTTACGGGTACTGTAGCTCGCTATACGTACAAGGAAGATTGGGACAAAACGAATAAGCAACGCCAATTCTTCTTTGTGGCCAATATGAATATTGGTCTTCATAGGGGGGATACCAAGGCTACTTTGATGGAAAAGGTGCACGAAAAGGAAATGACGGCCAGTTCGAGTGATATCCTCTATGCCAGCGATCCCACACTGAGTGCAGGCGGGCAGACAATCAATGTGGAAAACGACAATGGCAAGCGTATTCCTATGACAGCTTACGCCACACAGGGTACCAGTAGAGTGATTGCCATCACTGGTAATGCTACCGTAGAGGTGAACCTCAAACGTACGGTCGCTCGTATAGATATAGTAAACCGTATCCCTGGGTTTGTGATTAACAAGCTTGAGCTCTTTAATGCTTTCAAAAAGGCTAATGTGGCAGAAGAAAGCACCCATGAGCTTACCGACAATCGACTCACTACCGCAGTGACTCCCTTTACTGCACTTAGTGAAGACAATAAAGTGGGGAAACGCGAAGGCACAGCCATCAAAAAAGCCTTCTACCTCTATGAAGGAAAGAATGTAGGTGCAAACGATGATCAAATCACCTATGTAAAGATTACAGCAGACTATGGTGGCTACCGCAACCGCGTCTTCATTATTCCTTTCAAAGCAAAGGAGCCTTCTACAGGTCTCTTTTCTGTGCCTAAGGACGTAAAACGCAATTTCCTATACACAATTTCTTTAGGTACTAAGATAGATCAGGTGGTAGGTGCCAAGGTAGAGTTTACGATCACAGAAGAACCTTGGAATGCAGATGACTTTGAGGAAGTGGTAGGCCCAATCACAGTAACTAAAGTCCACGATAGCTATAGCTACTCTGCCGATATCACCGAATATTCTTCTACTGGTCTTACGCTCAATGTCGGAAGCAAAAAAGGACGACAGTTTACCTTCAAACTTAAGACAGACTTAACGGGGCATACTGCTTACGAAACACCTACAACTGATGCTAGGAGGTGGATTTGGGACTTAACCCTTACACCCAATGCCAACAACGAGGCTGAATTGAAGTTTAGAGTTGGGGAGAACGAAACTGGTAAAGAACGCGTAGGCCACATCACGCTGAAGTCTAACGCTTGTGATGAAGTATTTACCATAACTGTAAAGCAACAGAAGTAAACAATTTCTTACCATCTGCTGGAATAGCCTATAAATAGTCGAAACGGCACAAGGCTAGTAATAAGTCGTGCGAGAGTGTGAATGAATTAGCCAAGGCCGTAGCGTGTGGAGAAACGTGGTGTAGATCTGGCGTCTCTGTAAGGCGTGGTATGTGCTAATCGGTACGACTCCACAAGCATGGTTTACCAGCAACAATTGAAAAGAATGAAATCCTATGAAAGTATATAAAAAGGTAGCGGTAGCAGCCCTTATGCTGTGGGGTATGCTGGCCTGTACAGGGAAATCGCCTAAGGAAGTTTCACAGCATAAGATGGATTATCCAGTGTCATTTAGCCTAGAAGGAAATAAAACTGGCTTGCGTGCTGAGTATGGGAGCTCTTCTCTTTCTGCTTCTTTTGACAATGAGCGTGCGATAGAAAATCTTACCATCTTTGTATTTACCAATAATAGCTCGGATAATGTGCCTGCTACGCTTGAAAAGGTGATTGTTAAAGACAATCTCGAAATGCCTGCAGGGGGAGATGCCTACAGCGGAGCAATCAAGTTTGATATGGGCATGTCGGGGACTTATTACCTCGAGATTGTAGCCAATGCCTATAAAGAAGATCCCAATCCTCAAGGAAAAGATGCATTTTTAAGTAACTTTCGGACTGGTATGTCTTATGAGGCTTTCAAAGGTGCGGTTTTTAGCCGTGACTTGCCTCAGCATGGTGAGACTGGCTTTGCTATGCTCACTACAGAACCAGTGAAAGTGACGACTGCAAGAAATCAAACGAGCAATGCAGGGGCTGTTAAGCTTCGTCGCTTGGCATGTCGTTTTGATGTCTTCAACAAATTGGTTGGAGACTTGGTACTCACTAAGGCTACCCTAAACAATGTCATCACGAAGTCTTATATGATGACAGCGAACACCATACCTAGTGGTTCCAATGGAGGCGAAAAGAGCTACGATGCCAACAACGATTGGTTTACAAGTGGGATGATAACAGGCGGTATCTACAGTTATGAAAATCCCAGCTTAACCCCTCGCACCACTTTACTGCTAGAAGGTACCTATAAGGGAAAACCTTGGAAGAAGACCATTGAGTTTAAGAAGGAGGGACAGTCGGTAAATATGCTCCGCAACCATATTTATCGTGTTTACCTCACCAAGGGCAATGGTACCACGCCAGGTGGTGGTGACCATGGTGGTGGCGGTAAAGACCCCAGCGCTTCCGACAAGGTGCACTATGTAATTAAAGTCTTAGACTGGGACGAAGAGTCAGCTCTAGCCTACGAAGACCAAGATTTGCTCTCTACGGAAAATCAGTTGGTAGACTACACCCTTTATGCAGACAACAATAGAACTCTGGATAATAATTTAATCCCAGAGAAAGGTGGCGAGTTGCATGTAACCTGTATCAAGAGAGTATACTTTGTAGATTCAGAGGGAAGAAAACCTACCCTTTATGAGAAAAAACTTCTCCCTAACGAGTTTAAGTTTACCTTGAAAGAAGGGGATGCAAGTCAAATCTCCTATGATGAAGCTACGGGTAACTTTAAGATCGTACCTGGACAAAAGGATGCTATCTTTAAGATAGAGCCCAATTTCCCAGGGGCTACTAAGGTCACAGGGATCGTAGTACAGCGTATAATGAACCCCTTGCGTTATGTCGCTGAGTTCAACGTCAACGAAGCTGGTGATGGCTTTGTTACGGACAAGGTTGCTGGCACAGGAAGTGGTCACTTCGATTTTAATACCTCCAAGACGAAGTTCGAAAATATTGAGATCAATGGAGAAAAATACCATTTACCAAAAGATGGCGAGTGGGCTTCAATTGTCTTGACAAATACTTCTGGTGCAAACCTCCTCTTTACTTCTGATGTGGATCAAACGGTTACCTATTATTCCGTTAATGTAGCCAAGAATCCCAGGACTATCAAACGTGATCAAGTGAAGGGTTGGGGAAACAATGTATGCTACGCTTTGCGCTTCAGAAAGACAGCGATGCAATCTGCCTGGAAGTATGAATATGTGGTAATGCAAGGACACAAAGTATTGCGTATTACCTCGCGAAACGTTGAGGATGGAGTAACCATTACCGATATTGCAAAAGAAAGTTTTTGGCAGCAAAATAGCGATCAGAATATAGTGCGTATCTTCCCCGCAAATGGAAAAATCTATTCTAGCGGTGAGAAGAAAGGCTTTGGTACAGATGGGTGTTTTTGGTCTTTATCAACTATTTATACTAGTGTTGGAAACCACGGATGCTCTATGGACTTCGATGCGACGATGGCTGCTTCAAAGGACTCGAATGACCTAACTGAAAAACGAGCAATACGTCTCTTCAAAGATGTTGTAAAGTAGCAAAGTGGAGTAGAGGTACTCTCTAGAAAATCAGATCCTCACTCCTTATCTAAAAAGAAGATTTTAGTCAAGCGCCTGTACTCCCTTTCGTGGAGTGCAGGCGTTTTGTTTTTAGCATTTGGGGATAGGTACCTTATTCCTTGCACTGTAAGGTGCAAAGGTTTATCGAGGAAGTTTCTAGTTTCGTAGTCTCTTGGCGGAATTGCTAGGATGAAGTCAATTCTCTTTCTCTTAGGGGGATTAATATCTTGTTTCTCTTTTGGGAAAAGGAGAAGGGGAGCCTAGGTGAAGCAATTCCTGAAGGTTTGAGAAAACAGATACGTATGTTTTTTGGGGAGGGAAAGATATGTAGAGACTGTTG
>KQ959277.1:65489-79766 GCA_001552775.1 Bacteroidales bacterium KA00251
CAATCTTGCGAGCAAGATTGTCCAGACTGTTGACGTTTGCAACAGTCTCATGGATGTTTCTTGTGGGAAAGTTCTGCACCTTTTTATGCCTTTATAGAGTAGCTCGTCAATAAACTCTTGGTCTCTGTTTACACGTTGCATTTCTGCTCGCTTCTTTCGCCTCAGCCTTGGTTGCAAGCTTCCTCCGCCACTTCTTGTGCTTTTAAGGGAGGCCGTAAAGTATTTAAACAGTCTCTCGAAAGGAATTTGTAACTTTGTGACTAGAGAAAGTCTCTACGGCTTGCTCCTAAGCGATATAAGGAATAACCAGAAACGGATTATAAGACAGAAAGAATGAAGATCATACTTATAGGATATGGACAAATGGGGAGAGCCATTGAGCAAGAAGCTCTCTTGCAAGGACACGAAGTGGTGGCTCACTATGACCTTGCAAAGCGTCCCTTTGTAGAGGAAGACCAGCTCCCAGTCGCTGATTTGTGCATTGAATTTACCCAGCCCGATGCGGCTTATGCCAATTGTCTTCATGCTCTAGAAAAGGGGTATCCCGTAGTGTGCGGTACGACGGGATGGAATGATGGTGTAGAGGAGCTTCGTCGCCTTACGCCTGAGAAGGGGTGGACCTTTTTTCATGCCTCCAATTTTAGTGTAGGAGTAAATATCCTCTACGCCCTCAACAAGCGTTTAGCAGAGCTAATGAACCATACAGAAGGCTATCATCCGTCGATTGCCGAGATTCACCATATCAATAAAAAGGATGCTCCTAGCGGTACCGCAATAAAGCTAGCAAAGGCTATTGTGGAAGAGAGTAAATATGCTCACGATTGGGTCTTTCAGCGCTCGGATGTGAATGTCAATGTAGGCTTTGAAGATTCTAATGTGTTGCCAGTAACTGCAGATCGTGTGGGAGATGTGGCAGGAATCCATAGGATTACCTATAAGAGTGCTATGGATCGTATTACGATTGAGCACGAGGCCTTCAATCGTGAGGGCTTGGCCAAAGGAGTGCTATTGGCCGCTCACTATGCATTGACTCATACTGGCGTACTTCGTATGGAGACGCTCCTAGGCTTGGACGAAATACTTGATTAGTCACGTAAGCCACTAACCCTTCCAATATTTTCTTGTAGAGCCCTCGATAGATTCTCTTTTATTATGTCCATTTTGCGACCTTCTCGTCATCCTCTTAAAACTCGCCGTATCGTGTGGGGGAGTATCGTCTCTCTTCTTTTTGTATTGTTTGCTGTATGGGCAGGTTGGGCTTGGCTGTTTCTGCTTCCACTCATTATAGACTATTACTTCTTTGGCTATATCCAATGGGGATGGTATCGCAAGATAAAAAACAAGACTGTATGTAGCATCGTCTCTCTCGTTGCCGATCTTCTATTTGCTGTAATCGCAGTTTCTGTATTGAGTCTTTATTTCTTTCAAAACTTTACAATTCCTTCTTCTTCTCTGGAAAAAACGTTGCTCACGGGAGATTACCTCTTTGTGGACAAGTTGTACTATGGCCCTCGAGCACCAATGACCCCCTTGGCTGTACCTCTTACACACAATACTTTCTTGGGGCGGAAGTCCTATGCCGATAAGCCTCACTTTGCTTATAGAAGACTAAAAGGACTGGGCAAAGTGAAGCGAAACGATATTGTCGTATTCAATTTCCCAGCAGGAGACACGGTGGCTCTTTTGCAACCCAATCCCGACTATTATACCCTAATAGCTATTCATGGTAGAGACAAAGTATGGGGGCATCCTGAAGTGTTTGGAAAGATCGTTGCCCGGCCTGTAGATCGTCGCGATCACTATGTAAAGCGTTGTGTGGGATTGCCTGGAGACCTCTTGGAGGTACGCGACAATACACTTTATATCAATGGTGAGATGCAACCTTTTCCCGAGCATGCTCAGCTAAACTACAATCTCCTTGTAAAGAATCCAGGACTTACAGAAAAGGATTTTGAGACACTAGGGATCAGTCAGGTCGATCGTCAAATGCTTGCTGTCTCTACAGAGGAAAGTGCGCAACTTGAGGCTTTGGGACTCCAAGTGCCTACTGTTGCTACCGACATGATGCTCTATCACCTTCCTCTTACAAAGAAGATGAAGCAAAAACTTCAGGTAGACGAGCGCGTAGTGAGTCTCTGTGTAGAGCACGATCCTGCAGGGTGGATTACCTATCCATTGGACTACAATACCGGATGGACACGAGATAACTATGGTCCTATACTGATTCCCAAAAAAGGACTTACCGTGAAGCTCGAACCAGAAGCTATCGCTCTGTATCGACGATGCATTACAGCCTATGAGGGACACCGACTCGAGGTAGAGGGTGCTACAGGACGTGTATTCATTGATGGCAAGCCAAGTAGCACGTATACCTTTGAAATGGATTACTACTTTATGATGGGCGACAATCGTCACAATTCGGCCGACAGCCGCTCTTGGGGTTTTGTGCCTGAAGACCATATTGTGGGACGACCAGGTCTTTTGTGGCTATCTATTGACAAGGATAAAAAACTATTCCAGGGCGGGGTACGCTGGAATAGAATGATGAAGATTATCCGCCGGTAGAAAAGGTTATTTTGAGTGCTCTACCTCTTCTATCCATTGCCTATGCTCCTCCGCTATCGTACTACAAGTTGCTCTCTTTAGGCTCTTGTAGCGTGGAGGTGCATGAGACTTTTCAGAAACAAACTTTTCGCAATCGTTGCCGTATTCTTACTCCTCAAGGAGTGGAGGACCTCGTAATTCCTATTGAGCAGGGAGGAAGACAGGATTGTCCCATTCGGGAAGTAAGGATTAGCTCGCACGATCATTGGTGGACTCGTCACCTACAAGCCTTGAAGAGTGCCTATGGCAAAAGTCCTTTTTTTGAGTTTTACATCGACGATATTGCCCCCCTCTACGAATGCGGAAAGCATTCCTTTCTCTTCGATTTCAATTGGGAGCTGATGGAGCTTCTTGCTCGTCTTATTCATCTTCCCCTGTCGGTGGAGTTTACCAATTCTTATCAAAGTGCTCCTGGAGTGCCCCTAGACTATAGAGAAGCGATCCACCCCAAGCGTCTGGAAGAGACGTTTTTCCCATTTCCTACCTATTATCACCGCTTCCCGATAAAGGGAGCTGTAACCAGTGGGGTAAGTATCTTTGACTTACTCTTTAATATGGGTCCCGAGAGTATTCTCGTTTTGTCGAATTGTCAGATTGACCTTTTTTGATTTTAGACCATTTGAAATGGATTTAAATCGTTTGCCTATTCCCTTTACTCTGTTTCACGATTAGAGCGACTAAGTTTATCAACACTTTAGAGAAGCTCTATTGATTAAAACTCAGTTTTCACACGTAATGAGTGCTATTTATTTGTCTGTATTTCATAGTGATTGCATTGGTAATCTTTCCTGTTGATAACTTTGATTTCATAACTGTTTGAAAGCAATTGGATTGTTCTTTTGCTGTGTGAAGAGGTAATAATGACCGATTTTGAAAAGGCTTTTTTTTGATGTAGCTTTGTGTTCGCAAAGGGAAAAGAGCCAAGCGAAATAGGTTTGCTGAACTCTCTAATTGGACCTCTTGTAAGAATCAGAAAATAGCAGGTATTACGTACTCAATAAGTATGACAAACTACAACACTTCTTCCGCCCATAAAGAGAACTTTACTCCAATCCATGAGCAAGGAGTAGAAGAGGTGTGGAGTAGGTGCTTGTCTTACTTTGAAAGTGTCCTCGACAAGCGAGAATTGGAAACTTGGTTTCGCCCTATTCAGCCAGTCAAATTAGAGTCAAGTACGCTTACTATTAGAGTGCCGACCGTTTACTTCCTAGAAATGTTGGAGGCAAATTACTCCAAGGTTTTTTCCCATATCCTTAGTGAATTGTTGGGCAGTGAAGCTTCTTTATGCTGTGAAGCTCTCGTGGATAGCTCGGCAAAAGAATTTGCAAAAGGGGCAGTAAAGTCGGTAAGTGGGGATATTAAAGGTAGTCCTTCTGAATTTGCTCAGGAGGCACCTCGGGTCTATTTTGATTCTCACCTAATCAAGAATTATACCTTTGACACCTTCGTAGGAGGGATCTCAAACAATGTACCACGTACCTTTGCCAAGCATATTTGTGAGCATCCAGGTACTCCTGTGATTAATCCCTTTTTTATCTATGGGGCACCAGGGGTAGGAAAGACACACCTCTTGAATGCAATCGGTCACCAATTGCTTAAAAATGAGCCTTCGCTGCGTGTACTTTATGTGTCGACTGACAACTTTGTTCAGCAGTTTACAAGTGCAGCATGCAACCACAAAACGGCAGACTTTACAAAGTATTACAGGCAGGTTGATGTGCTACTTATTGACGATATCCAATCCCTCATTGGGAAAAATAAGACTCAAGAAGCATTTTTCCAAATCTTCAATCACCTTTACTTGCTGGGTAAGCAGCTTGTACTTACTTGCGACAAGCCACCTGTAGAGCTGAGAGGTATGGAGGAACGTCTTATCTCGCGTATCGCAGGAAGTTGTATTGCTCAAATTGAGCGTCCCGATGAAGGTCTGCGCCGAAGCATTTTGGACAGAAAACTGAACGAAGAAGGACTAAGCCTCAAAGAGGATGTAAAAGAGTTGATTGTAAAGTCCGTATCCTCTAATCTTCGTGAGCTAGAAGGTACACTTACATCTTTGATGCTTCATTCCATTGTAAGCCAGCGTCCTATTGATCTATCCTTAGCTAAGGAGATCATCGGTAGAACGGTGAAAATAGAAGTGAAGGAGGTGTCTATGGAGCGAATTATGGAGCTGACTTGCGAACTGCTAAGGGTAACTGCAGAGGAAGTGCGAGGTAAGAGTCGCAAGCAAGAGTTTGTAATGGCTCGTCAGCTAGTCATGTACCTCACCAAAGAGTATACCGATGAAGCTTATGCGGCGATAGGAGTAATGCTAGGTGATCGATCACACTCTACTGTAGTTCACGGCTGTAATACAATCAAGTCGCAACTTCTCGTAAGCCCTATGGTACGAGACTACGTGAAGACACTTGAAGAGCGACTCGGCGTGTAAAAGCGAGATTTTCCCAATTTTTTTTGAAAAAGGCAAGTCTCTTGCAAGTGCCTTACAAGTAGCACCAGTTCTATTAGTGGGCGAGGAGCCAATTGTCTCCCGTACCTATGCTTACCTCAAGGGGTACACTCAGCGTTCCAATGGCGTTCATCATCTCTTCTCTCACGAGTAAAGAGAGTTTATCCACCTCTTCCTTGTAGGCATCAAAGCAAAGTTCGTCGTGAATTTGAAGAATCATTTTGCTTTCTAAGCCCTCCGCTTTCATTCTCCGATCAATATTTACCATCGCCACTTTGATTAGGTCTGCAGCTGTTCCTTGAATAGGTGTATTTATGGCTATTCTTTCAGCATTTCCTCGTACTGTTGCATTTTGGCTTTGGAGGTCGGGGAGGTATCTTCTTCTTCTAAGGAGTGTTTCTGCATAACCTTTTTGTGAGGCGCGGGCTTTAGCTTGCTCCATATAGGTAGCAATCCCTGGGAAGGCTTTGAAATAGTTATCAATCAGTTCATTGGCTTCACGCCAGGGAATTTGTAAACGCTGGCTCAGCCCAAAGCTAGAAATGCCATAGAGAATACCAAAATTGGCAGTTTTAGCAAAAGATCGCTGCGTAGAAGAGACTTCTTCGGGGGCTATGTGGTAGAGTTTGGCTGCAGTTTCTCTGTGGATATCTGCTCCTCGATTGATGGCTTGTATGAGTCCTTGGTCACCACTAATGTGGGCAGCAAGACGAAGCTCTATCTGAGAATAGTCAGCACTGAGGAAGGTACGACTTTCGTCGCTTGCTACAAAAGCAGCTCTGATCTCTTGTCCGACAGCGGTGCGAATCGGAATGTTTTGGAGGTTGGGGTTGCTGCTAGAAAGTCTTCCTGTAGCTGTAACGGCTTGATTGAATTGACAGTGAATTCTTCCATCGGGATAGAGGAAGCTGGGCAATTTCCTTACATAGGTATTGAGGAGCTTATTGAGACCTCTAAAGTCAAGAATTTGTTGTACAATAGGAAAGTCTGCTACATATTTGAGGAGAGTTTGCTCGCTTGTGGCGAAAGTACCACTTTTTGTTTTCTTTGGTTTAGGGTCAATAGCCAACTTACCAAATAGTATTTCTCCAACTTGTGATGGACTATTGATATTGAAGCTCTCTCCTGTAGTTTCAAAAATAGCGGTTGATAGATCTTCCAGAGCCCTTTCGATATTGCTTTCCACACTGTGAAGAGCACCTGTGTCAAAGCGCACCCCCACTTGTTCCATATGAGTCAAAATGGGGATTAAAGGCATTTCTACCTCTTCAAAAAGTTTGGTTTGCTGCTCCTCTTTTAGACGCGATAGGAGTAAAGGCTTAAGGCGAGCTGTAACATCGGCGTCTTCACTAGCATAGAGTGCTAGTAGCTCTGGATTTACATCTTTCCGCAAAGAGAAGTCTTTTTTATCGGAAAGAGAGGAGTAAGGTATCATGCGATGCTTTAGCATTTCCAGTGCCATGGCATCAAGATTATGGGGACGCTCAGAGTCAATAATGTAGTGGGCTAATAAGGTATCAAAGAGAGGATGGGGAAAGCTGATTCCATAGCGCTCTAGGACCTGAGCATCAAATTTTGCATTTTGTGCAATCTTGAGAATCTTTTCGTCTCTCATTAGCTTATCAAGAGGAGCAAGGATTGCCATTGCTTCCTCTTTATCTTCTGGGATAGGAAGATAGTATACCTCACCAGGCTGTGGGGAAAGGCTCACTGCTACGAGAGAGGCTTGTAGTGAAATGACAGAGGTGGTCTCGGTATCGAATGCAAGCTCTTTAGCACGAGTAAGTCTTTGCCACATCTCATCCAGTTTTTCTGGTGTATCTACGACATAATGCTCCATCGGTAAAGACTCAAAGGAAAGCTCTTGTCGTAAAGAATTATCAGCTTGCTCTAGCTCTCTCGTAGGAGAAGTATCTTTAGCAGAGTCTGCTGTGTCAGCGGTATCGAAGAGACTTTTGGGTACTTGCTGTACTTTAGGAGATTTTTCTTGGGGCTCTAAAGAAGCAAAAAGAGAAGGTTGTGGGAGAGTTTCCTCTTCAGAGAAGTATCTTTTGATAAGGGAGCGAAATTCATATTCGCGGAGTTTTTCTACGATCGCTTCCTGGTTGTTGTTGTTTAAATTGTAATCCTTAATGGAAAAATCTCCTGCGTTAAGCGTAGTTACAATCGTAACGAGTTTTTTTGAGAGTAGTGTTTCCTCTTTATTGTCTTCCAACTTCTTTTTAAAAGAAGGCTTTACCTTGTCTAGGTTGTTGTAGATTTCTTCAATGGTATCATAGGTACTAAGCAACTGGCTTGCTGATTTGGGACCAATTCCTTTGCATCCTGGTACGTTGTCCGAACTATCACCAACAAGTCCTAGATAGTCAATCATCTGTAGAGGCGTCTTGAGTTGATATTTTTTGCACACCTCTTTTGGTCCCATCTCTTCAAAGCCATTGGTTGTGGGCTTTAGCATGTGGCAACTATCTGAGACAAGCTGGCTATAGTCCTTGTCGGGTGTTACCATGTAGACTTGATAGCCCTCTTTTACTCCTTGTGTGGCCAAAGCCCCGATCACATCGTCCGCTTCGTATCCCTTTACCGAAAGGGCAGTAATTCCCATTGTATGGAGTAAGTCGAGAATTTTGGGGATAGCTTGAACAATATCTTCAGGGATAGCTTCTCTTTGAGCCTTATACTCGGAGTAGAGTGTTTCTCTAAAATTTCCTTCTGGATGCTCAAAGGCTACAGCTATATAGTCGGGCTTTTTATTCTTGATAATATCAAAAAGTGTAGTTGTAAAGCCATAAAGAGCATTCATATTTACCCCTTGACTATTGATGCGAGGATTTCTAAGGAAGGCATAGTAAGCTCGGTATATGAGAGCAAAAGCGTCGAGTAGGTAAAGTGAAGGTTTCATAGAGAGCAAAGTCGTTTAAATAGGGAATTAACGCATCTTGAGGGTGCCGATAGAGAGTGCAGCAAGGATAATTGCAATAAGCCAAAATCGGACGGTAATTTTGTTTTCAGGAATGGTCTTTAAGGGGCGTTTGATAAGAGCATCAATGGAAGTATCACCAGCCTTTTGAAAGTGGTGGTGCAGGGGCGACATCTTGAAAATTCGTTTTCCTACGCCTGTACGATGCTTGGTAAACTTGAAGTAACCTGTCTGCAGTAAAGAGGAAAGTCCTTCAATGATGAAGAGCCCAGTCATGATAGGTAAGAGCAACTCTTTGCGTACAATAATGGCAAAGACTGCGATGATACCACCTAGAGTAAGACTGCCCGTATCGCCCATGAAAATCTGTGCAGGGAAACTGTTGTACCATAAAAAGCCTAGCGTAGCTCCTACAAATGCAGCTCCAAATATTACCAATTCTTCTGTCCCTGGGATAAACATAATGTTGAGGTAAGAGGCAAAGTTGATATGGCTTGAGACGTATGCTAAGACAAGTAAAACTAAGCCTACTGGAGCTGCTGTGCCACTAGCAAGGCCATCCAGTCCATCCGTAAGATTGACACAATTGCTTATAAAAGTGACAATCAGAATAATCATAACTATATAGAACCCCCAAGTAATCGCTTGTTGTGCTTCTCCCTTGAAGGGGATCAAATCAGCGTAGTCAAAGTTGTTGTTTTTGACAAAGGGGATGGTAGTCTTTGTGCTTTTAACTTCTTCATTGGCAAAGCTAACACTTTCCACACGGTTGGTTTCCGGGTTAAGAGTTTCGCTATTTTCATTAATTGTTACGCTGGGACTAAGGTATAGCACCATGCCAACAACGAGACCAGTAATTACTTGTCCTATGATTTTGTACTTTCCTTTGAGTCCTGCCTTGTTCTTTTTAAAGACTTTGATGTAGTCGTCTATAAAGCCGATTGCACCCATCATTAGAGTGGTAAAAATCATGAGCAAGACATAGACGTTGTCCAAGCGACAAAACAGTATTGTAGGTAGTAGGATGGCGAGGATAATGATAATTCCTCCCATAGTGGGGGTATTGTGCTTTCTTTGCTGTCCTTCAAGTCCTAACTGACGAATTGTTTCTCCAATTGATTTTCTGTGCAGAAATTTAATAATGTACCCTCCAGTCCAAGTGGCAAAAAGAAGGGCGAGTACAAAGGCTACAATAGCTCTAAAAGAAACATATCCTAGAAGACGAGCTCCCGTTACATCCCATTTTTCTAAAAGTTTTCCAAGGTAGTATAGCATTTCTGATCTTCGTCTTGAGGACGATGGCTTAAGTTGTAGTTTAGGAAGGGGAGATTAAGAGAATTGCTCTTTAAGGTTGTATGTAATATGAATTCTTTTCGTGAGATCCTTTTGCAGGTGTAAAGAAGTAGTTTTACTCACATTGGTAGAGCTACCTCTCTGCTAGTAACCTTGTTGAATAGTTTCTTTGTTTGGGCTCTTGGGGTAAGTCATCACATTGTATGTAAATCGCTTTTAATGAGGACGTTTTCAGTTTCCCCTCACCTTGCAAAAAGGATTGTTCTCTTGAATCATAAGGTAGAGCACCCCTTCTTTCTATAGGTTATTTTTGTTGTCCAATTATTTGCTTGATTTCTTCGCTATCATCGAAGTGATGGCGAACTCCTTTTACTTCTTGGTAGGTCTCGTGTCCTTTGCCAGCCACCAATACGACATCTTTAGGACTTGCCATAAGAATGGCAGTACGGATCGCCTCTCTTCGATTGGAAATAAAAAGTGTATGGAGTTGTTCGTCGGCTGTAAGTCCCACTTTCATATCCTTGAGTATCTCTTCGGGGTCTTCATAGCGTGGATTGTCTGTCGTAAGGATCAGTTGGTCACATCTCTTGTACGCCTCTTTTGCCATAATCGGGCGTTTGCCCTTGTCGCGATCCCCTCCAGCACCTACTACGACAAAGACTTTTGTTGAAGGTGAGGCTACATCGGCAATGGTGTCAAGCACTTTGATGAGGGCATCGGGAGTATGTGCATAGTCCACCACAGCAGTACATTGAGAACCCCGAATAACCTCAAAGCGACCTTTTGCGTGATCAAGTTGTGAGATCGTAGCAAGTAGCTTGGTCTTTTCAAGATTAGGCAGAAGGAGTCTTGCAGCTCCCCATACAGAAAGAAGGTTGTACATGTTGAATTGTCCTGTGAGGCGTACCCACACAGGAGTTGCTTCAAGGATTAGTTCTGTGCCTTCAAAGTCTTTTTCCAATACTTTGGCATAGAAGTCGGAATGACTTTTAAGTGCATAGGTATATGCTTTAGCCTTACAGTTTTGGAGCATGAAGGAGGATGCCTTATCATCAAGGTTCACTAGAGCAAACGACTCAGCAGAAAGAGCGTCAAAGAGTCTTTTTTTTGCTTTTTGGTAGTGGAGCATATCTCCATGATAATCGAGGTGATCTCTTGTGAGATTGGTAAATATAGCCCCCTCAAATGCAATTTCATCTGTGCGATGCTGAGCCAAAGCATGGGAAGACACTTCCATAAAGACAAAGGTGCAGCCCGCTTCTTTCATTCTATAAAACAGCTCTTGAAGAGATATGGCATCCGGGGTGGTTAGTCTTGCTGGCTCTACCACATCGGCAATGCGATTTTCAATCGTTCCTATTAGTCCACAACGATAGCCAAGATCGGTAAATAATTGATGCAGAAGGGTGGTTGTCGTAGTTTTGCCATTCGTCCCTGTTACAGCTACAATACGGAGAGACTGGGAGGGGAAGCCATAGAAAATAGGAGCGGCAAGAGAGGTGGCAGAGCGACTATCTTCAATCTGCATATAGGCCGCATTGTAACTATTTAGTAAGGATTCTTCTGTAGTGTCAAGTTCCTTTTCCCCGAGGATGAGTTTTGCTCCTTTTTCCAATGCAGACTGTACATATTTCCAGCCATCCTCAGTGGCTCCATTTACAGCTATAAATAGTCCTTGAGGAACTACCTTACGAGAGTCTGTGGCTATTCCATGAAGGCAAAGCGTACTATCCAAGCCTGTCGGTAGCACGAGCTTCAAGGGATGTATAGCCCTCCTAATTTCTTCTATTGATGGCATGAGGGGAGTAGCTTTCTCCTCATTATTTTGGCTAAGATTATTCACGATGGAAGTAATAAAAATCTGTTTGTTGCTTATTGTCTTTTTAGGAAGAGATAAACCTCTTGTCCTACTTTTATGGGTTGACCTGCAGGAATGGATTGAGAAAATACTTCTCCAGATCCCCTTATCTTTAACTTTAATCCATGTTGCATTCCTAAGTAAGCAGCAGTAGAGGCAGAGAGTCCAATGAAAAGAGGCATGGTGCCTTTTGCATAGAGAGGAACAGGAGTTGCCACAAGCTCATTATCACCCTTGGCTTGTAGCTTTATTATTTCATCTTCTTTTGTTTTTTCAGGCTTTTGCATCTTTACATTCAGACGCTGTGCAACTTGGGATCCCTCTTTGGCAAGAAGAGTTGCATGCAAGCGTCCTAGATCTTCTTTAGCTTCTTTGGATAAAGAGGGCATTTTGTTGACATCTATCCGTTGTGAGGAGAGAATGAGGTATTCTGCTATATCCCTAACGACAGGACCAGACATGGCTCCACCAGCAGGGTACATATCTTTTCGAGGAGAGATAATATTAACTAGGCAGGTATAGCGTGGGTTTTTGTATGGGAAAAAGCCTATGAATGTCACAGAGTGAGTTTTTCCTGCTCCTCTGTATCCATATTTTCCTTGAGCAATTTGTGCCGTACCACTTTTTCCACAAATCTCTACGTGAGGAGAATTGACGATTTTCCCCGTTCCTTCGGTTACTACTCCTCGTAGCATATCCCTTAGAGCAAGAATTGTTGAAGGCTTGCAAATGGAATCTTTGATGATAGTAGGTTCTCCTTTATAGATCATATCGCCTTTAGGGGATACGATACTATCTACGATAAAGGGACGATAGATAGTACCTCCATTGGCGATGGCATTAAAGAAGGTAAGCATCATCACAGGAGGAATCTGAGTCTCATAGCCGTGAGCAATCCAAGGAAGGCTTATTTTGCTCCATGAAGAGGCAGAGGTGTCTTTTATTCGTGCTGTCTGGTATCCTGGAAGCTCAAGATGCAGATCTTCACCAAATCCAAAACTTTTTACTTTGTCGATGTAGCGCTGTGGGTTTTCTCCATAATATTTTACCACGGAGGCAGCAGGTACTATATTGCTTGAGAGGGCTAGAGCTCTAGCATAGGTAATCACACCTCGGCTTTTTCGACCATCTTCGATTTTAGCTCCTCCATATCCCCACACACCATTTCCTACATCAAAGGTTGATTCTGGAGTTATGTATCCATCGTCAAGAAGAGCCATCATAGTAGCAGCTTTGAAGGTACTACCAGGCTCCATAAGGTCGTTAAATGCAATAGGGTAGGTCTCGGTATAGTTGGTAGAATCGCCTCCTCGAAATTGAAGGTTTGCCATCGCTACAATACGTCCTGTGGATGCCTCCATTACAAGGGCTGTGCCTCGTGCTGCTTTCAGCTCTGAAAGCCTTTTTTTGAGAATTTTATGTACCTCTCGTTGGGTGTCGACAGAGAATGTTGTGTAAAGGTTAGCACCTGAGATCGGCTCTTGAAGGATGGTGGAGGTATTGCGTCCTCCGATGTATCCAATCTTTGCAATGCCAGGCTTACCTATAAGTAGGCTGTCATAGGCAAGTTCAAGTCCTCCAGATCCATGAGCTAGACCACTGCTGTCGGGTGTACCATACACATTTCCGATCGTAGCAGAAACCAATTCTCCGTATGGCTTTTGTCTTCTGCTTACTTTTTCTGAATATAAACTTCTGTAGACAGAGCTTCTAGAGCGTTTTCCGCGTTCTCCTTTGATATACATCATGGGAGCATTCATAAATTGCTCGTACTCTAAGAAAGAAGCTTGTTGCTGAAGCAAATCCCAATGTCGACTTTTCCTATCAAGACCTCGTTGCCAATATCTAAGAAGCTCTTTTTTGCTCATTTTGCATGAGGAAAAGCTCTCAATGGCAAGAGACGCTAAACTATCAAGTCTTTCCATAAGAAGCCCTTTGTTTTGTAAAAGAGCTATGCTTTGCGATTGAAAGTCAAAAAATATGCGATAGTATGGAGGGGAGATGGCTAAGAGTTTGTTGTCTGAAGAGTAGATATTGCCACGGATCGGTGAAATGGGTACTTCACGTGGAGGACGGAGATTTTTGGCAATAGCTCGCCACTTAGGACCTTCGTTTATCATTGTGTTGAAGACCTTGTACCAAATTGCCAATGTGACCAATACGAAGACAGTGCCAATGACAATGTTATATTTGGCTACGCTTTTAAGACGATCTGTCTCGCTGGCTTTTTTTTTCTTTTCCCGTTCGTCCATCATTTCTTAGTGGAGTACTTCTCTTTTTGTTCTTTTTCAAACGCCTTGCCATCGTAGTAAATCACAAAGGGAGGATCGTTGTCGGGTACAAGAGTGGAACCCATTTCTTGGAGTTTATTCAAGACTGATTCTTCTCGATTTAGCTTGCCAAGTTCACTCATGATGAATAATTGCCTATACTCGAGTTGGCGCATTCTTTCTTCAAGCTTATCAATCTTGTTTACCTTGTCAATTCGTAGCAGTCCCATTGAAATATAGATAAAAAAGAGCACAGCAATCTCGACTGCTAGCAACATGTTTTCTTTCTTGAGAAGCGGAAGAAGGAAGTTACCATTAAGCCATTTAAAAATCTTAAATGAGGTAAGAATATTTTTTTTGTAGGCTTTTCGTTTCTCTTTTATGGACGACTTCTCTGAGAGATTCTGTGTATTTTCTTCTTCTTCAGATAGAGAGGATCCATCCAAAGATGGCGCATCAGATTCTGGGGAAGATTCTTCTTCATCCAAGAGTTGGTCATATGGCTTATTTCCTCTTTCTACATCGTCCTCTGTCTCGGTGAGATCGTACTCTTTCCCTATTGGGGAGCCATAGGAAACATTCTGTTGACAAGCTAAGTCTATGGATTCGCTACTTGCCAGTTCGTCAAATTCTTCCTCAGTGAGTTTCATCTCTTCCTCAGTTTCTACGTTCTGCTACGCGTATTTTGGCACTAGAAGCACGGCTATTACGTGCAATCTCTTCTGTGGAGGGTTTTATTCCTTTGTTGGAGAGCACCCGTAGACGACCTGGTTGGCTTCCATAGATCAGTTCTTCTTCGCGACTTTGCTTTTTCCTACTTTCATTGAGAAATAGGTCTTTGACTATACGATCTTCGAGTGAGTGGTAGGTAAGTACCACAAGA
>KQ959277.1:79866-135427 GCA_001552775.1 Bacteroidales bacterium KA00251
GTCCACCCACAGCAAGCTGTTCGATAGAGGAAGAAAGAAAATCTCTCAGAGCACCTAGCTCATCATTTACCTCTATCCTTAGTGCCTGAAATAGGCGACTGAGCTTTCTGTGCCTTTGCTGAGGTTGACGAGGTAGTAGGGGAGCCACGGCTTCTACAAGATCCTTACTTGTTGTGATCATACGCTCAGAGCGTCTGCTCTCTATGCAGTTTGCAATGCGAGCAGCATCAGTAAGCTCTCCATAGTTGCGGAATATACGCTCAAGCTCTTCTCTACTATAGCTAGCAAGAATTTCTTGTGCGGATAGTGTGGCATTACGATTCATACGCATGTCCAGTGGAGCATCTTCAAAACGGAAACTGAAACCTCTCTCTGGCGTGTCAAAATGGTGAGAGGAAACACCCAAGTCGGCAAGTATTCCATCTACTTTTTCCACTTGATAGAAGTCCATCCAAAAAGGAAGATACCTAAAATTACTTGCTACAAAGGTAAAGCGATCATCATGAGGTGCATTTTCTGCCGCATCAGAGTCTTGATCAAAGGAAAATAATCTGCCTTCTGATGACAGATGCCGTAAGATTTCGCGAGTATGACCTCCTCCTCCCATCGTGCCATCAATATAGACCCCCTTAGGATTGGTAATGAGTAGCTCCATAGACTCTCTGAGTAGTACAGGAGTGTGATAGCTAAAGGTGTGCTCCTCCATGGAGTCAGTTGGAAAGTGAACTTGCTTATTGCTCATCAAGCTAGGATACTTACTGCTTTGTATAAACTTGGCTAAGTCTACTGAAATGCTAATGCCTTATATGTCTACAAAGATACAAACAAAACGAGACTGTAGGAAGAGTTTCCTTTATCGGAGGAGAAACCAAAAAGGTACTGAGGATCTTTTATCTTCAGTACCTTTCACGGTTAGATTCCTTTAAAAGGTTAGGTTAGGTCCTCAATCATACGTAATAAAAGAGGTAGTGAGCTGTTTTTAGGAACACAAGTTTTACTCTTTTTTGAGAGAGTCTCTAATCTCTTGTAAGAGCTTTACTTCTTCGCTAGGCTCAGCAGGCACTTCCTGTTCTTCTTGGGTGGGTGCTTCATGACTACGAAGACGGTTGATACCCTTGATCATTAGGAAAATTACAGTAGCAATAATTAGGAAATCCACGACCACTTGTATGAAGTTTCCAATTGTCATGGCTACCTCTGGTTGTACAACCTCCTCGCCTGCCAAAATAGCTTTTCGAAGAACAATTTTTAAGTCTGTAAAGTTTGCTTGTGAGGTTAGTAGAGTAATAGGAGGCATAATTACGTCCTCCACAAGACTACTTACTATTTTCCCAAAAGCACCACCAATGATGATACCCACAGCCATGTCTACCACATTGCCGCGGAGAATAAACTCTTTAAATTCTTTTCCAAACTTAGACATAATGAATACTGCTTTCTTGCTCCTTTATAGATTTGGTTGAGAGAAGATAGAGTCTTCCCTTTTCATACAAAGGTATCTCTTTTGTTTCAAAGAAGAGGCTTTTATTGTTGATTTTGACAAAAGCCATCTCTCTTGACTAGAGCCTTTATCTCAGGGTCTCTTCCTCTAAAAGCACGATAGAGATTTTGTGGATCGTCTGTGTCGCCTTTTTCAAGAATTTGCTTCCTGAAAGATTCTGCAGTGGACCGATCAAAGACTCCATGCTCCTGAAATAGAGAAAAAGCATCGGTGGAGAGGACTTCACTCCATTTGTAGCCATAGTAGCCTGCTGCGTAACCTCCACTAAAGAGATGAGAAAAGGAGGGGCTCATTGCGCATCCTTCTGGTAAAGTTCCAAATCCAGGAGCCTTATTAAAGGCCTTTTTCTCAAACTCTTCGATTGAAAAGTCTTCTTTCAATGGCGAGTTTATGGTATGCAAAGCTAGATCAAGAAATCCGAAGGCAAGTTGGCGTTGAGTATCATATCCTGTACGGTACTTAGAGGAGTCTATAAAGCGCTGAAGAAGAGTGGAGGGAATCTGCTCTCCTGTTTGATAGTGACGAGCGAAAGAGGCTAAAAATTCAGGTTCTGTAAGCCAGTTTTCATTGATTTGACTGGGGAGTTCTACGAAGTCGTGCACCACATTTGTGCCACTTAACGAAGAAAAACGAACTTGTGTGAGTAAGCCATGTAGAGCATGTCCAAACTCATGTAGGAAAGTGTGTACTTCACTGGGTAAGAGCAAGGCTTCTTGCCCTTCACTAGGAGGATTGAAGTTCATCACTAGAAGAATATGAGGACGTTGTTTCTCACTAGCTTCACGAAGATTGTTCATCCAAGCGCCACTGCGTTTCCCTTCCCTTGGAAAGAAGTCAAGATAAAGGAGCCCGATAAACTCCTTTCTCTCGGGATCTTCTACGCGGTAGGCTTTTATTCCTTCAGCATAAACGGATAGGGACGGGTCATAGATGAAACTAAGTCCATAGAGTCTTTCTGCTAGTCCTAATACACCTTTAATGGTACTTTCTAAAGGAAAGTATGGCTTTAGTTCCTTTTCTGAAAACTTAAAGTCTTTTTGGCACAGCTTTTCAAAGTAAAAGTTGATATCCCATGGTTTGATGGATGAGCCTTTGATGGTCGCTATTTTTTTTAGTTCCTCTTCCGCTTTGGGGAGAGATACAGTCTCAAGACTTTCAATAAAATGGAAGACCTTATCAGGGTGATTGACCATTTTTAATTCCAAGGCATAGTGTGCATAGCTGGGATAACCTAAGATCTGTGCTTTAGCAAGCCTTAAGTTGACGATCTTTCTTACGAGTGCTGCATTGTTGTATATATTGTGTTGATACCCGCGTTGCATCCACGCCTTGTAAAAAGTTTCCCGTAGCCAAGACGTCTCGGCAAAGCGCTGTATAGCTTGATATTCAGGTGCATCAAGAGAGAATAGATAGCCACTAAGCTCACCCTCTTTTATGGCTCTTTGATGGGCAAGCTCTAGGATGTTGCTGGGAATACCTTGCAAAGCTTCATCTGCAGGTGGAAGGTATAGCCTAAAGAGCTTGGAGTCGCTAAGAAGGTTGTTGCCAAAAGCAAGGGAAGCTTTGCTAAGTGCTTCATTAATCTTTCTAAGAGCCTCTTTCTTCTCTTTAGGAAGAAGAGCTCCATTTCGTACAAAGCTTTGGTATTGGCGATGAAGTAGTCGCTTTTCCTCTTCTAATAGCGAAAGAGTCTCCTTACTATCATGGAGTACTTTTATTCGTTGAAACAATGAATCAGATAAGGAAATGTCGCTACTAAGAGCAGAGAGTTTCGGAGAAAATGCTTCTGCGGTAGACCTAAGTATGTCATTACTATTTGCACTGAGTAGATTATAAAATGCCCCTAATAGTGCTTCTAAAGCTTCTCCACTGTTTTCTAAAGCAAGAGAAGTGTTGGCAAAAGAGGGATTCTCGGTGTTGCTTTCAATTGCATTAATTTCCTCGCGTTGTAGCTGAATGGCACAATCAATAAGTTCGCCATAGTCAGTGTCTTTTATTTGGTCAAATGGATAGGCATGGAAAGGGGTCTCTGGCTTTATAAAAAGCTTTGTAAGTTTCTCTTGGGCAGTCATGCTAATTTCTATTTCTAAGCTTTATGGGTATCTATGATAGATCTTGTACAAGGAAAAATGGATTAAGGAAGAGCTACTTTATTGAGTATGCCTGTAAGGTATGCAATCGCTATACCGTAATTTGTCATAGCTACACCTTGTGCTGTTGCAAGATCTTGACGACTTACTAACAGTCGCCGATTAAACATACACCCACCACAGTGAATAACCGCATCGTATGGAGTAAGGTCTTCGGGAAAGTCTTTGCCTGCCACAAAAGAGATCTTTAAACTCTCTCCAAAGCGTTTGCGTAGCATTTGAGGAATTTTGACAGTGCCTATATCCTCTCCTTGAGGAGCGTGAGTACATGCTTCGGCAATGAGTATGTGGGAGTGTGAGGATAGCTTATCAAGGGCTTTAGCTCCTAGTACAAAACGTGTAAGGTCGCCTCGCTCTGCACTCATTAAAATAGAAAATGATGTAAGCAAGGTACCGAATGGTATCAGTTTCTCCACCATTGCGAAGACTTGGGAGTCTGTAATAATAAGTTGCGGGGGAGCTTTCAATATAGAAAGCGTGCGCGCAAGTTCTTCTGGGGTTGTGCATATTGCCGAGCATTGGCGATCAAGTAAAGCCCGAATGGTCTGTACTTGTGGCAGTATAAGTCGACCCTTGGGGGCTGCAGAGTCTTGAGGCATAACGAGTAGCACAGTATCGCCTTTTTTGCAGAGATTGCCAAGGAGAGATGGATTCTCCGTTTCTTTTTTGAGAATGGACGAGAGCTTTTGTAGAAGTTCATCAATTCCTTTGCCTTTTAATGCACTAACGATGACAGGAGGATAGTCAAATCTCTTTTGTACTTCCTCTGTAAGTTGATCTAATTCGTACGAGTGGTAGCAGTCTGCTTGTGCGATAATGGGCAAGATGGCAACTTTACTTGGAACCTGTTGTAGGAATGGAGATGGAAGAGTCTCCCCTTTACTGATAAGGTATAAGATTAAATCGGCTGTAGCAAGCTCTTTTTGGGTTACTTCTTCTCGTTTCTTTCCGAGAATAGAGGCATCTGATAGCCCTGGAGTATCTACCAAAAGAATAGGACCTACCTCTGCCAATTCCATACTTTTAGCGACACTGTCTGTCGTTGTACCTGCTAAATTTGAAGTTAACGACCGCTTTTGTCGAAGTAATCTATTGAAAAGGGTAGACTTCCCGCTGTTTACTCTCCCTACAAGTAGTACTCTTTTTCTTTCCAAGATCATAGTTATACCGCCGTGAAGTACTAGATGCGAAACTAAAAGTGGAGATCTCGCCGACCTTCACCGACCTCAAGAAGGCGTTGAGAAGTAAGCGTACGAATTTTAGGATTCGGGATGTAGGTGAGTTGCTCTTTGATAAGTTGTAAGCCCACTTCCCGTGTGCCCTCAGAAGCATAGTCATCTAAATATTCTTGAAGGGTAAGAAGGGCATTGGGGCCACAGCAGTTGGCTATTTGTCCACTCTTGCAAAGAGCCATAAATCTGTCTCCAGTGCGTCCTTCTCGATAGCAAGCTGTACAAAAACTAGGGATGTGACCTTCTTCAAGAAGCCAATGTACTACTTGATCAAGGGTTCTTGAGTCACTCACTTGGAATTGTTCGGAGTGCTGAGCATCACGCTCTTGGGCATATCCCCCAACTGTGGTTTTTGATCCTCCACTTATTTGGGATACTCCTACGTGGAGAGCTTTGCGACGTACCGATTCTTTCTCACGTGTGGAGACGATAATCCCAGTATAGGGTACAGCAATACGTGCTACAGCTATAAGATGAAGAAAAATGTCATCTGGTACAGCATTAGGGAAGGAGTCTAGTGATACATCATCGGCGGGGCAGATTCGGGGAACGCTTATTGTATGAGGCCCTACACCATGGGTAGCCTCTAGATGCTCTGCATGCATAAGGAGCCCCACAAAGTCGTAGAGGTAGGTATTTAAGCCGAAGAGAACCCCTATCCCCACGTCGTCTATCCCTCCTTCCATAGCTCTGTCCATGGCTTCCGTGTGATAGCTGTAGTCGCTTTTGGGACCGTAAGGATGGAGCTTTTCATAGTTTTCTTTGTGATATGTCTCTTGAAAGAGAATGTAGGTGCCTATACCTGCATCGTGTAGTTTTTTGTAGTTCTCTACTGTGGTGGCGGCAATATTTACATTTACTCTACGGATTGCACCATTTTTATGATGGATAGAGTAAATGGTATTTATAGATTCTAGAATGTACTCAATAGAGTTGAGACGAGGATCCTCTCCCGACTCAATGGCGAGTCGCTTGTGTCCCATATCTTGAAGAGCTATTACTTCCCTCTTGATTTCCTCTTGGGTAAGTCTGTGTCGAGGAATTGTACGGTTTTTTACGTGGTACGGACAATATACACAGCCGTTGATGCAATAGTTGGATAGGTATAAGGGTGCAAAAAGGACAATACGTTTTCCGTAGAAACGTAGCTTGATTTTCTCTGCCATTAGAGCTACCTTTCTACGCACCTCAGGAGAGGTATTGTGCAATAAAACAGCAGCTTTCCGATGGTCGAGACCTTTCATTTGTTCGGCTTCTTGTAAAATCTCGTCAATGAGTACGTGATCATCTTTGTGTGCTGTCGCATACTCTAGTGTATCGAGTATTTCTTGATGGCTGATGAACTCAGTCGCCTTGAGTGAGTGTTTGTTGTAGCTCATAAGCTCTTAGTTTGGTTTTGGTTTGAAAGTAAGGCGAGTGAAAGGGTTAAAGGGGAGCATCTCCACGTCCCCAGTCAATACTATATCCGATTTTCTCTAGTTCTTTTTTCAATAAGGTAACTCCCTCAGCGGATTCCGCCCCTAGAGATGCTTTATGGTCGTAGAGTGAGTAGTCTTTTCTATGAGACATCGGCGATAGGTTAGGCATCACCACATTGCAGCCAGACAAGATAGCTCGTATCCTCCCCTCAGGGTGCAGTGTAGCCATTGCGGTAGTGGCTGGAATCATCGCGGTAGGGCAAAAGATACGACAGAGTGCAAGAAAACGTAGAGTAAGCTCAAGCGAACCTTTAGCTTTTTGAGCAAAGGGTGTCGCTGAATGGGGAAGAAAAGGACCTACTCCTATCATAGCGGGGTTGAAATCACGTATGAATATAAGGTCTTCTGCCATATGTTCTATCGTTTGTTTAGGCGAGCCTACCATTATTCCAGTGCCTGTCTGAAATCCGATTCGCTGAAGAGCTGCAAGCGAGGCTAGACGATGAGATAGCGACATGCCTGGTGGGTGAAGTAGACTGTAGTGAGTCACATTGTGCGTTTCATGTCGCAAGAGGTATCGATTGGCTCCTGCATTATAGAGGTCTTGATATTCGTGAGGCTCCATCTCTCCAAGCGAAAGGGTAATTGCCACTTCTGGATATCGGCGACGAATCGTTTGTATCAGTTTTACAAGTCGCTCACCACGCCAATAGTGATCTTCTCCCCCTTGTAACACAAATGTGTGAAAGCCTATGCTGTGACCTTCATCACATTGCAGAAGGATTTCCTCAGACGAGAGTCGATACCTTATTAGTTGCGTATTGCTTCTGCGAATACCACAATAATAACAATCGTTTGCACAATAGTTAGAGATCTCTATGAGTCCTCTTAGGAAGATTTTCCTACCAAAGCTCCTCTCAGCAATAGCACGAGCATATTCCGAGAGAGCTTTGGTAGTATCTGTCGAAGGGTCTCTCAGCAGAGAGACGATTTCTTGAGAATTGACTTCGTCAGGCTTCTTGTTGATGAGCCAACTTATCATAGGTGAGCTCCATTTTGTCCACCTCTTTGAGGAGCTGTCTGCGACCTGCTACGATGTCGTTGAATGCACTAGGACCTGTAACGCATCCCCCTTCGCAAGCCATTACCTCTACGAACTGTACATCTGCTTTACCTTTGCGACCGTAATTTTTTAGCTTTCTTACGGCGGCCTTATCCAGACCTGCAACCTCCTCTGCAGTCAACTGCTCTGCAAAGTTTTTGTAGCGTGGAATGGCGTGCAGGTATGAGAGAACAGCATCTTTTACGCCACCATTGCGAGCAAAGGCATGGGCTTCTCGTACGGCACTAAATTCTGGTGTATACTCGGGGGCATCTTTTACCTCTATATTCATCCCCGCAAATACAGATCCCAGCTCTTCAAAGGTCATGACCATATCTACATCCACATTGGGACGTTTTACCTCTTTCCGTTTTGCTACGCACGGACCAATAAATACAATCCGACTATTTGGATATTTTGCGCGAGCCCGTTCTGCAGTATATACCATGGGGGAGTGAGAGTGCGAAACAAAAGGCTTTAATCCAGGAGCATGCTTGTCAACCAATTCGTAAAACGAGGGGCAGCATGAGGTCGTCATAAAAGCTTGTCCCCCTTCAATCTTTTCTACTAGCTCGGCACCTTCGTGAGAAACAGTGTCCATAGCACCTTGAGCAACCTCTATTACATCGTGGAAGCCAATCTCTTTTATTGCTCCGTATACTTTTTCTCGTGAGGTTTTAAATTGTCCCAATATCGCTGGTGCAACAATTGCAACTACTTGTTCTCCTCGCTCAATAGCGCCTAGAATATCAAATACCTGTGAGATCTCAAAGATCGCGCCAAAGGGACATGCATTTAAGCAGGAGCCACAATAGATGCACTTTGATTCATCGATTTGCTCAATCCCTTCTTCATCTTTCGTGATCGCACCTACAGGGCACGACTCCTCGCAGGGTACAGGTATGTATACAATGGCATGATAGGGGCAATGCTTGTGACAGGCACCGCAGCTTACACACACACTATGATCAATACGTGCTTGCCCTGTTTTGGGTGAAAAAGAGATGCAATTTTTTGGACAATTGATGGAGCAAGCACGGCTTACGCAACCTCTGCATAGGTTAGAAACCTCGTAGTTGATTTGCACGCACGAAGTACACGCTTCGTCAATTACACAGAGTACATTCTCTTTTGTAGGTTTGGGACGGTGGAGTGCCTCATGAGCATATTGAGAAAGTGGCGTAAGCTCGTCTTTCTCATCGCTCATATCAAATCCTAGCAAGGGGAAGGTTTTGTATTTCCATACAGCACGCTCCTTATGCGGACAGCATCTCCCGAGTACATTTCTATTTTTTCGAGGGCTTAGCTCAATAGGTATCCGATCAATCGTCTTTATAAGCTCATCTTTGCACCATCTCTCTACTAGTGTCGAAAGAAGCTTGTGACGAACGATCATTACGTTGTTGATAAAAGTCATAGAATCTCTACTTTAATCTGTTTCTCATATACCTCAATATGAGGTCTTACAAAGGTACGACTATTCCTACAAAAAAGGGCCAAAAAGCAAGTTCTGAAGTGCACTCTAAAAGAGTGCAAGCAGTGAAAAGAAGTGTTTATCTACAATAAAATAGTTTTTAGCCATTATAACGAGGTGTTTCAATCATTATGAGAGATTTTTATGTGTGCTGTGGATTATTTTTATCGCCCCAAGACAGAAGAAAACCCATCATCTCTCCAAGTTTGTTCCCCTTTCATTGTATAAAATTGAAAAATGTGAAAAAGTAGCAGTCACCTTTTCATTGAAAAGTACTGGAAGATTTTTTTTGAATCTCTTTGATGTTCCAATTAAGTAGTACTGAAGTCAAGTAGTAAATACATTAGCCCATCTCCCAAAAGGGATCTGATGAATTGTAATTGGAGAATTGCTCATCGTCTTTTCATTCTCTTCTCTTTGTGTTCTCACCCATCTAATGCAGTTTGGTGATAGGAGGGGCAGTGCAACTAAGTGTGTCAGTTTGAGCTATATTTTCTCGTTCTTGTTGCCTCTTACGCTTATTCTTCCTTGTGTGGATCTAAGCAAGATTACGGATTTTGTGTTACCTTTGCTTGAAAGCTATAGACTATGTTTTTTTGGAAGACCTTCCTGTACGAGGATCTTGAAGAAGGGGTCTTTCCCCAAAAAAAGTAGGGTACGTATACTGATCCATAGTAAGCGATAAAATTTACGATGCTACAAGATAGTAAGATCTTTTTTGTCAGTGGTATAGATACAGATATAGGCAAGACCTATGCAACGGCTTACTATGCCTCTATACTTCGTATTAAAGGCTATAATGTGGTCACACAAAAGCCTGTTCAGACAGGGTGTGTGGGAAAAAGTGAAGATCTTGAGACGCACGATCGGTTGGCTGGTACGGAAGAGAGATATAACGAGGCAAGTGTTTACCGATGCAGTTACCTTTTCCCCTTCCCAGCTTCGCCTCATCTCTCTGCTAGAATGGAGCATGTAGCTATTGCACCTGAAAGAATAGATGACGATAGTCGTGCTTTACTCTCCCTTGGGTTCAATCGTGTGCTTATGGAGGGGGCAGGAGGTCTTATGGTGCCACTTACAGAGAGTCTGCTTACAATTGACTTTGTGGCTAGACGAGGTTATCCACTTTGTTTGGTTACATCGGGTCGTTTAGGGAGTCTTAATCATACGTTGCTAAGTCTTGAAGCGATCCAACATCGGCAAATACCTCTTCAAGCAATCCTGTATAACCTTTACCCTGGAGATAAACCAGAAATTGAAGAGGAGACGCGTCATTATCTTAAAGAGTATCTTTCCCAAAACTTTCCCAATGCCGAGTGGCATGATGTACCTGCTCTTGCTATGGGAGAGGCTTTTTCTCACCCCAAATGGGAAGAGAAATAACAACTCCTTCTAAACTTTTAATATATAATCGCGATGGCTAGCATTACCCCCTCAGTTGGTACTCCTCTTCCCTCTGACAATCAACTTACAGAAAAGGAAGAAAACGAATTGATAGACCGTGAGTACAAAGCACTCGTAAACGACTACCTCAATAGCAACCATCGCCGAAAGGTAGCGATTATTGATAAAGCCTTCAATTTAGCACGAAAGGCTCATGAAGGAGTACGTCGCAGAAGTGGCGAACCCTATATCTTGCATCCTTTGGCAGTAGCTCGTATCGTATGCCATGAGATGGGGCTGGGCTCCACCTCAATATGTTGCGCACTTCTACACGATGTCGTGGAGGATACCGAGTATTCTACGGAAGATATAAGAGCACTCTTTGGCGATAAAATAGCAAGCATTGTAGAGGGGTTAACAAAGATCTCGCGTGAAATGCTCCCCGATAAAGTGGAGTCTGCACAAGCAGAAAACTTTCGTAAGCTTATCCTCACAATGAATGATGATATCCGTGTAATCTTAATCAAGATTGCGGATCGTCTGCATAATATGCGTACGCTTGGAGCCATGCCGCGCAACAAGCAACTTAAGATAGCAGGAGAAACGCTGTTTATCTACGCACCTATAGCTCATCGCTTGGGACTTTTTGCGATTAAATCTGAATTGGAGGAGCTAAGTTTCAAGATAGAGCACCCCGAAGAGCACCAGTATATCATTGATAAGATAGCTAGTACAGAGCAACAACGACAGCACGTCTTTGAGCGTTTTTGTGAACCTCTTTATAAAGCTTTTGAAAAGATCAATCTTCATTACGATATGAAGGCTCGTGTTAAGTCGAGCTACTCAATATGGCGTAAGATGCAGGAGAAAAAGATCCCCTTTGAGGAGGTCTACGATCTCTTTGCTATACGTATCGTTTTTGAAAGTGATCCCGACATCACAGATAAAAATCGCTGTTGGCAGATTTACTCCATCATTACGGATATATACCTGGTAAAGACGGATCGCATCAGAGACTGGGTGAGCAACCCTAAGAGCAATGGGTATCGAGCACTTCACCTTACAGTGATGGGGCCTGATGGTAATTGGGTCGAAGTCCAAATCAGAAGCGACAAGATGGACGACATAGCCGAGAGGGGCTTTGCCGCACATTGGAAATACAAAAGCCAAAATGTAGAAGAGGATTCAGAACTTGAAAAGTGGATAGAAACAATCCGAGAAGTTTTAGAAAATCCTACACCTGACTCGCTAGACTTTCTCGACACTATCAAGCTTAATCTCTTTAGTGAAGAGATAAGAGTCTTTACCCCAAAAGGTGATACTATCGTGCTACCACAAGGAGCTACTGCTCTAGACTTTGCCTATGCTATCCATGAAGAGGTGGGAATGCATTGTATTGGAGCAAAAGTGAACCACAAATTAGTTCCCTTTAGCGTCCCTTTACAAAACGGTGATCAAATCTCTATTATTACATCTGCTAAGCAGGTGCCTTCACCAGAGTGGAGAGGTTTTGTGACCACTGCAAAAGCGCGCTCTCTTGTAGATGCCTTTCTTAGAAAGCAGCGTAGAGAGCAGATAGCGAAAGGCGAGTCAATGGTGGTTAAACTCTTTGAAAAAGATGGAAAGAGAGTTACCCCCAATGAACTTGATCGAGTAGCTAATTACTATAACTTTCACAAACGAGAAGACTTTTTCTATGCTGTAGGAGGGGGCTCAATTACTCTCCCCAATAGTTTCAAAAAATTGGTACACGAGGGAGATGGCAATAACTTCTTTTCTCGTCTCTTTCGAACTGGAAGAGGTAAAAGTTTTGATCAGGATGCATCCCAAGGTGGCGATGCTTCTAAGATCAATACCCGTGTTCCGTACTTGCTCAAGGAGCATGACTTTAAGACAAACTATATCATAGCTCCTTGCTGTCGTCCTATCTACGGAGACGAAACAATTGGATTTATTGATGATCAAGGAAAAGTTGAAATCCATAAGCGTTCTTGTCCAGAAGCAATCCGTTTAAAGAGTAGCTTTGGAGATAGGATTGTAGAAACAATATGGAGTGATCATCCACAATCTACTTTTGATGCGAAGATAGAAATTCAAGGAATAGACTCTACAGGTATACTCAACATAGTTATTCAAAATATTACCGAAGACTTTCTTATCCCTATTACGGATGTGCAACTGCATGCACATGATGGTGTCTTTGGCGGTACCATCCAACTGAAAGTACGTGATGTAGCAACTGTGCGTAGAGTATGTGAGGCTCTTCGTAAAAATCCTTCTATCTCTACTGTCAATCGAATTTGATTGCACTGAGACCAATGTCAAAAGCAACAGAAAACTTGATGCATAGTATCAGTGAGGGGAAGCATGCACCCAGAAAAGAATGTGAAGCGGTGTCCTCTCTTGAAAACAAAATCTACAATGGTGGAGACCTTACCAAAGAGGAAGCGCTTTACCTTTCTTCTCTTTGTGATAAATCCCTCTTGTATGAAGCCGCACATCGTATCACAGCACAATTGTGCGGAAAAAAGTTTGATACATGCTCAATCATTAATGTAAAGAGTGGAAACTGCCCCGAAGATTGTAAGTGGTGTGCTCAAAGTATCCACTTTCATACAGGATGTGTAGCACATAGTCTCCTCACTCCAGAGGAGTGTGTAGCACAAGCTTGCTACAATAGAGCACAAGGTGTAAATCGTTTTTCTCTTGTGGCAGTAGGGCGTACGCAATCTCTGCACGAAATCGAAAAGATGGCTTCAATCATACGAGCAATCAGAGCGAAAAGTGATGTGCAATGTTGTGTTTCTTTAGGACTTCTTGATGAAGAAAAACTTCGTATTCTCTATGAGGCAGGTGTGACTACTTATCATTGTAATATGGAGTCCTCCCCGCGACACTTCAAAAAACTAGTATCTACACACACACAACAAGAGAAGATCGAAACTATACGAGCTGCAAGAAAGGTGGGTATGAGAGTTTGTTCTGGAGGAATTATTGGGATGGGAGAGAGTATGGAAGAGCGTATTGACTTTGCTTTTCTCTTGCGTGAACTTCAGATTTTTTCTATTCCTATAAATATACTTCACCCTATTGCTGGAACACCACTAGAAAAAATGGCTCCACTTACAGAAGAGGAGTATCTTACCACGATTGCACTCTTTCGTTTTATTCATCCGTATGCCTTTTTACGTTTTAGTGGTGGAAGAATACAAGTGCCCATTCCAACAGTACGCAAAGCTATGTATATAGGAGTAAACTCTGCCATCACTGGCGATATGCTCACTACTATAGGAGCACGGGCCAAGGAGGATATGGAGCTTATTCGCGAAATGGGCTATTCTACGGCTCTCAATACAGATTGGGAGGTAATTAATGAATAGTTTAGCTTCCTTCCCCTTCCCAAGCTATTCTGGACCAGTCCCAGCTGAGCAGTAAGGTAATTTATATAACCATTCCTCTTTTTTGAAAGCACTAAACTTAACCTAACGAATGAATCAAAAAGAGATCTTACAATTTGATCGAGAGCATCTTTGGCACCCATACACGTCAACTATTGATCCGCTTCCTACCTATTTAGTCTCCCATGCAAAGGGGTGTACGATTTATCTAGAGGATGGTACTGCTCTCACAGATGGGATGAGCTCCTGGTGGGCTTGTATTCATGGATACAATCACCCTCGGCTTAATGCAGCCATTGAGAAACAGCTCCACAAGATGAGCCATGTGATGTTTGGAGGACTAACACATCGCCCTGCCGTAGAGCTAGCTTCCAGACTTATCTCTATACTCCCCTCTGGACTGGATCAGCTCTTTTATGCCGATAGTGGATCGGTAGCAGTAGAGGTGGCCATGAAGATGGCAATGCAATACGCTCAGAGTAATGGTTCAAGTAGAAAAAAGCATTTTGTTACAATAAGGTCTGGTTATCATGGAGACACATGGCATGCAATGAGCGTATGCGACCCCGTAACAGGCATGCATGGTATCTTTTCTGGAACTCTACCAGTACAGTATTTTCTGCCACAGCCTTCGTGTCGCTTTGGCGAGGAGTGGCGTCCTGAGGTAATGGATCCCCTCAAAGACCTTCTTGCTCAGCATGCTCAAGATCTTGCAGCACTGATCCTAGAGCCCATTGTGCAAGGAGCTGGGGGTATGTACTTTTATCATCCTAGATATCTTGTAGAAGCTATTCGTCTTGCCCATGAGGCAGGCGTGTTGGTTATATTTGATGAGATTGCAACTGGATTTGGTCGAACGGGTAAATTTTTTGCGCTAGAGTGGGCAGGTGTAGTGCCCGATATCCTCTGCATAGGAAAGTCGCTTACGGGTGGCTATATGACACTCTCTGCTACAGTTACACACAAAGCTATTGCGGATATAATATGCTCGGGGGAAGCGAAGTGCTTTATGCATGGTCCCACTTTTATGGGTAACCCCTTAGCTTGTAGTGTAGCTTTAGAAAGTCTTTCGCTCCTTTTAGAAAGTGACTGGCAAGAACGTATTTATGCTATTGAGCAACAAATGAAAAGAGAGCTTGCACTTGCACGAAACTCTTCTAAAGTGGCAGAGGTGCGTGTACTTGGAGCAATAGGCGTGATTGAGACCAAAGAGCCTGTGAATATGGCAAAGCTACAAAAGCGTTGTATAGAACTTGGGGTATGGATAAGACCTTTTGGAAAGCTATGCTATATTATGCCACCCTATATTATTACGTCCAAAGAACTTACCAAACTTACTTCGGCTCTTATTGATATAGCAACCTTTTAATAGTTGGGGAGGGATCTATTATAAAGACATTTTAGCTTAAGAAAAATTTCTTTGTCGTAGACGAAAGTTTTTTGGGAAAAGATTGTTGAGTCTTCCAGATACCGCATTGGCGAAGCCTATCGGATAACCTTCTCTAGTCACACAAACAACACCGTTCGGTATAGACGAAACCTCAGATAGTTTTTGTAGGGCTTCTCCTGAGAAGTATTGTAGAGTCTCTTTGTCATTGAGTGGTACTGTGGGGAAGCTCTTTTCCTCAAATTGTGTGGAAAATGGAAGTAGGGGGTGAGGGGTTAAATGCTTACCTTTCTGCTGAGCAAGTGGGATTCCTGCATGCCTAATCTGTATTTTAGCATCAAGAAGGGCCTCATATATCTCATATACAGTTTGCGATAGTGCAAAGAGTTCATTTTGACTATGCATTATACCGTGGTATTCTTCTTGTAGACTCTCTGAAGAAAGCCAAGAAGAGAGTATGCTTTGGGGAATTTCTACTTGTATCTCCCTTACTAGACTGTTTCTTTTCTTTCGTTTTTTCTTTTCTTGGAGTTTTTTTTCTCCATCTTTTTGCATAGGAGCCCAATAAAAGCCTTCTCCCTTTGTGCGATGAGGAAGGGCGCGCCAACCGAGTCCTTCTTTGCCATTGAGGAATCCCCATTCTTGTTGAGGAGAAAGAGCAATGAGATGGCAGCTGTCTTTTTGAAGCATATACTGCACATTTTCCTCATTTTCTTGATGGTTAAAAGTACATGTAGAGTATAGGAGCACTCCCTGAGGGGCTAGCAGTTGCCATGCTATATCTAGAATCTCTCTTTGTCTAGCGACACATGCTTCTATTGCCTCCAAACTCCAATCTTGTCTAGCTGCTTCACTTTTTCGAAACATGCCTTCACCGCTACATGGAGCGTCGACAAGAATAAGGTCAAATTGTATATCAGTGGCCAAAAACTGGTCTGGATAAGCTCGCGTAACGATTGTATTGGGATAGCCCCACCGTAGAAGGTTTTCCTCAAGAATAGATGCCCTCTTGGCTATAGGTTCATTGGAGATAATTGTGCTCTTTGAGGGAAGCAAATCAATGAGTAAAGTGGACTTACCACCAGGAGCTGCACAGAGATCAAGCACCTTTAGTGGACGACTGGGAAGAGATGGGGCAATTTGTGCTATTGCCATGGAGGATGGTTCTTGTATATAGCAGTATCCTGCTTGCCATTCGTATCGTGTAGCAAAGAGTGGACGTTGGTCAATGAGTAAAGCCTGGGGATACCAAGGAACTGGGGATCCTTTACCTAAAGGTGTAGTCAGCGCTTCAAGCTTATCAGGAGTGAGCCTTTTGTGAAGATTGGGACGGATGGCCCCTATATTAGACTCTTTTTCTAGTGCATGACGGAAGGCTATAAAGTCCTCTTGGGGAAATTGTGTCCTAAAAACTTCCCAAAAATCCTCAGGAATCGGAGTCTCCATGCTCATTTAGGTTTGCCAATCAAGGTTACTTTTTTGATAATAATATCTCTTTTGGGTCGATTGGTCTCATCGGTTTTAGCTTCTTCTATTTTTTCAATAGTTTCCATTCCTTTGACCACTTCACCAAAAACAGTATATTCACCATCAAGGCTTGGCTCTCCTCCTTGTATTTTATAGATTGCTCTTTCGTATGGAGTAAAGACTCGTTCTGTGTTCTTTTCTATGTCGTCTAGGTCCCAATCTGTAAAGAAAGTACCTGTGGTGATATAAAACTGTGTTTGTGACGACTCCTTCATAGGATTTAGCTCGTTACCAATCCGTGCTGCTGCTACAGCCCCTCGCTTGTGAAAGAGTTTATGTTGTAGTATTTCAGCAGGGATTCGTACTTGGATGGTATCGCGACTTACATCGGTTTGCGGGGTTGCTCCTTTGGTGAGGAGGTTGCCTGTTTGTACCATAAATCGTTGGATCGTACGATGAAAAAGTACACCTTCATAGGCTTTTGTGCGTATAAGTTGCAAAAAGTTGTCTCTGTGCAGAGGAGTCTCATCGTATAGCCCAATGACAAAGCTTCCTTTAGAGGTTTCTATTAGAACATAATGAGAAATATGGGGTTGGTAGTAGCCTTGTAGCTCCTTCTCTTGTGCTAGAAGAGGAGAGAATAGGAGTATGGATGCAAGTAAAAGAAGAATTCTTTTTGCCATAATCTAGAAAAAAACTATATCAATGGAGGAATGGTATCGTTGGTAGCATTTGTTGTGGCAACGAATGCCTGTGGATCCTTTTCAAGTACCTTCTTTTTGAGTTTAGAAAGGTGCTTTTTCTCCACAATCATAAAAATTAAATTGCGATCGGTTCCCTTGTACATCCCTTTTCCGTAAAGTATAGTAGCTCTTAGTCCCAATTCATTGTTGATAATTGCTTTAAGCTCTTCAGGGTTTTCACTTACAATAAATACGGCTTTATTGGGATTTTCAGGGCTTAATAGTTCAATAAATCGTCCATATACAAATATAGTGACTAATGAGTATAAAGGCACCTTGAAATCCTTGAAGGCAAGTAATCCAAATAGCACTACTAGCGAATCAATTGCAATAATAAGATTGCTAACACGGATATTGCTTCCTTTTGCAAGTACACGTGCCAACACGTCAGTCCCCGCACTTGTGCTACCAACCTTAAATGTTAGGTATACTCCTAGTCCTAAAATAGCCCCTCCATATACAGCACAAAGAAGAGGATCTCCCTCTACAATAGGATTCCCATGCGTGATGTACTGCGTGAAAAGATCCGTAAAGAAGGCAATAAGTAGGAATGTTGCTATCGTTTTCCCTCCAGAATGAAGTCCAAGTTTGCGACTTGCTAGCAAAAAGAGTGGAATATTGAAGAAAAGAGAAAATATACCAATTGGAAACCCTTCGGGAAAAAAGCTAAAAAGCCCTTTGGTGAGGTGATTGATCGTGATGCTAATCCCATAGATACCACCTGGTACAATACCTGCAGGAGCAATAAATATTGAGTATGCAGTAGCTTGACAGAAAGCACCCAATACCAGGAGCAGCATGTCTAGAAAAATGTGTTTTCGTCCTCCACGTATTCCTTCTTGGAAGGGGTTTCGTGGCTTCTTAGCCTTGTTTTTAGGGAGATGCGGATAGGATGGATTTGTGGTAGACATTTCTTCTTCTTTTCCTGCAAAGATAGTACTATTCTTGTGGATTGACAGAAAAAAACGACACTCTCTTCAAAAAAAAGTTCTTTTTGCACGCTGTCCTAAATATTCATGTTTTATGGTTGCTTGTTAAAAAGCGAAACAACCATCTGAGAGAAACTCGCTAGTGGAATAGGTCACTACATAGCCCACCAGGTCCCAGAGCGACTCCTTGAATAAGAGGAAATGTAGGCTGAAGTCCTTTGGTAGAAAGCTTGGGGTAGTATGTAATGAGTGTAAGGCCTTTACCTCTGCAAGACTCCAGCAGTACGAGTAACTTGTCGTATATGCCAGCCGTAGGCTCTACAATGAGGAAACTTCCTCTGGGAATGGACGACAAGTTCGGTATCTCTTTATTGAGATCAAGTCTATAGGCCTTTCCCTCAGTATGAGAAAGAGAGGGAATCTCTTTCCCTCTTTGTGGAGAAAGAGTAGTAGCTCGTTTAATTTTTTGTTGGAGTAGTCGTTTGATGATATGCTTTGTAAAAGTATTCTTGGGGTGGTACTTTTCATAGAAAAGCCCCATGGCTCCGTAAAAGGCTTCGTTGTATCGCTGAGGATTGAAAGCCGCACTTTCGCTTTCTCCTTTGTAGTGGAGTACAGGAGTTGGCTGATAACGGATGGAGTATCCCGCTTTCTTCATGGCATAGCATAGGTCAATATCTTCGCCATACATGAAGTAACGCTCATCCAGCAAGCCAACTTTTTCTAAAGCTTCTCGGCGCATTAGCATAAAGGCGCCACATAGCAGTCCCACTTCGCTAGGTAAGCTCTCATCGCGGTAGCCCATATAATAGCGATTGAAGAGACGACTTTTGGGAAATCGTTTAGAGAGTCCACTCAGTTTACAAAATGTGCTCCATAGAGAGACCGAATAGCGTCGGCATTCTGGAAGGAAATTGCCTCGAGCATCAATCAACTTGGCACCAACGGCTCCACAAGTAGAGTTTTTCTCCATTACTTCTATACAATTGCTAAGAGTACTTTCTCCTACGAGAGTATCAGGGTTAAGTAGAAGTATGTAGGGAGCAGACGAGGCTCTTATTGCTATATTGTTAGCCTCGGCAAAGCCTCCGTTGCGTGAGTTTTCAATAAAATTGACTTCTGGAAAAAGCTTTTTGAGGTATGCCGTGCTATTATCCTCAGAGTGATTGTCTACCACCCATATAGTTCGAGGTGTATCCTCAGGAATCGCTTGCAACGAAAGAAGAACTTGCGCAACAAAGAGAGGTACGCGGTAGTTGACAATAACGATGTCGACCATCTTATCCATACGCTGAATAGTTTTTTAGGGTACAGGGTCATAGCCACTTTTTCCAAAAGGATGGCATCGAAGAATTCTTCGAATTGCCAAGTATGTTCCCTTAAAAGGACCATGCTTCCTTAAAGCAATGAGGGCATAGGTTGAGCAGGTAGGTTGAAAACGACAGGAGGGTGGAAAAAAGGGCGAAATGGCATATTGATAAAAGTGAATAGGCTGAGAGAGTAGCCACACAAGCGCCTTTCTACACGTGCGTATTGCCGGAATTACAAGGTCCTTGCAAGGGGTATTCATATAGCCTTCCCCTCCTTTGAGGTATACTTCTCTACCGCTTTTAGCAAGTGGCGAAGTATTTTGTCCATTGCTAGATCCACTTCAGAAAAAGTTGGCAAGGACTGGGTAAGCACAATGAGGGCAAAACTGAGATGAAGGGAGGACGTATTGATCTCTTTGTAGAGTAGGTGTCTCCCTTCATGCCGTCTGTAGCTTTCTCGAATGAGACGTTTTATTCGATTCCTATCCACTGCTTTTTTAAAGCGGTGTTTGGATACACTTATTAGCAATTCTATGCTAGGCGAAAGAGGAGCATCCTTGCCGTTTTTATTGTCGGAATGAATGAGAAAAACTACACGAAAAGGAAAAACTTTGAAGCTTTTCCCTTTCTCAAAGAGTTGCTGTACTTGGCTACGAAGATATAGCCTTTCGCTCTTCTTAAAAACCTCTTTATTCCTTAAATTTTTTGGCATGATGCTCAAGATAGTACTCTAAAGCACCAGCCATAGAACGGTACTCTTCGGTTGCCTTGGTGAAGCTGAAGTCTATGCGAAGATTTTCTTTTTTTACGGCTGTTGCTGTGAGCTCGCCAAAAGCACCAATGATTGTGTCACCTTGTTTGAAGTCTGGGATTAGCTCTAGGAGTGCTTTGATACCGTAGGGACTAAAAAAGAGAATCACATCATATGGAGCATTGAGCCCCCCCTCTATTTCACGAGTCATTGTGCGGTACACAACGCCCTCTTTATAGTTAAGCTTGGTTTCTTTTAACAATTGAGGTAGCTTGTCAGCATGGTCTTCGCTTACAGGGATAAAGTACTTTTCCTTGGCATGGGAAGGTCTAGACATTATTTCGGCGAGCTCTGCGGTATGTCCATTGGCTCCAAAGAAGGCTTTTCTCTTTCGGTATACAATATATTTTTGGAGGTATAAAGAGACCGCCTCTGAGGTGGAGAAATACTTCATCGTATCGGGGAGAGTAACTCGTAGAGACTTTAGTAACTCAAAGAAACAATCAATGATTGTCTTTGAAGTGAAGACAATTGCTGTAAAATTGCTGAAGTCTATTTTCTGTTTCCGAAACTCGGTAGGGTCAATGCTTACTGTCTGAATAAGTTGACAAAACTCTATATCCAAGTTGAAGCGTTTAGCAATATCGAAATAGGGAGATCTCCCTGTGGAAGGCTCTGGCTGAGAAATAAGGATTTTCTTGCGTTGTGTGGACATAATTGGGTTTCCGTACTGTCACTCTAGCTCATTTTAGCAAAAGTAGTACTTCTACGGCTACGACAATAGGTACCACTTCGCAGGTGCAAAGGTACAAAAAAAAGAGCAAGATGTGGGAAAAGGTAGTCTCGAGTGTACGAAAAGCACAGACAGCTAAGTAAAGTCGCCATAGTACTAATACGGCAATAAAAAAGTAAGTGCCAAAGAGAAAGGAGGTCGCACCTAAGAGCAAGAAGTTCCCTATACAAAATAGTAGAGGTAGCTGCCAAAGAGATACCTGATAGCAGATAAACCATCGTTTACGCGCTTCCTGCGAAATAAACACATAGCCCAAAATCCGAAAGTGGAGTAGATCAAAGATGAGAAGAAAGAGTATACCCCCTAAGAAAAAAAGAGCGTAGAGTGCTATGTCTGGGAGAGTCGTATAAAGAAAAACATCCCTTTCTGTAAGCATGGTCGTTACCGCAAAAGCCAGTTGTCCTGCTCCAAGAATAGCAGAAAAGAGAGTTATTCCCATTGTACTCATTCTCTTTTTACAAGTTTTCTTGTGAAGGTGCTCGGTACCCAATGCCACTGCTTTCATTCCTCCTGTGTAAAAATGTCTCCAAAAAAATAGAGGAGCGAGTACAAGAAGAGAAAAGATAATGGCAGCGATAGTCGCTGTGTCGTGCAACGCTTGCCCTGTCCAAAAGAAAACCTGCTGCATAAAGAAAGGAGCGACCAAGCTAAAAGTCCAAAACCAAGTGTATATTGAGCTGACGACGCGTCAAGTAGTTGGGCACCGCAAATTGATTTTGGTGAGCATCTGTAATCCAATAGTAGCCACTAACATTGGCATTGTCAAAGAGGTTGAAAAGTTCTACCGAGAGGTCAAGATAGTTGAGCCACGATAGCCAATGTTGCTTATGATGTCGGGATTTTTCAAACAGGCGATAAGTGACTCCTAGGTCTACACGAGAGTATGCTTTCCCTTTAAACATAGGGGCTTCGAAGGAGGCCGAAGGTTTAAATTGAGGAAGACCTCCTGATAGAGCTGCTCTTAGGCTGAGACGTATCGGTTTAAAGCCTGGGAAATAGTCTTGAAAGAAGAGAGAAAAATTGTAGAGCGGGGCATTGGGAAAAGGCATTGTGCCAATCCCAGGGAGCACTTGTTTACTTTTGAGTAGCGAGAAGGTGATCCAGCTGTCCACGTCGGGTACAAACTCACCATAGAGTTTAAAGTCAAGTCCCATTGCATAGCCTCGTCCGACATTATCCCCAAGATAGCGTACTTTTACGTTTTCTATACGGTAGGGGTTGAGGTGAAAAAGATACTTGAAATAGGCCTCTGTAGTAAAGCGAAATTTCCTTCCTGCCATAGAAAAACTGTAGTCGCTAGCTAAAAGAAAGTGGAGTGAGCCTTGGGAGCGAATTTTTTTGTTGAGCAGGATATAGTTATTTCCAGATTCGTCTTGATGCACTTTCCTAAGTTCTTTGTAAAATGGAGCTTGATAATAAAGTCCTGTAGCCCCTCGTAGGGTAAGCTTGGATAGGTTGGAGGGGGAAAAGGCAAATACAAAACGTGGTGAAAATATCAGCTCTTTGGTAAATGCATAAAAGGAGGTACGTAGGCCAGGGTAGAGTTGCCAAATACCCATTGAAGACTCCAATGAGATTTTGTCTTGAATGTAGGCAGAGGCTCTCGCTGTAGCAAGTTGATTATCGCTATAAAGGTTGTAGAGTACATTTATCTTGTCGGTATTGTGCGGTATATTGTACCCTGCCGAGTCTAGTTTTGACCATTCCGATATACGATCGTTCACCCATTCACCTCTAAGGTCTAGTCCTGCTTTTAATGTATGTGTGTCATTGAGCGTCCAAAGAAGGGTATAGTTGGTAGTAGCTATGCTATAGTTAAGGTTATTGCGAGCATGCTCTAGATTGCTACCAGTGGCGAGAGCTGAGAGAGACGCTCCTACTGGATCTTGAGAGGATTCTCCGCCCTCTAGATCGGCAAGAAAGTAGCTCCCTTCGATGTCGTAAGTCTCCTGTTCTCGACTATTGTAGCCGACAAAAGAAAGAATATGAGTGAGGTCTTGTTGCTGGCGATAGGTAAGCTGCATGTTGCCATAAAACGACAAGAAGCGATCTTGCTCTTGCCCATCAAAGTATACTTTGAGATTTTTTACACGATTGATTGTGCCAAAACGAGTTTCGCGAGTTTGGGGAATAAAACTGTAGTGCGTAAAAGAGACGTTGCCAAGGAAAGATATTTTCCACTGGGGAGACCATTCGTATTGTGCATAGGTTTGTCCATCAAGATAGATCGGTCGGTATTCTCCTTTTGTATCCATACTCTTTAGCATACTCCTACCATCTTTGAAGCGGGCTCCAGCAATGATTGAAAACTTTCCCTTACGAGCTCCGATATAAAGATGGTCATTTTGTAAGCCCATACCGATATTGGCTTCAAAACGTGCAGGAGTACGATACCGAATATCTAGTACCGAACTCATTTTGTCGCCGTATTCTGCTGTATAGCCACCAGCTGAGAAGTTTACACTTCTTATCATTTCTGGCTGTACAAAACTGAGACCTTCTTGCTGTGCAGAGCGTACAAGAAGAGGACGAAAGACCTCCATCCCATTGACGTAAACCATGTTTTCATCATAGCTTCCTCCCCTCACAGAGTATTGCGAACTTAGTTCGTTTTGCTGAGTTACTCCAGCATAAGTACTCACTAATGTTTCTATTCCTGCAGAGGGGCCTACTACAGCCTTGATATGCTCAGCCTTTACGGTCTCCATGTTGCTTTTCTGTTTTGAAGACGAGGCAGTTACAGTCACAGCACCGAGCATAAGATTGGCGTCGGGAAGCGTAAAGTCTATTCGAGTGTCTTGCTTTACCCCATTAGGAAGGTTTTTGGATACACTTTTGTATCCAATGCAGCTTGTCTCTATTGTAAGGCTATCCGAATGGGGGTAAAGTGTGAATGAGTAGGCCCCTTTAAGGTCGCTTACTGCTCCAATAGCTTTTCCCACTACTCGGATGGAGGCCAAAGAAATAGGCTCACCACCACGATCTTTAATAAAGCCGTGGATACGTATTACCCCTAACTGTTCCCTCTTGTCGGTATTCTCTTGGGCGGAAAGTCTAAAGCCTAGGAAGGCAAGAAGCGCAAAAATACCAAGAAAGCAATACCGGAGGGGTACTTGTCGCACGATATAATACCCTGCATGCATATCGCAAAAGTACCTCTTTTCTTACAAACTCCCTAATAGCGATAATGTCGTGAAATAGTATACAAGGAATAGTAGAGCGTATGCAAGACTTATTCCAATAGAGATAAAAAGGAAGTAAGTCATACTGAAAATCACGAAAAGAGAATTGGAGTTATCTAAATATTTTTATTTACCTTTGCAGGGCTTACCGGGATGTAGCACAGTTGGTAGCGCGCCACGTTCGGGACGTGGAGGTCGGAAGTTCGAGTCTTCTCATCCCGACCTTATACTAAAGGTGTTGTAAGTAGGTACTCTTTATATTATGCGGCAATAGCTCAGTTGGTAGAGCATCAGCTTCCCAAGCTGAGGGTCGCGAGTTCGAGCCTCGTTTGCCGCTCTTTTGATGAACGTAACCTCTGTGGAAAATAAAGTTCTGCAGAGGTTCTTTTTGTTGCTATAGGTAAGTCAAAACGCCCTGTTCTAGTATATCTCTGAGAGGATGTAGAGTCTATCTCTGTCTATCTGTAACAAGAGTGAAGCAGTAGATCAATTGCTCAGTAATTACGAGATCTCTAAAAAACTTCTTTATTGTTACAGGCTATCTTAGGTTATTCCTCTCTTTTCTACACCTCTTTTTATTTGGATAGTACTATAGAAATAGGTACATTTGAGGAGTGAATAAATACATATAGAAAACTATGAATCGATTTACAAATAACAGGTTAGGTGCTAGAGAGGTCGTGTTGTTGTTGGAAGAACTACACAAGCGTGGCTACGAGCGCTTACGCTTCTTTGGTTATGTTTCCCCCAATGGAATGGCTTACAGAGTCTATCTTGCTCATCAAGATGCAGTGGCTGAAAATGGATATGAATTGTGGGGTAGAGCTATCTGGTATACCTCCGTTGGAATTAATTGTTGCGGAGTACCATCAGAGATTCTTGCAGATGAGTTTTTGTACGAGTTTGCAGACCATCCAGATCTGCTGAGAGCCAAGGCAGAAGATCATGAATATGTACATTGGTTTGAGCAAGTTGTGGAGCTTGCTCAAAGAGATGTATTTCTAAGTCCATATTCGGAGTATGAAGTGTCGAGTGTCCATAAAGGATATATAGCTACAACAGGAAGTAAAGATTATCATCTTCCTTTACCACCACTATCTCCTAGACCTTACACTGCTACTCCCGCAGCTCAGATTTGGGTAAATAGTGCTTCACAAGTCGCCGAGAGGTTACATCAAGGGCAAACGGATAAGGCTGGTGTGTCTTATTACCAAGGATATCTCTCTGCTGTCGCAGCTCTTGGGCGAGATTGGCGTGAGCGAGTAGTAGGTTATTTGCACGACTCTACAGAGGATACTCCTTATACACTAGATTTTGTACTTACTCTTTTGGAGGAGACTGCAGGTGCATCGCTTTCTTCCTGGGACAAAGCGGATATTGAGAGAGCATTACGATTGTTAGATCATCATGCTGCCTCCAGTAGAGAGGATTATATAAAAAGTATTGTTGCTAGTCCATTAGCTACGGCAGTCAAATTGCACGATTTAAAGCACAATATGGAGATTTCACGAATACAATCTCCTTCACCTCGCGACTATGAACGTATAGAACGCTATCAACGAGAGTATGCCTTTCTAAGCCATTACCTTCGTCCGCCTTTTTATCTTGATTAGCACGAGCCTTCAGTAGAGCTTGCGAAAACTGTAATCGTTCCTGTTCTTGTTGATTCATCCTCTTGAGGATTGTCTAGGTGCAAGCGAAAGGGTAGGGAGGTAGCTGTGGATAAATTGCTGTAGAAAACTCAGGTGAAGAGGCTCCCTCAAAAACAGAAAGTCCAATTTCTAATCACTATTTCGGAGTGATTTATTCCTCCTCTGGAGGCAAGAAAGACCTGGTAGAATGAATGACAATTTTTGGAGGCTCCTTGTGTGGGGGATTTTGTCGTCCTCTTTTAATTATTTACCTTTGCGAATGATTCAAGAGGAGAGGTGCAATTCCTTACCGGTGGTATAGTCCACAACTCCCCTAGGGACTGATATGGCGAAATTCCATAACCGACGGTGATAGTCCGGATGGTATTCGAATCAAGGTGTCGCTACCTATGTATGGGTTTGTACTCAGAGCGTTGGCACATCTACTTTTGTTTACCACAGATCCTCGTACTTTTTTTATATACTCTCAAAGTAAGAAGGAAATGGGACAAACTAAAACTAATTTTGAAGCCGTAGAGGCTCGTATCCAAGCCGCAGTTCAAGCCCTCAGAGAGGGGCGTGGCATCCTGCTTGTAGATGATGAAGATCGTGAGAACGAGGGCGACATCATCTTCTCCACAGCGAAACTAACCCCAGAAAACATCGCATTGATGATACGTGAATGTAGTGGTATCATCTGCCTCTGCCTTAAGCCAAAGAAGTGCCAAGAACTCCATCTACCTCAGATGGTACAGCACAATACTTGTGTGAATAATACGGCCTTTACCATATCAATAGAGGCAAAGGAGGGGGTTACTACAGGTGTCTCTGCAAGAGATCGCTACGTTACGATCACAACGGCAGCACGAAGTGGTGCAAAGCCTGAAGACCTTGTGCATCCTGGTCATGTCTTCCCCCTGCAGGCTAAAGAGGGTGGAGTACTTGAGCGTCGAGGTCATACAGAGGGGAGTATAGATATAGTTTCTATTGCGGGTCTAGGAGATACGGCCATCCTCTGTGAGCTAACCAATGAGGATGGCACGATGGCACGTATGCCAGAGATTGAGAAGTTTGGAGCGGCACACAATATGCCTGTCCTTACGATTGAAGATATCGTCGCTTACCGTAAGCAAAGCTAAAGCTACTTTTATAGACGATTATAAACCAACCTTTGTCATGGCAAGATCCACTTGCTTGCCATGCACATCTAAAAGTCTTTCGGGGGCAACTTTGGTATCATTTTGCCTGAATACTTCTCGAGATGCGAGGGGGAGAGCTTTGTGAGGAAGATAAAAATCCCATATCAAAGTACACTTTTGCCACATTAAGTTGTAGAAAGACTTATGCTCTTGAAGCATATATCGAGAGACCCTATCCCAACTAATCAGTTGGAGATAGGGTCTCTTTTTGTATTACGAACAGTTTGACGATATTAAGGGCTTTGTGAAACTCTTTGTACAAAGTCTTATTTTGCTGACGGGTCTCTGCTAGAATTTACCTTTGTTTCACTTCGGTCTTGTCTCTCCATTTTAGGGGTAAGGTTCGCTATTGTATCATGAGCAATTATGGTTTTGTGGCAATGGCTTACTTTGCACTATTCCCCATAAGTTCAGTTAGAAAAGATTTTGAAAGGGTCGTTTCCCATCGTTTTCAAAGGATGTTTCCACAAGAGGTTATAGCTATTCCTAAATTAAGCTTATTCAAGCGAAAAGACAGGAGCAAGGAATAGGTTAACTGATAGGAATTAAGTACCTTTGACCTAAAGCAGTTCAAAGTCCAATTAAGAAGAATCAAAAGCATAGGTAAAAATGAGAGGAAGGGTATAGAAGTGAGGTTAAGGTCTACTCAATTTGTGAAGACAATTTCCTAGCTTGCAATACATCCCCAAATAATTCCGAAATAACGAGGAGTGTATGAATGAAAAGCAGTGTATGATTGTTGACTTAGAAAAAGAGGATAGTAAGCACAAGTTTATTACCGATCAAGTCGCATCCATAAAGAAGAATGAAAATGGGCATTGGACGGTCCGCTTTATAACTTCCCCACGTGTTTTCCAATACAACCAAGCACGCTTACTTTACTTTACACAACCTGAAGCAATAGACATTCAAAACAAAGGAGTTTATATTAACAATTGGCGTATTTCCGATGTGTCAGAATTACTTCGTTTCGGGCAAGGTTATTACTGTTTTTATCGTATCACTTACAACAATGGCTATGCTGAAAACCTTGATGGCAAAAATGTCTACATTACGCGTACTCCTCTAAATGAGTCTGGTGGCTCTACTTGGGAATATCTACTAAAACTTGCAGAGGAGACTGGTCTGTGCGATGAGGAGGGAAATAACATCCTTTATAAAGGATATAGCCTGATCGATACAAAGCGCGATAATGTGCCACTTGCTCAATACCTTGGTAGTAATGATAAGGTGTCCACTTATTCTTCGCCAAAGCAAATCTATTATCCTTTTGGCTGTAATGCCAGCCAAAAGAGAGCGGTGGAGTCGGCTTTAACCCATCAAGTGAGTATCATACAGGGTCCTCCTGGTACTGGGAAGACGCAGACCATACTCAATATCATCGCCAATCTTCTTTTAGAGAAAAAGAGTGTATTGGTGGTGTCCAACAACAATTCAGCTGTCGCTAATGTGGCCGAAAAACTCCAAAAGGAAGGACTAGGCTTTATCGTCGCTATGCTGGGAAATACTGACAATAAAGAGTCCTTTATTGAGCAACAGACCTCCCGATACCCCAATATGCAAGAGTGGCTATTGAAAGATGCTTTTGCAATAAGACAATTGGCTAAGGAGTCTCTTCAAACCGTTTCCGAGGGGCTTGATGACCAAGTAATGGTGGCTAAGCTCAAAGCTGAACTTCAATCGTTGAGCACAGAAAAGCAGTATAGCGACTTTCAAAATCAGATAGAATTGCCTAGGATTGAGTGGCTTTGTAAAAAACCTTCTAAGAAATTGCTTAAGCTACTAGCTCTTTGTGAGTTTATGCACGAACAATCGCATACGCCTAACCTCTGGTTTCGTCTTAAGTGGTTTTTTATACTTGGTCCCCAAGCATTCTCTTTCTTCAAAGGGAGTATGCCACAAGTGAAAGAGAGCTTGCGAAAAGGGTACTATCACAGTAGAAAGACAGAGATAGAGCAAGCTCTTATTCAGGTCTCAGACCGCTTGGATAAGATTGATCTCGATGATAGCATCAAGACGCTTACAAAATCCTCCCTGCAATTCCTTAAACACGAAATAGCGAGACGCTATAAAGGCGTCGGCCGACAATTGTTTTCCTACAACGATATTAAGCATCGCACTGGAACTTTTTTGAAAGAATATCCCATTGTACTAAGTAGCACCTACAAGTCTAACTCTAACATTAGTCAAGACTATGTGTTTGACTATGTGATCATGGACGAAGCCTCGCAAGTAGATATTAAGACGGGGGCTTTAGCACTCTCTTGTGCGATCAATGCTGTAATTGTTGGAGATGACAAGCAACTGCCCAATGTAGTGACTCAGGAGGAGCGGCTTGCGCTTGATGCCATAAGGAGTTGCTACAATGTGCCTGATTGCTATAATGCGACTAAGCATAGCTTCTTAAAGTCCTGCACGGAGATCTTCAAGGATGCCCCTACCACCTTGTTGCGAGAGCATTATCGTTGTCATCCTAAAATTATAGAGTTTTGTAATCAACGATTTTATGATGGCGAACTTATACCAATGACTAAGGATAGTGGGGAAAAGGATGTACTGCAAGTTGTACGAACTGTAAAAGGGAATCATGCAAGAGGCCACTTCAATCAGCGCGAAATAGACGTCATCGTGCAGGAGGTTTTGCCAAAATATGCCGACCAATCAAGTGTTGGAATCATTACGCCCTATAGAGATCAGGCTCTAGCTATCAATCAGGTATTAGGCAAAGACCTTGCAAGCACTGTGCACAAGTATCAAGGCAGAGAGTGCGACACCATTATTATGAGTATGGTGGATAATGCCCCCACGGAGTTCTCGGATGACCCTAATCTATTCAATGTGGCTATCTCGCGAGCGAAAACTCATCTTTGTATAGTGACCACAGGAAATGATTTACCCAAGAATACAAATTTGGCTCAACTGATAGATTACATACAGTACAACAACTTTGCAGTTACTGAGAGCAAGCTACAATCAGTCTTTGATTTGCTCTACCAACAGTATACCACAGAGAGGCTTGCCTATCAAGCAGAGCATCCACAAATCTCTGAATATCTATCCGAGAATCTCCTATACAATACCCTGGGGCAAGCTCTTAAGGATCTGCATTTGTACAATTTGTCGGTAGTCTGTCACTATCCCCTTTCAAAACTAATCTCAGATTTGTCCCTCTTGAATCTTGATGAGCAGATATTTGTAGAAAGTGCTTTTTCTCACGTGGACTTTCTAATCTATAATCGTATCACTAAGCGACCATTGAGAATAATCGAAGTAGATGGCTGGCACTATCATAAGGATAGTACCGTACAACAAGCTCGTGATAACTTGAAAGATAGTATTCTTTCTAAGTATAACCTTCCTTTATGCCGTATTTCTACGACAGATACTGTAACCTTAGAAACTGTGAAAGCCCTGCTAGAAGGGATACATGAATAAGTGATTCCTCCATGAGGCAAAGCGTTTCTTGAATGAGACTATGCTGAGACTGTTGCAAAAGTCAACAGTCTCATCCAAGTACTGGAAAACGTAGACGGAGGTTAAAGAGGACGCCGGGGATGAGTATTCCTTCCCGTGTGATAAAAAAGAGTCGTGACATACACTATATGCCACGACTCGGTGTGCTGAGGCTTTACTTCACACAGCCTCTAGCGGTCTTTGTCCGCCAAACTAAATCTCACGTATTAAACGCTATAGACGAACAGGCATAGCGAGAATTTCGCTAGTAGATGCACGTCGCACTACTAGCAATCCTGTTAGATTCATCTTGGGAAGCATATAATAAGCTCCAGATACTACGGTCTTGGAGAGGAGAGTGCCGTTGAGAGTGTACAGGGATAGTTGATAGCTATCAGCTTGTGCAAATTCAATTCGATCTCCTACCTGTTTAGCCGAGAGTTTTTGATTGAGTTGATGGAGTTCTTGAATGGCAGTTGGTTGTTTATACTCAAAACTACTCACCTTGAAGTAGCCAATATTCAAGACAGACTCGTTCGTGTCCTCACCGATAGAAAGTTTTTTCAATTCATAGCCGAAGCGTCCCAAGCGTGTGTATCCATCAAATTCTTCTCCCTCTGTATCCGTACCTTTTGCTGGAAGGTAGCGCTCTTGAAAGAACTCCTCTCCCTTAAGTTCCTTATATTTGGCTTCAGTTTCAAATACTAAAGAGATATAAGGGGCTACTTGACCGTCAAAGAGAAGGTACTTTGCTTCAACACCTGGTACCGAAGGATTGGCATAGGTTACTAGCTCTCCTCCAAACTGGGGCTCTCTCTTCACTTCTACGCGATTGGCTACATCTTGTTCGTAAGATTTTACAGCTTCCTCATCAGCTGCTTCAAGTGTCAAAAGAGGCTCTATAATAGTGTTTACTTTAGGAGCAACCTCTATCAAGTAGAGTGGATCCCCTGTAGAAGATAGTATTGAAGTCTGCCCTGCTGTTACACCTTTTATCTTTTTCTCTTTGCTCGACCAAGAGGCAATTTCTGGAAAGTGATTGTAGATTACATCCGTTGAGTTGATGCCATCAAGCGCTTTTTGCTCATCTCGGTCCAAGGAGAGGTATTGGTACTTAGGGGTCTCCGCTTCTATTTTTACCTCCTTTAGTACAGGATGGTCGTTGTAGCTGGTCTCCTCTTCGGGGGCTACATATAGGGTGAGCTTGCTTAGATCGACTCCATCTAAGGCATCCTTATCTTGAAATTTTACGATTCCGCGACCTAGGCAGTGTAGAGCTTGTAGCTCTTTACAATCTTGAAAGCTCTGAAAGCCCATCATTGGACAACTCGTTGCAAACGTTACTGTGTGCAATTTGCTTGATCCCTCAAAGCATCGCAAGGGAATATAGTCTATTGCCTGAGCAATATAAACCTTTGTCAACGTCTGATGAGTTGAAAAAGCAGCTTGAGCAATATCGCGTAGGGTAGATGGAGCAGTATACTCAGTTAACCCATTGGCTGCTGGAAGGGCATATAATACGGTGTAGTCGGAAGAGTAGACTGCCCCCTCTTTGCCTACTGTAAGACTTTTATGATTGGGAGAGAGGGTGATCTTCTTCAAAGATTTGCATTGTAAGAATGGAGATTCATAGGCTAAATCGTCTCGTCTAAAGGAAAATGATGCTGGCAAGTCAATCTCCTCAATGGCTGTTCGTACAAAAGCCCCAAATCCGATTCGTTCTAACCCCTCATTTAGGGTGATCTCCTTAAGAAGTGCTACATCCAGAAAAGCATTTCTTCCTATTACCTTCATGGATTTAGGCAAAGTTATTTTCTTGATGAATAGCGAACCTGCAAAAGCATGGCCTCCTATTGTTTCCACACCTTCTGGAAGGCTTAAGGTAGCATCCTTTCGGCCCATAGCATAAGCCAATAGAGTAGTTCCAGCTTTATTTGTGAGGTAGCCATCAGTTACTTTGAAGTAGCGGTTTTCTGGGGCTACTTCAATGTCTGTCAAAGATAGACACTCTCCAAAGGGGTTAAAAAACTCCTTTTTGTTTACCACTCCTATTTTTTTTGTACTCTTAGGAATGAAAATCTTTTTGAGTCCAGTAGCATTAAAGGCTCCACGCTCTATCTCCACAACTTGATCGGAAAGAATCACTTCCGAGAGGCTCGTATTCATATAGAAGCAAAACTCCCCAATCTTCTTTACTTTGGATAGCGTAGGGTCTAGGTTCATGTTTAGATGGGTAAGATCGTCCGCAAACCATCTCGTTAGGGTTAGTCCATCGTCGCTTAGGACGTAGTCGTCTCCAGACACTAGCGGTCTCTGTGTAGAGGGTTGTGCTTGAGCCTTTGAAGGATTAACGGTCAAGATGAAGAGCACGATTGATAGAAGTGCACTGCACACTGTTTTTATCATACACGTTTCTGTTTTAAACTTATTCTTTTTTTAAATGAGTAATTCCTCTTTTGGGTACGCACAAGCTTTTGTCGAGTGCGGCATGCCTGCAAAAGTAGGTAAAAACTTCGTTGTTTCTTCTGTTTTGTTTCTTTTGTTGGGCTTTTTTAGTAAGGAAATCTTTTGTATGTGTTAATTTGATATTACTTAGGTGCGTTGCACGAGAAGAAAAGAAACATTTATTGAGACTGTTGCAAAAGTCAACGGTCTCACAATCTTGCTCGTAAGATTGTCTAGACTTTGCAGAAAGGATGAAGCGCAAGGCGCAGAGGGTGAGGTCTGAAGGGAGCATACCTCCGTATTGAGACAAAGCCGAATCCCGAAAGCAACACAGCGATTCGCCTTTATGCAACAGTCTCTTATTAGGTCTTTTGAGTAGGGCACGGCTATGACTTCAGTCAAGTATAAAGAGCACTGGGGAGATTTTTTTTAGTGGCTTAGCAAGCGAAAAAGTATCAGAAAAAGAGACCCTTGTAAATGTTCCGAGAGTTTTTGAGAAATGTTCCGAGAGTTTTTGAGAAATGTTCCGAGAGATTTTGGGAAATGTTCCGAGAGATTTTGGAAAAAGTTCCGAGAGATTTTGAAAAAAGTATTGGAAGATTTGACCTCCTCTTTGAGATGTGTTTCTTGAAGTTTTCTGCCTGCTCAAAGATTTCTTTGAACACTTCATCATTGTTGTCGGGTGGATAGTGATGCTTAGCCAGTACTAGTATAAGATCCACCTTTAGCGCCGCCTTGATATCAGCACGATTGGCCCAATCGGTGTATTTCGACTTATCATCTACAATCTTCTTGATCCTCTCTATCGGCTTCGACTCTGATTTCGGCTTGAGCTTGCGAAGTACTGACGCTCCATTTTTATTCTCTATGGCATCCTCGCAGGCAGTCGCAAAAAAATGTAGTCAATTGTGAGCTGTGCTATCTGCCTTTTGTACTCGTTGCATATTCTCATAAGGGCTTTGGCATTGACGTATGGCTTTTCAAAAGCTTGTGCAGCTTTTTCTTCTGGCTTTCGCATCTTGAGACTGTTGCAAAAGTCAACAGTCTCAAGATCTTGCGAGCAAGATTGTCTAGACTTTGCAGAAAGGATGAAGCGCAAGGCGCAGAGGGTGAGGTCTGAAGGGAGCATACCTCCGTATTGAGACAAAGCCGAATCCCGAAAGCAACACAGCGATTCGCCTTTATGCAACAGTCGCATCTTGAACATATAACGAGATTGGAGATATTTTCATAAATTTGCGCCCATCTTGCACTTGACCAACATATATTGTGCAGATACTTACTTAAACAAAGAAAAAACTTAGTAATCCTATGAAGAGACGAATATTTATTTATCCGCTTCTACTCCTTATGTTGCTGCCTTTTCTCGGCAATGCACAAGCTACAGACTCTGATGTGCTGACCTTTTACACCGAAAAAGAGGTAGGCGAAACCATTAAACTCAGCCTTAAGTACGAGGGTATGCTCCAAATCGATGGCTTGGAAAGCGTACCACCCAGTCAAAATTATACCTATCACCTATCTGACGTAAAGCTCACTAAGCAAAAAGTGGTTATCAAGGGCAAACTAATCTCCTTAGGTATCCACAACGAGCAGGAAATAACCCGTATAGATGCACCAGGGCACGAAACCCTTCAGGAAGTATACTGTGTCAATAATGCACACTTTAAGGTCGCAGACTTTGCCAAGAGCTCTAAGCTGAAGCTTATCTTCGTAGCTGGCTCTGGTCTCGAGGGGGCGGACCTCACCAAGTTCGTGCAGACTCTACCTAAAGTAGCGAATGGCTCGCTGGTCATATACAGAGCTGTAGAAGGCAAGAAAGCACCTGCTACATGGACGATAGCAGACATAGCCACAGCCAATGCCAAGGGTTGGCACATCAATGCCATTGTGAAAAACGTGCTGAGCGAGCTTTATCCAGATGAAATCACCTTCACACTCGATCCGAGCAAAGAAAAGAAATTCCGAATGGGGATCTTAGGGAGCTATTCCGACGTGCCCTTTATCTCCGATATAGCGAGCAATCCCTTTATTGAGCAATCGAATACCTTCGTTGAATACACTACAGACAAAGGGTCTGTAACCATCGGGGGCAATACCTCTTTCCTCAGTCTTGACGGTAGAAATGTTACGGGGCTTTCAATCGGCAAAAATCGCAGTTTGGAGCGCCTTGCTATCTCTAACCTTAGCATAAAAGAAGCCGATTTCTCTGGTTGTGAGACGTTGTATGACATCGATTGCTTTGACAACGGCATCCGAGGCGAAGCTACTACGCGTCTTATGGCGAGCTTGCCCGACCGCAGGACGCTTAATAAGGCTGGAAAAATCGTCTTTACGAAGGAAAACTCTAAAACATCCAACGAATATACCGACCAAGACCTCTATTTGGCAAAAACTCGTAACTGGAGCGTTTGGAAGCGTAACAAAGGGGGGAGCGATGTCGAGATTACCCCAAAGGGGAGCTATAAGCAATTTTCCGTTACCACGGACAAAAAGCCTGGTGATCCTTTCTATGTCTACTATTATGCCCAATCAGAGAAAGATGCCGTCTTTGGTGGAGTTAGACTCCTTCCCAAGGAAAAATGGACTAATGATAAGAATGCGATACTTACGGCACAAAAGGTCTTGTTTGTAGGCAATATATTTACGCTTGTACTTCCCGATCAGCAGATCACATCCATCACTACCGAAGATTATCCCGAGCTACGCTCTCTTGAGATATCGGGCAATAAGCTTGAACGTATTGATCTTTCTCGTTTTACCGAACTCCTAAATGTGGGCTGTGCACGCAATCCGTTTACACAAGAAGGGGCGACATTTACTTTGTCGCACCTCCCAGATCGCTCTAGCAAGGAGGAAGCAGGCAGAATCGTATTTGTTTCTGACGATGATGATGCTCCGCAAATCAATATCACTAATGAAGCACTTCTTGCAGCAGGCAAACTCAACTGGAAGGTGATGCGTCGCCACAAAGATGGCAAGGAGACTGAGATACAGCCTAAGGAAGAAACTACTATTACCCTTGTCACAGAGCGAGCCATAGGAGAAAAAGTCTCCATTCATATTGCTAACGAAGATGGGCAGCCCGTATCAGTAACTGGTCTCAATGTACCTACAATTGAGAGTGGGGTGGAGCTTGTAGAGTATACACTCACCTCTCAAACGGTGACCATCACTGGAAGTGTCAATTTATTAGAGATACCTCATGGAGGCTGGACTCAGATAGTAACGTCCGAAAATAATCCCCTAAAGATGCTCGTTTATCCAAAGAATAAGGTTGTAGCCCCCGTTTTGCACACTCCAATGCTTGAGATGGTTCAGTGCAATAATAACGGTATGAGCGTAGAGCAGACACGCAATTTGATTGCTTCGCTCAGAGATTTTACACCTTTTGCTAAAGATGGACAATTTGGAAGCCTCCTCTTAGAAGACGAAACCCTCTCTGAGGCTATCAACGTCTATACCGATACTGAAATCACCGCAGCTAACGCCAAAAACTGGAAGTGTGTAGTGAAGTTTTCTGAAGAACTGGCGGGCGAGCTCTTTACCTCCGATAAAAACGTGCTCCGTTTCAATACGCAGCTTCCGAAGAAGAGCAAAATTCGCTTTACCATCCATTACAATGGTGCCCTCCTCGCAGCAGATGGAATCGGAAAGCAAGAAGAGCTACCCAAGAGCTCAGACAAAGAGCAGGAAGGAGAGCTAACGGCCAACTTCGTTCGCTTCGTAGGCGATATTGACAACCTCAATATAGCAAACCTCCAGGTCACTCGCCTTGAGATGAGAGGCAACAAAAGCATCGCACGGGTCAATTGTGCTAACAATGCGATTGCGTCGTTTGACCTCTCCAACTGTGAAAAGCTGTACTTCCTTAACTTGACGAAGAATGGACTCAAGGCGGATCTCGTATCGCAGCTGATCGCTCAATTGCCCGACCGTTCGGCCGAGGCAGACAAGGGTGAGTTGCGGCTCTTTGACACCTTCAAGGGGCAAGGCGAGAGCAACGAACTCTCCAGTGACCACGTTCGCGCTGCCAATGCCAAAGGATGGCGCATTACAGATGCCACGAAAGAGATCACAGCCGAGCTACTAGGCTCTGAACTTGTCCTCCGTCCACAAGAAAGCGATGATACAATCTATACGCTAGACGGTATTCGCCTCTATACTTCAGTAGATGAGCTTTCTGAGGGTATCTATATCATCGGAGGCAAGAAGGTAATCATCAACCACTCCAAGTAACGGACAGAGCAGTATGGAGGAGCGTAATCTTTCCAGCGGTGGAATTTCTCTTTTCCAACGCAGGAACTTAAAACTTCCAAAAGAGAGAAACGCAATCTTCCTCTAGTTGATAAAACGGCTGAAAAGCTACAAAGAGCGGGCTCAACCACTGCTACCAGTGATTGAGCCCGCTCTCAATTTATCTTCCTAGCTCTAGGGGTAGAGCTAACGTGTTAGTGCATGACCCGAATAAAAAGGATACATTCTTGGAGATTGTTGCATAAAGCCGAATCCCGAAAGCAACACAGCGATTCGCCTTTATGCAACAGTCTCTTAATAGGCCACTCGTTGCTATCAATCCCAGAAACCACGGAGAGCTTCCCCGCTTCTTGCTGGTTCTTTACCTCGGTGCGATCTTCTAAGACCAGCACGTAGTTATCATTGCTATTTGCTTCCATAAATCACGCTGTTTGATTTGAATAATACCTTTCAGACAGCAAATATATATAGGAGCAACTCTCCGCTTTTCACCCGAGGATAAAGAAGGAAATAACGGGAAACCGATAGTAATTAGACACTTACAGAAAATAAATTTCCAGCTCTTGGAAATATTTGCTATATTTGTACCCGAAATAAAGAGAGTGATGAGAGAGAAGAAACTACTAGAGCGTCTGTATAAGCTACGCACTGAACGACAAATACCCTCCCAAGAACTAGCTAGGATTCTTGGGGTGGAGCCACCGATGTACAGTCGTATGGAGCGAGGGTCTCGCAACATCAAGGTGGAGCATCTGAAGAAAATTGCAGAGTTCTATCATGTAGATTGCGATGAGTTGCACGCTCTTTGGGTCGCAGACAAGCTCAGTGAGTTTGCTCAAGGTCTGCCACAGGAAGTGTTTGAGCAAGCGATATCAATACTGAATCGTGAAAGGGATAAAGATAATGGAGAAGGACAATAGACGGCAATTCAACTTTATAGACTTGTTCGCTGGTTGTGGTGGTTTTCTAACACATGGCACATTACACACTGCACGAGCTTGCATATCTGTCTCACGTTTTAAATCTTAGAGCGTATGAATAAAATCAATGAGTTTCATTTATTTGCAGGAATCGGAGGAGGAATTTACGGAGGTCATATCTTAGACCATTCTTGTTGCGGAGCAGTCGAGATTGATGACTATTGCAACGAAGTTTTAGTGCAAAGACAACGTGATGGCTGGATGGATTCATTTCCAATTTATGGTGATATAACGACTCTCAATGGAGGTAATTTCAAAGGAGCATTTGACATTCTCTGCGGAGGTTTCCCTTGCCAAGCATTTAGTCATGCAGCGCGAGGCAAAAACATTTCTGAGAAGAACCTTTGGCCTGAGATGCTTCGGTTCACAAAAGAGTCTGAAGCTCCAATCGTTTTTGGAGAAAATGTTACGCTTAAAGCTATCCGCACAGCATCTATGGATTTGCAATCCGCAGGTTATAGCGTTAAGTATTGCAAGCTTTCGTGTGGCAGCCTTGGTGCAGACCATAGACGTGATCGGTACTGGCTACTTGGAGTTAAGAGTCCCAATGCCTTAAGTAAAGTAAACGAGAGCTTGGAGCGTCTTGGTAAAATGCATATGGACTGTTGGGTCAAACCATTTGACGAGCTTGCAGATGACGCAATCCTCTCTAATCGTAGAGCGCAACTGAAAGCTATAGGCAATGCACAGGCTCCGTTGGTAGCTGCAACAGCTTTTAGGGTTTTGGCTTACAGGCACAAGAACCAAATAAACAACTCCCTAAAGGTAACGGAGGAGGAAATCAGTCGATTTTTCACTACTCAAACGACTTGGATTAAGGAAACATATGGGGAGGATTTTGGATTCGTCCACACCCCTACCACTATGGCCAATTACTCTGCTCCATCAATGATGAAACATGCAGGATGCAGAAATTTTGTTGAGGTATTCAATCGTCCTACGCCTGCCAATGCCGAATACTTAATGGGCATGCCTTACGGGGCCTCTTCCACAAACCCAATGAGCAAGAAGAATATAGAGATATGGAAACAGAGCATAAAGCTATGACACTAAAAGAGATTACTAGTATTTTAGAGCGGACTGGAGTATCAAAGGTCACAGTAGAGACAATACCTAGAACATACTCTACTACTAAACTTTCCTCCTTCCTTACAGTGCAAATAGGCAACAGGGCTGCATCCAGTTGGAAAAAGGCTCAATACATTGTTGCAGCCTATGACGATAGCAATGCTTCTCAAGAAGAAATTTTAGATGGTTGGAAATCTATGACTATCTCTCATGGAGAGCAGTTTCTGATCTTAGAAGAAGAGCCCAATATATGGTCTTGCTATAACTCAACAGGAGATAAAGTGTCCTTAGAGAAAGTATTAATTGGCAAATCTCTAAAAACTAATGCACCCACCCCGTACCGTCAATACATTACTGCAATCAAGTCAAAGCCATTTTTGTTGCTTGCGGGCATCTCAGGTACGGGTAAAAGTCGCATTGTACGGGAGCTGGCTCGATCTTGCTGGGATAAAGACTCCGAGGAGTACAAGGCGCAGAAGCCTAGAAACTTTGAGATGATACAGGTCAAGCCTAATTGGCACGACTCGTCCGAACTCTTCGGCTATGTGAGCAGAATAAATGGAGAGCGGTTTATCGTTGGTCCATTTCTGAAGTTTATGGTTAGGGCGATGCAAGAGCCCGATGTACCCTACTTCCTCTGCCTTGACGAGATGAACTTAGCCCCTGTGGAGCAATACTTCGCAGAGTATCTAAGCGTCATAGAGAGTCGCAAGCTTAAAGATGATGGGACTATAGAGACTGATCCTATAGTGGACTTTGAGTCCACAGATGCCTATCACAGTTTGATAACTCAGTTGTTCCCAAAAGAGGATGAGGAGGAAGATAGACGGCTGTTTCTTTCGAAGGAAGGAGGCAAGCGGCTGTCAATACCCCCGAACCTCATCGTCGTTGGCACGGTCAATATGGACGAGACCACTTTCTCCTTCTCTCGCAAGGTGCTAGATAGAGCGATGACGATAGAGATGAATGAGGTAGACCTGAGGGGTGGTCTCACTGATAGGTATGAGTTGATAGAGCGACAAAGCGTTGAGACCCTAGTTGGCAACGCTGTGGAGGGTGTGGATGTCTATGCTAGCCATCAGGCTGTCTGTGATATCTGCCTCACATACCTCCAGAAGGTCAATGAGGTACTAGAGGAAACGCCCTTTAAGGTGGCATATCGCACTAGAAATGAAGTACTCCTCTATGTGGTCAATAACTTGCCCTATAACAAGTCGGCAGATGGCACAGCACTGCCCCAAGAGTATGTGATAGCTCGAGCACTAGACGAGATCACCAATATGAAGATACTCTCTCGCATAGAGGGCGATGAGAGCAAAGTGCGCAAGGATCGCTTGGATAGACTAGAAGAGACCATTAGGGAGGGGCTTGAATCTATTTCAGGTCGCCAGTATGGGGCCGAATCTATGGAGCGGGATGATAGTCAGGTAGAGAAGTCTATCTCTATCGCCAAGCTAAAGGAGATGACGAAGAAGCTAACAGACTCGGGCTATACGAGCTACTGGAGCTAACCTATAGATCCTATGGAGCTGCTGAAGATAGAGCATGAAGACTTTACCCTAAGCATCGAGTGTACGAAGTACAGTGATGTCTGGGCAAAGGCTAAGCAGTATGTAGGGGAGCAAAATCTTACCTCTACATACTCCTGGACGGAGGGTGTAAAGTCGGTCAAAAGACTCCTGGACAATGGGGATGAAGTAGAGATAGCTCCTCAAGACAAGTCAGCTCTAGCTATATTCTTTGACCACACGGACTATCCTATCTGGGTGGAGTTTGACGCTGGGGTGACAAATGCCCGATTTGCTTCAATACTTCAGTCAGACAACGAGCGTTTTAGCTACCACAAGAGCCATCGCATCTTGACAGGCTTTATCAACTTTGGCAATGATATAGGACGTGGTGAGATAGTACTCAAATATGATGTGGCGGGGAGAGAGCGTACGTTTGTCTTTGGCTTTGATGTCCTGAGTACTAAGCTCAACTATCATGAGCACTGGCGGAGTATCATCGCCGACATTGAGGCGGAGTATAGTATGCTATCGCTGGACTACATGCGTAGGACATTTCACAGCTTCTCTCCAGACAGTGAGGGCGAGCGACCAGACCTCGTATGGTGGAGCATATTCCAGGGGCAACAGGAGCGATTCTTGACCGCCATCAGACATATCATAGAGCGACCTCGTCATCGCTTGCGTAGTGAGATGACCTATCAGCGACTAGACAAGATCAAGAGAGTCCCTAGTACCTTAGAAAACGAGATCGCAGAGCATAGGCTTGAGGAGGAACGACTCTACCGTGTAGCGGAGCATGTACACTCCAATGACACGCAAGAGAATAGATTCTTAAAGTTTGCACTTGCTGAAATTGCCAAGAAGTATGATGCTCTAAAGCGTAAGATCGAAACGCTTGAAAATAGCTCAGTCACGCTCCGTGAGGAGATGAGCCGTACAAAGAGCCAGATGCAGTCCTTACAGCGACACCCTTTCTTTCGCAGTGTGGGACTATTTCAAGGCTTTAGCCAGGAGAGCTTAGTACTACAGAAGGCCACAGGCTATACTGATGTCTACCGCACATGGACCCTCTTGCGGCGGGCATATTCGCTACATGAGGGCTTATTCCGCCTACAGTCTAAGGATATAGCGACTCTGTATGAGATATGGTGCTTCATAGAGGTAAGTCATATCGTAAAGGAGCAACTCGGTATATCTGATGAGGAGGTCGATCATCGAAATCGTATGGAGATGGGAGGTCTCTTCACCTGGGATCTAGGTAAAGGGGAGCAGTCGCGAATACTATTTAGGAAAGATGGGATTGAGCTAGCAGAGCTTATCTACAATCCGAAGCACACCCAACGAGAAAACGAGACTACGAGTGTGGAAAAATTTGTTGTGAAGACCGTCTCCCAGAAGCCAGACATCGTCCTGCAATTAGTCAAGGATGATATCCAGACAGGTATGAAGATGACCTATCTCTTTGATGCTAAGTATCGCATAGACTCTAATAGATATGGTGTAGACTACCCGCCAGATGATGCGATCAATCAGATGCACCGCTACCGTGACGCAATCTACTATCAGCAAGGTCAAGGGGTGCCACTGAAGAAGGAGGTGGTGGGTGGCTACATCCTCTTCCCTGGGTCTGGAGAGCCACTAGATGTTCAGACGGCAACGTTCTACAAGAGTATCAAAGAGGTGAATATCGGAGCCTTCCCACTTCGTCCGAAAAATACAGAAAATAGGAAGTTACTCTCAGACTTCATCGGCTCACTGATAGCAAATGAAGGGCAGTCTCTGATAGCGGACAGTATCCCGCAGAAGGGGCTAAACTACATCATTGACTCCATAGGTTCTGATAGCGACATGGCCTTTGTGGGGTATGTCCGCCAACCTCAGTCAGACTCGTCAGAGTCTTATAAGTCGTACTATAGGAAGTTTGTTGAGAACGACTCTCCACAGTTTTACTACTCTGGTCGGAGCTTGAGTAAAGGCATTGATTTGCGTTCGGTTAGATACGTATTCCCCAGCCTTCCTGGCAACGGATATTATAGGGTGAAGCGCATCTACTCAGAGCGACGAGATGATTTATTTCTTGATCAAGAGGAACAAGAAGACAAGAGTATGCGTATTGTTTTTGAGTTAGGGGAGTTCATTTCTCTTGGAGAGAAGAAACTCAAGTTTAGCTTTAGTGGTGAAAACAAATGTCTTCAAGTAAAACAAACAGGGGAGACAAAGCCTTTGAGACAAATCAAAGAAGAGTTTAAAAGAATTCAAACAGAAAAGTAAATAATGAAAATGAATTGAGCACAGTTAAAAGTAAGGGTATAGCTCAAAAAACACACAAATGCAACATCAATAAAAGCGGTGGGACTTCTTTAGTGAGTATCAATCAAAATCGTTGCATTTATAGTTGAATCTACCTAGTTTCACATCAGGGCGACAGCTTAAGAAAAATAAGTAGATTTGCAGAGTGCTATCAGTAATAGTAGAGATAATGACCAATAAAACAATATTCAGCGATGCAGATAAATTTTTAGAGTACAAAGACTTACGATGGTCTGGAATTCTAAAGAGTGTACGGAAGTCGGCAAACAAATTACAGCCTTTGTTCGAGACCTTTACAAATAGCCTTGAGGCGATAAAGCTTCGCCAAAGAAAAGGGGATGTATTTGACCCCTATATCAATGTAGTACTGAATTTTAGTCCAAATTTAATTGGTGGTTCCAGTGAACTAATTGATATTTCAGTAGAAGACAATGGAATAGGCTTTGATGATGACAATTTCAGAAGGATGGTCATATACAAAGATGATACAAAAGGCTTCAACAATCGTGGGTCTGGTCGTATCCAAATGATTCACTTCTTCCAATATGTTACTATTGATAGTACGTATCAAGAAAAAAGCATCGTAAAGAAGAGAAAGTTTACACTCTCAAAAGGAACTCAGTTTATAGACAAGAATACAATATTGTATAATACGGAAGAGCCTCATCCTGTTAATAATGGCGAAATTAAAACTGTGGTAAAAATGCAAGCACCACTAGACAATAAAGATGCAGAAGATTATGCCAAGTATGATTGTACTAATCTGAAGGACGAGCTAATCAACCATTACCTGCTTCACTTCTGTGCAATTAAAGACAATCTTCCCTCCATTAATATAATTTGGCTAGTCAATAATTTGGAGAGTTCAAGGGAACAAATCACATTCGATGATATCCCAGAACCAACACACAAAGACGTAGTTATATCTGTTCCTATGTGTAAGATCTCTGAGGACATGAAGCGTGTAGATTATGTGGCTGATAATGTGGTTAGTATAAGCATTTTTCCTTATAAGATCAGCTCTGATATTTTGCAAACAAGCGAAATAAAAATTACCAGTAAAAATGAAGTTTCAGAAACAACCAAAATAAAACTTACATGTATTGACCCCAGTGTAGCACTTGACAACTATCGATACTTGTTTTTACTGAAAAGCGATTATTTTGACAGGCTTGATGGCGATGAGCGAGGCAATATAGAAATTATAGACAAAACGGAATTCAGAAAAAGAGCAAAATCTCAAGGTTTTATTGAAGAGCAAATACTTCTGAATGATATTCAAGAGGTCGTTAATGATAAGGCCAGTGAAATCTATGAAGAAATTGCAATTCAGAATCAGATGTTTTGTGACAGAATAGAGCAACTAAAAAAGGATTATCTTCTTTCAGAAGAAGCTTTATCGGACATATCTTTGAGTGATAGTATAGAAGAAGTATTCAAAAAAGCATATACATATGATGCCAAAGTAATGGCACAAGAGAATGCAAAATACGAAGGTGAAGTCCAAATTTTGAACAGCTTAGACCCTTCTTCTGATGATTATCAAGGTAAGCTTTCAACAATCGTTGATCAACTAGTAGAATCAATTCCCATTCAAAATCGTGTTACCCTCTCTAAATACGTTGTACGGAGAAAAATGGTTATTGAGTTGATGGATAAAATTTTGAATCGAATGTTGCATTGCCAAGAGGAGTCAAAGAGGAATACTGATGAAAGGCTTCTGCACAATCTAATATTCAAGCAACATAGTAACAATCCTCTTACAAGTGATTTGTGGATGATCAATGAGGAATATATGTATTTCAAGGGAACTTCGGAAAGCGTGCTTTTTAAGGTTGAAATAGATGGCAATCGTATTTTTAGAGATGAGTTTGAAGATGAGGAAAAGCGTTATTTCAATTCTCTTGGAGAAAATCGTAGACTTATGCGAGCAGATGTACTTCTTTTTCCCTCTGAAAGCAAATGCGTAATTATTGAGTTCAAAAACCCAAGTGTGAATCTAGCAGATTGTCTAACGCAAATATCAACGTATGCGTATTTTCTCAGAAACTTTACAAAACCAGAATATAAGTTCCTTACCTTCTATGGTTATCTCATTGGTGAGAGTTTAGAGAAAAGAGATGTTAGGGCAGCAGATGGAGATTTTAAGACAGCTCCACATCTCGACTTCCTGTTTCGACCGATGAAAACAGTTCGCGATGACAGTGGATCGAATCAAGATGGATCTCTCTATACCGAAGTGATTCAATTCTCAGTACTTAAAGAGCGTGCCAAGCTTAGGAATAAAGCTTTTATTGACTGCTTAATGCCTAAAGGAACAACAAATGTTGATGAAGAAGACTCCGTCCAGCTTCATCAACATTTAATTCCATTATAATATGTGGCTAAGAATACTCTTCTCTATTATTTAATTAGATGACAAAGAGCACAGTCAGCTTTGATACGGGCAGTCTCGCTCTCGACGAGGGAGAGGACCTCTCGTTTCACACGTTTATAATTGGCTTCAATAGTTTCACGCAGACTGTCGGAGCCATTTTCGTTTGTAAAGTCCGCTATGATGGGGATAGGCTGGTATGCTTTCGTTTCAGCCGAGACCTTGGCAGCATCCACAACTATCTCAGCGTGGAAGAGACTGTTGCACGAAGGCGAACTGCTGTGTTGCTTTCGGGATTCGGGTTTGGTCACGTACGGAGATATGCTCCCTTCACCCTCATCCTCATCGTCTTGCATTTCATCCTTCGTGAAAAGTCTCGGCACATTTTAGTAAATGTGCGAGAATGGCACTTCGTGCAACATTCTCAGGAAGATTTTCTGATCAATGCGCTCATTGAAATTGTCTGAGACAGCTCCAACGAACATACCTTGAGTGGGGTTGCGTTTCTATTGTTGTGCTATTCTGTTCGTGTCGTTTGCTTTGCTCATTACATTCGATTAAAAGCTATATTTTGCCTTCGCCCATACTTCTGAATTGTTTTTGTACGTGCTGAAGATACCTTCATCGCCTCCAAACCAATCATACCCGAGAGAGAGCTGAATGAAGTCATTCAGAGAGTAGGTGGCAGTAAACCGACTAAACCAACCTTTATGCTTGAGGTCGAAATAGGTGAAGTTGGAGAGTTGTAGGGTGTTATCCAACAGCTTTTTCGACACATTGAGCGTAAGGAGTAAATTGTGACGGGGCTGTGCAATCTGGTCTTCGTACTTTAGGATGCTTTCAGAGGAAAACTGTGCCATCACCACCCAATCTTTGGGGGCATACCAATCGATACCCACGAGATAATTCACAGTGTTGAATCCTTTTTGTTTCTGATCAGACGCATCAGGTCTATAGCTGAAATGCTTCCCCACATTGAAGGCTGCTTCTCCTCGTAATACCAGTTGCCCTAGAGGTTTGGATATGTCTCCTCCGAAAAATCCCATTCGGTAGTATTGCGGAGAAACGACAATGTGGGTATCTGTAGGGCGATACGTAAACACGGGCATCTTGTTCCACGTATGCAATGCGGAGAGCGAAAAGTCCACTCCAGGCAAGGTAAAAGAGAGCTTTCCGCCATACTCGATATTGGCAAAATGAAAACTGGGGTGGCTCCCGTTTTCTTCCCAGGCAATAGGCTGTGGGCTATCTTTGGGCAAAATGCACCATGGATTTATTGCATCGGTAGGTAGTTTATACCCTTCAAAGGTTGGCACGGCAAGCAGTTCCAGTTTCATTTTGTCGTTAAAGACGAAAAAGCGTAGGGCATTGACTGGCATCCGAATGTCATCATAGTCTTGTGCCAAGAACTCTGTCATATCCATAGGAGAGACCAAGTCGGTAATACGCACACCGTCTGCCACCCCCCAAATGACCAATTGTCGCCCAAGGCGAAAGCCCCAATGGTCATCTCTATGGTCAAGATACGCTTCCCGCAGTTCAACACCTGTACGCTCTTTTAATAATGCATTGTAAGTTGCGTTGAATGAGACAAAGAGCGAACAGCCTTCAAAACTTTTACCTATCTCTCCTCTTATTCTCGTGCGCGAAGCCATAAAGTTGTTCGGTTTTTCGGAGCGGACGGCATGATAGGTATCCACAAATCCTTTGACTTGCCATGATGAAGCTACCTCTTCTTGGCCCCATGCGATATGCAGGGGCAAGAAGAGAATAAACAGCAACAAGAATTTTGCTGAATGCTTAGTTGTATCTGTCATTAGAATCGGCCTTTTTCCAACGTGCTTACACTGAATTGAGCCTCGTTCATAGGGGTATTGAACTTAGGATCCTTAAACTCAAGAATCGTCTGATGGTTAGTCTGAACATTGGTCATATGCAGTTTTTTTGCAATCCAAAAACCAGAAACCTTCGCAATGTCCGACAATTCAAGGCGACGGTGTAGTTTCCCCATCTTGTCGTAGTACTCCACCTTAGTGGCGATAAGGCAGTCTTGACGAATCCACGCCACCTTTCTAGAGTAGATCTCACGTTTGTCTTTAGGCGTGTATTGCAGTTTCCAGCACTTGTGTCCGCCAATAGTCTCTTCGCCCAGCAACTGGTGGGAGTCTTCGTCTACATTGCGACTGCCCATATCATCATAGGTGAAGTCACTGCCCATAAAGTAATCCTGCTTGGCGGAGGAGCCACTGATGCGGCGGGTTTTCTTCATAGCGGGCAAATAGAGCCATCTGTCATCGTCTTTATCTGGTTTGTCGTAGTCCCAGGTGAGAAAGCCTGTTCCTTTTACATCTCCGGGATATAGGAAGAACATGATACTCTTACGGTCTTTTTTCCCCGCTCCCACATCTATGGAGTAAGAGATAAGCTTCCGCTCGCGTATCGCCCCACGCTTATTGACCAGTTTCATGACCAATTCCGATTGACGGGTATCGCCATCGGGACGGTCTTTTACTTTTTGGGCAATCTCTCTGCCCGTCTGAGCCATTGCCGTGGTGGCAAAAGCCAAGACCACCAAACTTGTTAAAATAATTCGTTTCATCATGATTGATATTTTGTTGTTGATTTCATCTCATTGACTTTTCAAGCATCTTCCTGTAGGTAGCCGATTGCTCCTGCAACTCTGCATCCGTACCCATTGCTTCAATCTTACCTTGATGGAGCAACACGATCTTATTGGCTCCACGAATGGTACGCATGCGGTGAGCGATAACAATGACTGTCTTCTCCTTGATCAGCTCCGACAAAGCCTCTTGTATTAGGCTTTCATTTTCCACATCTAGCGAGGCCGTGGCTTCGTCCATCAAGATGATGGGTGCATCTTTTAGGAGGGCTCTGGCGATGGAGATCCGCTGGCGTTCGCCACCAGAAAGTCGCTCGCCGTTTTCCCCAATGACGGTATCAATACCATCAGGCATACGATCAATAAACTCATCACAGCGGGCAATTTGGGCGACACGAGTCACTTCCTCGTCCGTTGCTCCTTTCTTGCCGATACGAATGTTGTCTTTGATACTGGCATTGAATAGCACTACATCCTGAAAGACAATGGCGTAGTTCTTTAGCAGTGTTTCGGGATCTATCTGACTAATATCTTCGCCACCGAGCAGGATTTTGCCCTGCTGGATGTCCCAAAAGCGAGCGGCCAACTTGGTCAGCGTGGTCTTGCCACTTCCAGAAGCCCCAATCAATGCTGTCACCTCGCCTTGTTTCGCAGTGAAGCTCACGCCGTTGATGACGGTATAATCCTCGTAGCCGAATACTACATCTTTGAAATCTATACTATAATCCCTAGGGTTCATCTCCTGTTTACCCTCCTGAATAGGCATAGTCTTGATCTCCTTGATACGTGCCACCACACCATCGAGTGTCACGATCATAGCCATAAAGGAGAGGATGCCCTCTATAGGCACGTAGATGCTTGCCGTGAGGATGAGGTAGGCGATATAGACCAGAATATTGATTTGTCCTGCAATCAGCATGTTGGCACCGACAATCGCCACCGAAACGATTCCGAGCTTCATCAGCATGCCAGCCAGAGAAGTGGCAATACCAGCGGAGAGTTCCATCCTTACCTTATTCTTAGTATTATCATCCATCTTGTGGTAGAACTCGTTCAGTGTTCGCTCTTCCAGATTATAGGACTTAATCTCCTGTATCTGGTCAATCTGCTCTTGTAAGTCGTCAAGCACGTCACGACTGGTCTTCACATAGGCATTCACATCATTCCGTTGTTTCTTCTTGGAAAGTGAAAAGAGTAGTAGCGAGATGGGGATGACCCACAATGCCGCCAATCCGAGCTGCCAATTATAAGTGAGTATCATTACAGATATAATCACCGTAGAAATGGATGTGGCATAGATATGCGGCACGGAGTGTGAGAATATCTGCTCATAGAGATTCAGGTCGCTCATCATCGTTGCCGAGAGGTCGGATACATCACGCTTGCCGAAATATGAGAGAGGCAGTTTCTTCAGACGGTTGGCTATATCGATGCGTGAGTTGGCACTTTCATTATAGACATTGTCGTAAAGACGTACGTAATCCCACCTTGCCACAAAAAACATCACCAACAGCATCACTAAGATGATGACGATATAGTCTACTAGGGTCAGCTCTGCTGGTGCAGGAATACCCTCCAAACTGCCCAAATACTGGAATAAAAAGACAAATCCGATAATGGGCGGAAACATCTTGGTCAGATTTAGGATGGTATGCGAGAAGATAGACTTCTGCAGGTTCTTCGCACCCTGCTCCGACATGGCGTATTTTTGCTTAAAGAATTTATTCATTGTCACCTCCTATTCTCCAATTGGCGGCTTTTTGATACTCGCTCCACAGCTTTTTGTAGACACCGCCTAGGGTTAATAATTCGTTATGTGTACCACTTTCCACGATTTTGCCATTCTCCATTACTAGGATTCTATCGGCATTGATCACCGTGGAGAGCCTATGTGCGATCATCAGTGTGGTTTTGTCCTTTGATAGTTTCTTGAACGAGGTTTGAATGATATGCTCGTTCTCAGGATCTGCAAAAGCGGTTGCCTCGTCAAGTATCACAAAGTCGGCATTCTTCAGGAAAGCCCTTGCGATAGAAAGGCGTTGGATCTCGCCACCTGAAAAATAGGTGCCCTTAGTGCCGTATACGGTTTCCAAGCCCTTTTCTAGATTATCGACAATCTCTTTGGCTCCAGCTCTGACGAGAGCTTGCTCTATCTCCTCATCGCTGGCGTTGGGGTCACCTAGCAATAAGTTCTCCCTTAGGCTCATCTTAAAGAGCTTCGACTTTTGGAATACAAAAGCTACTTTTTGGCTCAGGGCCTCTTTTTTATACTCCTTGATACTGGTGCCTCCAATGAAGATGTCGCCCTCATCGGCATCGTAGAAGCGAGCTGCCAAACGTGCCACGGTGGTCTTACCTCCTCCCGAAGCTCCCACCAGTGCAACAGTCTCACCTTTGTTCACCTTAAACGATACGTTGTTCAGCACTTTGTCTTTTCCGTATGAAAAGGAAACGTTTCTGAACTCCAAGCCCTCTCCAACAGCTGTTGCTTCGCCGTAAGTGAGGTCTTCATAATCCAAAGCTGTGTCAATCTTATCCAACGCCAACTCTGCGAAGTAGATGAAGTTTTGCATGGTGGCACTTCGCATCATAAAGACACCGAATACAGGCCCTATTAATAGATAGATAACGGAGTTGCCCAGCACCTCTCGCATATCAGCTCCTGAGGTGATCATCATAATGGCAACAGGCACCAAGAAGAATGCCGTAGAGCTTGAAATAGCTTCGAACAGCGACATCTTATTCTTGAACCCCATGCTCCACCGCACCACGAAATCTTTCAGCTTTACGATGAGTGAGTAGAAACGCTCGAAGCTCTCCACGCTCTGGGCAAAGGTCTTTACTACTGGGATGCCACGCACGTATTCTACCGATTCGGCAGAAAGATTGGCAAGTTCCTCGTAATACTCTTCCCGCAACTTCTTGCTCTTTGGAGTCGCCATAGTCGCCATCAATCGCATGGTTATGACCATCGGAACAAGGCTCACTAGACCAAGCCGCCAGTCGAAAAGGAAGAAGAAGACCAATAGCACGATGGGCGAAACAATCGTCATGGCGAGGTCTGGCAACTGATGTGCCAGCATCGTGTGGGTCTCTGCAGCCCCATCGACAATCGTCTTGCGGAGATTGCCACTTTCACGATTGGCAAAGAAGCCCAAAGGTTTCGCCATCATCTTCTTCACGCTGAGTTTGATGATGTTGGCCTCTACCTCAAAAGCGAAGAGGTGGGAGACCATTAATGCACAGAAATAGAGTAGCATTCCTGCTGCAGCAAAACTCGCTGCCAGAATGGCGTAGTATCGTATGGCTCCCCCATCGACACTACCACTCAAGATAATCCCGCTGACAATCTTATGGATATAGACCATAGGCATCAGCACCAAAATACCCGAGAGGGCCGAGAAAACCATCGCCAGCGGAAGCATATACTTTTTTTTACCCGCATAGTGGAGTAATCGCTTCAATACCAACGGCTTCTTCTGTTTGTTTGTATTACTCATTATGATTCAATTATGTTTGTTTGTTTATTTGGTCTTTTGATAGTGTTTGTCTCCTTGCCAAACAGACGGAACTTCTGGATGAGTATAGGCGTCACAAAGAGGTCGGCAAGCAGTGCTGACAAGATCCCTGCCACAGATAGTATGCCCATATGTGCAAAGGAGAGACCCTCTGATGTGGTGTATACAGCGAAATTGGCACAGATTACTACGCTTGTCAAGATGATTGGAGTACCAATGGTGTGGAATGAACGAAGGATCGCATTCCTATAATTGCCCTTACGGTCAAACTCAAGATGACTATGATTGATGAAGTGTATGGTATCGTCCACAGCCAAGCCGAGGATCATCGGCATAATAGTGGCCGTCATCATATCCAATGGATAGCCCAGCCATCCCATTAGTCCGCCAACGACCAATGCCGGGGTGATATTTGGGATTAAACCGACAAGCCCTATGCGTACACTGCCGAAAACAATCATCATCAGTAGACCTATAATAAGGAGAGAAATGGCGAACGAAACCATTTGCCCGCGTGCGATATACTGCATCATTACGGTAAACTGCGGGATACTTCCAACGGTAGTGACTGTCGCATTGGGGAAGAGCATCTGTGCGTAAGCAATTATATCGTTCAGCTCTCGCTCTGTTTCCCCTGAATCGTATGAATTCATCTCCACCATCAGACGAAGACGGCGGTAGTCGTAATCTATCCAATACTCTGCTTCACTACCTCCCGCATTTTCGTAAAGGAGCAACAGCTGTGCAACCTCATCAGGGTTATGGGGAATGGTATAATAAGAAGGATTACCATCATGTAGCGTTTGATTTAGGTCTTTGAGTATATTCAATACCGAGGTCGTTCGTTTGGTCAACTTATACCCACCAGCATGCTGTGCAAGGGAGTCCAATCGCAGTAGCATTGTTGGAGACTTTGCCAATCCTTCTTCTGGAAAGTCGATCATTACATCGTAGGTATAAATAGACCCAAGTTCGCTTTCCCCCACCTCCAATAGGTTGTTGACGTAATCAATCTTTCGTCCCATCGTTCGCTCTACATCAAAAGCCGTCTCTATTTTGGTGAATTGGTAGATAAGAACCACAGAGATAATCCCAGTGAGCCATAGTATCAAAGTGCCATGCCTGAGTACACTCTTACCTAAGCTTTCTAGCTTCTGATCCATCCACCTTCCACCAGTCTCTTGCACCTTGGGGTGAGGCTTTCCGTCCTTGCCAAAACTGAGGAGAATGGGCATCAAGGTGATGGAGAAAAGAAATGACAGCATCACACACGAAGAGGAGGCTATTCCGATAAAACGCATCGGTTGCATAGGAATGGCGAGGAATGAAAGCAAGGAAGCGAAAGTGGTGAGTGCACTGAAAAGCACTGGCCACCCCATTTCTCCTACCGTTTCCTCCACGGCTTGTTTCCTTATTCCATGAATGAGGAACCTACGCTTGAAATAGGAGTATACGTGAATATTGTATGCAATGGAAACGGCAAAGACCAGCAACATAGGGATCAATACCATACCGCTGTCTATGGTCATACCAACATATCCCAGCACCCCATACACCACGATGATGGAGCTGATAGCGGTGAGAAGAGGGACGACGACCCCTCTAAATGAACGTGTCACCAGTAGGAGAATAAGAATGGAGACGAGGGTTGCGATACCCATTACGCGTGGCATTTCCTTCCCAATCCATTTCATTTTCATCGCTGTCACATAGGGTAGCCCAGTTCCTTTGGGATGAAGTGCCTTGTACTTGTCCTTGGTAATAATATGATCTAGTTCATTGCCCGTAAGGACCTCGGGAGAAACAGGATTCTTCCCCTTATTCCAAACAGAGTCTTCGGGAAAAGTACGTAGCTTAAGTATAATCCACGAGAGCCTCCCATCTTTGGAAATTAATCGCTCTGCTACGTGAGGTTTCATATAAGCCTTGCGACGAATCTCTTCCAATTGCTTGGGATCCGTAGGGATCGTATCGGGGACTATCTGCTCAATGGCGATACCATCTTCGCCTCCCATCATAAACTCGATGTCGGTAAGAGAGGTGATTTTGTCGGCGTACGAAAGGCTGTCCACCATCTCGTTCGTTAGTTCACGAATCAGCTCTAGATTGTCTTTCGTAAACGAATTGTCACACCTAGTCAGCACGGCTGCGAAGTTGTCATTCCCGAATATCTCCTTGAATTCTTCGGTCTTGACAAGCATCGGGTCGTCTTCGAGGAAGTAGTCTTCCCATGAGGCACTTACCTTGAAGTATCTAAGTCCCGATACGCCAATGGCAAGGATCAGGATAAACCCTCCCAGCACTACCCAGCGATTACGCATCATTCTTTTGCCACGTAAGGCAAACCAATTGTTAATTCTTTCTATTTTCATATCATTTCATGTTACATTCATCTTGAGGTGTCTTTACTCCTAAGTGGCAATAGCCCAAAAGAGAACAGGAAGACGTTTTGTTCAAAAAGAAAGCGAGCCGCCTCTGTAGGCGACTCGCTCGATAGGATGATTTCCTAAAATGAAATTTCTTATACTGCAGGACTCTAGAATAAATTCCCCCGCTACTTTGTATTTGGATAGTCTGTATCATTCATTTCATCCTTTATTGTCATTGACCACTTCGTACCAAGCTTTAGTGCAATAGACATTGCCACGGCTTTGCCCACACTTATCAGCATCAAAGAGAGAAAGCCCATCAACGCCCTCTCCAAAATCATATTTCTTTCATTGCTTGTACTATATGTAATGCTCATAATCCGCTCTGATGATCTACCTTCATAAGTCGCTTCCACCCACCTGTACTGAAGTGGATATATTCACCGATAAAGCATTCGATATCCTCGGAGGAAAGCTCCTCGTGCAATACAATCTCTCTCATCATACTGATCCACCAAGAGCTGATGAAGTGTATGAAAAAAGGGGAAACACTAGTATGTAGCTCTGGATATAATTCTTTCATCCTTTCTAGATAGTCGATTCCGGTTATCGTGCTTTTATCAATCCATCGCTCCCAATAGTCTTCAAATCGTGTATCTCGAGTATCAAGAAATAGCAACCTAAACTCCTTGCGATAACGAGTAATCACACCCATTACCTTTTGCATAGATTGACGGTGAAACTCTTCTGAGGTAAAGATCTCAAGTGAAAGGTTTTTATCACTATTATGGTTTTCCAGCATATTAGTCATCGCCTCCAAAAGTGGACGCAAGACGATTGCCAGCAAATCATCCTTGCAGGGATAATAATTGTATATGTTGCTTAGCCCAACACCAGACAGCTTGGAAATCTCACGCATAGACACCGCCTTGAAGCCTTTCCTTAGAAACGCTTCTCGAGCTGTATCTTGCAATAGTCTGCGTGTATGTTCCTTTGTCGTCTGCATAATAAGAACTTTATCCTACTTCTGCGAGCAAAAGTCGTAAAGTTTTCCAGAATACACAATACCTAAAAATAGGGGTTTTCCGATCAGCCTTCTTGTTATTTATGACACGATAGAACTGCGAGATGAATGATTATTAATACTTCCAACTGGTGCATTCCTCTAGTAATCCCACCAATAGCAACCTAAAAGGCATTGGCATCTATCTTTACGAATCATTCTTTTATGAGGTGAGAGAGTATTGGGTCAGCTTTGATACGAGCAGTCACAGAGTCTACGAGGGATAGCTCCTCTCGTTTCACACGTTTATAGTTGGCTTCAATAGTCTCACGCAGACTATCGGAGCCATTTTCGTTTGTAAAGTCCGCTATGATGGGGATAGGCTGGTAAGCTTTCGTTTCAGCTGAGACCTTGGCAACATCAACAACGATCTCAGCGTGGAAGAGACTGTTGCACGAAGGCGATCTGCTACGTTGCTTTCGGAATTCGGGTTTGGTCATGTACGTGAGTACGCTCCCTTCACCCTCATCCTTAGCGCCTTGCATTTCATCCTTCGTGCAAAGTCTCGACACATTTTAGTAAATGTGCGAGAATGGCACTTCG
>KQ959277.1:135527-141345 GCA_001552775.1 Bacteroidales bacterium KA00251
ACTTCGTGCAACATTCTCAGGAAGATTTTCTGATTGATGCGCTCATCGAAATTGTCTGAGATAGCTCCAACGAACATACCTTGTGTAAGGTTACTAATCTTACTCGCAGGAATCAAGCTATCCATCTGCGTAGATATAGACGTGGACTTGTCGTTACGGTTAATGGTCATTGACTGCCGTTGCTGAAGCTCTTTGCCGAAACGCTCAGAAAGCTTCTTAGCCGTTTCACCAGCTACCTGTCTCCTTATCGGATTCCTCAAAAGTCTCGTATAAAAAATCACAGAAAACTGTACTCTCATGCAGAGGAGACTCAATTAGGACGCACTAAAAAGGAAGGTAACGCCGCGCATCCATAGAGGTCTACCTAGACCATGCTAACAGAGCCAACCCCCCGATGGGTAAAAACAACAACTATTAGGTATTTTCTACCCAACGGGATTGTTTTACCTTTGTGCGTTGATCGTAAACCCGAGAGAGACAACAATGAAAGTTTACCACTTTGCTCTTATTCTTCTCTGTCTTGCTACCCTAAGAGGATTTGGGCAAGACAGTTTGATGATGTATCAAGGACTAAACGAAGTGGTCGTTACGGCCACTCGGACCCCAAAGAAAATATCAGACTCCCCAGTACTCACGCAAGTCATTTCACGCAAACAGATTGAGAGACAAGGCTGGATGGATATCAAGTCCCTCTTGCAAAACGAGATACCTGGTCTTTCATTCAGCGAAGTGGGATTTGGCACGAGCATCAACCTACAAGGGCTTGGAGCTAAACACATATTATTCTTGATCGATGGGGAGCGGATCGCTGGCGAGTCGGGCAACAACATCGACTACACCCGATTGACCCTCAACAATATTGAACGCATCGAAATCGTACAAGGTGCTGGATCGGCACTCTACGGCTCACAAGCGATGGGTGGTGTGATTAACATCATCACACGCAAGCCAACCGACCGACTAAGTCTGGGGGTGGACTTGAGATGGGGGACGAGGTTTCAAAAAAACTACTCCCACATAGAGCCTGATGACAAATACAGGTACTACAAGACAAGCACCGACATGCCAAATGCCGACGGTGCACTGACCATCGGGTACAAAAAGAAAAACTGGAGCACCCAGACCCTACTCACGATACAAACCAAAGATGCGTACAACATCTACGACAAAGCTGGTAGCACTACATACTACCCAGAGCTCAACAAAACGGTCACCAAGGAGAAAAGCTCCACACCTACCAACATATCTGGGTTCACCACAATGACTGCCAAGCAGACCTTGTCGTGGAATCCCATCAAGTCGCTGACCCTGACTGCACAAGGTAACTACTACTCCAAGCGCGTACATGACCTCTACTTGGACAACAAGCACGAGTACAACCGAGACCTATCTGGGCTCTTTTCTGCAAAATACACCCAACCCAATGGCGGTACTTGGGAGGCAAATATCCACGGAGATAGATACCGCCGATACACCGTATTCGAGCAAAAACAGATGCAAAAAGAGCTCGTCTACACGCACACAGTCCTCCAGCCCAAGATTTCGTACAGATGTACCATAGGCAATGCCCATGAGCTGATTACTGGAGCTGAATACTTGCGAGAAGTACTCTATGCGGATAAGTTTAGCAAAGATGGACTGACAACCCGAACGCAGGGAGCCTACGCTCTATTTGTCCAAGATGACTGGAAAATATTGGGGACCTCACTGAGCATGATCAGTGGGCTAAGGGTAGACTATAACAAGGGGTATGGCATCAACCTCTCCCCCAAATTGGCTCTACTTTACAAGGTGTCACCCTTTACCATTCGGCTAAACTACGGTCGTGGCTACCGATCCCCAAGTATCAAAGAACTCTACATGGACTGGGATCACCTTGGTATGTTTTGGATCTACGGCAACAAACAGCTCAAGCCGGAGTTCAACAACTACATCTCTCTGACGACAGAGTACACACATCCCCAATTGTATGTGATGCTCTCGGGATACTACAACCACTTCACCAACAAGATCGAGGGTATCTGGTCTGAAGACCAAAAAGAGCTCCACTACCGCAACATCTCCAAGGCCACACTCGCAGGTGTTCAAATTCAGATACGCGTTAGGCCACTCATCAGTCTACCCCTACAGATCTACCTGGCATCGCACTACCTGCACCCTTTCTTTCACGACGGAGTGAGACTCACTTCCCAGGCACCGATTTCTGGAACTGGGCGAATTGAGTACATACAAAACTGGGGCAACCACCGGCTGGCATTCAATATCAGCGCATCAGTGATGGGAAAGAAAAGCCTAGCTGGACTGACAACCATTGAGGACGAAGGTGTCGAAAAAGAGACTCCATACCGAATAACCATACCAGGCTACGCCCTAGTGCGGTCGACCATCGCCTACACCCACCCAAAGTGGGGCACACTCACCATAGGGGTAGACAACATTTTCAACTACCAAGCAGACGTTGTCTCCTTCAACTCCTATGCTGGCCCTGGCCGAAACTTATTCATGTCCTACCACTTCAACTTGTAAAAATAACTGTCACTATTACCTTTTAAAGAGATGAACAAAACAAAAAGCATTCTCGCACTGATCAGTGCCTTGGTGCTGTCATTGGCCATCTTCTCATGCGGAGACAACAAGCCAAATGCACCATCCTCAAAAAACAAAAAGAAGACCTACACGCAGAGCCGACGCTGCAAAGGCGAGCTCGGGAAAGACTGGATCTACTTCAACTTTGCCACTGGCAAAGAGGTATCTGGGATTGACGAAACCAACTTCAAGGAACGTACTGACTGGGACATTGCGATCCACTCATTTTACTTCCGAGCCAACTGTGGCACATCTGGCAAAGGCAAAGGTGGGGTCCTCATGACCAACCAGACAAGACTGTCCGAAGTGAAAGAAGCGCCAACTGAAGGCTATGTCGTGGACAAAGCAATCTCCATCTGGGGCTGGAATGGCGGACTGATCAAAGCCGAAGTATCTGGCAACCCCGAACTCAACAAAATGATCGAATTCAGTGGTCCACCCCCCAAATACACTCCCTCGGACAATATATTCATCATCAGAACAGCCGACGGAAAATACGCCAAGGTCAAGATGATTAGCTACATAGACGACAGTGGCAGGAGCGGTATCGTCTCCTTTGACTACGTCTACCAAGCCGATGGCTCCACAAAGTTAGACTAAGAGATTTGGACGAAGTAGGACACAGAGTATCTCAGGTGCGATATCGCATCTGAGATACTCTGTGTATGACGGGCATGTCATACATTTGTGGTGATAGTCCACCCATGGCATACTTGCCAACGAACCCCATAGCGACTTGCAAGTTTCAAGGGGTGATCCTTGGGAGAGAAGAAGCAACAGCGAAGTCGTGGCCTGACGAATAGAAACCTAATACAAAGGCGTATCAAGCGGACAAGCTGGCAAAAGGACAGTGAAGTCCCAAAAGGCAACCGTAACCTTGATGCGCAATTTAGGCAGGTAAGCGATGAAAGATGTATGACTTATCCCTTGAAGCCTCGGCACTCCTCAAGGATAGCAACAACGAATGTTGAGGAGTCTGCAGAGGTCGAAGTAGCCGTTCTTACACAGAACAAGGCGACGGATCGAATAATTTGTAACGTTAAAATCAAGAATGTATGTTCCGATGTCTTTGCTGACGTGTGGCAACAGTCAAAACGTCAATGCGACTGTACGCATTGAGCTAAGCACGTATGCATTGGAAGCGGAAGTTAAGAAAGACGGAAGATGAAACTAATCGAACATGATTAGAGACTCTTTGAAAACAAATTAAACCGCTGTATGCCAAACGGCACGTACGGTGGTGTGAGAGGAAAGGAAACGAAAGCAGGTCAGAAAATTTTCATTTTCCGACCTACTCGATTGTAAGATAAAAACCAAAATGAAACGCTCTCGATACACCCTCCTAAAAGGATGGCACAAGTGGATCTGCCTAGTCATCACCATACTCGTACTAGGCTTTGCCGGATCTGGCATTGTCCTAAACCACAGAGACCTGGTGTCGGGTATTGACCTACCCCGCTCTTGGCTCCCCAAGGCTTACCACTATAAATCCTGGAGCGGTGGTAGCCTCACTGGGAAGATCCGAGTGACCCCTGACGAGGAGTGGATCTATGGAGCCACTGGAGTATGGGCTTACAACACACAGCTAAAAAGCTACGACAGCCGGAGCGATGGACTAGACCACGGTGCCGACAGAAGATCGGTCCAAAGAGTAGTTCGGACAAACCGTGGCGACCTCTACGCCCTCACCGCATACAACCTATACAAGTGGCAAGCCGACAAAAAGGAGTGGACGAAACAACAGAAGCTTACACCCCCAAACGAACGCTTGGCAGACCTAGAAACGCAAGGCGACACCCTTGTTTTACTGAGCCGAAGCCACCTTTACCTTATCTTTCCCTCTCAAGAATCCCCCGTACTCGCAGACCTTCCCGCACCAGACAACTATAAGCCACGGGAATCGCTATTCAGCACGATCTGGCAGATACATAGTGGAGCATTCTTTGGAACAATTGGACGACTGGCTGTTGACCTGATGGGAGTGGCACTCATCCTCCTCTCCATCACTGGCGTTTTGATCACTTTTGTTCCCAAAAAAGTAAAGGTGTGGAAGCAATTTCTCAAGGAACACAATAGGTGGGGCAAATGGTGCTTTTGGGGGTTGCTTTTTGTGACGATCACAGGTGCATTTCTACGTCCTCCGTTGATGATTGTAGTCATCAAGGCACAGGTTCCGACCATTCCGGGAACAAACCTTTACAGCACCAACCCGTGGAATAACAAACTGAGAATGATCCGTCGCGATCCAATCACAAAAGAGTGGTTGCTATCGACCACTCGGGGCTTTTATGCGCTGAAGCAGTTTGGAAAAGTTCCCAAGCGACTGACAGACACTCCTCCTGTCAGTGTCATGGGTCTCAATGTCTGGGAGTGGAATGACCGAGACTCTCTGTGGGTGGTGGGATCGTTCAGTGGAGCATTCAGATGGAATCGACAAGAAAGGAAAGTCTACGATGCCCTGACAGGAGAGGTCTACACCGAGTCTGGACGAAAAGGCATGCCCATCTTTGGTACCCCAATCAGTGGGTACACTATTGACTCTGACGGGAGAGAGCGATTCTATAGCTACTCCTCTGGTGAACTCCAAACGAAGGACACGACCGACACTATGCCACCAATGCCCACAGAGATAAGTCCAGGTAGGATTTCACTCTGGCATGCCGCACTTGAGCTGCATGTCGGCCGACTGTATGGGAAAATACTCGGTCCGCTCCAGCCTCTATACATATTCCTTTCGGCCCTACTCCTCATCTTGGCTTTGACTACTGGATGGATGCTCTACAGACGGTATTACAAGCGGAGAGGAGGAAAAAAATTAAAAAGAAGTAATCCGCCGAGAAGCTTTTGTCACAAGCGGATAGAGAAAAGTCAATAATCATCCACAATCGAGAAGGTAGGGAAACGAACGTTTTCTGATTTACTTTCAGTATGACATGCCCATCATACCAAAGAGGGTGACTAGCCTCAGAAGAGAGCTAGTCACCCAAAGTGTCGTTTCTCTAAAGAAAGAGGTGCTATATCATAGCACGCAAAGCAGTATTACTGCTAGTACAACAATCCAAAAGAGGTAGCGTAGAAGCGTAAATGTGATTTGCAGAACGGTACGAACGATGAATCGTAGTACCACAAAACCAATCAGTATCAATAGAGCCTTTACGACCTATGCTGTGACTAACCTAGAGAGTAAGTACACTCAATCCGATAGGATACCCATAAGTAAGGTAAGTCGGAT
>KQ959277.1:141445-147375 GCA_001552775.1 Bacteroidales bacterium KA00251
GTAAGGTAAGTCGGATGATGCGAGACCATTTGATGTGGTTGCTTGGAGTTGTTTTGGACACAACTTGTAATGGTTCCTCTTTATCTGCAGGAACACTTGCCCGTATGAAGGCTGGACTGTGCAGGACTCAAGTTCAATATTTAAGCACCAACAACAATGAAAAAGATCCTAGTGAATACGATATGGGCTGTGGGAGGGATTGCCCTCGCCCTCTTTTGTCTATCTGCTTGTACTCGTGAGCTGGATGTGTAGCAGGCTTACGACTTCTCACTCGAAGTGATGCCTCTACAGAACTCCATAGCTAAGGGGGAAACGGCTGAAATACGCTGTAGTCTCAAAAGAGCTGGTCGCTTTGCCAATACGCAATACACAATCCGTTACTTCCAGCCGGATGGCAAGGGTTGCTTGAAGATGGATGATGGCACTATATTCAAACCGAATGATCGCTATCCGCTCACGAGAGATGCCTTCCGGCTCTATTATACTTCGCTCTCCACTGACCGACAAACGATTGACATTAACGTGGAGGACAACTTCGGACAAGTTCAGCAACGAACTTTCAACTTCAACAATGAGAAGGTAGAGAAGGAGTGATAATCGAACTTATAATAACTCTCCTCAAAAAAAATTGGCTGTGTCAAAATTACATTCGAGATAAATCAACGACCATTGGTAAAGAACAATTGCTATCAAATAGCTAATAACTCTATGATGGTGATTGTTTTTAATTCCTAAAAGCTCAGATTATTGATTTGAAAGCAGTTTTTCACAATCTCATGCTTTGCCACATCTCTTCTCTTATCTTAATATTACAGCGTTATAGCTTGATTTTTTTAGGGAAAAAGTCGTACAAGCTAGAACGACTTATTAAGCTTTTCTCAACTCCACATTCAGAAATTAGCTTAACAACATTGTCAATATCCTCTTGATTATTAAGACGTGGATCTAGTATGTATTCCTCAAAAATCCCAATATTAGGAATCTTAAATTCTAGGAATTCTTGTGCAATTTTTTCAGTACACTCAGATATTATTATCCTGACCTCTTCTTCATGTTGGAAAGAATCTCGTTTCATGAACAAGCATTCTTCTGAAAACTTGAGGAAGTCAATCTTGGCACACCTCAAATTATTTCTCCATTCCTCTATTTCTTGTGTGGTCTTATATTGGATTTCCCCAATCGAGGTTGTTGCCATACAACTATCTTCTGTATACACAAGGTCAAAAAGATTCCTCACCTGTACTTTTATCTTAATCGCCATTTCATCAAGATTGAACTTCTTGTCTTCTGAGTATATTGAATATATGCGCCACATAGCGTCTGACTCCTCTTTAAGTGTCCAACTTTGCCCATATATTCTCTTTGAGATTTCTTCAGTGCTTATTGGAATATCTCTTTGATAGAAAGGAACGTAGGTGTAGAACTCTTCTTTTAAAAAGAAGTTTTCATAAGGATCCTCCCATGTTGTGATTTTATCAATTCTCAGCTTCTTGTTTTTTAACATTGAGAGGAGATACTTGAGTGGAATATACTTATACACATAAGCTTGTTCATCTAAATTATTCATTCTCCTTTTTCGGTAAAAGTCAAAGTCTTCCATAAAAAGCATTTCTATAATTACACTTTGAAAGCAAACATACAAAAACTATGGCAGATTTATTGTGCTGAAATTAAAATGCGACTTTCTGACATTTGCGACTTTCTTTTGCTTCTTTGCTTTGGTCGCCTACTCGTACTCAAAGACAAAGAAAAGAAGCCCCCGAAAGTGTTGCCGTCTGTCGGCACCCTTTTGGGGGCTTTTGTTATTAGGATATGAAGATGTTTTAAGCCGTGGCTTTCATCCTCTGCCTTATCAGCTGGTGATGGGCATTGACAAGGCTCACAATTTGGTCGTGGTATGAGCTGTTTTGGTTGCACACACCACGGCTCTGTATCACTTGTAGTGTGTCCAGAGAGGCCTCTATAGTCTCTTAAAGTTATTTGGTTGGTGCTGGGGTAGACCTAGGGAGCTTGAAACTGACAGGGATGGTAAAGCGGGCTCTTGCTGGCTGGCCATCCTGCATACCTGGCTTCCAATTGGGCATCGCATTGACCACTCTTAGTGCCTCGTTGTCTAGAGACTCATCTATGCCCCTAATGACTTTGGCATTGGAGACGGAGCCATCCTTCTCAATCACGAATGAGATCATCACACGTCCCTCAATCTTGCCATCAACTGCCTCCTTTGGATACTGGATATTTTGGCTAAGCCACTCCATCATTGCCTTTCCTCCTCCTGGGAATTCAGGTAGTACATCTAGCTTTTCAAAGACCTTGTCCTTAACCTCTGCAGATTGTTGGGTTTTGAAGCTGATTGGAACAAAGAAGCGGGCTCTTGCAGGTTGCCCATTCTCCATGCCTGGTTTCCACTTAGGCATAGCATTGATCACTCTTAGTGCCTCTTTATCTAGTGACTCGTACACCCCTTTCTTTACTTCCGCATTGGAGATGGAGCCATCCTTCTCAACAATAAATGAGACGATTACACGCCCTTCAATCTTGGCATCTATCGCATCCTTAGGGTACTGTATGTTGTGGTTAAGCCACTGCATCATTGCCTTTTCACTTCCTGGAAATTCAGGTAGTACATCTAGCTTTTCAAAGACCTTGTCTTCGGTTGGTGGCGAAGCCACTTCTGTGATGGTGCTTGCTTGGGCTTGCTTGATGGTGACCATCTGAGTACCGAGTGTCAAAAAGGCAAGTACTGGAAGGGCCGAAAGTGCGTAAACTATGGCTAGTTTCTTGTTTGTTCTGTTCTTGCTGTTCATCATTACGATTCGTTTCTTTAGGTTTTTCATAGAAAATGAGAGCGAGGGTAGCTCTACCTTTCGGCCTAGTGTACACTCCAGTAACTGGTACTGGTAGGTCTTTCGGTCTCTTCCCTCTCGTAACACCCCTTGGTCTGCTAGATACTCAAGGTTGGTGCGCAGTTGTTGGAGCAATCCCCACGCACATGGATTCCACCACTGTAAGGGCTGCAGCACCGTACTGATGATGATATCCCAATAGTGCTTCTGCCTGATGTGCTCCAGCTCATGCGACAGAATAGTGGGTGTGATATCGCTTTGTGATAATGACTTGGAGATAAAGATCGCCCTGCCAATCGTGAAGGGGGCTAGCTCTTCATCTACCTCATAAAGTGTGGCGTTGTGACTGAGCTCGCGCTTCGTGGAAGTACGGCATAATCTATAGAGTTTGTACCCGCCAGAGGTGAGCCAGATGAGCGTACTTGTTGCACCAATAGCCCAAGTTGCCATCAGCACTCTGGTCCAGTCAATAGTGTTTCTCTTTGTAGCAGGTGCAGTGATGGTTGGTTCCTCCTCTATCACAATGGTGAAACTGGGGAGTAGCTTGTCTTGTGCCTCCTCTACCTCCCTTTCTGGTACTGCTAAAGAGAACAGAGGGAGCAAAATGCTAAAAACGATGGCGATAAGGTAATACCACCGCTTGGCTCGGAGTAGAGTGCTTTTGCGGAGCAATACCACTCCGAGGAGATAAAAGAGAGCAATCCCTATCCCCGACAGCCCTAGATATTTCAACCAAATCATCATACCACTTACTCCTCTTCAATTAGTTTCAGAATCTCTGAGATCTCCTCCTTGCTTACCTTCTCCTCCTGTGCAAAGTGCTGCACCAGACTTTTGTACGAGCCTTTGAAGAAGTTGGCAACAATGTATTTGATGGTCTTGTCGGTGTACTCCTCCAGGCTTACCAAAGGGGCATAGAGGTGTCCACGTCGCTTCCCCGTACGAGTAACATACCCTTTGCTCTCCAGTTTATTGACCACCGAAGCCACCGTGGTGTAGGGAGTATCCGAATGCTCCATCAGGGGGATAGCATCGCTTATCTCTCCCTCTCCAATATGCCATAGTGCACGCATAAAATCCTCCTCGAGAGGGGATAGTCCGTTTAGAAAGTTTAGCTCACTCATATTGTTATTATCTACGATCAATATCCTTGCTACGATTTGTTCGTAGCAAAGTTACGACAATTTCGTAGATAAACAAACTTTCACCCAATATTTTTATCCCACATCGCTAGAAGTGGCTCGAACAAGCAGACGATTCGGGTGTTAGGCATGTCAAACAAATCGCTAAAACCATCCGGTTCTATCAATGGGGCATTCTAAATTGGTATGACCACCCCATTTCCAATGGGGTGGTCGAAGGGATCAATAACAAGATCAAAGTCTCAAAAGGATTGCCTACGGATACAGAGATGTGGACTACTTTCAACTAAGACTTTATCTCTCCACGATCAGGTCATCACACAAAATCTCGGATGAACCAATATAATGTCCAAAGGTACGCTGTATGGCTACTAGTGCTTGTCTCCCTCCATCGTTTCACCAATAATGCCCAATCTCAATGACAGAGCTCTGTGCTCTGCAACCTTTCTCCATTTCAGCCACGAGGAGGAACATCCGCAACACTTGATACGTCCCCCCACAAGTGGTTAGGAGCGTGAAGTACTGCTTTTGTTGTAACTTCCGCGCTCTTGTTGTCTTGACTTGCAGACTTGCCCTACATTGATGGCAAGTGCAAGTATCTATAGGCTGCTCTAAAGTCCAACTATAACCACAATCCATACAAGTCGTACGACCTTTAGGTAAGCGGTAGGCAAAGTGGTCTATGCACTCACGGAATGCCCACTGATGCTGTGCTTTTGTTATTGGGCATAGTCTCGTACTCAGTGCCAATACGGCTTTCTCAAACTTGTTCCTAGGTTTCATAAGGCAAGGGTATCAAATAGTGTGGGTTGCGGTTGTATAGAAGATGTTGTCTCTGTTCTTTCAGTTCTCTTGGGTCGCTCGTATCTCTTTTGCAATTTGACAAATTCCTCTTGTTGGTATTGCTTGATAGCTTCCTGCCGTGCTTGCTTTTTCTCTTCTTCGGAGAGCTCTACAACGTGATTAACCACAACTTTGCAACCAGCTACTTTGTCCACCTCTATATCATCTTCATCATAGTAGTGAACTGCCATTGAGTATATCTCCTCATCAGCAAAGCCATTACAACCACTTCTTTGCACCTCACTCAAGATGTAGAGAATGCACTCCTCTATGTTCTTATGGGGCTTCTGTAGATTGGGCGCAAACAAAGGGTCTGTCATCGCACGTCCATTAAGGTATTCGGCTATCGTTCGGGTAAATTGTTCTGTTCCTTTCATTGTCTTATCGGTATTAGTGCTGTTATTGCTTGGGTATCTCTACGATTTGGTTGATAGGTCCATAGAGGTAGTTGCGTAGGCTGGTGCGGTCGGGAGCATAGTACTCTGCCCACTGTCCATATTGATTGACAAGGTACTTCTTCAATACATCGATGAAGTCAAATCGCCATCCTTGTAGCGGTACGGCTGAGCGGAAGTAGGTATTGTTATTCACCGCTTCACAGAGCCAATCCTTATCCTCACGGCTCATTCGCTCGCCACGATTAAGCTTTGCTCTCAGGAGATATACAGAGCTGTCACAAAGGCTTTCCAATGGGGGTACGTCCCAATGGACGAACTTGGTAGCCAACGCCTGCTCACTTTGTTCAAACTCAGAACTTATGCGGTAATGAGAGGAGGAGCTATATCCTTTTTCTTTCATTGATGATGTCATGTTTACTTTCTGCTTATTCATAAGAGACCTTTTTTTTTATGCGTTCAAAGATCGGAGTATGCTGATTCCTTTTTTCAAGCAAAAACAAGGTAGCGGGGCGAGACTTACACAAGGTTTTGGCGGAAAATACTACCCGAAGCAAACAGCATAGGTGTGGAGATTTTCCAGACAAACCGAATGGCCTGACCTTGGGAAAGCCTTTAAGCCCCGTACTACCTTTGCGAGGAAAAAGAATCCGCTTCCGATTTGACCCCCGCATAACTGGGGAGCTATGACTGAGAAGCAGAAG
>KQ959277.1:147475-185887 GCA_001552775.1 Bacteroidales bacterium KA00251
CCAGCCTCAGAAGAGAGCTAGTCACCCAAAGAGTTGTTTCTCTGAAGTGAGAGAGGTGCTATGTCATAGCACGCAAAGCAGTATTACGGCTAGTACAACAATCCAAAAGAGGTAGCGTAGAAGCGTAAATGTGATTTGCAGAACGGTACGAACGATAAATCGTAGTACCACAAAGCCAATTAGTATCAATAGAGCTGTTACGACCTGTGCTGTGACTAACTTAGAGAGTAAGTACACTCCACCCGATAGGATACCCATAAGTAAGGAATTTCTTGTCAAATAGGTTTTGTATTGCCCTGTTCCCTAAGGGTATCTGAGAAAGTCATTTGGGGATAGGGGAGGGTAGGGTTGTCCCTTTTCAAACTCATTCTTCAAGACGGACACAAGCGTATTGTATTTGGAGAAATGCAGGTCACGATATAGTACGTCACTCGCCATACTCTCCGCTTCGGGATAGGAGAATCCTTTTTCCACAGCATCACAGTAGGTAGTAAGAGTTTCATCAGCTCGTGTCTTGATGAATGGTTTGTCTTCCACCTTTTCAGGGAAATGCTCACTAAGGTAGCTCTCTAGCTTTAGGCGGAAGTAGGATAGTTCTTTCTTATTCATTGTCTTCATCTTCTTATTTGGTTTTAATGGTTGCACTTATTGCTAGCTATTCTCCCCGATACCCATAGCCGTATTGAACTTGCCTAGCTTGTCAGCAAACTGCTCCATGTCATGTTCAATCTTCTTATTGGTGATACGGGCATAGATTTGCGCTGTTTGATTATTGTTATGCCCCAGTATTTTAGAGACACTTTCCATAGGAACGCCCTTACTGAGACAGAGAGTAGCAAAGGGATGCCGAGCTAGGTGGCAAATACAAGCCTAAGCAGGCGTAAGAGGAACATAGGTGGAAATATGGTAACCAGTTGTGAATTAGCTGTTTTTCTATATTCTGCGACAGATGTTGATAGGTAAAACAGTATGGGATATTGAGACCTTTCAGTTACCAATTATACCGTTATCCTGTTGTTTCCTGAACAAACAGAGGTAACGATTATCGGAAGACTTTTCCTCATTTGGTTTCTTCCTGTCTGTTTATCAATATTTTGCGTATCAGAGAACGCTTTGATAACGGGTAATTTTGCCCATAAAGTTAAAGCGTATGAAGATAGAGAAATTCAAGGTGTTGCTCTACCTGAAAAAGAGCAGACCCGACAAGTCGGGCAAAGCGCCCATTATGGGACGTATCACCGTCAATCGTTCGATAGTGCAATTCAGTTGCAAAATCTCCTGCACATCCGACCTGTGTAATCCTCGTGAAAGCCGTCTGAAAGGTAAGAGCAATGAAGCCGTAGAGGTTAATGCCAAATTGGACAAACTGTTGCTTTCCATCCATGCTGCATTCGACACCTTGGTAGAACGCAAGGCGGATTTTGATGCAGAAGCCGTCAAGAGTCTGTTTCAGGGAAGCCTCGAAACACAGGTAACATTGCTTGGAATGACGGATGTGGTCTGTGAAGATTTGAGGAAGCGTATCGGGATAGACCGAGCAAAGGGAACCTACCCTGCCTATATTTATACCCGAAGAACCTTGGCAGAGTTCATCGAAAAGGAGTTTTGCACCAAAGACGTCGCTTTCGGTCAGATAACGGAACAGTTCATTCATGACTATCAGAGCTTCATCTTGGACGAGAAAGGGCTTGCCATAGATACCTGCCGGCACTATTTGGCTATCGTCAAGAAAATATGCCGTAAAGCCTACAAGGACGGTTATGCCGACAGATGTTTTTTCGCTCATTTCAGTCTCCCCAAACAAAAGGAGAAGACACCAAAAGCCCTAAGCCGGGAATTCTTCGAGAAAATCCGGGACTTGGTCATTCCCGAACACCGCACTTCCCATATCTTGGCAAGGGATATCTTCCTTTTCGCCTGCTGTACAGGGACAGCCTACACCGATGCAGTTTCCGTTACGCGTGACAATCTGTTCACGGATGACAATGGCGAGCTGTGGCTTAAATACTGCCGCAAGAAAAACGAGCTTCGTGCCTGTGTCAAGCTGCTGCCCGAAGCCCTTGACCTGATAGAGAAGTACCGGGATGATGCTCGTCCGACCCTCTTTCCAATGCTGTACCATCCCAACCTTCGCCGTCTGATAAAAAGCCTTGCGGTTCTTGCGGGCATTAAGGAAGACCTGACCTACCATGCCGGCAGGCACTCATTCGCATCGCTGATTACCTTGGAAGCCGGCGTTCCTATCGAGACCATCTGCAAGATGCTGGGACACTCCAACCTCCAGACCACACAGGTATATGCAAAGGTCACGCCCAAGAAACTCTTCGAGGATATGGACAAATATATCGAAGTGACAAAAGATTTGAAACTTGTATTATAAGACCCCATAGATAATAACTGAATTTATGCGTAGCACATTTTCTTTACTACTCTATATCAATCGCAACAAGGTACGTGTGGATGGCACAACTTCCGTACGTTGCCGAATCTCCATCGACGGGAAAAGCACGACGATAACCACGGGTATTACTTGCAATCCCAAACAATGGAATGCAAAAAAAGCAGAGACCGCGGACGTGCGGACGAACAACCGCCTGAAAGAGTTTCGAAAGTATGCGGAGCGGCTCTATGATGAAATGCTCAAAGAGCAGGGTGTGGTCAGTGCCGAACTATTGAAAAACAGGATAGCAGGTCAGGCGGTCATTCCTACCCATCTGCTCCAAATGGGAGAAAGGGAACGGGAACGCCTTGCCGTCCGTTCCAAGGAAATCGACTCCACTTCGACCTACAGGAGTTCTCGGTATTACCAGAGCTATATCCGTGAGTTCTTGGACTCGAAAGGCAAGGCGGACATCACCGAGGAATTCGGACGGGAATATAAGGTCTACCTGAAGCGGTACAAGAACTTCGGGGCATCGCAGACCAACCATTGCCTTTGTTGGCTGAACAGACTGATATATCTTGCCGTAGACCATGAGATTATCCGTGCCAATCCTTTGGAAGAGTTGGAGTATGAGAAGAAACCGCCCTCCAAACGAATGCACATCAGCAAAGCGGAACTCAAACAACTGCTAGAACTGAAACTGCCCGCCAATGACCCATTGAAGGAATTGGCTCGCAGGGCTTTTATCTTCTCCTGTTTTACGGGACTTGCCTATGTCGATACCCAACTGCTGTATCCACACCATATCGGGCGGACTGCCGACGATAGAAGATACATTCGCATCAACCGTAAGAAGACGAAAGTGGAGTCATTTATCCCTCTGCATCCGATAGCGGAGCAGATACTTGATTTGTACAATACGACCGATGACACGCAGCCGATCTTCCCTTTGCCAAGCAGAGACATGATGTGGTTTGAGATACACGAACTGGGCGTCATTATCGGACGCAAAGAGAATCTGTCCTACCATCAAGCCCGGCACAGTTTCGGATCGTTCTTGATTTCCGAGGGGATTTGTACGGAGAGCATTGCCAAGATGATGGGACATGCCTCCATCACCAGCACGCAGACCTATGCGAAGATTTCAGAGAAGAAGATTGCAGAGGATATGGATAAGTTAATCGAAAGAAGAAAAAACAATGAATATTGAATTACTATGAAAAGAGAATTCATAACCATTGAGGAGAATGGGAACGTACACGTTCCTACGACTTCCATTTGGATGTCGGCTTGCGAAATAGCCGATTTATTCGGCGTATTCTCCAGCAAAGTAAACAGCCACATCAAGTCTATCTTCAAAGAAGGATTACTCAGAGAAGATGAGGTGATGCAAACGCTATTGTCTAAGGGTGGTGCAGTGGATTTATATAATATTGAAATGATAACGATGCTGTCATTTCGTTTTGCTTCTCCACAAGCCAAAAGTTTCCGTAAATGGATAATCAGAAGACTGACCGAAAAGAAGAGAACAAGTCCTCCGCTACTTGTGTGTTATGGCAAAGGTGGATGGTACAGTTGAATAAGAGAACAGGCAGTAAGATAAATGCGTCTTACTACCTGTTCTTTTTTAGCGATCTTACTGCATCAACAGCAGTTTGCAGTACATTCCGTCTTTTGCTGCAAGTTCTGAATGCGTCCCGTTCTCTACAATGCGACCCTTGTCCATCACGATAATCTGATTAGCATTGCGAATGGTTTGCAGGTGATGGGCTATGACCAAAACTGTACGATTTCGGATAAGGGCGGACATCGCCTGTTGTATCTTATATTCATTGACAGGATCGACATTGCTCGTTATCTCGTCCAAAAGAATGATGGGAGCATCTTTTAGGAACGCACGGGCGATTGAAAGCCTTTGTTTCTGCCCTCCAGATAGTCCCAAACCGTTTTCTCCGATTTTTGTTTCATAACCTTCCGGCAGACTGACGATAAAATCGTGTATCATCGCCCGTCGTGCAGCTTCCTCGATTTCTTCCTGCGTAGCATTGCGGTTGCCCACTTTGATATTATTGGCAATGGTATCTGAAAAGAGAATAACATTCTGCATCACTACACTGATTTTACCGAGTAGATAATCATAGTCCATTTCTCGAATGTCTATACCACCGATACGAATACTGCCGGTCTGCGGTTCCCAGAAACGGAGTAACAGGTTGGTAATGGTTGTTTTACCAGAACCTGACGAGCCAACAAGTGCCGTTACCGTTCCTTCGGGAACATGGAACGTGAGATCTTTCATCTCAAAACCTTCCTTCTCATAATGGAAACCAACTTTGTCAAAGGAAAGATTGAAATGGGTTGCTGTTTTCGGCTGTTCAGGATTGGTGATAACAGGGGCATTCAACAAATGGGAAATGCGTCCGTAGCTGTCCTTTACCTTGATGTAATTCAGCCAATGACTTTCTATATTGACAAAAGGCTTGTAGAATTCTTTTGAGACGATGATAAACATTAAATAAGCGAAAAGAGAAAGTTCACCTTGCTGTGTCCACCAAAGACCGATTGTAGCCATCAGAGCGAAAGCCAATTCTATCAAAAAAGTGTATCTACCCACACTTACAGCAGCCAAACGGGAAATATTCTTACTGCTTTCTCCAAATTCACTGACAGAGTGGTCGAGTCTGTCACGGAACATTCCTTTTCCTCCAAACACTTTCAAAACTGGGATGCCCTTGACATATTCAACAAAGAGGCTAACCATATCCGCCAGATTATCCTGTGATTCCTCTTGTGCTTTCATTCCCGAGCGAATACCCCGATACAGAGAAAATAGGGCAATGGGGAGAATGGCTACCATCGTCAATCCCATGCGCCAATCCACACAGAACAGCCCGATGCCAAGTATCAGCGCCACAATGAAATCGGCGGACATTCGCGTCCAAAGATGCCCCACCACCATCTCCATATTATCAACGTCTTTGTGAATGACTGTACTTATCTCTCCCAGACGCTCATTGGTATAGAAACCGAGTGAGAACATTTTCAATTTCAATATGATTTTCTCGCGGATACGTTCCACAAGATCAAATCCGGCAAAATGCTTACTCATATCGGCAATGGCATTGGATATGGTTTTCAAGACCAGCAGACCACCCAGTACCCATGCTACCGAAATGAAAGAGATGCTTTCTCCTTGTATATGACGGTCGATGAGAAACAAGACTGTGAGCATTATCGCCGTGCCACAAAGGGCATAAACCACGAAAAACAGTGCGGAGATAATTAGATGCCGCACTCCGCTAGCGGTCAATTCATTCAGTATATTGCGTACCATTCTTATTCCTCCTCTTCTTTTAATTGCCATTTACTTACTTGTTCTTGCGTTTCCGTCATATTGCGGTACAGAGAACAGTCTTTCATCAGTTCTTGGTGTGTTCCTTTTGACACAACCTGTCCTTTGTCCATGACAACAATACGCTCCATATCCTGAATGGTATTGAGACGGTGAGCAATGGTAATGACGGTCTTGTTGCGCTGCAATTCTTCAAGAGCTTCTTGGATTAATTTCTCATTCTCTCCGTCCAATGCGGCAGTGGCTTCATCGAGAATAACTATTGGAGAGTCTTTGAGCAACATTCGGGCGATGGAAATACGCTGTTTTTCTCCGCCAGAGAATTTTACGCCGGCTTCGCCTGCCAGCGTATCATAACCATTCGGCAAGCCCATGATAAAATCATGAATACGAGCACGCTCTGCTGCCATTTCCACTTCCTTTTGTGTGGCGGTAGGTTTTCCTATACGAATATTGTCCCGAATAGTTGTGTTAAAGAGAAAAACCTCCTGCTGTACCATCGAAAAATAATCTGCGATATTACGTTCGGAGAGTTCCGTAATATTCTCTCCTCCCAGTCGGATAGTCCCTGTTTGAGGGTACCAGAACCCCATCATCAAACTTGCCAGCGTGGTTTTTCCCGACCCAGACTCGCCGACGATAGCAGTATGGCTTCCTCTCGGAAATTGAAGACATACATCTTTCAACGCATTGTCTTTCTTGTTTGGATAGGAGAATGTAACATGCTCGAAACAAACATCCGTCTGTGTCGTATCTGTTTTCTTGTCCGCAGTTTCCTTTGTCTGTACCTCTGTAATGGACTGTACTTTTGCCAACGACTGACCATAGATGATTCGGAAATGTTGGAATGTAGCCAACTTAGCAAAGGAGGACGAGAACAATCCGCCCAATATCAAGGCAAGGATAAAACGAGCTACAGTTAATTCGCCCAAACTCATCATCCATAGTCCAATTAGAGTCATTACCACGATACCACCTTCCAAGAACATCGTTATCAATGTCATGGGAACGGTAACGCTAAACATGCTCCGCTTTACCCAACGGATGTAGTCGCGCATACCATCAAGTACCCGTTTCGTTCTGTTCTCCTCGTTACTGAAGGCTTTGATTACCGATATGGTAGCCACATATTCCAAAAGGTCTTCCGACATTTTTTGCGTACTTTCCATAAAGTGTTGAAAGCTCCTTCCCCAAAGTGTTTTGACAGCCATTTGCAGAAGAAATGCTACAGGCAAAAGAGAAATGAGCGACAGCCCCAAACGCCAGTCTAACACCATAATGATTACCCAGAGTAAGGCTGGAAAAAGCGTAGCCGAAAGGATTTCGGGTAATCCATGTGCTAAATAAATTTCAATTTGTTCCACATCGTGGTTAATAATATTCACCAAGTCACCAACTTTCCGTTCTTGAAAGAAACCGAGCGGCAAGCGTTGCAGATGACTTATGATACGCAACCTCAATCGTGTAAGGACATTGTAAGCCGACCGGTGTGCCCGCCAAATTGAGGTTCCATAGAATACGCCTCTAAGCATTGCCAACAGTATCATTATTCCTCCAATACTCCAAACTATTATGGGAGAGAATGTACTATTCATCAACTTGTCAACCGCCCACACTACAAGCAGTATAGGGAGTGTGCCTAAAATAAGGTGCAATATAACCACAGCATTGGAGAGCAGGCTACGGCTCTCCCGTTCCTCATCAAGATGTCTGACTTTTTGTTTATCCATATATGTGTCGTTTTGATTTTTTCTGCTGCAAAAGTACGGCAACAAACAGGGATAAAATAACCCCGATAAGCATTACACTGCCCTAAAACAACAATTTGCTCGCATATAAACACAACAGGGGTATAAGCGTGTATAATAGGGTTATTTATTTGCTAGGAAGGTAAGTACCTTTGCACAGAATCTCACAAACAAATATGATATGTCAATCAGCTCAATAGTCCATTTATACAAAAGAATGCTCATTGTCGGCTTTCTATCGTTGTGCTCTTTTCCTATGTTTGCACAACTGCAACCAATAGAAATAAAAGTTATTGATGCAGAAAATGGGAACAGTATAGAATTTGCCGCCGTACAATGGAAAGGTTTGAATGCTCCAACGTACACGAATGGTACGACTACAAACAGGAAAGGTATTGCAAAACTAAATGCATCAAGTAATCAAAAACTTATGCTTATGGTAAGTTATGTCGGTTATCAGACCATTACCGATACGATTACTGCAAATGGGAAGCGTTATACCATAAGACTACTCCCGGAATCAACAGAGCTAGCAAATGTAGTCGTAGTAGGAAAAACAAGAGCACAAATACTCAGAGAGTCGCCTGAAGCAATTTCTGTAATAAATGCAAAAGAACTTCAAGGCAGATCTATTTCGTTAGAAACCGTTTTGAATAAAACCATAGGTTTGAAAGTTGGGCAGACTGGCGGTTTGGGAAGCAGTTCGAGAATTATTGTTCATGGATTGGAAGGAAACCGCATTCAAATCTTATGGGACGGAATACCAATGAGTACTTCTGACGGGGCTTTTTCTCTTGATGAAATTCCGATAGACATTATAGAAAGAATAGAAGTCTATAAGAGTATCATACCCGCTCGTTTCGGATGTGATGGATTGGGGGGAGCCGTCAACATCGTTACTAAAGAGTTTAGTACGGATTATTTAGATACCTCGTATGAATTCGGATCTTACCAAACACACAAAGGAAGTGTCTTCTCTCGCAAGAATTTTCCAAAGAGTGGCATTCTACTCGGTGCGGGAGGTTATTATACATCTGCAAAGAATGACTACTCTTTCAGAGTTCCCGAGAGAGAAAATCTGTTGGTAAGACGTGACCATGACCATTTTCGTTCGTATATGTTGAAGGGAAAAATTGCTTTCACGAAACTTTGGTTCAATGAGATTAGTACCGAGTTCGGGTATTACAATCGTTTCAATGAAATCCAAGGTATCTTAAAAAACATACAACATGCCGAAAACCAATCAGGAATGTTTATGTTGGAAAACAAATTGATAAAAAGCGGAATGCTGAACGACCGCCTTAACTTTGAGTCCCATTTCTCCCTTTCACATACCACAAACAATTTTGTGGATACGGCACGAGTTAATCACGATTTCGAGGGAAACATATATCCGAGTCCGAATGGACAGGGAGAAACAGGGGATGTTCCTCACAACTTGAATGACAAAGGATTGGAAATCAATGAACGTATCAATTTTGATTACAAGTTGTCCGCCAATCACAGTTTGAATCTGAACACACTTATTAACTACGCCAGAAGACAACCGAGCGACAACATTGCAAGTCAGTATGCTGGTTTTGTTATCGGAGGATTTCCCAGCAAAAAGACCAGTGTCATTTCGGGGTTGACTTGGGAGTCAAAACTCTTTGATAAGAAACTGACGAATATGCTCTCCGCAAAGTATTTCCACCTCCATTCCGAGATAGAAGATTTGACTTCATACGAGATGATTGAGGCTCCGAAGAAAAAGAACAATACGACTTCACAAATAGGCTGGATAGAGGCAATAAAATACGAGCCCTTCAGAGGTTTTCACTTGAAAGCATCTTACCAGCGGGCAATACGCCTTCCCAATTCACAAGAACTATTCGGTGATGGTATCATCACCTTTCCTGCAGCCGGATTGAGACCAGAGAAAAGCCACAACTTCAATCTGGGGTTCTTAATAGACAAAAATGATGTCCTCGGATTATCGCGATTGCAGTTTGAAGTGAACAGCTTTTATATGCAGGTAAGCGATATGATAAAACTGATGAAACAACACAGGGCAGCCGGATATGTAAACGCAGAAAAGGTACATATTAAAGGTATAGAAACCGAAATAAAATTGGACATATCGCCAACGGTCTATGCCTACGGGAACGTAACTTATCAGGACGTCCGCGATGTTTTGGACTATTTGCCCGGCACCCAAGCCCCTAATCCGACAAAAGGATTGCGACTGCCGAATATTCCCTACCTGTTTGCCAACTTCGGAGCGGAATACCACAGCGACCGATTGTTCAAAAATTGGTATGTCAAGGCATTCTGGGACGGGAAGTTCACGGAAGAGTTCTTCTACTTTTGGGAACTTACTGAATTGCAGAAACGACGTATTCCTCGCAGTTTCGTCAATGATATTGGTCTGCTATTGACCTACAAGAACAAATATTCCATCGCTTTGGAATGCCACAACCTGATGAATAAAGAAGTGTGGGACCAGTTCCGCCAACCGTTGGCAGGACGGACACTTTACCTCAAATTCAGATATGTCTTCTCAAAAGGAATTTTCTAATCTAACAAATATAAAAAGATGAATACAACAATTTTTAATCGTATAGCTTTTTCTGCTATGCTGGTCGGCTTCATAGGGCTGACATCTTGTAACAAAAATGATGAACCTACGCCTACTCCTCAAGAGGTTCAGCAACATTTCACCTTTGTGCATTATGTGGACAAAAGTGCTTATGTAGGGACATTCGGTGATTTGACACCTCAAGCCACCGACAACAAGAAAGCATTCGAATTTGGCTTTGGGTGTTATCTCTTCGCAAAAGGAAACACGGTACTTGTGCCCGAAGGGAAATTCGGAGATAAGGTACACAAGTTTACAAGAGGGGCGCACGGCGAGCTGCAAAAAGCAGGTACGATAACTTTTGAACAGATGGCTCAACCCGGAGAAATCAACTTCATCGACGAACAGCGGGCATACGTTGCTTTGCACGGCAGGGGCAAGATTGCGCTAATCAATACCGCCACGTTACAAAAAGAAGATGAAATCGATATCTCGCCTTATGCCGTTCAGGACAATAATCCCGATCCCGGTTGCAACGTCATTCGAGACGGAAAGATGTACGTAGCCCTCAACCAGCTCAACTCTTTCATCACCTCCGTACCGGGGACGGGTGCAGAGGTGGCTGTTATTGACCTTAAAACGAAAAAGACCGAAATCATCAAAGACAGTCGCACAAGTGTTGTCGGATTGTTCCGCCATTCAGACGCATTCATAGACGAGCGGGGCGACATCTACTTTTACAGTGCGGGCAACAACTTCAACGTTGCCAATAAGGAAGGTTTCCTGCGTATCCGCAAAGGAAGCGACCAATGGGACACCGACTACCTGTTCAACCTGTCAAAGACAACCATAAAAGGGATTGGCAAAACGGGACAGTATATGATTAAGTCTTACTATGCGGGCAATGGCATTGTATATAGTTGCTTGAAAGTAACGGACACTGAATTCGGAATACTCAAGAAAGACTTTCAACCCGTGAAAATCGACATTTGGAACAAAACCATCGAAAAACTCGATTTGCCGATGACCGACAGCAATGGCTCTTTTGCCATAACTCGCTACAAGGATTTCATCGTCTTCGGAATGACCTGCAATAACGGCACAGGCTACTACACCTACAATACAAAGACGGGCGAATGCTCGCAAACACCCGTTGTTACTTCCGTGGGAGTACCTTCAAGTTTAGTCGCGTTTGAGTAAATCCATATCGCAAGAGTATTCCCTCAAACAGGAATACTCTTGTTTTTATAGAGCATGTGATTCAACAAGGATAAAAGTATAAGAAAATCTTCTTTTTTATCCTTGTTTATTTGTAAATTTACGGAAAGGTATAATGATATGACCATAGAATTTTGTGCAATCAATAAGCCAGAAGACTGGATCGAGATGGTTGCCGAGCAATTCGGCACATCGGTAACGAATGATGGGTTTACCGTTCCGCCCTCAGTGGGCAACGGCTTTTTCAAGCAATACTATCCGTTGCCATGGCTCACATTGACCTATATCAGTTTCATGTCGTATGAACCGATGACAATGGTGCGTCGCTCGGTGGAAAACTCGAAATGGATTCCCGTGATGTTCTACATCAACGAGCATAAACATGAACAGATTATCGGCACAAGCACAAAAACGGTCGGGGTGGACACGCTTGACGGTATCTTTATGCCTTCAAGCAATATCCCTACGGAGTGGACTTTCGCTCCTAAACGACAGTATGAAAACATCACACTGACTTTCAACAAGGATTGGATAGAGCAAATGGATACGGCTTGCGAAACCTATATCGGTCGGTTGTTCCAGTCGGACAAATCTTTTTATCTCTTCGAAACTATCACACCTGCGATGCAACAAGTATCGTATAGCATCAAGGCGATAGCCAAAAGCAATGCACCTTTCTCTCCCCTCCATCTGCACGGAAAGGCAATAGAACTGCTGACAATATTCCTTGAAAAACTCGAAAAGCGTTCGGAAGTAAAATCTCTTTCCAACTTAAATTTGAACGATGTGGAGGCTGTCTTCCGTGTCCGTCGTCAGATTTTACAAAGTTTGAACAACGTACCGAGCATTCCCGAACTGGCACGTGAAGTAGCAATGAGCAGTTCAAAACTACAAAAATGCTTCAAACAGGTCATAGGCAAGGCGATTGCCGAATATGCCCTATCCGAAAAGATGGAATGGGCGAAACGACTACTCTCAACTCGTCTCTATTCGGTATCCGAAGTGGGCTATAAAATCGGATATGCCAATCTCAGCCACTTCACGGAGGCTTTCCGCAAATATCACAGGATAAATCCCAAGCAATACCTTGACTCTTTGTAAGTTTTACACAATAGGGATATTACTTATCGTTTAAGGGTTATTTTACCCTAAGCAATCTTCCGAACTTTGCCTGAAAATCATCAGGCAATATGAAAAGACTTATCAAAAAAGAATCCTTTGAGATGCTATCCTCCAGTAAAAGCATGGAAGCAACCGACGACCTTATCAGAGAAATTATAAAGTTGGGGGATAGTGAAGAAAATCTTGTTTCATTGTTTCGCACATTGAACTTTACTCGATTCCATTTAAGAGGTATGGTTGAAAAAATAGGTATAACAACCGAAATGGGGAAAAAATGTATCGGAACTGCTCTGTGTTATTGACACAGAGTTGCTATTGTTGAGGATGCGAATGCAGGGGCTTCTTCCTGCTTTGCCAGTCAGACCTGCGAAGAAACTCCGTTGGACAGGCAGGGCAACAGACTTGGTCGAACTACTCTATGCACTCGATACCTATGGCTGTATTAACGATGGTGAAATTGGTATAGAAGAATTGGCAGATGCCTTTTCTGAAATCTTGGGTGTAGAAATCAAGAACTGCTACAACGTCTATATGAACATGAAACACCGCAAGGATGACAGTCGCACCTATTTCCTTGATGACCTCCGAGTGAAAATGAACAAACGAATGGTTGAGAGTGACCTGAAAGGCGGAAAATACAAGAAACGATAAATGCATTCAAATGCTTAATCAGGCTTCCCGAAATGAGAGGGAAGCCTGATTTTTGTTCATTAAGGAATAATAATGCACAGTAAAAGGCTATTGCCGATGTTGCCATTTCTCCTGAAACTCACGGGTGAGTTGTACGATTTCACCTCCAATTATTGCCAATTCAAACGTCATTTTCTCCAACTTGGCAAGCATCGCAAAGGCTTTTTTCTCAGTAAAGTTGCTCTTCAAAGCGACAACTGTCTGGTTGTAATTCACTCCGACACTGCGAAATTGTCCGTACAAAGTCGTCAGTTTTTGATAATAGTTAAGCAAGGAACGATCTACTTTTATCACTCGGAAAGTCTCGTTAAAGACCCTTGCCTTGATGAATAGTGACAGACTTGGCACACCGCTTTCCTCTTTCATCGTGAGGAAATGAGCGTATTCCGTCGGCGTGAAATTGACCGAACACGCTTTTCTGTCTTCTCTTTGGAGCGTGCGCTCCGAATTTTCTTCATTTTCATTTCTTACTTTGGATTTTAGTGTTTCACGGCGTAACCGGCATTCAGAATGTGGCATTCTCTCCTCCAAGAAAAAACGACTTCGGAGTTTTTTTCAGCTCTCTGCAAGAGCAAGGGTTTTGAGTTACCGAAATAATTTCGGGTAACGCAAGACATACCTTGCTATTTGCTCCGACGCAAATAAATCCGCCTCGAAAGGCGGTGTTTTATCTTCTCGAAATGTATGTTTTCAAAGCCATGAAATACCAGCTTATCGCTTGCTGCAAAGTTACTAAGCGTGTGCCTAAATCTCTTACCTCATACAAAGCCACAACTATCCAAATCGAAGCCATAAGTGCGCACAAAAGAAAACCACGCTGATTACAGCATCACCGAGCCATATATTTGCACTGTCGAATATGTCGGTGAGGGTATGTGTCTTCGATAACATCACGTTTCGATGAGCGGTGTAGACAGGGGTGTATATCAAAGGACATATCCTTATTTCTCTCATCCGAACGTGGGAATGTGCGAAAGCAGATACAATCGAACGATTGTATTGATGGACACTAATCAATATCTCCACAGAAAGGATATGAACGAAAGGATGTACCTCTACCAGTACAATCCGATTATTGGGCATATCATTGATAGCGGACATATTCATCTTCATCGGTAAATATACCGACAACGAAATGGACAGTGAATTGTATGACAATAAAATTAAGTAAGTATGAAAGAAAATCAAAACGGCAAGGTAGATCCCGTTGCCATCCGAGAACTTATTTCACAGGGTATTCCTATGAAAAGAAAAGAGAGTGAGATGAAACGCTTTCAATCAGAAGAGCAGTGTATAGAATCAGAACGTCCAAATGACGAACCAATATCAAAGGATTTTTCAAGAGTTCCAAGAAGAGAAAGGAGAAAGTCCGATAAGAGCGATTATGAGTCGCTTTTCATTTGTCGCAACACTTTGAAAGATCGCAAGACCATCTATATTGCCAAAGAGCTGCAAGACACATTGGCTGAGATTGTCATGTCTATGAGGAATAGGGATATGACCATCGGTATCTATGTGGAGAACATCATCCTTCATCATCTTGAGACCTACAAGGATGAAATCAACAAATTAGCTGAGATAAAATTTAGAAAGCTGTTGTAAATACCTATCTTCAGATGTTTTAAATGGAACTGTTCTTCTCCTTGCCGTCTTGTCCTACAACATCGGGACGGGCAGGCTGCTCGGATACGGCAAGCATCCCAAGAGCCGATTGCTACAGAAGATAGAGTCGGGCGACAGGATTATGCTCCGCAAGGGGCGTTTTCTTGCCGTTTTATTCGCCCTCCTCGCTATTAATGAGTAACTTTGCGAAAAGTAATCTTAATTTAGAAAAATCATGAACAGAGGATCGGAATGGCGTATTTGGGACTTGCATTTTCATACTCCCTCATCTTATGACTATAAAGATAATAGTGTAAAAAATCAGGATATTATAAATATCTTGAGTGAAAACAATGTTTCTGTTGTTGCGATAACAGACCATCACGTTATTGATATAGAGCGAATACAAGATTTACAAAGATTGGGGAAAGAAAAAAATATCGTAGTTCTTCCTGGAATTGAATTCTGTTCAGAACTTGGAGGCTCTGAAGCAATACATTTTATAGGAATTTTTCCAGAGACAGCTAACCTGAATACAATATGGACGAAAATTCAGGGACAGTGTAATCTGACACCAGAAGAAATTGATTCAAAAGGACAAGAGCGAATTGTGTGCTCTTTTGAAAAAACAAGTTCTCTGATAATAGAATTAGGAGGCCTTGTTACAATACACGCTGGTAAGAAATCTAACTCTATAGAGGGCATAAAAAATAATTTGCTTGTAAAACAAGAATTTAAACAGCAATTATTATCAACCTATCATCCTCTTTTGGAGGTCGGGAAAATCGAAGATGTAGAAAGCTACAAATCTCATGTGTTTCCTAATATACAATTTTCTTTACCTATTATTATGTGTTCAGATAATCATAATATTCGAGAATACACCACAAAAGAAAAACTGTGGATTAAAGCTGCAACAACATTTGAAGGGCTAAAACAGATCTTATTTGAACCTGAGGATAGAGTAAGGATTCAGACGACAAAACCTGATGAGAAGAATATTTATCAAGTAATTGATAGCATAACTTTAGATGAGAATGAATTTTGGCATGGAAATATCTTTCTTAATCCTAATTTAAATACGATTGTAGGAGGACGTTCGACAGGAAAATCTTCCTTACTCAAAGCTATTGCTGCTAAGCATGGAAATAAAGAAGTTGAAGAAAATGACTTTATCAGACAACACCTTAATGGCATATCTATTCGATGGCAGGATGGAAATGATCAACTTGGCCGTGAAATAGAATATTTTCGACAAAGTTATATGCATGATATTGCTTTTGATTCAGAAAAGACAAATAGGATAGTTGATAACATTATAAAAGACAAAGATGAAGCGGGCTTATTGAAAGCTTACAATGAGCATCTTTCTGAAATTTCTAAAAAAATATCAGAGGACGTTTTTTCTGTCTTCCAAATGCAAAATGATATAGTTTCTGTAACAAAGTCTTTGTCTGAAAAAGGGAACAAAGATGGTGTCGTAAAACAGTTAAATCTATTAAAGTCAAAAGCAACTGATTTACAAAAGGGAAGTGAATTGTCGCCAGAAGAAAGGATGTCCTTTGATGCGTACTTACATCAAATCCAAGAAAAAAAGAAACAAATAGCTGAAGCAGACAATGATTTAGGATTACTGAATAACATGAAGAATGTCACTCCTTTTGAACCTACTTTCAAGGACAAGTGGCAATTTAATCAATTATCATTTCCATTGAATCAGTATGATATTGATCGACTGTACGATGATTTGAAGGTACAGACTGAGACAGAATGGGGTAACATTGTTCAACAGTTCATCGAAAAGACCTCAAAAGCAAAAGAACAAATAAGTACAGATATTCAAACCATAATGGCTTATGATGTCTATAAGAAAGGGATACAATCTTTTGAAGGCAATAAGGAATTGAAGGATATTAATGGCAAAATAATTGAAGAAGAGAAAAACCTTGAAATTATTAATGGGTTGCAAAGTAGGCTTGAGCATATAAGAAAGTTGCGTAATTCTCTTATTCAAAAAATGATTGACGCTCATTGTTCTTATAAAATGATGGCAAGAGAAATATGTAATACATTAGAGATTTCCTATGATGGACTTGATATTTCTGTCAGTCTAACATTTCACAAGAAAGAGTTACAGGAATTCTTAGAAAGTAGGCTTAACCTACGTGGGAATGAACGTCAAGAATACTTGAAAACGTTACTAAACAGATACGATGACGATAATAAATCATGCAGCATAGATTTCCTGAAAAATCTTCTTTTAGAGAATATCTTACTAAAGAATGGATATGAAGCTTTAAATGTTGCAATTGAATTTTTCACTCGTAATTGGTATAGTCTTGATTATAGCTTAACCTATCAGGGAGATGCGTTTGTAAACATGTCGGAAGGAAAACAGGCTTTTGTTATTCTAAAATTACTCTTAGATTTTAGTGATAAGAAATGTCCAATACTTATAGACCAACCAGAGGACAGCCTTGATAATCGTGCAATTTATCATGAATTAGTAGCATACATCAAACGGAAAAAGAAAGAACGACAAATAATATTGGTGACGCACAATTCCAATGTTGTGGTAAGTGCAGACGCAGAAAATGTAATTGTAGCTAATCAAGAAGGTGCGGATACACCTAATTTAGGAGGTCTAAAATTTCAATATATCAACGGAGCTTTGGAAGACACCAAGCAAAGAGACGAAAATGCTGAGCATATATTATCTTCACAAGGTATCCGTGAACACATATGTGATATTTTGGAAGGAGGGCGTATTGCTTTTGAGAAACGTGAACAAAAATATGGCTTTAGAAGATAGAACAATATTTGGGTGGGCTTTTTGTTACTTTTGAGCCGTCTCAACTCACTGTCAAAAGTAACGAGGTGTTTTTCATTGGGGTTTCTTTACTCCTTTCTTTATCCGCTTAGACTCACGAAAGAAAGGAGCGGTCGGCAAATCTGCCGACCGCTTTACTCCGTCTGCTTTTCTTGAACGATTATCCGTTCCGTCCTTACTTCGGGGTGCATGGAGAAAGCCCAATTGATTTCTTCATCGGCAGGGTGCTGTGAATATTCCCACCCATTACCAATCCGCAATTCTGAATGACCTTTTGCCGTGCGTCTTCTCTGCTTTCGGCAACTACCTCAAACACTCCCTCAAAAATGTACTGCGTCCGTACTCTGTAAACTCATGTCTGAGCGTATTTAAGAAATGAGTAACCAAAGTATTGTCCCGATGATGAGGACATAAGTCAGAATGTACACTGCGATAGTCAGAGCGATGGTAGGGAGTAACCGAATGAGGAATTTTCCTGCACATATCCCTGCCAGCCAAAGCCAAACGCTTCCGCCACAAAGGAGAGAGCCTGCAAGTGCAAGTGCCACCCAAATTGATATTTTGTATCTCAGTTTCATCTTGTCTGATTTTTTTTTGATTTTATGCGGATTCCAGAGGTGAGGGAGTTGAGTTTCAACTTTTTCTTTTTCCCTGCTTTTCGCATATCCGACATTTTTTTATGCGTTTTTCCGTCGGGTCGGTCGTTTTCGTTTCAGGGGCGTAAAAAGGTAGGGCTTAGGACAAACAAGGTTTTACGGCGAGAATACTACCTGCAATGAAATGGAAGTGTGGAGATTGTCGTCTAAACGGCTTACCGCCCCGACCTTTTTTGTCCGTAGAAGCCCGGAACTACCTTTGCCGCTGACAACGAACAATCGATCCCGACATGATACACAGGCATAAGTGGAGGATGTGCAGGTAGAGAAGCAGAGCGAAAACAAAAAACGCAGTCTTTACAAGGACTGCATATCATCATAAGATTAGAATACACGGAAAACAAAAAGCCATCCCAAATGGACGGCTCTACGTAAAAAATAAGCGAGAAAATTCTTTTTTCTCACGATATACCCTTATCTTTGCAATAAGTTATTTGAGTTATGCAAGGAGTGGTATATCACTGCTGAAGAATGGTAGCCAAATCATTTCTGCTATATTCATAACTCATAAGGCTGTTTATAGCTCATTATGCAGATTTATTATGAGATAGATTCCCTATTTCCAATATATATTCAATTAAAGTATAATGAAATCACGAATAGCTATACCACAGTTGGCAAAAGTAAGAGCCATACTTCAGAAAGAAATAGGATCAGTTTGTCCTTTTTGTCAAAATGACGATGTTGGACATTTTGAGATTCATCATATAGATGAGAATCCTACACACAACGAAATGGGGAATTTACTTTTGCTTTGTCCTACTTGTCATTCAAAGATTACCAAAGGCGATATTACAAGTATTGATGTGTACAAAAAGAAACTTTCGCTTTTAACCGCTCCGATATCAAACAAAAGCAATTCTGGGAAAATTGTAAACTTTAATAATAATGTGGAAAATGCCATTGTCGGAGACAATAATAATATCTCAATAAATCAGACGAAGAAAACGGTAAAACAAAAATATCCAAAAGGCTGTATAGGTTTTGATACGATAAAAGCAAACTATTTCGGACATCTAATTAAACGATATAATGAATATAAAGAGTATGAGGTGGGAAAAGAAAATATGAATTATGCAGCATTTTCCTCTCATCTAAAAAACGATACAAAATAGGTCCTACAAGGACTCTCTATAATTTACCAATTGAGAAATTTGAGGAATTAACAGTATATATTCAAACTAGAATAGACAAAACAACACTTGCTAAAATGAAAGGGCGAGGACATAAAAACTACTCAACATTCTCAGAATATGCAAATGAATAGGTTCGTAAATGAGTTGCATTTGGTGTAATTTTTGTACATGTATGGTAATGTGTAAACTTGGAACTTTGTGTTCTATACCATATGGTAGAGAGTAAAGTTAAGCTTTAAAGCATTGTGTCCAGTCAAAGATAGGCTCTTAATTATTATCTATCGAAATTCATTACTCACATTCTTTTGTGTACTTTTAAGTCGATTATAAATACATAATGAAACAACACTATATCCCAAGATGCTATCTGAAGAGATTTTCTGATAACGACAAGAGTATTTTTACTTACGATAAGATTCAATCAAAGGTATATCCAGCCAGTATGATGGCTGTCTGTTGTGAAGATGATATGTACTCTATTTCAGATTCATATGTCGAAAAGAATAACAAGGTATCTGGGAATAATCTCAATAGATTGTCGATAGAGCATGACCATTTTGCCAATTTAATAGAGCCAAACCTCGCTCAACTTTTACAATCTATAGATGTCATAAAGGACGAATGGATTTCGGGCAAGGAACAATACCACTTACAGTTTGAAGAGAAAAGAGAACTAGCATTGCATCTTGTTACTCAATTTTTTCGACATCCTCTATTAAAAGATTCAACCGTTGACAACTATCTCAGGATGGAGAGAGCAAGAATAGACATGGTGAAATATTTTCTTGCCAAAGAAAAAGGAGAGGAATCCATTAATAATCTGGAAACAAACATAGAATGTGAAGCATCAGTTCTCCATGCACAGTTAACCTATTTAGATAATGAGACTATTATGGATTTTGCTAATGCGATTGCAAATAATATATGGATGTTTCTCGTAAGTGAAAATGGTGATTTCTATACAAGTGATTTTCCAATTGTTGTTGAGCCTCATGTAAAAAATGCACTTCCGATGTATATGGGACTTGCTCAATATGGAGGAGAGCTGACATTCCCATTGTCACCGACTCTAATGATAGTAGTTCTTGACAGAGTGTATTTTAAAGAGAAGGAGGAGTATGATTGCACATTCTCAATTGCAACTGATAAAGAAATCAGGCGCCAAAACATGTTAAGATACTTCTATGCTAAACGACATGTTTTTAGTGCTAAGAAGGACTTTAAACTTATTGATATGATATATAAATTAAAAGGTCATCATATTTTCGTCAACTCTAATTTCAATTCTAAAATTGTAAGTGGACTAGGGAAATATTGATACTTTATGGCAAATACTCATATGGGTAGAAAAAGAAAACACACAAAGAAGAAAAGACATTCCCCTAAGGCTAAGAAGAAAAAGACAGTAGTTAGGCAATGTGCTAATACTTCAAATCCATTTGAATTGCAAATGCGTGCTATGGGCAAGTATCTGCTTAAAGTATTTAAAGATAAAGATGCTATTAAAACAGCTCTAAGGGAGCATATTGAGATAGTTGAGGGTTATTTTAGAAAATACGATTCAGTTCAGCTACTAGGAAGCATTGGATTATACCTGTTAGACAACCTGCCGAACATTGAAAAGCACTTTATAGCTCAGATGAATGGCACAGATATGCGTCTGGATGAAAATGCAGAGGTGATAGCAGAATATGCTATGAATTTTGGACTTGCATTACCCAATGATGGGAAAGATTCTCCCTCAGATAAAGTCATAAAGGATTTGAGAGATAGACTTAAGACTTTGTTTGTAGCTTATTTGTTTCTTGATATGCCATTAGGTGATGAGTCTGCTCAATTTGTTGATTGGATGATTCATCTGGATACTATAGCTGTTCGTGGTGATGGATATCAAATTCATGTATATGAGGTATTTAAAGAAATGTTCTGCCCACATACTCCTTTCTATCAACAGCAATTTGGCTATAGTATTGAACAGTTATTTGATTTTTTTATGGATTTGGAGAATAGAGTTATATGCAAGATATCTAGTCAAGATAATATCTATGGTGCAACAAAAATGTATGACCGCTGGAAAAAATGGGAAGAAGATACTTTTGTCCCTATTGGAGATGAAGCCACATTAAAGAATAAAGATTTCTCAAAAGGTATGTTGGGTGCGTTCTTTGAAGCAAACCCAGATGTACAGCATACGGAAGATGGCATGCAATTCCTTATGTATCAACCAGATGATTATAGAGGATCTGATATGATATTTTGGGTCTATCCTCAAAACGAGGTGGAGACAAGAATCCTAGATTCTCTTTCTATGAAATTTGGTGATAATTCTGCTTTTCTTGTAGAAAGCGAATTCAAAGGCAGTATTATGAATGGTCATAGTATTTTTGAGAAGCCGTTCGTTAAAGTTGGTGATAAATATTATTGCTTTACTCCTATGATTCCTCATAGAAATCTGTTCTTGATTGCAGAAAAGCTTATGATGCGCAATGAAGCCTATTACCAGAAGAAATTCCAGCAGAACACGAATCCAATTAGCCGAGACGTTTATATTGAGAGTAAAGTAAAGTCTGTCATGGAATCATTTTTGTCCAACGTCACATTCTATTCTTCCGTACACTACAATATAATAGAAGAAGATGGTCAAAAAAAGAAACCAGAACTTGATATCCTTGGTATCTCAGATAAAGCTATCTATATCATAGAAGTTAAAGCACATGAACTTTCTTATAAGGATAGAATTGGTTTAAAAGGGTCAAAAGATAAATTCAAGGCATCTGTTGCTGAGGCATGTAAACAATGCTGTAGAGCTGCGGATTTTGTTTCTAATACTACAAAACCAGAATTTGGCACACAAGAGGGAAGTGTTGTGATTGATAAGAAGAAACCAATATATAAAATAGCTGTAACTTTTCAATATTTTTCTTCATTGTTAGGGCAGATGGATAAGCTTGTGACTGCTGGTTTAATGGAGAAGCGTTTCCGTAATACATGGGCTGTTTCATTGTTTGACTTGATGGTTATTGCTGACTTTCTTGAATCAGAAGAGGAGTTTTTATCTTATCTTGATATGCGAAAAATAATTAATACAAACCATAGTACCTTCCATGATGAACTTGATTTGTTGGGGCAGTTCCTAAATGAAAATCTTGCTAATAAGGTAAAACCCAACAAGCCTATGACGATTATTGGTGGCTCTGATGATATTGATGAGGAATATGCTAAAGACTTCTATCTTCCTATGAACATTCAGGGCTGACGCATTATAATTGCTCTGTCAGGAGCTACACATAGCGACCAGCGAGGAGTAGATGAACTCATTATATAATAATATAGTGTATCAGCTCTGCCCTCTAACTTCTGCCCTCTAACTTCTAATTAACGGGGGATTAATCCGATTCCCTCTTTTCTCGAATATCCACGTGGAAATCCTTTTTCCCCGACACGGCGTCGTTTTGATATATAGTCAGTTCTAAATTATTGTAGCGAATCGGCGTCGATTTTTCCCAGCCAAGGATGTTGCTTCATAATCTCTCAGTCAGGAGCTACACACTGGCTACAAGCAAGGGGTAGAGAGGTCAATGAGCTCATTATAACATAATGCGTCAGCCCTATATAAAAAGAAGAGCCAACACCTCAGGTTCTTACTGCAAACACAGTATATAGCCTATAATTAAAGGCAGGCTGAGTGAATTAGCTCTTTCTTGTCGCAAAGGTAGAAACAATATCTGAGATGAGCTGATAGCCATGAGAAAGAAATCTAAAGAGTGCACATTCCAGTGTCAAGTGCAACACAGTTACAAACTGTAGGGAAAAACTTCATAGGGAGTCTTATAGCCTAGTTTTTTTGCGTGGTCGTCTTCTCTTCCTCCGAGATGAAATAGTTGAAATGCTTCGCAGAAAATAAGATGAGTAATCATCTACTGTCAAAAAACTGTTCATCCTTCACCTTTTGTCGCAAAAAATACTATATTTGCGACAAATAAATGTGCGAAATAGAATGGATAGTATTATCTCGGAAGAGCTTCGAATAGGTGTTGAGAAATGCGGATTGAACAATCTATGTCAAGTTATCCCTGAACCAGATGGTGAAGGAGACGAGACTTATCCAGAACCAAGGAAAATACATATTGTCTATGACTCACTCTTTCAAAAAATCCCCTATCTGGAAGGTGTGGTACTCTTAGAGATTGGTGCACGCTCACTATTTGAGCCAACCCAACCAGCCGAAGTCAAAAGTTTAGTCTCAAGTCAGTTTGAGCAAATAAATACAAGCGTTGTATCACCAATCATCACTACCATTTGAAATTCTATTGGAACGACTAAAGGAATTAGAAGATAGATTTCATGTATAAATGGATACTCTAAAGAAGCGTTATGTACAGTTATTATTCAAAGAATTTAGACGAATTAGTTGCATTAGTGATGCAAAATCAAGCAGAGAAGGTAATTGCTCTAATTGAGTCTGGCAAATTTAATAAGAGCCTTTTAGGGGATATTGGCTGTTGTGAACACCCCTTGCCATTGTATAAATTGTCCCTATGCAATATGATCTTGCTTGATTCTGACGGATGGAGAAGTGATTTCTTGCCTATAGTAGAGCGAAATAGACAGAACTGTAGGCTGTTATTAAATTACTGGGAGAAGAGGTGGAGCTATCCTATTGACATGCCAATGGATTTTGGAACATATCAATACGAATGTGCTCATTTTAAAGATTGGGATATGGATGAATTGCTTGATGGTGATATTAATGAGCTAATGGCAATGGGATATGATGAGAATGAAGTAGAACTATGCTATGCTGTATTGACCTACAAAGCAGATCTGATTCAAAAACAGATAGCCTTGGGGACGAATCCAGATGTTTATATCTCAGCCTCTCTCGCTCCAGGCAAGGGAGAACCTTGTGATGGTGAAAGCTACAATGCTTTAGATTGTTGTAATACATTCTATTGTGATGCTTTTAATTGTCACGGATTAGATGTTTTTTGGAGTGATCCAGAGGTTAAGGAAGTTCAGGCACGAGATGTATATTTGCTTTTAGAAGCGGCAGCTTATCAAGATCTAGAAGAGAGGTTGGAAAAACTAAAATATAGAGCAATAGATAATTGTTGAATGCAGTCCATTTTATCTGTGGATTTAATCATCAAAATGCACATAATCACTTATGTATGATTATGTGCAGATTCAATAATTAGATACTGATTAACAGAGCGGTATGTATCGCTTTAATTGTCAAAATGGGGCTGTGGATCTTCTCTGCTAGCCCCATTCTTTATATCTTCCACTTGGGTTTAGAGAAAACGACTTTGCTCATAATGCCTTTGTCCTCTGGTAGTTTATCTGAACTGTTATGGTTCGGAGCAAAAGAATTGCTTCGAGTTATTGATGAAGATGTAGAAATCTTTTGATAGCCATTGGCGAAAGAGTGCTTATCGTTGTGTGTTTCCATTGAAAGACTACTTTCAGTGTGTGGCTTCTCTTGCTGTAACTCCTGACTATTATTCTCCTTCTGTTCGTCCTCCTCTTCCTCTGATGGTGGAGCAATAGAAAGGGCTATCTTACGGTCAAGTTCTGAGGCCTTTGCCTTGAGAAAGCGTAGTTCATCCTCCTTTTTCCAGGCACCATTGGCAATGGCTTTATAGACATCCGCAATTTCCAGTAGTAAGTGCAACACGAAGCGTACTACTGGAAATTGCGATAATTGCTCTTTTGGGAGCTACACATAGCGACAAGCGAGGAATAGATGAGCTCATTGTATATGATGCGTCAGATCCTGCAAGTCTAGCTTAATCCAAATAGTAGATCGCGGTTTGCCCCCCGCTAGAGACTCTAGATAGACATTGAAAAGCATAAAACCATTGAAGTTGCTGAGTCAAATATTCCGACCAGTGATTTTCTTTTGTGCAAAAAAAGGGTGTAAACCACGTAATACGTTGATTTACACCCTTTGTTGCGGAAGCGGGGGGATTCGAACCCCCGGTACAGTAACCCGTACGACAGTTTAGCAAACTGTTGGTTTCAGCCACTCACCCACACTTCCTCACACTCTTGTGCTGTTTCTTTTGCAAAGGTAATACATTCTTTTCAAAGTACCATCATTTCTCTCTTTTTTGAGGTAAGAAAGGTCCTCTTTCCTTTCCACATGCATTGTGTTCCAAGGTTGGACGCCAATTAGATGATAGTAATTTTGTAACTTTGCAATTAAGTTTATTCCCCTTAGCAGATTGTGCTTAAAAGAAGGGGATTCAAGCATAAGGAAAGATTTTCTTATACACTATAAAAGAAAGAGAGAAAATCCCTCTTTTAGGGGAGGACATTGGAGCACTTCCGTGGCTTCCGTTTAGGGAGCATTATGAGGAGCGCCTGGTTGCTTAGCCCTATAAGAAGAGAAGATGCTTCTCTATGCTTAACGGACGATAATAAAAAGAGATAGAGATATACAACCCACCTAGTCACCTTGTAATGAAAAGATTTTGGGACTTGTTGCTTTCGTTTATTGCATTGCTATTGCTTTCGCCAGTATTCCTTATTACGGCTCTGCTTATTGTGATTGACTCCAAGGGACCTGTTTTCTTTTGTCCCCTCAGAGTTGGACGCTACAATCGCGACTTCAAGCTTTACAAGTTTCGTACAATGCAGGTGGAAAACTCAACTGTAAAGTCTAATCTTACTTTGGGGGATAGCGATCCAAGGATTACCCGTATTGGAAAGTTTCTCCGCAAGACAAAAATTGATGAACTTCCCCAGCTCTTTAATGTGCTAAAAGGAGATATAAGCTTGGTAGGACCACGTCCGATTATGAGAGAGTTTGTGGAGATGGACTATGAAGCTTATAAGCCTATATTAGCGATCCGTCCTGGGATTACGAGCAATGCTTCCATCTTTTTCCGTAATGAAGGTAAAGTCCTTTCCCAAAAAGCAGATCCAGAGGAGTATCATCGGGTAGTGATCATGCCAAAAAAGATAGCGCTGAATCTCCGCTATGTCTATCATCGTACCTTGTGGTCGGATTTTCGTATCCTACTGCTTACGCTGTATTGTACCCTTACTGATAAAAACTACCAATCTACCTGGTTGCTTAAAGAACCTCTTATTGATGACGAAGGAGACTTTTTTAAATGAGTTTTCTCTTTGTTGATGCTGCCTTCTGACGAGAGTTGGAAGGCTTTTCCTTTTTTTTGCGCATAAACTTCTAGTCCTCGCCGTAAGCAGAGCTTTAAAAGGTCTAAGGATTTTCCGCTTCAAACGTGTCTCTTTATAGTCTTGTGGCTTTATTCTTTAGGGATACTACATCCTTTTGCAAAGCTGAGGTGGGGAAGTGTCCTTTTTCTGTACAAAAAGTATTTTCCCTTTCGATAAATAAATGGTTACCTTTGTAACGTATACTGTACCAAGTAGCAGTATACATTGTCGGTATAAGAAAATGAAAGGTATTGTATTAGCGGGTGGAAGTGGTACGAGACTCTTCCCCATAACCAAGGGTGTTAGCAAGCAATTGCTACCAATCTTTGACAAGCCGATGGTTTACTATCCGCTGAGTGTCCTTATGGAGGCTGGTATAAGAGAGGTGCTAGTGATTACTACTCCTGATGATGCAGCTAGCTTTAAGCGATTATTAGGAGATGGATCGGACTTTGGTCTCCAACTTAGCTATGCCGAGCAGGCTCATCCCAATGGTTTAGCAGAGGCTTTCCTAATCGGTAAAGACTTTGTGGGCCAAGAATCTGTTTGTCTTGTACTAGGGGATAATATCTTTTATGGGGCGGGGCTATGCGAATGGCTTGAACAGGCAAAATTACGTGCTGAAAGCGAAGGATGTGCTACCGTCTTTGGCTATCGAGTAAGCGACCCGACACGCTATGGTGTGGCAGAGGTAGATCCTACCACACAAAGGGTTTTGAGTATTGAAGAAAAACCTCAAAAGCCCAAGAGTAACTATGCTGTCACAGGGCTTTACTTTTATCCCAATGAAGTGCTTCATGTAGCACGTGATATTCAACCCTCGGCTCGAGGAGAGCTTGAGATTACCTCTGTAAATACACGTTTTTTGGAGATGGGGGCTCTTCGGCTGGAGGTCTTTCCTCCAGGATATGCCTGGCTAGATACGGGTACCTATGACTCACTGAGCGAAGCTTCTACTTTTGTGGAGGTGATCCAAAAGCGTCAAGGAGTGAAGATTGCTTGCCTTGAGGAAATTGGGTATAGAAAGGGCTGGCTCTCTAGAGAGAAACTTATGGAGGAGGCTCATCGCATGGCAACCAATGAGTATGGAAAGTACCTGCAAAAAGTAGCTCAAGGGTAGTGTAGTGGCGCTAAAGCTAGATGTTGAGAAGCGAAACGATGGAAAGGAAGCAGAAGGAAACTTGTAAAAGTATACTTATCACAGGAGGAGCAGGCTTTATCGGCTCTCATCTCGTAAAATATCTTGTTAGGCAGCACCCAGATATGCAGGTCGCCTGTCTTGATGCACTTACCTATGCAGGCAATGTGGCGAATCTAGGCGACGTATGGGAGGAATCTTCTTTCCACTTTGTGGTGGGAGATGTTACAGACTTTAAGACGATCAAGGAGATTCTCTCACTCTACCAGGTGGAAGGGATTATCCATCTAGCCGCAGAGAGTCATGTAGATCGCTCTATAGTGGATCCTTTTCTCTTTGCACGCACCAATGTAATGGGTACGCTTACACTCTTAGAGGCTTTTCGTGAGCATCTTGCAACAACAAATAGGAAAGGACGCTTTTACCAAGTGTCTACGGATGAAGTGTATGGCTCTCTTGCCTCCGAGGAGTCTCCTTTTGTAGAGTCGACTCCTTATGCTCCTCGTAGTCCATATTCTGCAGCAAAGGCTTCTGCCGATCACTTTGTACGGGCATACCATGAGACTTATGGAATGGATGTCGTACTCAGTAGCTGCTCCAATAACTTTGGTCCCAATCAATTTCCAGAAAAGCTTCTTCCTCTATTCATTCAGAATATTCTACATAGGCGAGCTTTGCCTGTTTATGGAAAGGGTGAAAATGTACGTGATTGGCTTTATGTGGAAAATCATGTAGAAGCAATTGAGAAAGTGTTTTTTGCAGGAAGAAGTGGTGAAACTTACAATATAGGTGGACACAACGAGTGGCGAAATATCGATCTTATTCACTTGCTGATTGAAATTGTAGATGAAAAGTTGGGACGTCCTAAAGGAGCCTCGCTATCGCTGATTAGTTTTGTGCAAGATCGCCTTGGACACGACCTTCGCTATGCTATAGACCCCTCTAAGATTAGGCAAGAGCTAGGCTGGACTCCACACTATCCTTTTAGAGAAGCATTGGAGGATACAGTCGATTGGTACCTCGGCCATCCTGAGTGGCTAGAGGATATTTTTACAGGAAATTATAGAAAACAAAATGAAGCCGTGCGAAAAAAGAATAATTTTATAGCCTAATCTCAACACCGTTTTCATACCCAATAAAAATGGTAATTCACACCATGCACGAAATGATTTTTTCTGATTCACTTTTTACATCGCAAGTCAACGTCTCGTGTCTCTTCTCTTCTCAGGAAGTGCAGGGACTAACTGGACATGCCCCTGAGGAAGAGCATGTCCATCTGTGCGAACCTAGCCGTGAACTACAATGTAGTAAGACTTCTGCGGAAGACTTTTCCGTGCTGATGTCGGTTTATTACAAAGAGTCTCCCACTTTTTTTCGAGCTAGTCTCAAAAGTCTCTACGAGCAAACGCTTCCTCTTAGTGAGTTGATTGTCGTTTGCGATGGTCCACTGACTAAAGAGCTTGATGAAGTGCTTAGCGATTATCAAAAGCTTTTTAAGGAGCGGATGAAAGTAGTACGACTGGAAAAAAATGGAGGATTGGGAAATGCACTTAATATAGGTATGGAGCATTGCTCTTACGGATTGGTGGCTCGTATGGATAGCGACGATATAGCCTTTCCAGAACGCTTCGAAAAGCAGATTGGCTTTATGTCGGAGCACCCGGAGGTGGATGTTTTGAGTAGTACCCTTGCTGAGTTTAATAAGGATTGTAGTGAAGTGTATAGCCTTCGTGTACTCCCAGAGGAGCATGAAGCATTGAAGCGTTTTGCAAAGTGGCGTAGCCCCGCCAATCATCCTTCGGTGGTTTTTCGTAAAGAGAAAGTGATAGAGGCGGGAGGCTACCAGCATTTCTATCTTTTTGAAGATTACTATCTGTGGGTAAGAATGCTGATGAAGGGAGCACATTTTCACTCTCTTTCGGAGCCATTGCTATACTTTAGAATGAATAAAGAGGCTTTTACGCGAAGAAAAGGAAAACCCTATATTCAGAGCGAATACAAGTTGCAAAAAGCTTTTCTCAACATGGGATTCATTACGCGATTGCAGTATATCCGCAATGTAATTTTTCGGACGTTGCCTCGTCTTCTTCCCACAAAGTGGCTGATGCAATTTTACCATAGGTTTCTCCGAAACTCCAAGTCGCTTCAAGAGAAGCAATCTCTTCCCATTTGAGAAAAGAGCTTAGAAGTATTCTTTTTAGAAGTATGTAAACTAGGGAGAATGCCCAAATTCTTTAAGCCGGTGAATCTTCTATCTGGCTTTACCTCTATACTCTTATTCTGGTAGGGGTGATTTTTTAGGCGAAGACAGAGGTCGTTTCCTGCTTTCTGGCTTTTTCTCTGTCTCACGAGATAATACTATCAATGACTGGGCTCGCTCTTCTATGCGATCGGCACAAAATAGCTATCTTTGAAGCAAGATAGAAAGATGTAGCATGAAGTTTATAGTATGTCCATTTTGTAAAATTCGTATCAGTGAAGCAGATTTTCCTGCTTCGCGAAGGGGTAAGCAACGTGTCGTAATGCTTTGCCCCTCGTGCAAGCGTCGTCTTGCTTTTACCATAAGACGCGAAGAGGAAGATGAAAAAGATCTTCTCACAGAAGAAGAGGCTTTGGAGCAACGTATAACTACGAATGCTACTCTTGAAGTGGTGGAAAATAGGTTCGCTTTTTCCACGCAGTTTCCCCTTTTTGAGGGGGCTAATAGGGTAGGTAGATACAATGATAAGTATACGCCTCTAGAGGTAGCTATTCACTCGACAGATCCTAGTATGGATAGGATCCATTGCACGATTTATGCGGAAACTACACCCGATGGCGAGCTACATGTTTTTGTAATGGACGAAAACAGCCTCACAGGTACTTTTGTAAATACGAGGGAAGTGGAGCAGGGAGAAAAATGTGAGTTGCACCACGGAGATGTGATTACATTGGGTGCTACCTCAATTCTTTTTTCGCAGCCCTCTTCCCAAATGAATACGACACGATGAGCAAAATGGATTGTTGTAAGGGGAAGAAAGCCTTAATCACAGGGGTCACTGGTCAAGATGGAGCTCTTCTCAGCGAATACCTCTTATCACTTGGATATGAAGTGCATGGTCTGAAGCGTAGAGCTTCACAATTCAATACGGATAGAGTAGACCACCTCTATCAAGATCCTCATATGGCAGGAAGAAAGTTTTATCTTCACTATGCGGACCTCACTGATAGTCTCAATATCACAAGTCTTCTGCAAGAGATTGCTCCCGATGAAATCTATAATTTAGCGGCACAGAGTCACGTAAAAGTAAGCTTTGAAATGCCTCTTTACACCTCAGATGTGGTGGGACAAGGGGCATTGAGACTGCTAGAAGCTATTCGCCTCCTTGGTATGGAGAAGAGGGTACGCTATTATCAAGCCTCCACGAGTGAACTCTTTGGCAAGGTACAAGAGATACCTCAGAATGAGAAAACTCCTTTTTACCCGAGAAGTCCCTATGCTGTGGCAAAGCTTTATGCCTATTGGATTACGGTCAACTATCGAGAAGCTTATGGTCTCCACGCAAGCAATGGGATTCTATTCAATCATGAAAGTCCCCTTAGAGGGGAGACCTTTGTTACTAGGAAGGTAACTATAGCGGCTTCAAAAATAGCTTTTGGATTGCAGGACAGGCTGTATTTGGGCAATCTTTCAGCTCGTCGAGACTGGGGGCACGCCAAGGACTATGTTCGTTCTATGCACCTTATCTTGCAACAAGAAACTCCCGATGATTATGTGATTGCTACTGGACACTCTACCTCAGTAAGAGATTTTGCCACAAAAGCTTTTGCTTCTCTGGGATTACAGCTAGAATATCTTGGTCAAGGTCTTGACGAAGTGGGGGTGCTGTCTGCAGTTGATAAGGAGCGGTTTGCCATGATGATTGGCGAAAAGTATTTGTCTGCTATAGAGCGTAGAGTAGGAGACACCTTGATCGCTGTAGATCCTGCATACTTCCGCCCAGCAGAAGTAGAGGAATTGCTAGGAGATCCTACCAAAGCCAAGAGAGAGCTTGGCTGGGAACCACATTATACCCTTGAGGATCTTATCCAAGAGATGATAGCAAGTGACGTAAAGACTATGAAAAAGAATGCCTACCTCAAAGAGGGAGGTTATGAGATCTACAGCAATTTTGAATAGACAGTAGAGAAATGGAAAAGAATGCTAAAATCTTTGTAGCAGGACATCGAGGACTTGTAGGCTCAGCTATTCTTACTAAGCTACATGAGGCAGGATATACCTGCTTAATTACTCGTAGTCATAGTGAGCTCGACCTTACCAACCAGCAGGCGACACAAGATTTTTTCGATGCCGAAGAGCCTGAATATGTGTTTCTAGCGGCTGCTTTTGTCGGTGGTATCCTTGCCAATTCACACTATCGAGCAGACTTTATTTTCAATAACCTTGCCATACAGCAAAATGTGATAGGGGAGAGCTTTCGCCATGGAGTGAAAAAGCTTCTCTTCTTAGGTAGTAGTTGCATTTATCCTAGACTTGCACCGCAACCTATACGTGAAGACGCTCTCCTTACAGGACCACTTGAAGAAACGAATGAGCCTTATGCTATTGCTAAAATAGCCGGTATAAAAATGTGTGAAAGTTTCAACGAGCAATATGATACCGAATATCTTTCGGTAATGCCTACCAATCTTTATGGTCCTAACGACAATTTTGACCTTCAGCGAAGTCACCTTTTGCCAGCTATTCTTCGAAAAATGCACTTAGCCAAAATGGTAGGCGATGGAAATTTTGATGCCATACGAAGAGATCTTAGCCAGCATCCCATTGAAAATCTTGAAGTGATCAATCCTTCAGATCAGCAGATTCGCGAAGGACTTGCCTATTTTGGTATTACACCTGAACGACTTACTCTATGGGGTACAGGTACGCCACGTCGGGAAATGATGTGGAGTCTAGACATGGCAGAAGCCTCTCTTTTCGTTATGGAGCAGGTCTCAAAAGAAATGCTTGCAGGTGGGCACTCCGCAATCTCTCTTGCCAATAGTCACCTCAATGTGGGTACTGGAGTTGAACACACGATCGCTGAGATCGCAGAAATGGTAAAAAGGGAGGTGGGCTATGAAGGAGAGATCGCTTTTGATCATGAGAAGCCCGATGGTACTCCTCGTAAATTACTTGATGTAAGCAGAATAAATGCTCTAGGGTGGAAAGCTCACACCTCTCTAGAGGAGGGAATCAAGAAGTACTACGAGTGGTATCTCTCCTCCCCTTGCTACAATTAGAAAGATGTGCCTATGACGAAAGAATTGCAAGATAGGTGTCTCGAGTTGATACGGAAAGAAGTGGTACCAGCTACAGGGTGTACTGAACCTGTAGCCGTAGCTCTTGCGGCTGCAAGAGCCTCTAAGCAACTCTCCTCAGAGGCTACGGTGGTGGATATCTACCTTAGTGCGAATATGCTGAAAAATGCTATGGGAGTGGGTATCCCTGGAACTGGTATGATAGGACTACCTATAGCCGTAGCTCTTGGCCTAATCCTAGCAAATCCAGAGAAGGAACTGTCTGTATTAGATACTTTCACAAAAGAAGAACTGGCAAGAGCAAAAGAAATTGTAGACAGTAAGCGGATCCGAATCCAACACAAGCTTGGGAATGTAGATAAACTCTACATAGAGGTAAACCTTGAAGATGCAGTGGACAACAAGGTGTCTGTGATCATAGAGGGGGACCATCGTAATATATGCTTTGTACAGCACAACGACAATATAATAGTTGACAATAGAAAAAAAACAAAGAGACAAGAGCTGTCTACCTCTGCTGAAGAAGACGAACTAGCCCTCAATTTTGACTTAGTCTATCGCTTTGCTACAGAAACCCCACTAGAGCGAATTGAGTTTATTACACAAGCTGTGGAGCTCAACCGTACCATTGCAGAGTACTCTTTAAACTCAAGTTTAGGACATGAGGTGGGACGAGTAATCAAGAGTGAAGAGGGGCGTCGCTTTATGGGTGATACTGTCTTTACAGATATGCTTATTTATACAGGTGCCGCATGTGATGCTCGTATGGATGGAGCTCCTTTGGCTGTGATGAGCAATTCGGGCAGTGGTAATCAGGGTATCACCGCAACACTCCCCGTGTGGGCCTTTGCCCATAGAGAAGACTCCTCTTTTGAGGCTACTGTAAGAGCTCTTACATTGAGTAGCCTCATGGTGATTTACATCAAGCAAAAGCTAGGGAGGCTCTCTGCTCTATGTGGATGTGTAGTAGCTGCTACTGGGTCTAGCTGTGGAATAACTTATTTAATGGGGGGAACAAAGCTACAGATCACTTATGCAATTAAAAATATGGTGGGCAATATTACTGGGATGCTCTGCGATGGAGCCAAGCCTAGCTGTAGTATGAAAGTGTCAAGCGGTGTATCCTCTGCCATGCTTTCGGCTCTTCTTGCCATGAAGAACCAAGTGGTTACAGCACAAGAAGGAATTGTAGACAACGACGTAGACAAGACCATCGACAACCTCACTGCTATAGGACGAGAAAGTATGAATGAAACCGACAAACTGGTGCTCGAGATAATGACTACAAAATAGGCCTAGTCCCTCTAAGAAAAACGCAAATAGTTACATTCTAATAAAGTTGCAATGATACAGCAAAAGAATAGTCTCAATCCAACGATACAGAAGAGTTCTCTCTCTCTCTCCACTTTTATTCGCCAGATGCTTCGTGGGTGGCCATGGTTTTTAGTGGCCTTTATACTTTTTGTCCTTATTTCTCTTTGGATTTCATCCAATCTCCAACTAGGAGTGGCCGAGTATAAAATGACAATCATGAGCCGCTATAAAGATCTTAGTAAAGAGATAAGGACCAATAATGGCGACAAAGACTATATTTGGGATAAGGAGCCTCCCTATTCTGTAGAGCAACTTTATGGTTTTTTGCTTTCTTCTGATATTATATACAAAGCAGGAAAGCAAGTGGGATTTGATGTGGATTACTCACAAAGGAAAAGGCTTCGCACCTACGATGTATACAACAACCTACCTTTCAAACTTTTTTTTCTTGATGCCTATGACAATGACACCTTCACGCTCACTGCTCACTGGGGAAAGGAAGGTGTACACTTGTCGCAATTGAATGGTATCTTTAGAGGAGCCCCTATCTCTGCATACTATTCTTTTTCTAGTACGATAGCCTTAGGAGATACTATTGATTCCCCAATCGGTAGAATTGTATGTAAAGAGCAGCCCGTATCGGAAAAGTATCCTCCCACATCACTTGATCTTGCTCGTCCTATTATAGTGAAAAAAATAGACGCCAATCGAGCTCTGACTCTCTTTGACAAAGATATGGACTTGAAGCGATCTGAAGAAAAATCGCTTACTGTATTTATGTCGGTAGCTGGTAGTGCTAGAAGAGTAATAGAGGTGATGGAGGCAATGATAGAGGTATGCGATGAACAGGTAAAAAGCGAATTGATGGAAGATCTTGAAGAGCAAAGTCGTTTTCTCAAGGAGTCTCTTCGCCATATTGATACAATCGCTTTGCCTTTGGAAGCTAAAAATAAAGAACGTGCTATGATTGCTGAAAGTCTCATGCGAAACGAAACTAATAGGAGTGCGCTTGACCTCAAGAAAGTAATCACCGTAACCGATCCTCCAGTGGCTCGTCCTGCAAGCTCTGCTACGGGATATTTTAGAATTATACTTTTTGTCCTACTAATGACTGTCGCGCTGCTTGGGGTTTACTATACGCGGATCATGAAAAAAAGCCTTTTTAGCAGAGAGCAGATGCCTCTAATTTTGCAAAGAAAACTCTTTGGACCTTTTCATTATAAACCCAAACAAAGTGAAAGTACATTTGAAAAGAGCGTGCTTTCTATTGATCCGTTACGGATAGCCTACGAAGGAGCTACAAGCCTCTTCGTATCTTCATGCGACAAGCCTCGAGAAATGCTTTGGCTCACCTCCCTTTTGGCCACCAATTTCTCTCGATCTGGTAGACGAGTTGTACGCTTGCATTATCATACAGAAGGAAATAATCCTCCCAAAGGATGCCAAAGTATTGTCGTAAAATCGGGCTACATAGGGGGAGATGCCTTTTGGAAAGATCTTTCAACTCTGCGAGAAAGCTTTGGAAGAGAAAGTCTTATCGTAATCTCGGCGGACTGCGACTTGCAGCGTCAACTTCTTCCGTTCTTTAGCGACATCCTCTTTGTGGTCGTGCGAGAAAAGAGCTCCACGAAATGGATCAATGAGTTTGCTTCTTTGGTAGAAGATCGAATGCATACAGATGTCGAGTGTCATATAGCCACTGCTTGGGTAGATCTTTCTCTCTTTACAAGCACAAGAAAATAATCCATGCCACGAGAGGCTCAATGCTATGGCAATCATTAGAAGTATCCTTGATACAGACCTCTATAAGCTAACTACGAGCTACGCTTATTTCCATCTCTTCCCTCATGCAATGGGAAACTTTCGGTTTATTGACCGACAAAACCTTTCCTACCCGAAAGGCTTTGACAAGTTGCTCCAAGACGAGATAGAGGCAATGTCTCACCTCGCTCTAAAGGAGTCTGAGGCTAGTTTTATTTCTAGCCAGATGCCCTATATTCCGCCTACCTATATTGACTTCTTGCGTGGCTTTCGATTTAATCCCCAAGAGATCTCTATTCAACTCAGTAGCGAAGGTCATCTCTCCATTGAAGCCACAGGCCCTCTTTATCGTGTAACTCTATGGGAAACTCCAATTCTTGCACTTGTCAGCGAGCTTTACTATAAAGCTGTGGGTGCGGTGTACGATCCGATTTACCTTGCAAAGGTTACAGAGGAGAAAGCAGTTGCCTTATTGGAGCATGGGCTTTCAGTCTCTCTTTTTGGTATGAGAAGGCGATTTAGCTATGAGGTGGAGGACTTTGTAACAAAGTGTCTAAAGGAAAAAGCAAAAACTGCTCTTTATGGCACGAGCAACGTACACTTTGCTCAAAAGTATCATTTGAAAGTATCGGGCACGCATCCTCATGAGTGGATCCAATTCCATGGAGCTATGTATGGCTACAAGATGGCCAACTATATGTCAATGGAGGATTGGATCGCTGTCTATGATGGGGACTTGGGAACCGTGCTCACCGACACTTATACGACCGATGTTTTTCTTCGTAATTTTAGCAAAAAACATGCTCACTTATATTCTAGTCTGAGGCATGATAGTGGAGATCCTTTCATGTATATTGATAAGGTGATTCAGCGCTATAAGGAGTTGAGGGTTGACCCCAAAACGAAGTTTATTATATTTAGTGATAGCCTTGATGTGAATAAGGCTCTCGAAATAAAGCAAGCTTGTGAGGGTAAAATCGCTTGTTCTTTTGGCATAGGTACTCACCTTACCAATGATACCAATAGTGGATATCCTCCTTGCAATATTGTGATGAAATTGTGGCGGTGCAAGATGACTCCCAAAGAGAATTGGACAAACTGTGTGAAGCTCTCTGATGATGTGGGAAAAAATACTGGAGATCTTGAAGAAATACGACTTGCAAAAGAAACTCTTGCGCTTGCCTAGCTCTACTTGTTCACTCTATGACTCCTCAAAATAAAAAGCGGATTGCTCTTTTTGGTGGCACTTTCGATCCTCTTCATATAGGACATATGGCACTTGCCAACATAGTTTATTACAGCTCTCCCTTACCGCTTGAAGGAGTCTGTCTAGTGCCTACGATTCAGAATCCCCTCAAAAAAGAGGGAGAAAGTTTGCTATCCTTTGATTTCCGTTGTCAGATGATAAAGAGTGCTATAAGTAGGGATCGCCGATTTTTCTATAGTCGCTTGGAGGAGCAGCTTCCTTCTCCCCACTATACTTACGACCTATTGGAGGCTTTTACGCGCCGTCACCCCGATATTACTTTTGTCCTTCTTATTGGTTCTGACAACTGGCTCAATATTTCCAAGTGGTACAGATATAAAGAACTCATTGAGCAGTATGAAATACTCATTTACCCTCGACGAGGATACGACATCAATGAAGATACTCTTCCCTCTAATGTCTATTTTCTAAAGGGACTTCCTCTCATTGAGATTTGCTCCACAGCTATAAGAGAGGGTGTAAAAAGAGGAGAAGACCTTCGCTTTTTAATCCCTACACCAGAGCTTTTTCCTCTTTTGAGAAGAGAAGTTCGTTAGTTTCTTTCTCCATACAATTACTCAATTTATGAAAGTGCAAGAAAAAAACGAATCCCATGCAGTTCTTCTTCTCACATATCGTTCTAGCCAGGAGGCTGAAGAGGTACTTGCTCTACTAAAGGAGAATGGAATACCAGCCTTTGTGGAATCTTACTACAGTAACCTAATTTTAGGATCAGTCATTGACGTAGGAGGAGCTAGACTTATGGTCGACAGTAGATGGGCTAAAGAAGCGGTAGACCTCTTGAATCAAAATGGACTTGAAGTACCCCATCCAGAAAAGAGTACGGCCGGAAAGATAAGTTCCTTTGCAGATAAAAGTGCTCTCTTGAAAAAGGTTAAAAAGAAATATAGACTCCCGTTACTGCTAGTTTGTGGAATTATCCTCATTTTATTGCTCGTTGTTTTTTCTTACCTTTTCTTCTTTAGTTAATTGCAATCCAATATAGATGCATTTCTAGTGGAGAATGTAGCTATAAATTCAACGATCGTATTCTTCCCCTAAAAAAATGGAGCTACTCGCTTTGAGTAGCTCCATTTTTGATTAAAATGATATATATAGATGGTCTATATAAAAGTCTAGTTGAGACTGTTGCATAAAGACGAATCGCTGTGTTGCTTTCGGGATTCGGCTTTG
>KQ959277.1:185987-196841 GCA_001552775.1 Bacteroidales bacterium KA00251
ATTGTGAGACTGTTGACTTTTGCAACAGTCTCTAGTTGACATAAGGTGCTTGCAGATACACCGTCCCGTATCTTTAGCCCTCTGCAGACTCTTGTCTAGTGTATGCAGACTTCTTTGTGGGGATCACGAACCGTATTGCTTAATAGCACCCACGGAATAAGGTGCTATATACCTAACGTAGGTGATGACGTTGCTACATGAGCGTATGTGAAAATTAGTTGAGACCCTCAATTACTCCATCAACTATATCCATGCCTAGAGCTGCTGGCTCTTTGGGAAGTCCAGGCATACGCATCATATTGCCAGCAATAGCAACAATCATTTTAGCTCCGCTATTGATTACGATGTCATCAATTTCTAGCTCAAAATCGCAAATGTTTCCGTAAGCTTTAGGATTGCCTGTCCATGAATATTGCGTTTTGGCTATGCATACGGGATAATGGCTCATCCCCATCTCTTCAATCTTGCGAATCTCTTTTTGCACCGAGCTATCAAAAACTACACTTTTTGCTCCATAGATATTTTGGGCAATCTTTCTCACCTTTTCTTCAATACTATCCTCTTCTTTATAGGCAAAGTGAAGGGGTTTACTAGGTGCTTTTTCAATCGTTTCTACAACCAGTTGGGCAAGCTCTTTTGCTCCTTCGCCACCTTTGCTAAAAGCTGTATTAATGGCAAAGCCTACCTTTAGCTCATCTTCACAGAAGTGCCGTACTAGCTCAATTTCCTCCTCTGTATCTTGGGGAAAACGATTGAAGCACACTAAGACTGTTTGTCCAAACTTTTCAAGGTTCTCTACGTGTCGTTGAAGGTTGGAGAAGCCTGCTCTCACTCCTTCCAGACTAGGCTTGTAGATCTCTTTCTCATCAGTTCCTCCATGCATTTTTAGAGCACCGAGTGTAGCTACAAGTACGGTCAACTTGGGAGAGAGGCCAGCCATACGACACTTGATATCGAAAAACTTTTCTGCACCTAGATCTGCTCCAAAGCCAGCTTCAGTTACAGCATAGTCACCATATGAAAGAGCCATTTCTGTAGCTACAAGACTATTGCAACCATGAGCAATATTTGCAAAAGGACCTCCATGTATGAAGGCTGGTGTATGCTCTATGGTCTGCACGAGATTGGGCATCATGGCATCTTTGAGCAATATGGAGATCGCACCTGCTACACCAAGATCTTTTACTGTAAACGGTTTCCCCTCTTTAGTATAGCCTAGAAGTATATTTTCAATGCGTTCCTTGAGGTCATCAAGATCTTTTGCTAAACAAAGCACGGCCATAATCTCACTGGCGGCTGTAATGTCAAAGCCTGTTTGTTGCAATACGCCATCGGACTCTTTTCCTAATCCTGTAATGATATGGCGAAGATTACGATCGTTCACATCAATTACTCTTTTCCAAAGCACTTTAGATAATCCTTGGCACGAATTTCTATTTTGATAAATGTAATTGTCGAGAAGAGCCGAGATAGTATTGTGTGCTGAAGTGATGGCATGAAAGTCTCCAGTAAAGTGAAGATTGATCTGATCCATAGGAAGAACTTGGGCATAGCCCCCACCTGCAGCTCCACCTTTCATCCCAAATACAGGACCTAGAGAAGGCTCACGAAGAGCTACTACTGCTTTCTTCCCAATCTTATTGAGGCCTAGAGCAAGTCCAATAGAGACTGTGGTTTTTCCAATTCCCGCTTTGGTTGGGGTGATGGCCGTAACCAGGATTAAATTGCTTTTTTTTATTTTTTCTGGCTTTAAGGCTTTGATATTGACTTTGGCGATATATCTCCCATAAGGTTCTATATACTCCTCTGGAATGCCTATTGATGAGGCAATTGTAGTAATGGGTTGGAGCACTGTTTCTCGTGCTATTTCTATATCTTTTTTCATAGGGTTTTAAGGGTTAGTTTTGAGAAATAATTGTAGAAGATTCTTTAGAGTAGGTGTCTTGGTATACCATGTTGTAGCTTTCTACAATACGGTTGTGATCATACCGCTGACAGGCTTTTTCAAATAGCGTAGTGTCTGTGACAGACGGGAATTTACTCACGTAGAGTGCAAGTGCTTTTGCTACTTCTTTTGTATCATAAGGAGTAGCTAAGTAGCCTTCACTTTCTGATGTGATAATCTCTGGTATTCCACCTATAGCAAAAGCAATTGAGGGGCAATTGCACAACTGTGCCTCTATGATGGTATTGGGGAGATTTTCTTCTAAAGCAGTAGTTAAGAAAAGATCACTCGCAGCATAGAGCTGAGCCATCTTTTCTGGATCCTTTACAAAGCCTAGGCACCGCACTTCTATGCCCAATAGCTCCTGTGTGAATAGAGCTGGATTATACTTGCCAAAGACAACTAGGAGGGGATTTTTTTCGTGTACCACTTCATCCTTTGATAGGTAATTCATACTCTCCTTCATCTCCTTATAGCCTTTCCTATCATCGTTGGTATTAGCAGCGCCATATAGAATAAGGGGTCTGTCAAGTGGAAGTCCCCACTCTCGTCTAGCTTTTTCCTTGTCTATAGGTTGAAAATGTGCTGTATCGGGGATATTGGGAATGGCAGATACAGAGCATCCTCTAGTAAGTTGGCTACGCTGTGCAACCCCTGCGATCCATTGGCTACAACCCACAAAACTTGGACAAAGCTCCTTATAAAGGGTTCTTTTGGCTTTCCACACATACTTCGCAAATATTTTGGCTGGGAAGCCTCTAGCATATGGCGTAGACAATTCAAACCCTTTGCTGTGGGTGTCGCGAGTATAATGACAAATAGCAGCTACATGCCAAATATCGTGCAGCGTGAACACCACTTTTTTGTGAGCCTTTGCGATTTTTCTGAGTGTGTGAAGAGAGATAAAGCCTTGATTGGTGTAGTGAAAGTGAAGGATGTCCGCTTGTCTACAAAGAGGATTGCGGAGTATATCAAAGCCAAAAAAAGGAATGGATAAAGCAAAGAGGCGATGCCCTCTGAGCACACCACAAGAGATTGCGGATAGAGCAGCTTCACTCATTTTGTAGAGCAATGCTCGAAAACTAGAAAGTTTGTTCCTCTTGAGAATAGAGTAGGTATATGGATCATTAGTCTCTTGATGGAGGACGACCATATAAGACTCTATTCCACAAGCTCTTTGAGCATGAACCAAACGGCGTGCGGCAATTGCCGCACCGCCTCCCGTATCGCTCGTGCAAAGGTGAACGATTCGTAGTGGTTTTTGCTTCGTAGACATTATTAGCAAGTTGGGCTATGAGAGGTCTTGCCCTTCATGGTAAATTAAAGTTTAAGAGTAAATGCTTTATCCTCTTTTACTTTACTAAATTCAATATCTTCTTGAGCGTAACTTCTTAGGGTAGCGTCTCGACGAAGAGCTTCGCTGAGGAAATTGTTTGCTCCTTGTACATCATTTTGGCGTGCAGCTACAATGGCCCTGAGGTAATCGGTAAGGGCATTTGACTGGCTCACATGGTCGAGTGTGTTCATAGCTCGGTGGTAATCTTGGGTCATGATCTGCGCGATTGCTGCATTGTTGCTATAGGTATCGCCGTATGCTGCTACTGCCTTTTCAAAGTCGCCTTGTTTGAGATAGAGAAAGCCAAGTACTGTTGCGCTTTTTGTCGTTTCCAATCTATTTCCCACGAGTGTTTCAGCCTCTTCAAGACTGTCTTTTTCAATAGCTAGTAAGGCTCTATTGAGTGTAGTTTCAACTAAAGAACCTGCTTGGTCTGCACGGTCAAGCAGTTTACTGGCTTCTTCTAGTTTTCCTTCCGAAATTTTTATGGCAGCAAGATTGTTGAAACTGCGAGGATCGTTGGGAAAGAGGGTAGAAGCTTTGCGAAGGTATGCTTCGTGAGTGTTAAATGGCTCAAGCTCGATAGCATAAAGCATCTCTTCAATGTTGAGCTTTGAAGGGTCGCTTTGAAGAAGGCTTTGAAGCTCCTGGTCACTCTTGCCGATGGTTTCGATTGTAGCCACAAGACGAGATCTACGGAGAAGGGGTAAAATGTCTGTAGCCAGTTGGTCAAATACTACACTGATATTCCTGATTTCTCTCTCTCTCTTCAGGATCTTGATACATAGAGAGAACACGAAGTATTAGCTCTTTGTCTTGAATGTTGCTTGCCTCAACATACTTTTTAAAACCATCCCAGTCTTGAGCGGTATAGTGTGCTGCAAGATCTACTTTGCCAGATGCAGCTCTAGCAAGATCTTTTTTGAGGAGAGCTGTGGTGTTTTTTTCTCTTTGCTGTGAGAGACGTTCATTCAGTTTGAGTCCACCATCAGGGGAGGCATAGGCCTGTACCTCTACAGCTACTGATTGATTGTCGGAGCGGTAGGCGTCTTCTACATTTTTTTTCCACGTTTTTAATTCCTCTTTTTTGAGTTCACTATTTCTAATCTTTGACTGCTGAATGAGGAAGTGGATATTGGCCTCGTATTTTTCTTCAATGATTCTCTGAAAATGATTGGAAGCAAAAATGGGATGCTGTCCCGCTAGATTAGCTAGTGTGGCAGTAGATATAACCCCATCTGCAAGTAAGAGTTCAGGCAGAGCAACTTTTTTACCGCTTACATCTGCTCTAAAAGTCATATAGAGCTTAGGCGACTTAATGTTCTTTTCGTAGCTGAATTTACTGGTGAAGTGGTGTTTTCCCCCTTCTTCATAAGAGATGATAGGGTTGTTAGCGAGTACCTTTTCACCTTGTAGGGTAGTAGTAGCCCCCCATAATTCTCTACTCCCATAGCGAAGTACTGGCATAAGGTTTAGAGTAGCCTTGCGATTCATCCATTTACTCGGGATTGATACGTCAAAGTTTGCTTCTATCTTTTGTCCTTTTACAACCAGAGGACGAGGAGTGACTGTAAAATATTCCTTTTGAAGAGGTTTCAGTTTAGGACTACACCCTGCTATCAATAGCATCGTGGAGATCGAGAGAGAGAAAAAGAGCGTTTTTTTCATCTTATTGTTCTTTGTAAAAGAGTTGTTGTAATCGGTTTGTAAATGCTTATTAGGTCACTTTATAAGCTACTCTTACTGAAGAGTAGGCGATGAAGAGCTACTTGGTTTCCTCCAAGTACGATAAAGAGGCAAAAGTAGGGAAGATAGGATGAGAAGAAGTAGTACCACAAAGGCAGAAGTGGCTATTGCTTCTGTGATATGGATAGAGCTTGGATCAAAAAAGATTCTCACCTTATAATTCCCTTGCGGTAGCACGATTCCTCGTAGTACATAGTTTGCACGGATAATGGGTAGTACCGACTTTTCGGGTCCTTCAATCTCGGCATGCCATCCGTGAGGATAGTAAATCTGGCTAAAGAGAGCTAGGGCAGGTTGCTGTAGCTTTACTTGATAGAGCATCTCTTTGGGAGAGAAACGCTCTAAAGAGAGCGTGGCAGTACTGTCTGTAAGAGGTGTAAGATCTCTTAGCTCTGGGGTCGCAAAACGCTTGTCTACAATAGCTCGGTAGCGTAGAGATCCTTTACTTAGAGCTGCCATTTCTTCGTTGGCATTGTCTACAATCTCTACTTTATTGACAAACCAAGCTGAGCCAAAAGCCTCTGGATTGAATTGAGCAATAGGCTGGTGACTAGAGGGATCTGGCACGATAAAATAGCGTGTATTAAGCATATTGAGCACCTCAAGGTTGGGCTTCTTGAGCTGATAGTCAATAAGATCTTGGTAACGTTGCAACTTGGCAGCATGGTAGCCTCCTACACTTCTATGCCAACGACTTGTTGAGGCATCATTGAAAGGATCTACTGTGAGGTTGAAGACGCGGTAGGTCGGCTCTTTGTCTTTTAAGATTTCAAGATCAGCAGGAGAGGGCTGAGCTACCAGAGCTGCTGCATTCTTTTGAAACATATCATCGCTCAAGTAGCGCTTGCATACTCCCCAAAGATCGACTAGTGAAATCACTCCTACTAAAACCACGAACAGAGAGGCCTTTATTCGTTTACGTAGAAAAAGTAGGAGAGCACCAAGAGAGAGTATAGCAAAGAGAATACCACGCCAAGCATCGCTTACTAGCATAGACTTCCTAACGAGTGCGAGATTGTACTTCAAAACTTCAATAAACGAGCTTTGTGAAGAGGCCATCGTGCTAAGATAGGAAATCTCATTTTTGCTCATAAAATTACCCATGACAGAAGGGAAAAGAGCTACGATGAAAAGCACCAGAAGGGGTAACCCAAAAGCGACTATAGGTACAACCTTGCGACGCTTAAGTACATTAGGGTCTTTGATTAGCTCTACAAGTCCCAAAATAGCAAGAGTAGGAATAGTAAACTCCGCAATTACTAAGATCGAGGAGACAGCGCGAAATTTATTATAGAGAGGAATATAATCGATAAAGAAATCGGTAAGAGGCATAAAGTTTTTCCCCCAAGATAAGAGGATTGAGAAGAGGGTACCACCTAGTAGGGCCCATTTGAGAGGGCCTTTTACGATCATTGCTCCAAGCAAAAAGAGCATGACTACAAAGATTCCCACGTAGACGGGTCCAGACGTAAATGGTTGCTCTCCCCAATAGGCTGAGAAGTTGGACAAGTATCCTTGTACTTCAGGAGAAGCTTTTTGGAGATGGCTAACCTGTTTCGTAAGAGGCTCAGAGGCTCCACCTCGTACGTTGGGCAACATAAGGCTCCACGTCTCTCCTATGCCGTAGCTCCATTGTGTGATATACTCCTTTTCTAAACCTTTGCTATTGACTGCGTGCTCTTCATTAGAGGACTTATCTGCTGTGGGTAGAGAAAGTGTCAGTTCGCTACCTCCACGCATAGTTTCTTGGCTATAGCTATAGGTATGGTAGAGGTTAGTACTATTAATAGCGATACCCACTCCTCCTGCGAGGATAGCCACTCCTGTTGCTTGTAAAAAGGGTTTTAGACTATGCTTGCGAATAGCCTCCACGAGCCATGCAATAAAGAAAGCAAGCATTACAAACAGGAAGTAGTAGGTCATCTGCACATGATTGGCAAGAAGTTGTATGGCTGTGAAAAAGCTAAGAATAGCTGCTCCTAAGAGATATCTTTGCCGATAGATAAGCACCATCCCTGCAAGAGTAGGAGGAATATAGGCGAGAGTCATAAGTTTCCATAGATGTCCCGCGCCGATTAGGATTACAAAGTAGCTAGAAAAAGCCCATAGGAGAGCTCCTAATATAGAAGGTAAGTCTGGTATCTTGAGGCTTTTTAAGAAGATAAAAAAGCCTATCATTAAAGCAAATAGAAGCCAGGGATACGAACCTAAAAAGTTGATTGGGCTACGAAGTGTATAGATGCTCTCCATCACTTCAAGTCCATGGGTTGATGGATAACTTGGAGCAATCTGATACATAGGCATACCGCCAAATAGACTATTCGTCCAATAGCTAGGATCTTTGGGATGCTCTTCGTTGTATGCTTTTGCATCGCTACCATTACCAGAGACTGCCTCTACGTCGTTTCTGTAGAGTGTGCGACCATCAAGTAGTGCGGGCAGAAAATATAGGGTAGACACAAGGGCAAAAAAAACCACGACAAGGGTATAGCGAAGCCAAGCATACCATCCTTTTTCTGCACGGAAGAGTGGGGAGGATTGGAGCGATTTCATAGAGAATAATTTGAAGTTAGAAAGACATTAATTAGTCGTAAAATGTTTCTTCAAAGGCGGTAAATTCTTTCTTTTTCCATACGATACGTCGCCAAAAAGCAACGAGCAACCCACTACCATAGCCTGTGATTTGAATAAGAGTCGCTACAATGGCAAGCATGGAGACTTTCCAATGCTTCGTCTTGTGTAGGGCATCTGAAAAGACAGCTATTGCCACCAAAAGTGGCAAAAAAAGTAGGTATGGAAACCACAAGCTCCCTATGAGGATAAGCCCTAAAAGAAGTGTACAAAAAGAAGGTAATAGATGTACCCAGTGGAGACTCCCCTGGTGACGAAGGGTGAGATTGATACGAGCAATGCCACTATTGTATACCTGCTTGTAAAACTTTCTAAAGTCTACCCTTCGTTTGTGATAGACCCATGCTTTGTCAAAGAGAGCTACCTTTGCTCCTTCTTCATAGGCACGAAGACAAAAGTCCATATCCTCTCCAAAGCGGAGCTTTACATCAAAGCCACCTAACTGATCAAAGAGAGAGCGCCGACAACCCATGTTGTAGGTGCGAGGGCAATAACGACCCACATGATGCTTTTTACCCCGTATTCCCCCCGTCGTAAGAAAGGAAGTCATGGAGTAGTTGATCGCTTTTTGAATAAGTGTAAAGCTGTCGGATGCAGCATCGGGTCCGCCCCAAAGACCAACTCCTGTTTTATCTTGTTCAAGAGAAAGGGTCATATCCTTTACATAGTCTTGAGGAAGGATTATGTCGCTGTCTAGGAAAATAAGCCACTCTCCACGAGACTGCTCAACCCCCTTATTGCGAGCTCTAGAGGGACCTCCATTCGGGATCTCAACATAAGTAATGGGAAGTAATCTTTTAAAGTATGGTAGTAGAGAGGAGCAAGGCACACTGCTACCATCCTCCACCAATACCACTTCAAAGTCTCCAGTCCGCTGCTGCACCATACTCTCAAGAAGTTCTTTTACCTCTTGAGGTCTGTTGTATACTGGTACGATGAAGCTAAAGCGAGGGGTGCCTTCTACTTGTTGCATAGCTCTCTCTCTCTCTCTCTCTCTCTCTCTCTCTCTCTGAATGAATTGGTGCAGTCAAACTGTGTCTAGTTATTGAGATGCCACTCGGCTCCCTCTTTTGTATCTTTTACGACAAATCCAAGCTCTGCCATTTTATCACGGATAAGGTCAGATGTCGCCCAGTCTTTTTGCTCCTTGGAGTGCTGACGGATTGTGAGAAGTAGATCTACTGCTCCTGAAAAGGACTTCTCGCGACGATCTTCGTCTTCTCCTTCTGATGTGGGCTTAAGTCCTAGAATGTCGAACGTATAAGTCTGGAAAAGTGTGCTAAATTGCTTGAGATCTTTTTCGGTAAGGGTCTCCTCTCCAGCTTTCATTCTATTTACAAGTCTTACCATATCGAAGAGAATCGCAATCACCTCTGGAGTGTTGAGGTCGTCGTTCATGGCGGCACTGAGAGAGTCTTGTAGCTTTTTCACATCAAATGTACTCTTTGTGGCAGGCTTAAGTCCTCTTATTTGGGAGGATGCCTCCATCATACGAGAGAGTCCTTTTGATGCTGCTTGTAGTGCTTCGTTGCTGAAGTCTACAGTGCCACGGTAGTGTGCACTGAGTATGAAGAAACGAATAGTCATTGGAGAATAGGCCTCTTGGAGTTTGGGGTGATTGCCTGTAAAAAACTCTTCAAGAGTGATGAAGTTGCCAAGACTTTTACCCATTTTTCGCCCTTCGATGGTGATCATATTGTTGTGCATCCAGTAGCGAACCATCGGCTTACCTCCATCGGCAGCACGAGCTTGCGCGATTTCGCACTCATGATGTGGAAAGACTAGGTCTAGTCCTCCGCCGTGAATGTCAAATTCGTCTCCAAGGTATTTGTGCCCCATTGCAGTGCACTCACAGTGCCATCCAGGAAACCCCATTCCCCAGGGGCTAGGCCATCGCATAATATGCTCGGGGCTTGCCGACTTCCATAGGGCAAAGTCTAGAGGATTCCTTTTTTCGTCTTGCCCCTCTAGAGTACGTGTATTGGAGAGCATATCCTCAATGTTGCGACCACTAAGTATACCATAGCCATAGACCTTGTTGTACTTTTCAACATCAAAGTATACAGAGCCCATACTTTCGTAGGCAAAGCCTTCCTCAAGAATCTTTTTTACAAGTTCAATTTGCTCAATGATGTGTCCACTGGCTTGAGGCTCAATGCTAGGAGGTAGCACGCCCAACGCTCGCATAGCATCATGGTAGCGAACTGTATAATAGTGAGCAACCTCCATGGGCTCAAGCTCCTCTAGTCGTGCTTTCTTTGCGATTTTGTCTTCGCCTTCATCACCATCAGACTCTAGGTGCCCCACGTCGGTAATGTTGCGTACATAGCGAACCTTGTAGCCTAAATGCTGGAGATAGCGAAAAAGAACATCAAACGTAATGGCAGGACGGGCATGCCCTAGATGGGGGTCGCCGTAAACAGTAGGACCGCATACATAAAGCCCTACGTGAGGTGCATGAATGGGAATGAACTGCTCCTTCTTGCGAGTAAGAGTATTGTAAAGATAAAGAGGATGCTCCATAGTAAACTTAATTCTTTTATTCGTGAAGAGAGATTGAAATGCAAAGCTAGCTAGAAGGAAAGCACTCATAAGACGAGTAGCAAGGGATTAACCTTAGAGTGTACCCTTACAGCTGAGAGCAGTCCAAGAAACCGCTTTTGTCGCAATCTCTACATTACATCTCTTTGCAAAATTACAAATAAAAAGGACTGTAGCAATAAAGTGAAAGTGCTTGATCGCACCCCTGTTCATCTAAGTCAAGAGTATACTCCAATTTCTTTTACAGGTCACACCTTATTGGCACCAAAGTTCCACTCAACATTCCTTGCCATTAGAGGAACGAAAAAGAGGAAAGAAAAAAGGTAATAACATGATGTGTCCTAGGAACGAATGAAACTAGAAGAGGAAGGCAGGGAAAGACGTACAACAAAAACAATTCCCGATAGCTTTCTCAATCACCTGCTGTACGACTTTGTGATAAATGTAACGATGACTATGAGACGATTCATATTGAATGAAATACAGCGGATTGCAAAAGTTGCTCTAGTAGTAGAGGATGAAAAGAAACATTATTAAAGGAGGGAGCATCCTTTAATGATGTTTTTGCATCTGCTAGGAGAATGTTTTAGAAGTCTCGGAAGAATTTCTGAAAAGTCTCGAAAGAATTTCTGAAAAGTCTCGGAAGAATTTCTGA
>KQ959277.1:196941-238126 GCA_001552775.1 Bacteroidales bacterium KA00251
TTTCTGAAAAGTCTCGGAAGAATTTCTGAAAAGTATCGGAAGACTTTCTGAAAAGTCTCGGAAGATTTTCTAAAAAGTCTCGGAAGATTTTCCCATAAAAAAGGTACCTATGCTTTTTTCCAAAAAGGTACGTATCATTTCGTAGAGAGTATTGCGATTATTTGAATAAGAAATAGTACCTTTGCGACGATCAATCAATTGGGCTATATGTATAGGGCTATGCAAGGCTTTGATTAGTGATTGGGAGGGCGTGGCGTAGTCTATTCTTTTCTTGAGATAGTGTGAGGCAATTATAAGGCAAATGTATCTTGCTTGATTGTCTTTTTTTGCGCTTTCTTTCCTCATCACCTAGAATAGCCTCAAATAAATGTTGTACCAATGGGTTGGTTGTAGTGTAACCCCGATGTTTTGCTTCCACAGCGAGTCGTTTGTCGCTCTGTAGTTTGAAACCGCTACATATGAGCAAAAGAGTTACTACGAAATGATAGAAAGAGAAATAAGATAGGTTATTTGGATGCAAGATGGCGATGTTTTCTAATTCACTCGGTAGCTGGGACTCAATGCATGAGATTCCCTCTCTGATGGAATCCCGAGAAGAGTTTCACAAAGCCTATAACTTATTTTGTTCTCCATATGTGTTGTGTGTAAGACATTTTTATGAATAAGATGTATATAGTTTAAAATTAATTACAATGAAGACCCTCCTATTAAACGTAAAAGGGTGGCTTTATCGTCTTTCCAGCAAAAGCTACCTCAATCGTAAGATTGTTCTCTGTTACGATCTGTTTTTCTCATTGGTATGTTGCTTTGTCTCTCTTTGGAAAACTTCTACAGCACCTTCTTCTTCTTTCTTTTATTGGAAGCCCCTCTTCATAATAGCAATGCTGTGTATCAATCTGTTGGGCTTCCTATTTTTGAGTTTAAGGCTAAAGACCTATCGACAGATTTTTCGCTATTCCTCCATGCGAGTTCTTAGATATGGAGTCCTTTTAGTCTTTTACACCTCCCTCATTTCAATGCTCTGTGCTACACTTATCCTCATAGGTGTAGGACGTTCCATTGTTGTTCAGGAAATCCTTTTCTTTGGCTTCTTTTACTTTATCTTGGAGTTCTCTCTTTTTGTTCTAGGTCGTTATTTGCTGATTAGCCTAGCGAGATGGGTGCTGCAAAATCGGTTTACAAGGCTGCAAACTAAAAAAAAGATACTAGTCTATGGCGTGCAGGAAAATAGTGTCGCCCTTAGCCGCCAACTTAAAAACAATACGGAGTATAGCGTCGTAGGCTTTTGTACGCGGGATAAGGAGAAAAGCAACTACCAAGTAGATGGACTGCCGATCTTTTGCATTCATGGAGAGAAAGACTTGGAACAACTTGCAGAGAGCTACTCGCTTGATGGGATCGTTTTCCCTGCTGAGTGCGATTTCCTGCACGAGAGAACAGGATTTATCTACCTTTGTGAGTCAATCAACTTGCATACCTATCTTATGCCTACAATGAGTGAGTGTAGTACGCTTAAGGTAGCATCGGCAAGCATACAAAGGATACGTATTGAAGACCTCTTGATGCGAGACGAAATTAAATCTGCCAGAGAGGAGGTATGCAAGGAGCTAACAGGAAAAGTGGTACTAGTAACTGGTGCTGCTGGTAGTATCGGCTCTGAGCTAGTAAAGCAAATTGCTAAGCTTAATTGTGTAAAGCGACTAGTGCTTTTTGACAATGCTGAGACTCCACTACATAACATTCGTCTCCACCTCGAAAAAGAGTATCCTTCTCTTGCGTTGGATCCTATTGTGGGCGATGTGCGATCTCAAAGTCGCTTGCGGTATCTTTTTGAGCGTTTTCATCCAGAGATTGTGCTTCATGCGGCTGCCTACAAGCACGTTCCTTTGATGGAGGAAAATCCCTGTGAGAGTGTGCTGGTAAATGTAATTGGCACAAAAAACATTGCCGACCTTTGTCTTGCCTACAATGTCGAAAAAATGGTAATGATCTCCACCGACAAAGCCGTAAATCCCACCAATGTAATGGGAGCATCCAAGCGTGCAGCCGAAATCTATGTACAGAGCCTTGGACGACTGATTGCTACTGGAGTCAGACCAGAAAAGACCATCTTTGTAACGACTCGTTTTGGCAATGTACTGGGAAGTCAGGGTAGTGTTATTGAACTTTTTAGAAGACAGATTGCCGAGGGAGGACCTATAACGGTTACAGACCCTGAAGTGGAACGGTATTTTATGAGTATTCCCGAGGCTTGTAGCCTTATTTTGCAAGCATCTACTTTGGCCACACAGGCGCAAATATTTGTTTTTGATATGGGAGAGAAGCACAAGATCGTTGATTTAGCAAAAAATATGATCCGCTTAGCTGGCTTTGAACCCGATAAAGATATTAAGATAGTTTATACGGGATTGCGACCAGGAGAAAAACTCTACGAAGAGGTGCTTGCCTCTAAGGAAAATGTAGACGCTACAACTATTGACAAAATAAAAATAGCAAAGATAAGACCGATGGAGTATAGCGAGATTATTGATAAATATGATCAACTCTTAACTCTATCAAAGCGGGTGGAAATCCTTCAGACTGTAAAAGTACTCAAGGAGTTGGTCCCCGAATACAAATCTGCTCATAGCCAATTTGAGGCTCTCGACAAAGTCTCCAAACCTAATCTCATCTAAAATACTACAGACTACAATAAAATGGCTAAAAAAGTACTCATCACAGGAGGAGCAGGATTTATCGGCTCCAATCTTACAGAGGCTCTCCTCCACAAGGGCTATCAAGTGGTCGTACTCGACAACTTTTCCACAGGAAAGCCAGGCAATATCGCTCCCTTTCTTACGAATCCCGATTTTACGCTTGTGGTAGGGGATATAAGAGTAAAAGAAGATTGCCAAAAAGCATGTGAAGGTGTAGACTATGTGCTGCATGAAGCCGCACTTGGCTCTGTGCCACGTTCGATCAAAGATCCAGCAACGACCAATGAAACCAATATCTCGGGCTTTGTAAATATGCTAGTGGCAGCTCGTGATGCAGGTGTAAAGCGCTTCCTCTTTGCTGCAAGTTCTTCGACCTATGGAGATAGTCCTTCTCTACCTAAAGTAGAGGAAGTGATTGGAAAGCCACTAAGTCCTTATGCCGTGACAAAGTACGTTAATGAGCTCTATGCTGATGTATTCCAAAAAACTTATGGATTAGAGTATATAGGACTTCGCTATTTTAATGTCTTTGGAAGAAGGCAAGACCCCAATGGGGCTTATGCTGCAGTCATACCTCTCTTTGTAAAGAAACTTATGGCACATGAAGCTCCTGTTGTCAATGGAGATGGATCCTACAGTAGGGATTTTACCTATATTGATAACGTGATACAGATGAATCTTCTTGCACTTAATACTACGGACAAGAGTGCTGTGAATCAGATCTACAACACAGCATATGGCGAAAGTACGACCCTCAATCAACTTGTAAAGTACCTCGTAGAAGACCTTTCGCAGTTTGACCCTAAGATTGCATCAATTGAGCCTCTATATGGCCCTAATAGACTCGGGGATATCCCTCACTCATTGGCCTCTATCGAAAAAGCCAAAACGCACCTAGGATACGATCCTCAGTTTTCTATGAGAGAGGGGCTAAAGGCTTGTTGTAAATGGTATTGGGAAAACTTATAACAAAATAATAAATAGCAAATAGTAGCTGTAAACAATTTGATTATGAACAGGATAGAAGAAACAAAAATCGCAGTAATAGGCTTGGGGTATGTGGGACTCCCCTTGGCACGCCTTTTTTCAACAGCTTTCCCGACGGTAGGCTACGATAGAAATTCTCAAAGAGTTGACGAACTGATGAAAGGGCATGATAGTACCCTTGAAGTCTCTGATGAACTTCTCCAAGATGCCATAAAAAGAGGGTTTTCTTGTACTTCCCAACTAGAGCATATAAAGGATTGTAACTTCTATGTAGTGGCTGTGCCTACGCCTGTGGATGAAAACCACAATCCTGATCTTACCCCTCTTATAGGAGCAAGCGAAGCAGTTGGAAAAGTTATTGCAAAGGGCGATGTCGTGGTATACGAAAGCACTGTTTATCCTGGTGTTACGGAGGATAGCTGCATTCCCATCGTAGAAGAGGTGTCGGGCTTAAAGTTCAATAAAGACTTTTTCGCAGGTTATAGTCCCGAGCGAATCAATCCTGGGGATAAGCTCCATACGGTAGAAAAGATAAAAAAGGTAACTTCAGGGTCAACCCCTGAAGTGGGTGCATATGTGGATGCAGTGTATCGTATGGTAATAAAAGCAGGGACACATCTTGCTCCTAGTATTAAGGTGGCAGAAGCAGCTAAGGTGATTGAAAACTCACAGAGAGATATTAACATTGCTTTTGTCAACGAGCTAGCGAAGATCTTCAATCGGATGGGACTTGATACGAATGAAGTATTAGTAGCAGCCTCAACAAAGTGGAACTTTCTTCCCTTTAAACCAGGTCTTGTAGGGGGACACTGTATTGGAGTAGACCCCTACTACTTAGCTCAGTGTGCCCAAAGATATGGCTATAATCCCGAGATTATCCTTGCAGGTCGTCGCATGAACGATGGTATGGGTGCCTATGTCGCTGAGCAAGTGGTAAAGCTGATGCTCAAGCAGGGAATACAGGTGCTAGGCTCTCATGTATTGATTCTTGGTTTTACCTTTAAGGAAAATTGTCCCGATGTCCGTAATACCAAAGTGATTGATATTATAAAGACACTTCGTGAGTACAATGTCAACGTTACCATTCACGACCCTTGGGCAAATCCAGAGATCGCACAGCGTGAGTATGGTGTAGAGGTAAAAAGTGTACTTCCTACCGCTCGCTTTGATGCGATAGTCCTTGCTGTAGCCCATAAAGAGTACGAAGGAATAGACCTTGTGCCACTCCAAGCAGATAAAGCAGTCGTCTATGACGTCAAGTCCTTCCTTCCCCCTCATTCATACGACCAACGACTGTAACATTGACTCTTTCATTTCATTAGGACGTAGATGGTTTCTCACCTACGTCCTAAAATGAAGATTAAAAAAGAAGTAGTAGCAAAAGAGTGTATAGATGCTTTTTCTACACCCATTAACCTTTCTTTTAAGTCTCATGAAAATATCTTTTTTCTTCTCATATGATTAGTCAAGAACAGATTGGAAAGCAGTATATCCCGATCTCTATATGGAGACCTATTCTTATACTCTCCATAGTTATAGGGCATAGCTTTGCTATCTATAATGGTGCATGGCAGTATGATTTTGATAGTGGGGTAGATTATATTGCTGCATATAATTGGGAAAACTCTTTTTTTATTAGTTTTCAGCTAGAGGCCTTTTTCTTTATCTCAGGGTTTCTTTTCTGGAAGGGGCGATATATTGAGCGAAAGCTCACTCCTAGTACCTACTTCCATTTCATAAAGAAAAAGGTTGAGAGACTGTACATACCTTCCATAGTCTTTAGTTTACTCTACCTCTACTTTTTTACAGAGCCCATAGAATTTAAAGATGTGATGGAGGCTCTGCTTTTAGGTAAAGGACACTTATGGTTCTTACCCTCCCTCTTTTGGTGCTATGCTATACATCCCCTTTTTGCCAAATGGGGGCGTGAACATCTTAGATTTTACCTGTTATTATCTTTTCTTGCTATATATGTGGGAACTGGGATCTATCACTTTTTCTCTACTATTTTTACATATTGGCTAGCTAGAGTTACTCTTTACTATTTTTTCTTTGTACTTGGTGCTTCCATCCGCAACACGCAAGTTGACAATCATATAAGAAAGGTCTATGCTAAGAGGAGGGGCAAATACTACATTCTACTTTTTGCATTCTTTTTTCTTGGTCTGTGGTTAATTCCTATTTTATCCAATTCTTTCTCATTGTGGAGTGAAAGCGTTGAAAATCTGATTAACTTTGCAGTTAGTCCTTTATATGCGTTGGCAGGGATACTCGCTATGTATATGACATGGTTATTTATGGAGCGACATAATTATCCTTCTAGGGTAGTGCGAATATGGGTGTATCTGTCAAGTATATCCTTTGGAGTATATGTAGTACATCAGTTTATTCTTGTTGAAGTCGTAAATAAATACCTATTACAGTTGCAGTTCCTTACAGCTCCTTGGGCTATACCATTTATCCTCATTGTGTTGGGTACTCTTGGCTCTGTTGCCCTAGTAGTCGCTTTAAAAAAAGTCCTATAAGATGAAAAGCGTTCTATAAATATTATCTTTAGTATGAAATTGTTTGATGTAATAGGCTTTCCAATCAATTTAGGTTGTGATAAAAATGGCAACGAGTTAACCCCGTCTATACTTAGGCGGGATGGTTGCTATACCTCCGCTAAGCATCAAGTGAATGACTTGGGCGACCTACCCTGTACGCCAAGAGCTGCTATTATAGAGGAGAAGTATGCTTCACACCCTAAGATCAAGTTCCTCAAGCCTATCTTAACTGCCTCCCGTCCCTTGGCTGAGCGGGTCATGCATTCGATAGAGCAGCAACATATTCCCCTATGTGTAGGAGGTGACCATGTGATGGCTTTCGGTAGTATCGCAGGTGTCGGTCTAGCTAAAGGGGCAGACAACTATGCCGTTATATACATCGATGCACATGGAGACTTCAATACGGAGGCTAGCTCCTCGACGGGTAATATGCATGGCATGCACCTCTCATATCTCATGGGGTATGGAGAGGCAAACATTGCTAATTTTTGGGGAGTACGACCTCTCTTGAATTCTAAAAATATCTATTTCTTAGGAGCTAGAGCTCTAGACCCTGGGGAGAAAGAGAGAGCCACTAAACTCAATATGTACATCCGTAGCTCCGAGCAGCTCAACGCATCAGATCCCGAAGAGGTTATGGATGATATCCTCTCTGATATCAAGAGTAAAGGTATTGAGCATATCCATCTCAGTTTTGATGTGGATGTGATTGACCCCAGATATGCTCCTGGTACAGGAGTTCCAGAAGAAGATGGCATCACACCTGCTCTTGTGTATACCCTCGTTCGGCAGGCTGTGCAGTCGGATTTGGTTAAATCAATTGATCTAGTAGAGCTTAATACCAATCTAGATCAAGACCGTGTGACCGAAAGAATCATGCAACAAGTATTGAGTATCATATTAGAAGTGTGAATGAAAACTAATACATTGAGTTCAAAAGACTAGCCAATGATGTCGCTGACAAGAGTTAAGAGCCCTCTTAATAAAGAGACCAAGGTTGTTGCTGGCAACTTCCTCTCCCTGTTCCTCCTGAAGGGGATAGACTTTCTTATTCCGCTTCTCACGCTACCCTATCTACTTAGGGTCATCGGAAATGATGGGTATGGGCAGATTATGTTTGCTCTTGCACTGATTAACTATTTTATAGGCTTTGCTTACTATGGGTTCAATCTTACAGGAACAAGGTTTGTAGCAGCCAACAAGGGGTCTAAGATGCGCCTGCAGTATATCTATACGGTGGTTAACTCGACAAGGTTGTTTCTCTGCTTTGTTTCATCGATACTCATTATTGGACTGGTATTCAGTATCCCTTCGTTTAGAAAGTATTTGACTCTCTATTTGCTATTTACACCGATGATATGGGGTGGAGCTCTCCTTGCAGACTGGATGTATCAGGGAATAGAGCGAATGAAGTACATTGCTATTCTAAACACAGGAGTTCGTCTCATATTTCTTATTATCGTCTTTGCCTTTATTCATGGACAAAAAGACCTTTGGGTATACCCTCTCTCTCTCTCTGTAGCCTATATAGCGAGTGCTTTCATTAGTCACAGGTTGTTACGACGACTGCTCGGGTTGAAGTTCAGACTATGTCGCTTTAAGCATATCTCAAAGAGGTTAAGGGTAGACTTCCCAATCTTTATAAACCAGTTTGTGCCAACCCTATACAATAACACGAGCGGATTTATCCTTGGATTGGTTGCGCCCATATCAATGGTTGGCATCTATTCTGCTATCAAGAAGGTGGCAGATATCTTCGTGACCCTAACAGATCTCTTTACAAGAGCGATATTCCCAAACATTGTACGTAATCAGCAGAAGTTCAATCGCTACAGTAGGGTGATGATAGCGATAGGACTCCTCTACTGTCTACTCCCCGTTGTCTTCGCTAAGCTTGTTTTTCTCTATCTAAATATGCCCTTAGAAGGGAATATGGCTATCTTGGTAACACTAATGGTTGGTGTCTTTGGAGTTGTTCTCTATGATGTATATGGTGTCAACTACTTTATAGCAAGAGAGCAAGATAAGGTTGTCATGAGAAATACACTTATAGCATCTCTCGTTGGGTTAATCTTAGCATATCCCTTGATTGGTTGCCTAGGAATAATCGGCGCTTCGATAAACCTAACCTTAGCAAGAATATTAATGGGAAGTGGAATGTTTGTTAGATACAGACTAGAATAAAGACTCACAATATGAAAGTACCTAGAATCCTTCGAAAAAGTCCAATATATCAATTTCTTCGAAAAACATCTTTGGGAAGAAAGTATCTTATCAAAACAGGTAAGCTTGTGTCTCGAGAAGAACTCATTCAAGTACATGCAGAGGGTGTACCCTTAAAACTAGAATCCTCTGTTAAAGATAAGCCTGTTGTTGGCATAGTATATCCAGAAGAAATGATTCCTGGATACGTAATCCCCAAAGCATCAGCATACATGTATGAGCGCTTTTGCAAGACAAATGGTATAGAATATCGGAACTATGACATTCATGCTAGTGACTGGCTGGATAAAGCAAAAGAGCTTGATGTTATATTTTGGCATGTTGATTCAACTCCTTCAGCACTCTATGAGGCAGAGTCCAAGATATATATACTGGATAAAATCCTTCAAAAGACATGCTTCCCTTCATTCCATGAGGTCTGGCAATATGAAGATAAGTGCAGAGCACACTACCTATACCAAGTATACAATCTTCCTTGTATTCCAACTCGTTCTTCTAACTCTCGAGAAGAGTCTATCAAGCTATCCGAAACAATCAATTATCCTATCATCGTAAAAACACGAACAGGTGCAGGATCTTTTGGAGTAAAGAAGATTGACAATAAGACTAAATTAAGAAGATATATCAAGAGTGTATTCTCTTCCAGGGGAAAATACACACTATACCCTTATGAAAGGCAAAAGGATTATATCTTACTTCAGGAGTTTATTGACAATGCATCTTATGATCTCAGGGTAATGTTAGTTGGGAATAAAGCCTATGGATATTACCGATATCCCAACAAAGGTGATTTTAGAGCATCTGGGGAAGGTAATGAGGATCATTCACGTCCAACTCCCATAAGTGTACTCAAAGAAGCTATTAAGGTTAGAGAAGCATTAGAGTCTAGAGTGTTAGGTGTTGATTTTTTATATTCTGATAAGTATAAACAGCATCTAATTATAGAAGCATCAATATTTAACGAGATAGATCCACCTAGTATTGAAACTAGGCTAGAAGGGGTACCTGGATTTTATAATATATCAGACCCAGAAAACATATGCTATGAAGAGGGCGCATTTTGGTTTCCAGAGCTTATAGCGGAATCAATTATAAAGCAATGGATTATAGAGAATACTTGATGGAGAGATCAGACGTCTACAGAATAAAATGAGCTTTATTACAAATTATAAGAGCTATCAACGGGGAGCTATATTCAAGGGAGCTCCACATATGGAAAAAAGACTAACGAAGAAAGAAGCAGAGATAATACTTAAGTATTATGCTGCGTTCTATCTAAGAAACGTATACTACTTTGATTGCCATGAGAAAACAAACTTTTGGTTTGTAATAAGAGACACTACTCTTGCATTCAGTGATTTATCAGCTAAGTGCCGTAATCAAGTTCGAAAAGCGTATAAGACATTTGACTTTCGCTATGTATCTAAAGATAATATGATAAATCATGGAGGATATGAGGTCTACAAATCCTCATGGCGTAGATACAAAACTATTCATTCACAGCCTTTAGTTAAAGAGAAGTGGATAGAACATATGTTGAACAATACGGAAGAATACTATGGTGTCTTTGAGAAGGAGTCGGGAGTTTTAGTTGCCTATTGTGCAGTTCTTATCCAAAACGAAAGTGCCAAGTATACAGAGATGAAGGCTAATCCCGATCATTTGAGACACTATCCATTTTATGGACTAATATTTTATCTAACCAATTTGCTTATTGGCGAAAGGAAGATGCTATACGTAACAGATGGAGCTCGAACAATCTCTGAGCATAGCAATATACAGTCATTTCTAGAGGAGAAATTCAAATTTAGAAAAGCGTATTGTCATCTAACGATGTATTACCCGTGGTACATAGATTTGGGCATGAAGTTACTATCCCCATTACGTAAATATCTTCCCGAAAAGTGTCAGTACCTATTTAAGTTAGATAGTTTCCAACACCCTATTGGTTCATAGAAATGCTTTCGTTTTGAATGCATAATACTATGTAAAGAGAGGATATTGAAAATACTTTAAAAATACACCGCGAATAAGATAATAGTCACAGAATGATATATCTTGTAGGAAAAAGTACCGACAACATGTCTCCTGATAAAATCAAGAGTGCCACTATCGTAAGTTTGATTTTTATTTTGCTCTTGTTTATCATAGGGGTGTCTCCTTACATTGAAGAAGTAAAGCCATTAAGAATGGCACAAGCATTCGCAAAGGGGGGGTGCATCATCACATATTTATATGAGATAATAAAACACCTTTCTGTTTTATGGCGTCAAAAATCGACTAGATATAACCTGCTGTTTGCATTACTCATTCTCCTTTCTGCTCCTTTTTCAAAAAATCCTCAGTTAGCGTTAGCACCACTGTACGTACTCCTTTCTTTTCCTTTTTTTTATGTTATGTCCAAAGAGCGGAAAATATCTAACAAGCAGATTGTTATCTTTTTACTCATAGGATTAGTTTTAGCCTCAAATAATACCATACAATATTACTATAAGTTCGATACCTATTCCATTGAAGAAATATATGAGGGTAACTATACCAATAATAGCAGTTATACCATAGCTCTGCTACTTCCATTTTTCTTTTTGCTTAAGAGGCGTGCTAATTATTGGTTCCTAATAATCCCTTCATGCTTTCTAGTTTTAATATCTCAAAAGCGTGGAGCCATTTTAAGCTCTTCTATTTTCCTATTATCCTATCTCTATTTGACAGTGCGTAACAGTAGCAAAAAAACACGATTCTTCTCTTTAATAGCAGTCGCTTTCTTGTTTTTTTTAGTTTATAGCGGATTGTCATTTTTCTTACATCGTTTTGTTGATGCCAGTTCTAGTGGACGATCAGAAATGTATCCTTTTTATCTTTCTCGTTGGATGGACGGATCATTTTTAAGATTGCTGTTTGGAAATGGCTTGTATGCTACGATGGATTTGCTTTTTAATGGTAATTCTTTGTATGCACACTCGGACTTTGTTGAGGTTATATATGATTTCGGAATATTGGGCTTGAGTATTTACACCTCCATGATTATTGCAATTTTGCACTTTGGATTTAGACAGAGAAAAATTCTTCAAGAAACATCACTATGTCTATTTTTTGTAATGGCTATCTTTATTATAAAGAGTGCTATTAGTGGTGTATATTTGGATATTGAAGCTAATCTTCTCTTTATCTCCTTAGGTATTTTAATGGGACGCTCATCATCGTTCTTAAGAAGTTTGGGTTATCAGACACAACAAGATGAAAGAATCAACACTAGATAAACAATTGACAATCCTTGCTGGTTGGACACTATACCTATACAGAGATAACTATTATACAATATTTCTGCATTGGTCCTATATAGAGAGGATGATAGAGTTATATAAAGAAACGACTCTTATCGCTCCAGTTAAGGTTGTAGATCTTAAAGATGAGATAAAGACTCTTCAAAGACTATCTTCAAAAAGGCTTTCTATATACGCACTTCCTTATATTAAAGGAAGTGTAGATGCCCTTAAGTATGTGAGAATGTACAAGCGAGCTATCAAGAATGTTGTCTCTAAAACAGACCTTTTTTATTGTAGAGTACCAGATCCATTTTGCTGGATGCCTGCACAGATGACTGACAAGCCAGTGATTATGCACTTCGTAGGAGATACAGCAGATGCTACACAACACAATATTCATTTCTCTTGGCTGAAGAAAAATGTTTTACTTGCTGGCTATTTCTTCGAGTATAGGCGTATCTTGAAAAGTGCTAGAAAATCAACTGTATACACAAATGGATCACACCTAAGCGAAAAGCTCCGTAAGCACGGGATAAAAGCTACATCAGTAGTTAGCTCAACCATCACTAAGGAAGATTTAGCACTCGAACCCTTACGGCCTCTGAGTAACAAGCCACTAACCATTATTTATGTAGGGTATCTGCGCTATGCTAAGGGGATAGACACCCTAATCGAAGTAGTCAATAGGCTTGAAAAGAGACAATTCAATTATCAATTTCACATTGTAGGCGATGGTGATATGTACTCCATATTACAACAACTGATTGATGATTTGAAATTAGACGATCACATCTATCTACATGGACATATTGATAATCGAGACATACTTCTCTCGCTCCTTCGGTCTAGCGATCTCTTTTTCTTCCCTAGTCTGAGTGAGGGGTCTCCACGAGTAGTAATTGAGGCAATGAGTCAAGGTTGCCCTGTCTTATCTACTCCAGTAGGATCTTTACCTGGTTGCTTTGATGAGAATGAGGAAATACTCTTCTTCCCATTTAAGGATGCTGAGATTGCGACTAGTAAGATCCTTCAAGTCGGCGAAAACCTAGAAATGCTTACGCAATTACGAGATTGTGCCTATAGAAAGGTCTCTGAAAGGTTTACTATGGAGGGGTTCATACGAACAATAACTACCTATAATCATGAAGCATAAACTACTTTTACTCTACAGCTGGTTCGTGCGAACCTTGCTGATTTGGCTTCCCGATGTGCCATTTATTATGCGCTTCCGTGGATGGCTCTATGGGTTAGGCATGAAGAGCTGTGGCAAAAACTTTCAAGTGGCTCATAGTGCTTCTCTACAAGGAGTGGAAAATTTTATCGTTGGACGTAATGCGTATTTAGCAAATCAAGTTATTGTTCTTGCCTCAACTATAGTTCACATTGAAGATGAGGTGATGATTGCACCTAATAGTGTTTTAGTTACAGGAAATCATACACTTCACAATGGAACATTTCGATATGCTTCAGCACCTGCAAGTTCTATTTGCTTGCGAAAAGGAGCATGGGTCGCTGCAAACTGTACGGTACTTGCAGGAGCAATCTTACCTGAAGGGTCTGTCCTTTCTGCAAACAGTTGCTTACACTCAATGAAGGATGAGATGAAGATGCAGAAGTACAGCGTCTATGGTGGGAACCCAGCTCGTTTTATCAAATCTATTTTATAGAAGGCTATGCACATAACAACAAATAAAACGGCTTCTAAGATGCTTTATCCTTTGATAAAGCTTACAGAATATTTGGGAATACATCATCCAGTATTTCTAATCAAGCTTCGGTACTTTGTGCGGTTTAGGAGACTGCCAAATCTGAAGAATCCGAAAGACCTAAATGAAAAGATCTTATATCTAAAGCTTTATACGGATACAAGAGAATGGACTCGCCTAGCTGACAAGTATAGAGTACGTGAATATATCAAGAAATGTGGACTAAGTGATATTCTGATACCCATGTATGGAGTATGGGATAAGGCGTCAGACATTACACTATCGAACTTGCCAAAGACTTTTATCCTTAAAGCAAACAATGGTGATGGCAAAGGAAGTTTCCTCGTAGTAAAAGATAAGGAGTCTGTAAATCTTGAAGAGGTTAAGTTGCAGGCTGATAAATGGCTATCTGAAAGAAACATTGGCGCTTTAGCCGCAGAACCTCAGTATCGCAATATCCCTCCGAGAGTCCTTGCTGAAGAATTATTGGAGCCTGAGTCAGGTAGCCTTATTGACTACAAGATTTGGTGTTTCAATGGTAAAGCTCACTCCATTCTTACCTGCTCGGATCGCTCTAACAACTCTGTAGCCTTAGGAGCATACGACTTGAATTGGAATAGGCTAGAGGATGCTCTAATCCCCTCAAGAGACTATCCAGTAGGAGAGCTTTTACCTCGTCCAGAAAATCTCTCTAAGATGATAGATGTTGCGGAAAAGCTCTCTAAGCCTTTCCCAGAAGTAAGAGTGGATTTGTACGATGTTAATGGGCAAGTCTATTTTGGAGAATTAACCTTTACCTCGCTCGGTGGTATGATGGATTATTACACTCCCAAAGCATTATTGGAGATGGGAGCTTTTGTAAGTCTCAATTATTATGGAGATTAGTGGAAAATAAAATATCCTTTGTTTTTGAATTAACTTGTGAAAGAAAGAACTTAGAGGAAGGAATTTCTAGGAGGTAGATTGCCTAATTGGAAGCATATGACTCGAATTTGGAGAAAAGAATGCAAGGTTTACCTAAGCCATACTCGAAGGATAAAAAGAAAAGAAGTATGAAAATAGCAGTAGCAGGTACAGGATATGTAGGGCTGTCTATGGCGGTTTTACTTGCACAGCACAATGAGGTCATTGCTGTGGATATTGACCCCAAGCGTATTGAAATGGTAAACATGAGGCAATCTCCTATCCAAGATGACTACATTGAGGAGTTCCTTGCTACAAAGCCTCTTAAACTTAAAGCTACGCTTGATGCAGAGGAAGGTTATGGCTGTGCCGATTTTGTAGTCATTGCTACACCAACCAACTACGATAGTGCCCGAAACTTTTTCAATACTTCCACTGTGGAAGAGGTAATCAAACTGGTAGCAAAGAGCAATCCTTTAGCTACGATAGTGATTAAATCTACAGTACCAGTCGGATATACTGAAGCCATCAGACAAGAGCTTGGTATTGAAAATATTTTCTTTGCCCCAGAATTCCTGAGAGAGAGTAAAGCTTTATTCGACAATCTTTACCCCTCTCGTATTGTTGTAGGTTTTGACCATAGCTCTGAACTCTTAAGAAAAAAAGCCCACCAATTTGCTCAACTCATTTATGAGGGAGCAGTAAAGAAGGATGTACCTATTCTTGAGATGGGTTCTACAGAAGCTGAAGCGGTGAAGCTCTTTGCCAATACTTATCTAGCTTTGCGGGTCTCTTATTTCAATGAATTAGATACCTATGCAGAATTGAAAGGTCTGAATACGCGAGAGATCATCAAAGGAGTGTGTCTAGATCCACGAATAGGCAATCACTACAACAATCCATCTTTTGGTTATGGAGGATATTGTTTACCTAAAGACACCAAACAACTCTTAGCAAACTATGCTGATGTACCCCAAAATATGATGAGTGCAATTGTAGATAGCAACAGCACAAGAAAAGACTTCATAGCAGATCAGATCCTCAAAAAAACGGGTTATTACGACTATAATGACGAGGGACAGTTTGCCCCACATAAAGAGAAAGAGTGCACCATTGGAGTATTCCGACTTACCATGAAGAAAGACAGTGACAACTTTCGACAATCCTCTATTCAAGGTGTAATGAAGCGCATCAAAGCCAAAGGAGCTAAGGTCGTTATATACGAACCCACTTTAGACAATCACTCCACTTTTTTTGGGAGTTTAGTGGAAAACGACTTATCTATCTTCAAAAAAATGGCACACGTTATTGTCGTCAATCGCTATGAGAAAGAACTTGATGACGTAAGGGATAAAGTCTATACCCGAGATCTATTCAATTGCGACTAAACAACAAGCTTATGTATCCTACAGTATCTGTAATTATCCCCGCATACAATGAGGAGAACTTTATAGAAGATTGTCTTCAATCGGTCTATCAGCAAGATTATCCCAAGGAGCTACTAGAGGTGATCGTAGTAGATGGTAATAGTCAAGATCAAACAACAAAGATCATTCAAGAGAAGTTCCCTCAAGTAAAGCTTCTACATAATCCCAGAAAGATAGTCCCAGTTTCCATGAATATTGGGATTAAAGAGGCAAAAAGTGATTATATCATTCGACTCGATGTGCATTGCATCTATCCGAATAATTACTTTAGCCGGTTAATTCAATTTATGGAGTCTCATTCTGATGTTGACAATGTAGGGGGAGTATGTAATACACTTGCTGCCAATAACACCTCAAAAGCTCAAGCAATCGCCATTGCACTCAGTTCACAGTTTGGCATGGGAAATTCAGAGTTTCGTGTAGGTACTAAAGAAATCAAAGAGGTAGACACCGTACCCTTTGGATGCTATCGCCGAGAGGTTTTTGATAAGATAGGTGGCTATGACGAAGATCTGATACGCAATCAAGACAACGAGCTAAACTCTAGATTAAAGCAACATGGAGGTCGTATTATTCTTCTTCCTGACCTCGGTATAGATTATTATGCACGCTCCTCGGTGAGAAAGTGTGGGCGGATGTTTTATCAATATGGGCTTTTCAATCCTTTAGTAGATAAAAAGCTGGGGCAGTTCACCTCGCTGAGACGTATGGTGCCACTCTTCTTCGTACTCTATCTAATACTTTTTGTGGTGCTGAGCATCATTCTGCCGAAGCTGACCCTTTGGTTTGCCATCCCATTGCTCCTCTATCTACTGATAGATATTGTGGCATCGCTGCAGCATATAGCCAAGCCAAAGGTTGCTCTATGGCTACTCTGTATCTATCCAGTCATCCATATCAACTATGGTATCGGTTACCTTGACGGCATCTTGCGCCTGCTCTTCAAACGCTCTTTCGTCGCTGAAGCTAATAGGTAGAGTTATGTGGGCGAAGTGGTTATTTGATCGCATTGTGGCAATGTTAGGGCTTATTGTGCTGAGCCCCATACTACTAATCGTGGCAATCTTAATCCGAGTGAAGATGCCGAGTGGTCCCGTACTCTTCGAACAAAAGAGGGTCGGCAAAGATGGGGAGCTCTTTACTATGGTCAAATTTCGTAGCATGAGTGTGTCACATAGTGGCAGTAGTGTCTCCGTTGCAGGGGAATCTCGTATCACTCCTTTTGGTGCCAAGCTTCGTAAATACAAGCTTGATGAGCTACCTGAGCTGTGGAATGTGTTAATTGGAGATATGAGTTTCGTAGGACCCCGTCCTGATGTGCCAGGCTATGCAGACATCCTCGAGGGTGAAGATCGTGTGATATTAAAGCTACGTCCAGGGATCACAGGTCCAGCATCTCTAAAGTATAGAGATGAAGAGACTCTTCTTGCAAAAGTAGATGATCCTATTAGATACAATGATGAAGTGATTTTTCCCGATAAAGTAAGAATTAATAAAGAGTATTACTACAATTGGTCTTTCTGGCTAGACATGCGATATATAGTGAGAACTGTGTGTGGTAGCAGAGAGAAAGATTTAATCTAAAGTCTTTTGTGTTATAAAAAGGAAGCCATGTTTTCATTACTTTTGTAGGCAACTATACCAAGGCAAATAGATATGAAGCAGAAGAGGATTTGGTTATCGCTCGCAGAGATGGGCGGTCGTGAACAAGAGTTTATAAAAGAGGCCTTTGATAGCAATTGGGTTGTACCACTTGGTCCTAATGTAGATGGCTTTGAAAAAGATTTAGAGGATTACCTTGGCGACAGAAATAAACGAATAGTTGCACTTAGTGCGGGTACAGCAGCTATTCACTTGGGGTTAGTTATGCTAGGAGTGAAATCTGGAGATGAAGTGATCTGCCAAAGTTTTACGTTTGCCGCATCTGCCAATCCTATTGTTTATCAAGGTGCAACACCAGTCTTTGTAGACAGCGAAGATGATACATGGAATATGTCTCCTAGACTATTAGAAGAAGCAATCAGAGATCGCATTGCAAAGAAAGGTAAGAAGCCCAAAGCCATTGTGGTCGTGCATCTATATGGGATGCCAGCCCAAATGACGGAGATACTATCCGTGGCTAGAGAGTATGAGATTCCAGTACTAGAAGATGCTGCAGAAGCATTAGGCTCCGAGTATAAAGGCAAGAAATGTGGTACCCTAGGGGAGTATGGTGCACTTTCCTTCAATGGGAATAAGGTCATTACGACATCGGGTGGAGGGGCTATAGTCTGTCCTAGTGAAGAGGCAGCACATCGCGTTCTGTTTTTTGCTACGCAAGCCAGAGAGCAAGCTCCGCACTATCAGCACGAATATATTGGTTACAACTACCGCTTAAGCAATGTCTCGGCGGGTATAGGTCGTGGACAGATGTTGGTTTTGGACGAGCATGTGTCCAAGCGTCGTCATAATCATGCACGGTACGTTGAATTACTTGACAATATGCGTGGAGTAGAGGTGAAGAAAGCTCCTTCAAGCGACTATAATAGCAACTATTGGCTTAGTTGTATTGTGATAGAACCCAGCCAGGCTGGCTTCACAAGAGAGGACTTGAGGCTTCAATTAGACTCAGAAAACATTGAAAGTCGTCCGCTATGGAAGCCTATGCATCTACAACCTGTTTTTGCAGATGCACCAAGATATGTCGATGGTACCAGTGAATCTCTTTTTAGCAAGGGACTTTGTTTACCTAGTGGCACCTTGGTAATGGAGGAAGACCTGCAGCGTGTAGCTTCTGTGATTCGCTCAATGGCACGCTAGTTTTTACTAAAAAACAGAGGAAAGGAGAAAATATGAAGGAATAGAGTAGTGGTTCATCAGTGTAAAAGTACTAACTTTGCCATGGAAACTTGACAAGAGAAAGCATATTATATAATGCCATAGCTAAAATAAGGGAGAAGAGAGATGTGTTCCTGTAAGTATATAGGAGTAGGCATTTAGCTTTTGTGTGTGCTATATACTTTTTCTAATCTTGATAATCTTCTCTCACTTAGAAGAAAAATAGTGAGCTAATAGAAGCTCTTTGTTGCTTATGAATATCCTTGATTGAGCCTAACCTTAATGTTTAAGTCCTAGAATAGTAGGGCTTGTGTAGGTTGAGTGCAAAATATATAGGAAATCCTAGAACAATTAGAGCTTACTCCTATAACTAGCTTTTACAGAAGAAAAGCTCGGAATAAAGAGAAACAATGTAGAAAGAATGATTGATATTGGCTATTTAGTGACCCTCCTTAATATCAGAAAATAATGAAAAGACTTCTAGTATTACTATTTATACCTATTGTAGCTCTCTTTGCGGGCTGTGGTACTACCAAAGATCTTGCTTACCTTCAGACAATGGAGAAGCAGGTGACGCTGGAGCGAAGCAGGCTTCAAGATACTAAGATTGTAGCCAAAGACATTCTCACTGTAAAGGTGGATGCTTCCAATCCCGAACTAGTGGCTGCATTTAATGGAATTTACTGGAATCCACAGCAACAATATACCTCTTCTAGTACAGGAGTGAATACCTACCTAGTTGATAGAGAAGGAAGAATACAACTACCCTATTTAGGACTTGTAAAGGTTGGCGGATGTACCCTTCGTGAGGCAGAGCAAGTGGTAAGAGACAGACTTGAAGTTTATCTCAATGAAAAGCCTACAGTCAATATTTTGATCCAAAACTTTCGCTACTCTGTTTTAGGTGAGGTACAGCACCCTGGAGCCTTTATTGCTCCTAATGGTAAAGTCTCTATCTTGGAGGCTTTGGCGAATGCTGGAGATATGACGATCTATGGGATACGTGATGATGTAAAGCTCTTTCGAGAAAATACTGATGGAAGTTCAATGATAATTTCCCTCAACCTAAAGGATATTTCTCTACTCAACAGCCCTTACTTTTACCTTCAGCAGGGAGATGTTTTGTATGTTTTGCCAAATGACGCCAAGGCTTCTAGTAGCACACTCTCCACATCCGCTTCACTATGGTTAAGTGCTTCCTCTATTGGAATTGCCCTTGTCAACCTCATGTTTACTATTTTTAGAAAGTAGGCCGACTCTTATCCTATAACTATAACCCAATGCAGTACGAAGACACGAAACCCATGCAGAATCGCTCTGTGAGTACTAACTTAGAAGATAAAGAGACAGATATTTTGTCTCTTATACTTTCTTACTTGCACTATTGGCCACTTTATTTGCTGCTACTTTTCTTATTTGGAGTATTGGCTTGGCTATATATCACTTTGCAAGAACCTCTCTATCCAGTAGAAACATCTATTTTATTTCTAGAAAATAACGATGCTGGTAAAAGCAATGCGGTAGACAATTTGATGCTTGACCTTAAGGGTATCGGTGGAGGAAATATAAATGTAGACAACGAACTGCTAATCCTAAAATCGCGTGAGATAATAAAACAGACTTTAGAAGAGAGTGGGGCATATGTAGATATTACAAGTCGCAGTGGGATTCGTACCAAGGTGTGGTACGACGAGGTGCCCTACAATTTTGCTCTAGAAGATTCGGCTCTTTCTCGTTTGCTCGGTTCTTATTCTTTTGAAGTGGAATGTCTTTCGGGAGGCAAGTGTCGCATTATACTTAGCGAAGAAAATGATAAGAAAAAAATAGAACTAGATAGCTTTCCTTCGTACTTTCATACTTCTCAAGGGCTGGTAATTGTGCGTAGAAATAAAAACGTATCTCCTTCAGAGGAACAGCCTAAGCACTTTAAAGTATCATTCTCTTCGCCTCTCATGTTGGCAGGAAAATATACTCTTAATGGTACACTCTCTGCTGCCAAACTTGACAAACAGTCTTCTCTTGCAATGCTCAAAGTGGTCTTTCCTCATAAGAAGAAAGGAGAAGACTTTTTGGTAAAACTAGTAGAGGTGTACAATAAACAGCGTGCTATAGACAAGAATATTACAGCCCAGAAGACATACGATTTTATCAATGAGCGGATTAAACTAATCGGAAGCGAACTGAGCAATACAGAAATGCAGTTGGAAGAAGCCAAACGCAAGCAGGGTGTGATAGGAGTAGAGGACCTTGGGCTTGCTGTAGGTGCTAGTCAGGTTACTGCTAAGCTTCGAATGGAGTTAGAAACCGAGATGAAGCTGATGGACAACCTATTGTCTATGCTCAATGATCCTAGTAAAAAGTACGAATTGATACCAGGGTTTGCTAGTGTAAGAACAGGGGCTAACGCTGGTGCGTCTGCTCCTTTAGTCGCTGCTATTCAGGCGCACAATGCTATGCTACAAGAGCGAAATACGCTATTGAAGGAGGCGAGTGAGGAACACCCCAGACTGCTAGCAATCAATAGCAATATCGAACAGTCTCGAAATAGTATTCGCACAGCAGCGGAGATCACACGAAAAGAATTGGCTATCCAGTTAGGTGATGTGAAAGCACAGGAAAAAGAGTATAATGCTACAGTAGCAGAGGCTCCCACATTTGAACGAGTTACGACCGATATTGAACGACAAAGAGCTATTCGCAGTGAACTCTATCTTATGCTACTTACCAAGCGCGAGCAAACCTCTATTGAGCTAGCCTCAACTATGCAAAGTGCTCGTATTGTGGATCGTCCATTAGCTTCTAATACGCCGTCGTCCCCTCGAAAGCCTTTGATTTATCTTATAGGAATTTTACTCTCTATTGGAGTTTCAACCTTAATTCTTTATATAGCTCAAATAGTTCGCGTAAAAATCTCTTCAAAGGATGATTTGGCAAAACTCACCTCTCTCTCTGTCGTGGGACTAGTACCTAAAATAGAGACCATCGGTAAGCAAAGTGAAATCCAGGTGAATGTAAAAGGAAACGGCTTGATAACAGAGATCTTTCGCACGATTCGTACCAATCTATGCTTCCTCACCCCAACCGATAAAAGTGTAGTGATACTAGTTACTTCTACAATCAAAGGAGAAGGAAAAACCTTTGTTTCCTCCAATCTTGCTGTGAGTCTTTCTGCTCTTGACAAAAAGGTACTTATCGTAGGGCTGGATCTTCGAAATCCCCAACTTGGTAGAACATTCAAGGTCGCTAGTGGTCGCGTATCTAGACATGGTATTGTAGATCTCCTTCATGATCCTACAATTGATCCTAATAGTCTAATTTACCATCCAGAGGGATATCCACAGCTTTCTGTGCTTTTCGCTGGTCCTATTCCACCTAATCCACCTGAGATGCTCTCTCGTAGTAGACTAACCCAGCTTTTTGAATTGTTTAGAAAGGAGTATGACTATATTATTATAGATGGTGCACCAGTTGGTCCCGTCGTTGATAGCTTTATTGCAAGCCGTGTAGCAGATATTACACTTTATGTATTGCGAGCTAATGTTACCAAAAAGCACGATGTGGATTATATCAACTACATTTCGACAAATGGCAAACTCCCTAATATCAATCTTATTCTTAATGATGTGAATGAAAATGCTTCAATCCTGCGCTCTAAGCATAGCTATGGTTATGGCTATGGTTATGGCTATGGCTACGGTGATCCGCATGAAGAGAATAAATCAAGGTTATGAGTGCGTTAGAGAAGAAAATATATACAATAGCTGTAGACTTTGATGGAACGATAGTGAAGCACTGCTATCCTAAGATTGGAGAGGAAAACGAAGGGGCGACAGAGTCTCTCCGTAAGTTGAGAAGCGAAGGACATAAACTTATCCTTTGGACTGTAAGAGAGGGAAGACTCCTTGAGGAGGCAGTAGCATGGTGTAAAGAGCGAGGAGTTACCTTCTATGCCATCAATAGAAACTATCCTGAGGAGGTCTTCCAAGAAGGAAAGACACCGCGAAAGCTACGAGATGTAGACTTCTTTATAGACGATCGCTCCATAGGAGGATTACCCCCATGGAGTACTATTTATCAGATGATTTCCGAACATCGTCCCTTACAGCTACTTTACGACTCATCTTCTGCTGTAGACAATGGTCTCTCGGAAATGATGTCGCAATACCAACGTGGCAGTAAAAAGCGAATGACCATTCTAAGTAGATTTAAAAAGAGATAAAAATGCTATCTTTCTTATCCCTGCTTGTAGACGTTTTTGTAGCAGGTACATTGTAGGCATAGATCGTTGCAGAGGTTGCTGACTGATATTTTGGATCCCTCTTCTTTTAATGAAAACCATAAGTTGGCTATGTTCGGTGAGAAATTTACAAGAGAGAGGAAGTTTTAGTCGGTAGAAGAAAAAGTATTATCTATTTAATTGAGTGCATTCTTGCAGAGTGGTAGCTTATAGAACCCAAAAAATCTCCCTAGGAGGAAAGCCATTGTCTTTCTCTTAGGGAGATTGTGTATAATAGAGGCGATACTTCAAGAACTCAGCAAAGAGTTCTTTTTGGAATAGCTACTCTATAGACCTACTTATTCAGTTTCTTATCAATTTCTTTTTCGCTGAGAGGCTTGGTGCAAAGATACCAGTCGTGGCATGTCATACCTTCTTGCTTACTTGTCATACGCTTTTTAGCGTCAGGGCAAGTGCTGGGGGGAGGTACAATGACATCCTTTCCAGGCTTCCAGTCTGCAGGGAGTGCCACTCCAAATTCGCTAGCTACTTGTAATCCCTTGAGGATACGAAGGATTTCATCAAAGTTTCGTCCTAGAGAAGCTGGGTAGTAAAGTATTGTGCGGATAATATCATCGGGATCGATGAAGAATACAGCTCGTACTGCAGAGGTTGAGTTTTCATTGGGGTGGATCATACCGTAAAGCTGAGCCACTTCCATAGAGATATCTTCTATCAAGGGGAAGGTTACATCAAGGTTTTTCATCCCATTGAATTCAAGGTGCTGGATATCTCGTAGCCAAGCGATATGGCTGTGAAGAGCATCGATAGAGAGTCCAATGAGCTGACAATTGAGAGCTTCAAATTCCTTGGCTCTGTGAGTAAAGGTCATAAACTCAGTAGTACATACAGGGGTAAAGTCTGCAGGGTGGCTAAAGAGAATCTTCCATTTACCAGAAAAGTCTTTTGGAAAGTTGATGATACCTTGAGTAGTCATCGCTCTAAAGGCAGGAGCCTTATCGCCAATTCTTGGCATTGTGATAGCTTTGGTTTCTGTGTTTTCCATATTTATTGTTCTATTTTAGTCTATGGTATTTCATAGATTTTCTTTTCTATTCTCAAAGATACGCAATGTTTAGAGTTAAGACGATTTGTTTTATCTATCCAACTATAGAGATTTTGCGCTTTTGAGAAAGAATAATGGCTAAAGTGTCTTTTTGTCTTCGTATTGATCCCCGTAAAAGTCTTTCTCTACAATTTCAAGAATATGCTCTCTTAGTGGATCCAGTTCAATGCGGTCAATAATGTCTTTAGCAAAGGCAATACATAGCATTACACGTGCATCTTCATAGCGGATGCCACGTTGTTGCATATACAAAAGGGCATCTTCATCAAGCTGTCCTGTCGTCATTCCATGCGAGCAGCGCACATCATCGGCGTAGATCTCAAGAAAAGGCTTAGCAAAAGCACGTGCATTAGGGGAAAGCAGTAGATTCCGATCTTGCTGGTACGCGACTGTCTGTTCGGCACCTTGTGCTATGAAAATACGCCCTGTAAAGGACCCTAGAGAATCATCTTTAAGTAGATACTTGAAGTTTTCGTCAGTGAAGCACTGCTGTGCAATATGCTCTACACGAGAGAAGTTGTCGATGTGGCTATCTCCTCTTCCAATAACTAGTCCATTGAGTTTTAGTTCGGCATTTTTACCTAAAAAGCGAGAGCGATAGTTGTTGCGAGTAAAGCCATTGCCTAGTGTATATTCACCTACTGTCACATGGCTTTCTTCCTCTTGATGAACGACAATTGTGGAGAGTTTGTGATTGGCACCTTGGCTATTCTCAAGGTCGTAGAGCTTGAGAGAGGCTCCCTTTTCTACAGCGATTTCTATCACTCGATTGGTGAGGTATTGATGCTCATTGCCCATAAAGTCGTTGAGAACGACCAACGCCTCTGCTTGCTCCTCTAGAAGGATAAGAAAGCGTGTGGAAGCATAGAGATCACATGATGCCTTCATCACTTGAATAAGATGTAACGCTTTAGGAAGCACTACGCCTTTGGGGAGATAAATAAGCAATACATCTTGGACGAAAATTGTATTGAGAGCCACTAATCCATCAGCGCTACTCTTGGCTATGCGTCCATAGTGAGAGGCTATCATCTCCTCCTTTTCTGGATAAAGGGCTAAGAAATCTGCAAGAGAGCCAATAAAAGCTCCTTTAGGTAAGTCCAAATGATCTTCCTTTTGCAAAGGAAGGAGTTGGTCGTTAAAGAAAATGGCCTTATAGGTGTCTAGTCGAGGAATGGCACATTTCTCAAAGAGCCGTTCTGTTTCCTCTTTGGGGAGCTTGGCTTGATCTTTATCCAACTCAATAGACAATTTGATCTCTTTGTCAAAGAGGGTATTGAGATCGCTTCTTTTGTAGTCCTCCAGTTTTTTTGTGGGTATTCCTAGGTCGCTAAGTGCGGCAGCAGCCCTCTTTTTCCGATGGGAAACAATGGCTGGAAGAGCTTGGTTTAAACTCTTTTGTAGGGAGTTGTATTTGGCTACGACTTTGTCGGCATTGTTAGTATTAGTCATAACGATCCCCTTTCACCTATTTATCTTGCTCTTCTTCAAGCCATCCGTACCCTTCTTTTTCAAGTTTAAGTGCTAGTTGGGCATCGCCTGTCTCTACAATTTGACCTTTTCGAAGAATGTGTACAAATTGGGGCTTGATGTAGTCAAGCAGTCTCTGATAGTGCGTAATCACAATACAAGCCTTTTCTGGTGTGTGGAGCTTATTTACACCTTCTGCCACTATTCGTAGAGCATCAATATCTAGTCCACTATCGGTTTCATCAAGGATTGTTAGGGTAGGGTCTAGCATAGCCATTTGGAAGATCTCATTTTTCTTCTTTTCTCCTCCCGAGAAGCCCTCGTTTACTGCTCTGGACATAAGTTTTTTGTCCATTTGTACGAGCTTTCTCTTTTCGTCCATTAGCTTGAGAAAGTTTACGGCTGAAATGGGTTCTTTACCTTCTGCTTTTCTCTTTTCGTTGAGAGCGGTTCTCATGAAGTTAGCCATTGTCACTCCAGGTATCTCTTTTGGGTATTGAAAGCTAAGAAATATCCCGAGATGTGCTCTTCCTTCTGGAGCTAGTTCAAGAAGGTTTTTCCCCTTATATATGATCTCCCCTTCGGTTACCTCGAAATTGGGGTTTCCTGTTAGCACCCCAGCGAGTGTACTCTTTCCGCTCCCATTAGGACCCATTATGGCATGTATTTCACCTTCTCTAATGGTAAGATTGAGCCCTCTGAGAATCTTTTTTTCAGGGTTTTCCGCTACACGTGCGTGAATGTTTTTTATTTCGAGGAGTACTTTACTCATCATCTTTTATTGGTAGTCTAAGAGTTTTTTTTAGTTTGCAGTCGTTATTCTTGCAAAATATATATGAGTCACTTCTGGAATTAACCCACAGAGCCTTCAAGCGATACACTTAGTAGCTTCTGAGCCTCTACGGCAAATTCCATAGGTAGCTTTTGCATAACTTCACGAGCGTAGCCATTAACAATAAGAGAAGTGGCTTCTTCTAACGGAAGACCCCTCTGATTACAGTAGAAGAGCAATTCTTCGCTAATCTTACTGGTTGTGGCTTCATGCTCAATAATAGCAGTGTCGTTGTTGACCTCTGCATAGGGATAGGTATGGGCACCACAGTGATTGGTCAATAGCAGGCTATCGCACTGCGAGTGATTGCGTGCATTGTCTGCATTTTTAGCTATGGATACCAACCCTCGGAAGCTATTTTGGCTTGATCCCGCACTGATACCTTTCGATACAATGGTGCTACGTGTATTTTTGCCAATATGAATCATTTTTGTACCAGTATCGGCCTGTTGGTAATTAGAGGTTACTGCTACCGAATAAAACTCACCAACGGAGTTGTCTCCTAGAAGGATACAACTTGGGTATTTCCATGTGTGGGATGATCCTGTTTCTACTTGGGTCCACGAGAGTTTCGCATTTGCTCCACGACAGATCCCCCTTTTTGTTACAAAGTTGTATATCCCACCAGCCCCATCTTTGTTTCCTGGATACCAGTTCTGCACAGTAGAGTATTTCACTTCAGCATCTTTTTCAACCACGATCTCCACGATAGCTGCGTGAAGTTGATTTTCATCTCGCATGGGAGCTGTACACCCTTCAAGGTAACTTACATAGGCTCCTTCTTCTGCTACAATAAGAGTCCTTTCAAATTGACCTGTATTGCGTGCATTAATACGAAAGTAGGTAGAAAGCTCCATCGGGCAGCGTACGCCTTTGGGAATATATACAAACGAGCCATCGCTAAATACTGCAGAGTTGAGTGCTGCAAAATAGTTGTCACCAGAAGGTACTACACTACCAAGATACTTCTTTACTATTTCTGGATAGTTTTTGACAGCTTCGCCAAACGAGCAGAAAATGATGCCAAGGTCTTTGAGTTTACTACTGAATGTAGTCTTAACAGAGACACTATCCATTACTGCATCTACAGCCATTCCAGTCAGCATAGCTCGCTCTTGAAGTGGTATGCCCAACTTGTCAAAAGTCTTTACAAGTTCAGGATCAATCTCTTGAGCACCTTCTTTACGAAGTTTAGGGGCTGCATAATAGATAATGTCATCGTAGTTGATCGGAGGAAAGAAAAGATGTGCCCACTTAGGCTGCTCCATTGTAAGCCATTTGTGATATGCTTTGAGTCGAAACTCGAGAAGCCATTCTGGCTCCTCCTTCTTTTCGGAGATAATCCTGATGGTCTTTTCTGAGAGGCCTTTGGCAATAGTATCTGTGCGAATATCTGTTACAAAACCATATTTGTAGTCGCCCTCCGTCACTTCGCGGAGCATATTGTCTTGGCTCTCTTTGGGTGAACTGGAAACTGTCTTATCGGGTTGCATAGCTAGCTAATCATTATTGGTTGGAGAATAGAGTTTTTTTCTACTCATGTCACTCCCTTTTGTGTATGAAGGAAAGGTGCCAAATGGATCAAGTCTCTTTGTCTAAGTATGGTTTTGCCCACTTTTGAGACTCACTCCACATTTTTAATTACCTCCTTATTGGATAACAATCATTGGACACAAAAAGTTCTTTTGGCAAAGAAACTAGAGCTATAGAGCCCTAAATCTCCTTTGTTTTTCAAAATTACAATGAACTGAAGACTTCACCAAAATAGTACTAGTGACAGAATAAATAAGCTAAAAGAGGCTTGAAATGTGGTATAAAAGAAGGCTTAGTGGCGAGAGTTTGCAATTTTGTCTTCCCAAAATTCAAGGGTTGCTCTTTTTCTTCTTCCATTGCCGTTTAATGGAGAGAATCTTTAGAATGGAGGTACAACTCCTTGCGATGAATTTCTTGTCTAAGATCGTACTGTTTTTGAAGAATATCAGCAAATTGAGCTAATGATTTCAGATATAACGTCTTTTGATAAGAAAGTTTTTCTTTGTAGAGGCAGTTTCCCTTTCTTGAGAGTAAAGCTATATTGAGCCTCTCTTCTTGAGGAAGAAGTCCAAGATAGTGAAGGAGCTTTTGGCTATCTCTAGGTGGAATGGTAAGAATTTGATAGTGATCTTGGTCTATCATGGACGTGTAATTGAGTGCACTCCCTATAGGATAGGGTTTCGACTGCACGATGGAGTCCCCAAAATCAAAGGCTAGAGATTCATAATGTAGCAGTTTGGTACCGAAGTAAATGACCTCAATGGTGGCAAATCCAAGAGTGTCGCACTTTAGTCTAAGGGTGATTTTACCCCTTTGTGGAAGCGAATTGATTTGTTCATCAATAGGGTAATACTCATCTCCATTGGAAGATAACTTAACCCTTTGTCGCAGATTCTCTTCAAGCTGTCGTAACGAGTCAAGTTGAGAAGGTATCTCTGAAAGACGCAAACTAAACTGATCCGCATAGAGCTTTTTTCGAACCTTTAAGGCTTCTTTTCTTGTGGAAATCTCTCCAGGGTAATTTCTGTCAAGGCTATCCAAAAGACAAAGGGCTTTGTCATACTCTTGCTGTTCAATAAGATTTTCTGCCTCTGTTAAGATTGACCCAGCTCTGTTTTTACCACATGCAACCACACCAAGTAGTAATAAACACAAGCAGAAAGCTAGGTGTAACCTCCTTTTTTTGATAGGCATAGTATGATTTATCGCTCTTCTAAAATATAGAGATCTTAAGATATTTTTTTGGGTTTGCCTTAATGTCTTTCACGAGGTACTCAGTACTTTGTACTAAGCTATCTATCCTACTATAGAGCTCTTTCTCATTGACTAAGGCTCCCATGGTAGTTTCGCTGTTTTGTAGACTATGCTCAAGAGTCTTTGCCATACTTTGTAGCGAGGCTGATGTAGAGGATAAGTCTGATATAATTGTTGCAAGCTCTGTGGAATCTATAGCACCACTTAAGGTTACCATCTTATCGCTAAATTGCTGTAGCTTCTCCCCAATTTCAGGTAGATTGGTACGACTAAATAGAGCAAGATTTTTACTAGCGCCCTCAATTTGAAGGACTGTACGCTGTGCCGTAGCCATTGTAGCATGCAACTCTTTGATTGTTTGTGGCAGGTTGGGATCATTGGCAAGGCTGTTAATCGCCGAGAGGATAGAGTCGGCTTTGGGTAGCATAGCCATTACCTTTGGAATCACTTCCTTGTTGAGCATTTCGATGTAGTCTGGTCTTTCTTGCATTGCACAAATTGTATCTTTGTGCGATAGAATTGTAGGCGAATTTCCTAAGTTGAGATCAATTTCAGATCCACCGAGAAGCCCTTGGCGGATAGTTGCACGACTATCTTTAGGAATCCTGTAGTTTTTGTTGATACTAAGTGCTAGTACAGTACTACCATTTTTTGCAATGTCAAAGTCTAAACTTCTTACTGTTCCCACCTTATAGCCATTTATCTTTACAGGAGAAGCTGTTGCTACACTTGATACATTATTGAAACGGACATAGTATATATTAGAACTACGAAAAACGGGAAGACCTTTGAGATAAGTAATTCCGAAGTAGAGTACAACTATGGAAAAGAGGATCCAAAGACCTATTATTGAGACTTTTCTTTTACTTTTCATGAAACTATGGAGCTAAATTTCTCTACTTAATAAAATAAGGTTTTAGTGTATGGAGTCGATTCTTTTATTATTTCTATATACAGCGATATAAGCATCTTTGAACCATTGCTGGTACTTTTTTAGCAGGCCACGGGCTTCGCTTAGCTTAGTCGTACTTTCCACAGTATAGATGTAGCGACGACTTTCTATGGTCATTTTCACATCAAGTCCACGGAACCAGCTATCATTTGTGGCCTTTTTTGTAGCAGAGATAGGAATTGATGCAATTTGTATTCTATATTCAGTTTGATCCTTTGGTGGAGTAGAGGACTTTGCAGAGGGTAGGTTACTTTTTGTTTCAGGAGAGATCTCTTTTCCTTCTGTTGTAGAGGATGAGTCTTGGGCCTGTTCTTTTGTAGTAACACGCTGTCGCTTACTAGGTAGTTCACCAGTTGCACCATTTCGCTTATAGTACTGTCCAAAGCCTTTTGTTATGGCTGTGGCAAGTTTTTCTTGTCCTTCGCTACTGGAGAGAAACGACCTGTCAAAAGCATTTGTTACAAAGCCTAATTCTACCAGTATTCCTGGCATACTAATTTCTCGAATAACTAGAAAACCCGCTTGACGTACATCTCTATTGGTAAGAGATAGTCTAGCAAGATTATTTTGTATGAAACGAGCAGCATCTATACTTCGATCTAGATTCTTATCTTTCATCAACTCAAATTGAATGTAACTTTCGGCTGAGTTGGGGTCAAACCCTTGATAGGTTAACTTGTAATTCTCTTCAAGCTCAATTACTTTGTTTTCACGCATAGCTACTCTTAGGTTATCTTCAGTCCTCCATAGACCCAAAACATAGGTCTCAGTTCCATTTGCTGAGGTAGCTTTTGCCGAGTTTGTATGTATGCTTATAAAAAGATTAGCATTGTTGCGATTGGCAATACGAGCTCGCTCATTGAGTGCTATAAAGGTGTCTGTGCTACGCGTCATGACCACCTTCACATCTGGAAACGAAGCATTGACCTTTTGCTTCACCAAGCAAGCGACAGCAAGGTTGATGTCTTTTTCCTTTACTCCATTACATACAGCACCGCTGTCTTTTCCTCCATGCCCAGCATCAATTACCAAGACGAAATGTTTGCTGTCTTCCCTAGCTAAAAGATTACCAATATAGAAGGAATAAACGACAAGTGTAGCAAGTAGAAGAACTGTAGCTTCCCTTATTATTTGGATTGTTTTTTTCATTTGCTATGAATGTTTTCCAGTCTAGCTCTATACCTAGTAAAGATACAATTATACTTTCCTCATACTTACTCTACAGCTAAATCGCTATAGTCTTCAAAGAGGAAGTCGTTGTAGGGGTAACGTGTGATATGTATTCTTTTTACCATTTCGTAGAGTTTGGCCTTAAGACCATCAATACCATCTCCTGTGGCAGCTGATACGAAAAGACAGTTGTCACCAAGGTGAGCCATCCAGGTCTCTTGTAGCTCTATTAGACTATAATTTTCGCGTTGCTTAGGGGTAAGGTCATCATCCTCTTTGGGGGTGTATGTAAAGGCGTCAATTTTATTGAATAAGGTGAGTGTGGGCTTCTTCTCTCCTTCCAAAAGCTCAGCTAGAGTCTCGTTGACAACATTGAATTGCTGCTCAAAATTGGGATGAGAAAGGTCAACTACATGAATTATCAGGTCTGCTTCAATGACCTCGTCTAGTGTACTCTTGAAACTTTTTACGAGCTGTGTGGGTAGTTTGCGAATAAATCCTACCGTATCGGACAGAAGAAAGGGTAAGTTGTGGAGGACTACTTTGCGAACTGTAGTATCAAGCGTAGCAAAAAGCTTATTCTCGGCAAATACAGTTGACTTTGAAAGAAGGTTCATTAATGTAGATTTCCCTACATTGGTGTACCCCACGAGAGCTACACGCACCATTTTACCACGATGCTTGCGTTGTTGTTCTTTTTGTCTGTCAATATGTTGTAGCTCTTCTTTGAGACGAGCTATTTTGTCCAATACGATTCTTCTGTCGGTCTCAAGTTGGGTTTCACCTGGACCCCTCATATTTAGTCCGCCACGCTGTCTCTCGAGGTGAGTCCACATACGTGTTAGTCGCGGTAGCAGATATTGGTACTGTGCCATTTCAACTTGTGTCTTTGCATGGGCAGTTCTCGCACGACGTGCAAAGATGTCAAGGATCAGACTAGTACGATCCATAGCAGGTATTCCGAGAATTTTCTCAATATTGCGTTGTTGCGTTGGAGAAAGTTCATCGTCAAAAAGTGCTATATCTATTTGTTTTTGACGAGTGAAGTCGGCGATTTCATCCAGTTTCCCCTTACCTACAAAGGTAGCTCCGTTAGGAGTATCTAGTCTCTGCACAAAGCGTCCCTCTTCTTTTATTGAGGCTGTCTCAGCGAGAAAGGCAAGCTCGTCAAGATTATCAGTCATCTCAAAGTCGCTTACCTCTGGGGTGGCAATCCCTACTAGTACCGCTTTACCTGTATCAATCTCTTTTTTTTCAATCATTTGTTTTACAAATATAAGAAGTCCTAAGCAGAAACACCCAATGCTCATGCTTTTCTTGACATGAGAAGGCTTTCAATACGGACCTTCCTTATAGTCAAACATGAGCAAACGTGTTTTTCTAATGAGTACACCTTCACAAAGGAACTGCTTGTCTAAATCGATTGAGAAGCTTGCTTTACGTGCTGTTCCCATTGAAGAAGAAGCCGTTTTACAGAAAGTCCAAAAGCATATCCGCCCAATCCACCATCCGAAGAGATGATACGATGGCATGGAATAAATGGGGCAAAACGGTTTTTCCCAAGAGCATTTCCTACGGCTCGATAGGATTTAGGAGCACCTATCTTTATGGCTAACTCTTGATAGCTGATCTTCTCCCCGAAAGGAACTTCTGTAGTGGCTTGCCATACTCTATACTCAAAAGGAGTAGCCCATGCTTTTGCTTTTTCTAATATCTGATTCTTTCTTTCCTCCATCAAGGCGTAAAGTATATTCTCTTCATATATCGGAATAGAAGGGCTGCAATTGTCCTCTATTTGCTTTACAAGGTTTAATACAAGACGATCGCTTTGCCAAGAGATCTCAAGGAGGGAAGTATCGCTATTCAAACTAAAGAGCCAGACCATGAAGCCTCAACAATATAAAAGCCCCTCATACTTATGAGTATGAATGAGGGGCTTATATGGTAAATATAGCTTGAAACTATTGATGGGGCAGAGGTATTTATGCCATTCCTACAAGATTAGGTACTGCTCCGAAAAGAAGAATAGCTACAAGGATCGCTAGAATAGCATAGAGTTCTGGGAATACAGCCATTACCATGGTGGCACCAAAAACGTTGTCCCCTCCACCAATTGTTTTGATCCCATTAGCACAGATACTTGCTTGACGGATAGCAGAGAAAAGCCCTACCACACCTAGAGTAATACAAGCTGCAAAGATAGCCCAAGCAGAAACAGCATTGAGCAAAGAGGCTTCTGTAAGCTTTTGTACTAGGTTGAGACTCATAAAGAATCCCACAAAGCCATAGAGACCCTGTGTACTAGGAAGAGCCGATAATACTATGTAGGATCCTAGCGAATCGGGGTTTTTCTTCATTGATCCTACTGTGGCATTCCCGCACATTGCTACACCTATAGTGGAGCCAATACCCGTAAGTGCTACCATCAAAGCGATACCTACGTAGGTAAGAATTTCGTAAATCATACTTTGTCTTTCGTTAGATAGTTATTATATTATTTTATTAGTCAAGAGGTTTGTACTGCTTTCCTCCTCCTTCAAATTCAGCATTCTTATAGAATTCCACAAAGGTAAGACGAAGAGGATGTACTAGTGAACTGATCATGCATAGTGCTATGTTAAGGCTATGTCCTAGAAGAAGAATAATTGCCATCACAAGGAAGTTTACTCCCCATGGAAGTCCTTCTGAGATCTGATAAGCTAAAGAATTAAACACACCACCGAGTATACCTCCTGTCAGTCCAATAGCAAAAAGTCGAATATACGATAGCACGTCACCCAAGAGACCCGTAGCAGTGCCATAGGTGTCCCATAGACCTTTACCAAAGTTGATAAAGATGTTTTTGTCGGGTGAGTTGTAAAAAAGTGCTATTAGTAAGCATAGGCCTGCTATACCAAAGAGGGTATAGTATACTTCTTGGAGAGAAGGTAGCTTCATTTGTAGAACGATACCCAATATAGCTGTGAGGATAAAGGCTCCCCATGCAAACGTGGAAAGTGCATACTTGATTCCCTTTTGACGCGTGCGTTTAACACCTGCTACAAACTTACCAAAGATGATTTGTATAAAACCAAGTACTATGGAGAGGGTCATCAAGTTGTCTTGATTAAGGAAGTAGTTGTCTCGTACACTTCCTAAGACTCCGTCATCACCTGCCCATGGCATAACCATACCAAAGACGGTACCCATAAGACCTCCAACTATAGTTGCTGTACCCCCAAGCCATTGAAGCATGCCACAGGTGTCGCGTGTAGATTGCTGAGACGATCGGAGCTTTACTACAGTAGCAAGAATAAATACCAACAATCCATAGCCTCCATCTCCAAAGCAGAGTGCAAAAAAGAGCATAAAGAAGGGGGCAAAAAGTCCCGTGATGTCTATTTCGCCATAGTTTGGCATGGAGTACATCTTTGTTATAGGTTCAAAGAGTCTTGAATAGGCATTGTTTTTGAGCTTGATAGGTACATCGTCTTCTTCTGTAATTACCAACTTTTCAAGGTAAATTGGAAGCGACTGAAGTTCTTCTTCAAATGTTACAGACTCTAAACTAGGCACCCATCCCTCAAGGACCTTTACACTATTCCCAGCTTCATCAGTGGCTTGTATAAGGGCATTGGAGAATGCATACTCTTTGTCTATAAACTCAAGAATACCTTTAAGTTCTCCTATTCTATGATTAGCGAAGCTTTCCAATTCACTTTGCACCTTTGATAATGCCTTTTGGAAGGTTTCCACTTGCTCTTCAAGGTGCTCAATACTCTTAGTAGGAGCTTTTATTTCCTCTGCTTCGGGCAACTCTTTCCCATTCAAGCCAATTGTGATGAAATAGCACTGACCACGAAAGTTGCAGATTGGCACAGCATTGTATTTTGCTTCCCACTCCTCACTATATCTTGAAATAGGTGTTATGAAAAAGTGAATAGGATGACCACTTTCTTGGAGCTTTTGCAGATTGGAGAGGTCTATTTTTCCCCAAATCTTCCAATAATCTAGCTCACGTTGAGCCGAACTTACTTGATTTTTAAGCTCTTCCTCTTGAGCCATCAACCCAGTTACTTCATTTACAATTTGTTGTAGATGATCGCGGTCGCATGGTCTTATTACGACTTCTTTTGTCGCTTTTTCTTTGTCTCTTCTCGCTTTTATCTTGCGATAGAGGATACCAATCTCCTTCCTTTCAACAAGTTTGGCCTCCAGTGAGTCAATTTTTCTCTTGTCTTTAGTCTCTTTGATATGAACGACACCAAGCTCTTTGAGCTTTATGAGGAAATCTTCGTACTCTTTGTGATAGACAACAAAGAGGTATTTGTTCATTTTTTCTATCATACCAAGTCGAGATTCCTAAGTTTCTTTTCACGTAGCTCTATATGTCCTCGCATAATCTTTTGTGCCGCTTTTGAGAGGCTTTCTTCATCCTCAAGGTAACGCTTTATTTTGCGGATGGCATCTTTATAACCAGGTATCTGCACTTTCTCAAAGAGGTTTACCTTTTGAGTCGTTTTTTTTCGAGCATACTCTAGAAAGTCCAGTTTTAGTCCTAAAAATTCTGCTTCAATGCCTGTCGTAGCAAGAACCTTCAGTAACCCTAGACCCTCGGAGTACCACGAAGGTGAATTGAAAAGACTGAATGGCTTTACGTTGAAATCGATACCCTCTAGCACTGGAACTAAGACACCAGCAATTTTCTTGGAGGAAAGTCTAACATTTTCCACCTTAATCAGACTGGTATCGAATTCATCCCATAAAGCAACCATATGTTGATAGCTTTGAATGCCTTCTTCAAGTTTAGCTTCTAGTATTTCTGCTTCATGCTTTGTCTTTTTCACCTCCATTCGAAGGGCACTTTCCTTACTCTTGATTGTAGGGAGAGTACGCTCACGCATTTTAAGTTGCTTCTCCTGTTGCTGGAGAGAGGTCTTGTTGTATTGAAACTTTATGGCCATAGCACTAAAGTATCTTTTTGTGGTGAAAAAATAGTGCGGACTCTTTTATTTATTAGTCCCTTCACTAGGTTGCTCATTTGACTTTGTGTCACCTTTCCAATACTTGTCTACTAGTGCCTGACGGATATTGACTTCCATAGGAGTGAAATGCTTACTGAATAGACTCCATGCAATGTCGAGCATGGTAGTAGTATCAACGTTGACATCAATAGCGAGCAAATCTCGGCTGTAATCTTCTGCAAAGTCGAGTGCGCGGCGGTCATAGTCGGTAAGATCAAAACCGTTTTCCATTTTCGTTTGTGCATTGGCTGCATCAGAGAAAAGACGAACAGCAGCATTCATTACCTGAGGGTGATCTTCACGTGTCTTAGTTCCAATAACAAGCTGCTTAAGACGAGAAAGCGAGCGGAAGGGGTCAATAATTACCTTCCCCACATTAGTATCGCGACGAAGATAGAGCTGCCCCTCGGTAATGTACCCTGTATTGTCTGGTACTGCATGTGTGATATCTCCACCTGATAGGGTAGTCACAGCAATAATGGTAATAGAGCCACCAGAAGGAAATTGTACAGCTTTTTCATAGATCTTGGCAAGGTCGGAGTATAGCGAACCTGGCATAGAGTCTTTTGAAGGAATCTGATCCATACGATTGGATACGATTGCCAAAGCATCGGCATAGTTGGTCATATCCGTAAGGAGTACCAGCACCTTTTCATTTTTCTCAACAGCAAAATATTCTGCAGCAGTAAGAGCCATATCGGGGATCAGAAGACGTTCTACTGAAGGGTCTTCTGTGGTATTGATAAAGCTTACAATACGATCAAGAGCACCAGCGTTACTAAATGTATTTTTGAAATAGAGGTAGTCATCGTTGGTCATTCCCATCCCCCCAAGTATAATCTTGTCACTCTCTGCACGTAATGCCACCATAGCCATTACCTCATTGAAAGGCTGGTCAGGGTCTGCAAAGAAAGGAATCTTCTGACCTGTGACAAGAGTATTGTTAAGGTCAATACCTGCAATACCCGTAGCAATCAATTCGCTGGGTTGTTTTCTTCTTACAGGATTTACAGAAGGACCTCCTATCTCTACTTCTTTTCCCTCCACTTGGGGACCACCATCTATAGGCTCTCCATAGGCGTTGAAAAATCTTCCAGCGAGCTGCTCACTTACCTTTAGAGAAGGAACTTTGCCGAGGAATACAACTTCAGCATTTGTGGGGATGTTGCCTGTACCTTCGAAAACCTGTAGGGTTACTTCATCTCCAACTATCTTCACCACTTGGGCGAGCCTTCCGTTGATGGTAGCCAATTCATCATTGCCCACTCCCTTAGCATGGAGCATACAAGTAGCCTTGGTGATATTGGATACTTTAGTGTATATCTTATTGAGTAGTGTAGTGGTAGTCATATCAGTAGCAGGGTCTCTTTTTATGCGTTTGCTTTTTTGTCTTGGTTCGCGATCAGTTCCTCGCAACGAGCTTCGTATTTTTTAAAGTCATCGCTCTCAAAGGGAGAATAGTTCATCTGCTTGAGCAGGTTGATAAGCTCCTTAAAGAAAATTGATACTTCATTGAAGTCTGCAAATTGGAATGGATGATGACAGATTCCCATCACTTTGCCAAGCATGTACTTTTGTCTTTCTATGGAGGAGTTGCAGTCAATGTCGTCAAAGGCGTCTTGCTGTAATATCACAAAGTCAATTAGCTCTCCTTTCCAGTATGTTACATGATACTCAACTGGTACTCCATCATCTCCTAGAATATTGATTTGTTCTGCAATTTCCTTTCCTTCTGCAAGACGCATCTTTACTTCGTACACCATTTCAAGCCAATCTTTGCCGATACGTTTTTCAACATAGGCTTCAAATTCTGGATATTCAAGATACTTGGAGTAACTCTCAATAGGATTGACAGCAGGGTATCTCTTTCGGTCTGCACGATCTTGTTCAAGTGCATAAAAGCATCTTGCTACTTTTTTTGTGTTTTCCGTAACAGGTTCCTTGAGGTTACCTCCTGCTGGAGACACGGTACCGATAAAGGTTACAGAACCTGTTTTGCCATTGTTGAGATAGACAAATCCAGCTCTTGCATAGAAACTGGCAATGATAGCAGAAAGGTCCATTGGAAAAGCGTCAGGACCAGGAAGTTCTTCAAGACGATTGGACATCTCTCTAAGAGCTTGTGCCCAGCGAGAAGTAGAGTCGGCCATCAGCAACACACGGAGTCCCATGGCTCGATAGTATTCAGCTAGAGTCATGGCTGTATATACTGAAGCTTCACGTGCAGCTACTGGCATGTTGGAGGTGTTTGCAATAATGATGGTACGCTCAATCAGCTTGCGACCTGTGTGAGGGTCGTCCAATACAGGGAACTCAGCAAAGATCTCTACCACTTCATTTGCACGTTCTCCACAAGCTGCCATGATTACAATGTCGGCTTCTGCCTGCTTAGAAATGGCGTGCTGCAAAACTGTTTTCCCTGTACCAAAGGCACCAGGGATAAATCCCGTTCCCCCTTCTACAATAGGATTGAGTGTATCCATTGTACGCACACCTGTTTCAAGGAGTTTAAAGGGACGAGGTTTTTCTTGGTAACAGGTTATGGGCACCTTTACAGGCCAACGCTGTACCATTGTTACCACTTTTTCTTCACCTTCTTCGCTACGGAGACGTGCTATTTCATCATGAATACGATATTCTCCTTCTGAGACAATGCTAAGCACTTCATAGTTACCTTCAAATACAAAAGGCACCATTATCTTGTGTGGCTGGTGGTTTTCATCAACTTCTCCTAGCCATGAACCAGCTTGTACCTTGTCTCCAGTCTTAGCAAGAGGCTTAAAATGCCAGAGCTTTTCTGCATCAAGAGGATCGGTGTAGCTCCCTCTTTGGAGGAAAACTCCCTCCATCTTGTCGAGGTCGTTTTGAAGTCCATCGTAGTTTTTTGAAAGCAATCCTGGTCCTAGCTGTACTTCTAGCATATGACCTGTAAACTCTGCTGGGTCTCCTACTTTCATTCCACGAGTGTTTTCGAAGAGTTGTACATATACGTCCTCTCCAATAATTTTAATCACTTCGCCCATCAAGGCTTTGCCTTTTACAGTAATGTAGCCAATCTCATTTTGAGCTACAGCACCATCTACTTCTACGGTTACTAGGTTGGAAACGACACCTTTTACTACACCTTTGGTCATCTTATGATTATTTTTTTTGATTCTTTTTAAATTCCTCCAAGCTCTCGTTGCTCTCTTTTTTCAGAGAGGCGACAATGTGGCGAAAAGTAGCTTCACCTTTTTTTTCATTGAGCGATGTCCATCGCTCTACTATACAGAGTCGAAGATAATAGGCAAGGAGAGCCTCTACATCGAAGATCCGATCAAATGTAACGTCCTCTAGCCAGTTCCATCGGAGTTGATCAATCATTCGCTCACGGCGAGTGATGTCTTTTTCGGCAAGAATTGCCTGTATCTGACGTAATTCTGTGATATCTTCCTCATCTATGCCTAAAGAATTGCCAGATGAGGCTCTAAGCTTTTTCTCGATAGGGGAGTTGCCCACAATATAGGTACGTATGTCCCATCCCAACTCTTTTCCCACTTCTGCAGCGAGTATGTTGCGGAGTGTCCGATTGAATTTGCTCCATGCCTCAATGAATTGATTGCCACATGAAATAGCATAATCATAATAGTATTCAGCAAGGCGATCTTCAAGTCGAGTCGGGTAGTGGTACCGTCTCTCTTCGTCATCAAGGAGCTCTTCTTTCTCCTTTTCCTTTTCCACCTCCTCTTCCGTGGGTTCGACCTGAGTTGCTTTGAGAAAATTAATAACGTAGGCTGGAAGGAAAATAGACTTTGGCAGTGGCTCTCTTTGGCGAAGAGCATGGAGCGCTGTAGCTATCTGATCGTAGCTGAAGAGTTGAGGTTGTTCGTTAGATGCTTTTGCCTCCTCTTCTTGTTCTAAAAAGCGAATCAAATAGCGATTTTCTCTTTCCCAGCGGAGAATATTAAGAAGATGTCGGTCGCGTGGAGTAAGCTCTTGTGAAAGCTCCTCAACAAAATAGGCAGAAGAGAAAGGCAACTTACGGTCTTCTACTCCAAGGTTGGGAAGCCCGGCAATGGTTGCGTAGTACTTAGCCATGTTTTATTGGAAAAGAAGATCAATAAGACGAGGACGTAAGAACGAATGAAAAAGCTCTTTAATTTCTTGATCCCCAAAGTTTACTTTGTATCCACTACCTTCAGGTTTAAGTGTAAAGCTAGTTTTTCTCCCAGCCACTTCTTGAAGAGATACTCCCTTGTCAAGTAGTTGTTTAGCATGACTTTTGAAGTAGTCTTCAAGAGCTTTTGCATCGGCAGTCTCAATAGTCACACTCTCTTCTGGCGACCATTTGCTTACGAGTCTTAAAAGTAGTTCCTTAATAAAATCTTCGTCTCTTGTAGCCGCTTCAGTGGCAAGAGTAGAAAGCTTTTCAGAAAGATGGTCAGCAATGGCACTTTTTAGGGCTTGTAGAGTCTGATCTGCAGCTAGTTGGAGTTCACTTTTTGTATTAGTTGTAAGGTCATCAACTTCTTTCGCTTTTTCTTTAAAAAGTATTTCCGCTTGTTCTTTGGCGGAAGAGAGTATTTTTTCACTCTCTTTTTTTGCTTTGTCAAGAAGTTCGTCGGCTTGTTGCTTCCCTTTTTCTACTCCTTCTGCTAGGATTTTATCGGTCAGTTGCTTAATCTTGTCATCCATCTCCTATTCTCTTGCTATGATGTGATATTTGTTACCCAGTCTTTGGAGGAATTTTTAATTGGAGAGGAGAACCCCTCCTTTCCTTCCATCGCAAAGGTACGCTAAAATAAATAAACCACCAACAGTTTTTATCCTACTCCGCGCAAAGAGGAGGTTCTTTATAGCTAGGATTCGTTGTGTTTTAAATAGCTATAAAAAGTATAAATTGTATGCTTTTTGTATGGAAATCGATTTGATTTTCTTTATGCCTTTCCTTTTGAAAGGATTGTGGTGCAGCGATAATATCCCTTTTATAGTTCTAGAAAAGCGAAAGTGGGCACTCCAAAAATGCTCTTGAAGTTTAAAATAAATGTTCCGAGAGTTTTTTGGAAATGTTCCGAGAGA
>KQ959277.1:238226-311377 GCA_001552775.1 Bacteroidales bacterium KA00251
TTGGAAATGTTCCGAGAGATTTTGGAAAAAGTTCTGAGAGTTTTGAGAAAATGTTCAGGAGAATCAAAATAAAAGTTCCGTAACATTTTGTCGTTTGATTTGCGACATTGTTTTTTTTTTTTTTACTTTGTATTAGAATTAGAATTAAAAGAAGAGATTAATCAATGAAGTTACCGAACATCCAAGGGATACACACTTTTTTTATCAGAAATGTTTGTCCCATTGTCATTCTTTCCCTTTGCTTTTTTTCGCAATTAGTTGCACAACATCAGAACCCTCAGAAAGCGGGGAACACACTTATTGTCAGAGGACTTATCCAACACAAAGAAACTTTACAACCGATTGCCTATGCTACTCTTTCCATAGTTTGTCGTAGTGTGTCTAGTGATGCAGACACATTGCAACAAGTGACAGATGATGGTGGTCGCTTTGAAATGGCTTTACCTCTTGCAGAAAAGTATGTCTTTCTTCCTAGTTTCGTAGGACTTAAAGCAGATTCTCTTGTTCTAACACAGAATGAACTTCGCTCAAAAGGTCTTGTGAGACTCTCTATGAAAGCAGATGACAACCTGCTCAGCGAAGTGGTAGTAGTAGCAAAAAAACCGATCGTGAGACTAGGAATAGACCGAATTGCCTATAATGTAAAAGAAGATCCGATGAATAAAGCTCTCTCTCTCCATGAGATGATGCGTCGTGTACCTCTTGTAACGATTGATGGTGATGGTAATTTACAGGTAAAGGGTACTTCAAACTTTGCGATTTATTTGAATGGTCGTCCCTCTAGCTTTATCTCTTCTAACCCCAAGGAAGTACTCAAGAGTATACCGGCTTCATCAGTTCAAAATATTGAAGTGATTACAAACCCTGGAGTAGAATACGATGCCACAGGAGCTTCTATTATCATTAACATCATTACGCAAAAGGGGATTAATCTTAAGGGAATCATGGGGACAGTCACTGCTGGTACACTCTTTCATAATGGATTGATGGGGTCCGCAAATTTATCTGCAGCAATGGGAAAAGCCTCTTTCACGGGAAGTTATCACGTAATGGATTATTGGATGCCCAAAAAATATGCTAATTACACAAGCGAGGAAAACTATACTACTTCCTATTATCGTAAATCTAACACAGAGCCTGGAGCCATGAAATTTAGGTCCCATACCTTAAATCTCAACTTCAATTATGAGTTTAATAAAAAGAACTTGCTAAGCACCTCTTTTAACTGGAACAAACAGCATACTCCCTCTTTTAGTAATTATACAGACAATGTAACCTATGCTCCTCATGAGCGTATTACCCCCCTTTCTACAGAGCATCTCGTCTCAACGGCAATGATGCTAAGAAACAGTTATGAATTTCGGACAGACTACCAGCATGACTTTGATAGAAATAATGAAAAGCTAATCTTATCCTATCTCTTTGTGAGGAATCCTGTAAAAAATACAGAATCACGTGTGCTTGATGTGGAAAAAGACAAGGAAAATATTATTCATCGTACTCTCAGTTCAACCAATATCGCTCACCTCGATGAACACACTTGGCAGGCAGATTATACTCTTCCTATTAGAGAGCAGCATAAGATAAATTCAGGAATTAAATACATTTACAGAAGAGGAAACTCTTTCTCGAAATATAGCTCTCCTGAAGATGTTGGTGCGACACTTGATTACTTCGGAGTAAAAGATACAGTTTCGATGAACTATCGTCAGCAGATATTTGCCGCCTATTTAAAGTATATGCTTTCGCTAGGGAATTTTTCGGGATCAGCTGGAGTACGCTTGGAAACTGGGGTGCAAAAGGTTCAGTACGGAGAAGATTTTTCGAGAAAGTTTACGGATGTGGTGCCAGAACTAGGGCTTTCCTATAGCTTTAACCAAGGGCTACAGCTCAAAGCCAACTACAATCTACGAATCAGTAGACCCTCTATTCAACAACTTTCACCCTATACCCAAGCCTATAGCGTAGTTTTTATACATAGAGGAAATAGCAAACTTATCAATGAACGTATTCACAATCTAGAAGTTTCTATCGGTAGCTATGGGAAGAAGCTTACCTTACAAGGCGGACTGAATGCCAACTATACAAAAAATCCTATTGCTCCTATCTTCCTCTATGGTGAGGACAAAGAGGGAAGGATAATCAATACATTTGAGAACCTTGGTTTTAATAGAGGAGTTGGAGCTTCTTTATTTGCACGTTATATACCCTTTACTTGGTTTAATGTCATGTTTAATGGAAGTGTAAGGTACGATGAGTTTGATGCAGGCAAAGTGATTAGTCCGAGCAGTGGCAAAGAATATATACGTAACAACAAGGGCTGGTCTGGACAATTTTCGGGGATCCTAAACTTCACACTTCCTAGAAACTGGACTATTGTAGCCTATGCTGGTTTGTTTTCCCAACCTGTCTCCATCAGCATGGATCCATTTTGGGGAACTTATCATGGAATGAATGTGGTAAAAAGTTTCTTTAATGGGAAATTGTCGCTTGCCGCCAATATACAAAACCCATTTATGAAGTATTACCATTTTAGGATAAGAACGTTTGGACCTGACTTTGAAAGCAAAATGGTTACAAGCCGTAGAGCTCTCCAACTCAACTTTACAATTAGTTATACTTTTGGTGAGCTACAGAGTGCTATCAAAAAGGTGAGCAAAACAATTATTAATCAAGATATCTCTACCGCAAAAGATTCCTCTATGCAAGGGGGAGATAACAAGTAAAAAAGAAAATTAAGAAAATAAAAAGAGGCTGGGAAGTATATTTCCGTAGCCTCTTTTTTTGAATTGATCTCCAACAGAAAAAAGCGAGACTTACTTATTATGTGAGTCTCGCTTTTGAGTGGTGCCACCAGGAATCGAACCGGGGACACAAGGATTTTCAGTCCTTTGCTCTACCAACTGAGCTATGGCACCAAACCAGAACAACGACTTATCTATCGTGTTGCGACTGCAAAGTTACAAAAGATTTTTGAACTACCAAACTTTTTCGTGCTTAATCTCATTTTTTTCTTCATGATTTTTCTTTTTTGAGTTCCTTGTCATATCGCATCATGAATAGGTAAAGCCATAGTATAAAGAGGATAGGGACGACAAGCACCAATTTGTAGTACAGACCATAAAAGTCTGAAAAGCCCATGTTGCTAGCCAAAAGAATCAATAGAAGTAACTGGTAACTGAGAATGATTAAATAGGCAATCAATAGTTTTTTTTGCTTCCGAAAAATCTCTGGCAAAAAGTTGAAGATAGAGGTCATTACTCCAAGACAAAGAAAAGGAATCATTGCTCGAATAATAGGTACCAATTCCCCCCATTTCCCTCCAAGTACAAACTTTACAAGCCATGGCATGAAGAGATACAACAAAATAGCTATGGGCGTTATTACAAGGAGAAAATAGCGTGTGAAACGCCAGAATGCAGGTAAAAGAGGTCGTCTTGCTGTAACTCTACAAGCAAAATCTCTACAATAGACTCGACTAAAGGCTTCAGTTATAAGGGACAATGGACGTGAGCTTACCTGCGATGCCATTGTGATCAGCCCCAGTTCTGCAAGTCCATACCAGCGCGGGAGAGCAACTATGAGAAGTGTAGCTGCAAGGGAATTAACGAGCATCATGGGTGATGAGTATAGAGGAAAATCTTTGTTGTAGGCAAGAGCAAGACGCATTCTCTTAGGAGTAAGGTGGAGTCGGGATGATTGCTTAGGTTTAAAGCATGAGAGTGCGAAGATCCCTAATAGTCCTCCAGCCGTAGAGGAGGCAATAAGTGCCGTGGCAGAGCTTGCTCCATATAGACCTAGACCTACCTTTATACCATTGGTTGCCCCAGATTGACACAAAACTGAAAAGGCAAGGCGACCATATTTTTTCTGATGATTAGCATAGCCAGACAAGACCATATAGGCAGATAGAAAAAAGACTAGAAAGGGAATCCAATACCAATAAGTCGCCACATGGGAAAAGCCAGATGAGATAGGCAAGGAGGGTGCTATAAACTCCTTAAAAATGAGCATAAAAAAGGCGACAACAAGCGAGCAAATGAAACAGTAGCACAGCGATGCGGGAAGAAGTAACCTTGCCACATACTGACGTGAGATAACAATCGCTTGTCCATAGCTACCACTAGCCAAAAAAGAGAGCAAGGTGGATAGAGTCATTACAATACCTGCAATACCTATCGCTTCTTTGCTATATGCTCGACTAATTATGGGAAGGGCTGCAAGACTTATAAGCTGAGCTAAGAAACTTGCCGAGGCTAGCTTAGATGCACTTTTTATTATGCCTTCTTTTGAGATTGCTTTTTCCACACCTATATTTAAAATAAAACTGTAGCAAAAGTGGTTGGGCTACTCTTGCTACAGTTTAGTGTAAAGATAGCTCTCTATAATCAGTCACGTCCTAGGAGACGAAGAAGATATATAAAGAGATTAATAAAGTCGAGATAAAGCTGTAGAGATCCTATAAGAGCGACCTTATGAAGGCTTTCAACATCGGCTCCTTCTTCATACTCTTTTGCAATAGCCCTCTTAATTCTGGAGGTGTCTACTGCGGTAAGTATGGTGAAAACGATTACCCCTAGGACAGAAATAAGCCAATCTAGAGCAGTACTCTGCACAAAGAGATTTACCACGATCGCAATGATAAGCCCCAAAAGGAACATCATTAGGTAGCTATATAAAGGAGAGAGATCGCGTTTAATGGTCGCTCCAAGCACTGCCATTATGCCAAACATCCCAGCCGTAATGAAGAAAACTCGTGCAATCGTCCCCAAAGAAAAAACAAAAAAGATAAAACTTAGAGTTGTCCCATTGAGGATAGAGTAAATTATCATGAGGGTAGCCGCGCTTGCAAAGCTCATCTTCCATATGCGAGCACTCAGTACCATCACTAGGATAAACTGTGCAATGATAAGAAGCCACATAAGGGTAGGGGACGCTAGTACATAGTTAGCTAACCCTAGCTTTACAAAAAGCATGGATACTACAGCTGTGAGGAAAAGAGCCCCTCCCATCCAAGCAAATACTTTTGTGAAAATAGATCGCTCTTGAGAATTCGTGAGTGAAAACCGCACACTTTCTCTGTTATTTTCACCTAAAATGGGTGGAGTTGAAAAGTTGTTGTTTGTCATTATAATATTGCGTTTGAGAATTTTTTAGGAGATCATGAAATATCTCAATTTGTTCCTTCCAAACAATTGTATTATTCCACAGTTACAGATTTTGCAAGGTTGCGAGGTTGATCAACATTGCACCCTTTTTCTACAGCAATGTAGTATGCAAGCAATTGCAGAGGTATGCTAGTCAGTAAGGGCTCAAGCATATGGTGAATTTGTGGCACTTTTATGATATAGTCTGCCAATTCGCTGATATGCTCATCATTTTTGCTTACAATTGCAATTATCTTGCCTTTCCTAGCTTTTATCTCCATTATATTGCTTACGATCTTGTCGTAAGTCTTATCTTTTGTTGCGACCACAATGATAGGCATGTTGGCATCTACCAAGGCAATTGGTCCGTGCTTCATTTCGGCTGCTGGATAACCTTCTGCATGGATATAACTCAGTTCTTTTAGCTTCAAAGCCCCTTCAAGAGCTACTGGATAGTTGTATCCTCTACCTAAGTATATGCAGTTCCCCTTTTCCTTGAAGAATTTAGCAAGCTCCTTTACAGAGTCGACTTCTTCCAAAATTTGTTCAATGTGGTCAGGCATCTCTGAAAGAGAGTGGATCAACTCGTGCAGGAGTGGCTTGGGTGCTTTCTGTCCAAGTGAAGCAAGAGCAATCGCAAACATGGCAAGTGCAGTAACCTGTCCCGTAAAAGCTTTTGTGGAGGCAACTCCTATTTCTGGACCAACGTGGATATATGCACCTGTATCAGCAAGTCTTGAAATAGAAGATCCTACACTGTTGCAAAAAGCGTAGGTAAACGCTCCACGCTCTTTTGCTAGTTGAAGTGCAGCATAAGTATCTGCCGTTTCTCCAGACTGAGAGATTGCAATTACTACATCGTGAGAATTAAGTACAGGGTTACGATAGCGGAATTCACTTGCATATTCCACCTCAACTGGTATACGTACTAGATCTTCTATGAGTTGTTTGCCTATAAGACCTGCATGCCAGGATGTGCCACAAGCTACAATGATAAATCTTCTAGCATTAATAAGCGTGTTGCCATGATCAATGATTGAGCTAAGTACGACACTTTGCTTATCTCCCGCAATGCGTCCACTCATGCAGTCTCGAAGACTGTGAGGCTGCTCGTATATCTCCTTAAGCATAAAGTGTGGATAGCCACCTTTTTCGATTGCTCCAATGTCCAGTGATAGGAAACTAGGCATATGCTTCATTGCATTCCCCTTGAGAGTCTCAATATGAGGTGCTTTTCCTGCAGTAAGCATAGCCACTTCTTCATCGTTGAGGTAAATGACGTTGCGAGTATGCTCAATAATAGGAGAGGCATCGCTCCCAACATAAAATTCCTCATTGTCCTTTCCAACACCAATTACCAAAGGACTACTCTTGCGAGCAACCACCAGCGTGTGGGGATCTTTTTTGTCAATCAAAGCGATGGCATAGGCTCCAATTACATTTTGTAAGGCTAGCTGTACCGCTTTAAATAGGCTCAGTTTTCGACTCTCTTTGACGTAAAGAATAAACTGTACCAATACTTCACTATCGGTTTCACTTTGAAAGGTGTATCCTTTTTCTAGAAGATCTTGCTTTATCTCTCTGAAGTTTTCAATAATACCATTATGTACGATGGCAAGCTCTTCGTTTTGCGAGTATAAAGGGTGTGCATTTATAGCACTAGGCTCTCCATGAGTTGCCCAGCGAGTATGGGCTATCCCTATGGTTTCGTGGTATCTTTTTGTACCCATTAGCTCTTCAAGCGCAGCCACTTTTCCTTTAGTCTTATAAATATGCAGGTTGCCTTGCTCATCACAAAGAGCAGCTCCTGCACTATCATAGCCTCGGTATTCAAGACGTTTTAGGCCAGAAATGAGGATTGGCTTTGCCTCTTTCTTGCCAACATAACACACTATTCCACACATTTTTGTTTTAGCTTGTTAATAGGTTGATGTACTATTGATTAAGATTTATAAATCAGTGTAGTATAAACTCTGATCTTTTTAGGGATAAGGAGATTAGCACCTTCTGTCTAGTATGAGATAATTATGGGGTTCTATGGGTATGATTAGGACTTCTTGGATGCTTGGAGAGGAGAAAGATCTTCTAAAAACAAAATGGTAGAAGTCTCTTCCAGTGCTACTTTTACTTTTTTATCAAGCTCATGGTTTAGAGAAAGTTGGGCATCGCCACTTAGGGCTATAGTTCCAGATTCAATCCTATCTAGGCGTGCCTTAGCTTTTTCTTGTAGAATAAGCTTTGCATTGGGTAGTTGTAAGTTCTCTGCAAGTAATTCACCTTTTCCGAGAAGAGAGAGAGAAAGATTGTGAAGAGCCCCCCCAAGCGTTATACTAGTTTCTCCAGACATCTGACAAACGAGAGAATTGGCATTAAGATCAAAATGGCTGTATCCTTTACCTACGGCAGAAAGGTTGAGTTCTTCACCAGAATAAGTAATATTTGAAGAATATTCTCCCGAGAGCACGCAAGAAAAACGGTTTGATTCTACCTGTAGCGAACGGATCTCTCCCCCATGCTGAGTCAATGTAAATTGGTTGGAGTGGTTTATACCTTCCGTATCTATTCGTGCGTTGCCGACAAGAGAAAGAAACTCAAGTTCTGTAACAAAAAGAAATGCCTCTGTAGTACAATTTTTCTTTCTTCCAGTAGGTTTGCAAAATAGTCGCAACTTCGTATCGCGAATGTCACAAACTATTTCATCAAGAAGTCGCTTTTCTCCTCGTATTACAAGTTTGTTTGTGCCTTGGTGCGCGAAAACGATCTTTAGCCGTATGTTGCTTCCTACTTCAACGCCTTGTATAGAGTCAGGGAGATGAAAAGATATTTGGGTCTGTTTCCGACGTCTGTTATAGCGAATTACAGCTACAGTAGCGAGTGAGGAAAGAGCAACAACCCCTATAGCATTAGCAATCCAAAAAGGTGCTTTTTGAGGGCTAAAATACTTTTTAATTCTCTCTGTGAGGGTGTTTCCCTCGTGCAGAGGATAGCTAGCCTCTGTCTCCTTAATTATTTGCTTTTCGTCCAGCATATATTTACCCACAATATTTCATTTTCAAAGATAAAACAATTCTCTGACATAAAAGGAGGGGGATATATTCCTTAGCCAATAGCTAGCTTTTTAGGGGCTCAGTGCCATCTTTTGTTTATTGCATTGGTTTTGTTCCTTTCTTGTTGCAGAAAAAGAAGCACAAAAGAGATCATGCAATAGTACGACTTCAATGGTAAAACTTGAAGAAGGAGAATATGGCTCTCTTTTTTATCGCTTATTAATGGGAAATCGTTTCTCTAGTTGCGAGGTTTTTAGGAAGAAAGGCAATGTGACCAGGGATGTCTCCAGTCGTCACTTTCCACCTGAAAGATCCATCTGAGCTGAAGCAGTATAATGTGCCACTGGAAGTGTATCCTTTGGCATCTGTAATGAGAATGTCGCCTGTACAACCATAAATGGCAATCCCATAGGGCGTTTCAATATTCACTTCAGGGTGAGGTTTAAGAAAAGATTTTGTGACAACTTTTCGACTTTTTATGTTGACTATGCCATAAGAGACTTTTCTATCACTAGTATAGGGAGATTCCTCAATAGCATAGTAAAAGAGAGAGTCTCCTTTTATCGCAAAATTGCTACAAGGGATCGGAAGGGTATCTACAGGATAGAACCTTTTTTCTTTATCTCGTTGGAGCAATACAAGGGAAGAAGGTACCTCTTTATAGTCACCTCTGGAAGAAACCCAAAGTTGGTCGTAATGGTCGCGTTTGATATGGTGTAGATTAAGAGCAACTGGTATCTTTTCTCCCTCATGAAACGTTTGTATATCCACTACACTAATAGTATTGTCGTAGTGAGGTTGTCGATAACCACCACTATTGGCTACGAAAATTGATTTGCCATCGGTAGCCATCTCTTCTGGTTGATATCCTACTTCTACCTTTCCTGTTACTTCAAGAGAGGCAGTGTCAATACGGAACAGAGCTCCTCGTGGGGAATCTGGATCAATTTGAATAGGTGAAATAAAGCTTGTTACATAGGCATTTCCTCCATGAAAAAGGAGACTTCTACAATTAGGAATATCAATATGCCCGATTCGTTTAGCATTACTAGCTTGTAGAACTTCCACTTTATTGGATGCGTTGATTACAAGAAAGAGCTTTGATCCATAAATACCTATATCATTCCCAACATCCCCAAGTTCCATGGCAACATTGTGATTTCTAGTAGGATAGATGTTTTTTAAGTATGTACCAGATGCGAAATCAAGGTAGTCAAGAGAGGCTTTGTTGCTTCCCATATTTCCCTCATTGAGAAGGTAGAGTCCTGCATATTCACTTTTATCAAGTCCTTCTCCTATTGAAGAAGGGGTTATCGGCAACACATTGGGGTCTTTCCGACAAGCATTTGTAGAGAGGATAGCAAAAAAGAAAAGGTATGGATATATGCTTCGCAAGAGTCTTAGATTTGCCATAATAAGGAGATTTTAAAGTTCGTTCCCGGCATGGGATAGTTTAAAATAACTTCATATTGTTGATTGAAAATATTGTTGCATTCCAAAAGAATTCTCAAACTGTTATTCTTTTTGGGGAAGGTCAAGTCGTAAGAAAGACTTAAATCGCTTGTATACCATGGTTGTGTATAGTTGTATATCGTGTTTTCGCGTTGGTTGTATCTTTCTCCCACATATACAAAGCAATAGTTGAGCTGCCAAGTTTTGTAGCTACATCCTAATGAGACTGATCCACTATGTTTAGGAACGTATGGAATCTGGTGATGAAAATAGCTGTCTCTTTTATCTGTTATATCAATTGCGCGTTGATAGGTATATTGTAGATGAAGACGCGTCTCAAATTGGCGAAATGGAGCTATGAGGAGCATCATTGAGCTTTCAAGTCCACGAATGTCCACTTCGCCCAAGTTGAGCATAGTCCAGCGAAATTGTTGCCCTTTAGGATAAGCTACGATTTTATTTTTTACGCGATTGTAGTAGCCTCCAAGAGTGACGTTAACTCCCTTCCAAAAGCCTTTTAATCTCTGATTACCATAGTTCAATGTAAGGCTATATTGTCTAGTCTCCTCTGGCTTTAACTTGCTATTGCCTACATCAGTGTAGTATAGGTCATTAAAAGTTGGCATTCTAAAACTTCCTTTGCAAAAAGCGTCTACACGTAGACCTGCTCTTTTCCAGGGTGAGTAGGAAACAAGTAGGGCAGGAGCAACTCTTCCATAGCGAGGAGTAGTGTTTAGAAAGCGTGCGTAATCGCATATAAAACTTCCTAGAAGTGATCCTTGAATCTCAAGTTGGGAGGAGGAATAGGTGGATGAAAGGGCCACAAGGTTTGTGTGACGCCATGGAAAAACAAAGTCTCGTATATCACTACGAAGCCTATTCCAAAGGTAATCGTAGGCCAGTGAGATATGCCAGTGAGAGGAGAGGGAAAGAGACTGTGCTAATGAAAAGTATAGCTCTTCTTGATGAAAACGATTGTCTATTTGCAGTAAGGTCGGATCACGATTGATATAGTGTGTATAATAGTAAGCATATTTTGAAATAGCCTTAAGCCTATACTTTTCTGTAATACGTGCTTCTGCGATAGCTTGTGCAAAATGATTCTCATCGGTTATTCGTTCTCCTCTTCGCCATACATTGTTCACAATCGCTCCAGGAATTCCACGGTTGCTGAAGTAGTTATAACTTTTTAGAGTATACTTCAAGTTGGAGGAACCTCCAAAAAGAGTAGCTTCTACGCGTGTGGCATTAATGTCTCCATTCTGACGTACTGCTGTTGTATCATAAGCTACAGAATTTGTTTCTGGAATAGTTCGTCGGTACCGAAAGCGATATTTTCCAGTAGCGTATAGATATTCTGTGGAAAGAGACAAAGCAGTGAAGCGTCCGAGTTTCTTTTCCCAAACGAGAGAGGGATTAGCCAAGCCAAAGGAGCCTCCTTTCATGCCGATCCGAAGTTGATAGCTTTGCCCATTAATAAAAGTGGGCTTTCGCGTACGAAGGTAGACTGTACCTGAGGAGCCAAAGTCTTTAGCAGGTTGTAAGGTCCCTCCCTTTTGTCCGTTGTACAACTCAATTGATTCCATATTGGATAAAGAGTATTGCCCAAGATCAATTTGCCCGTTTTGAGCATTCCCTAGTTCCACTCCATCGTAAAATATGCCGACGTGCTGGCTACCCATACTTCGGAGATTGATTGTTTTTATTCCCCCTACACCACCATAGTCTTTCACTTGTACACCACTGAAGTAGCGCATGGCATCAGCAATACTATGGCTGTTTAGTTTTTGGAGTTGTTGAGCATCGATTGTTTGTGGCGGGATTATACTCTCTCTTCGTTTTTGTGCTTTTATTACTACTGCCTCCAAAAGGGATATACTATCCCTTGCTGTTATGGTCATTGAGTCTAGAGGCATCTCTACAGCAAAAAGAGAGTCCTTAAAAAATAAGGACAGGAGCATAAGCAATAGAAAACGGATAGGCTGTTTCATACCTTAACAAAAGTACACAAAATTGAACGAAGAATGAAGCTAATGCAAAGCAACAAAATCCATTGACTACATCTCTCTGAAGCTTTTGATAAAAAAACGAAAGGAGTTTCCCATAAATCATATAGAGGAGTTAACCAATTATTGTATGAATTTAGGGATCATTATTTTAGAATTCCATGGGAACTTTTATTTGAACCCTCACTATATTATGCTCGTTAAATACACAGCTGAACGAAAGGAAAGTAGGGTGGAAATACATAACAGAGGGAAGAGAAGGAAGATTTTACCTCTTTATTTTCTTCTTTTGGCTTGGTTTTTGCATCTTTACCCTTAAGTATACAATACTACTACAAGTGTCCACTTAAAAAAGTGAAGTAGATAGCAGTAAGATTAAGTTTATGAGTAAAGAAAAGAAGATGGCAGACAAGAAGATAGATAAGGACTTGTCTGAAAGAAAAATAGACGAAAAGACAAAAGGTGAAGTTGCGGAGAATGAACAGATCGTACAATCTGACAAAGAAGAGTCTCACCTAGAGGACGAATTGACAGTGCTTAAAGAGCAGCTAGCCTCTCTTAATGATAGGTATCTTCGCATTTCTGCTGAATATGAAAACTATAGGCGTCGTACTGCCAAAGAAAAGTCCGACCTTATGACTTATGGTGGCGAAAAGGTTTTATCCGCATTGTTGCCTGTCGTAGATGACTTAGAATTGGCATTACACAATATAGATCGCTCAGATGATCTAGGTGCTATAAAGCAAGGAATAGAGTTGATTGCTCAGAAGTTCTTTACCTTTCTTCAAAAGCATGGAGTAGAGCAAATGGATGTTCTTCAAAAACCTTTTGATATGGCTTCTCAACAGGCTATCGCAATGGTAAAAACGGATAATCCTGAGGAAAAGGGCATTGTGCTTGATTGCACTAAAAAAGGCTATACTCTTCATGAAAAAATCCTTCGTTTTGCGGATGTAGTAGTTGGTGAGTAACGAATGGACAATCGATAACAACTATGGCGGATAAAAGAGACTATTACGAAATTCTAGGCGTCGCAAAGAATGCCACGGAAGATGAAATAAAAAAGGCTTATCGAAAATTGGCTATTAAATATCACCCTGATAAGAATCCTGGCGATAAAGAAGCTGAAGAAAAGTTTAAGGAAGCTGCAGAGGCCTATAGTGTACTTAGCGATAGCGAAAAGCGTAGTCGCTATGATCAATTTGGACACTCAGGTGTAGACAATTCAGGCTTTTCTGCTAGCGATATTAATTTTAATGATATATTTAGTGCTTTCGGAGATATCTTTGGAGGCTTCGGTGGATTTGGTGGATTCTCTGGACAATCAAGAGGCCCACAGCGAGTCGCTAGAGGAGGGGATCTTCGTGCTACCGTTACGCTTACCCTCAAAGAGGTTTTAGAGGGTACTGAAAAGAAACTGAAAATAAAAAAGATGGTATCCTGTAGTCAGTGCCATGGAGCTGGTACTACAGAAAAAGAAGGACGAAAGACTTGTCCAAAGTGTCATGGTACTGGTGTAATTACTGGTGTATCCAATACAGTGTTTGGTAGAATGCAGACACAAACTACTTGTCCACAATGCAAGGGTGAGGGGACTATCATTACCAATCCTTGTAGTAAATGTGCTGGTAGTGGTGTAGAACGAGGAGAAAAAGTGGTTCAATTCAAAATCCCTGCTGGGGTGAGAAATGGAATGCAGCTCACGTTGCATGGAGAAGGCAATGAGGCCCCTCGTGGTGGAATACCAGGTGACCTTTACATCGTAATCCAAGAGCAAGAGGATCCCATTCTTTTCCGTAATGGCAATGATGTAGTATATAATCTTTTGATTCCCCTCCATACAGCAATTGAAGGAGGAACTGTGGAGGTGCCTACGATTACTGGGAGAGCTCGACTCACTATAAAACCAGGTACACAGCCGAATGAAGTGCTTCGTATGAGAGGAAAAGGAATTCCCGACCTCAACGGATATGGTGTAGGTGATCAAGTGATTAATGTAAATGTCTTTATACCCACTAAGCTGGATGAAGAAGATAAGAAAGTAGTAGAAGAGCTCAGGCAACGTCCCCATTTCCAACCATCAGAAGAGGACCGAAGCTCTCTTGATAAAAAATGGAGAAAAAGGATGTTTGGATAAATTGAGTAAATCTTCATTCAATCTATGTAACAAAAAGAGAGTCTAGCTAATTTGGCTAGACTCTCTTTTTGCTATTATTAAAGGGGAAGAAGACTCTTCCTTAATTTACTTTTACAACAAGTACTCTTGAGTGACTCCAGAATAGATTCGTATCTGTAATCTGTAGCGTTAGCATGTTGTCACTACCTTTAACGAGCTGATAAGAAGATTCTGGGTGATTGGTCAGTAGGGTAGCACGTTTCGCGTAAAGAGGAATGGAAGTAAGTGTACGTTTGTCAACCTTACGGAAGTAACTACTTTCATAGTTTTCTGTTGATACCTTGCCATTTTTAAGGATATCCATTTCTTTAAGATCGCTACTTGTACCAACGCAATAGCTTACCGTATTGATTTCCTTATCTTGTGACTGGATCGTTTGTTCCTGCTTAGAGATTGTTTGTTTATTTTCTTCTACGTCCTTATTAAGGTCTGTTACCATAGAGTCAAGCTGGCTGATCTGAATATTTTTTCTTTGTAATTCTTCAGTCAATTCAAGGATCTCTTTAGTTTTAACACTTAATTGTTTTTCAAGAGCAGAGATTGTCTTTTGCAGAGCGCCTGCACTATTTTTACTTTTTCTTAGACGTTGATTGAGCTTTGCAATCTCTTCTTTATTACTTTGGAGACGCTCTCTTATCATACGAATATTGTCTTCTATTTTCGTACGTTGGCTTACTTCTATATCTCCTCCTTTTATACTATTGGCATCTATCATTCCTTCCATTTGATTGATGTCTTGGAAGTTTGTGATGATAAAGCTTACAATGGAGTCAAGTTCACCAATTTGAGATTGTGAGATTAGATTAAGGGAGTCATAATCTGATTGTAGCTCTTTGTAGGCTTTTGAGTTTTTTCCACAAGAGGCAAGCGTCAAGAGGGTAAAAACTGCTACAACGGCAGTTGATAGTACTGTTCTTTTCATGTTCTATACTCCTTAGTTATTATTTTCTTCTGTATTGTTATTATGCGAATTATTTAGGGTTTTCTTCCTTTTTTCAGGAGAAACTCCACCTATGAGAATCACAAACTCTCCTCTAGGAGACTCATTGCTATAGTGTGTAATAAGCTCTCCTAGACTTCCTCGAAGAGTAGTTTCATGGATTTTGCTAATCTCCCGCACTGTCGCTGCTGGGCGATCTTCACCACATACTTCAGCAAAGTCTTTGAGAGTGCGTAACACTCGAAATGGCGACTCATAAAGGATGATTGTACGAGGCTCCTCCGCTAGCTTGGCAAGGAGGGTCTTGCGACCTTTTTTTATTGGAAGAAAGCCCTCAAAAACGAAACGATCTGTTGGCAATCCTGAAAGTACTAGTGCTGGAATAAGTGCAGAAGGCCCAGGAAGACAATAGATATCCACTCCTATAGCAATACAAGCTTGAACAAGCATATTACCAGGATCGCTAATCATAGGAGTCCCTGCATCGCTAATCAAAGCAACAATAAGGTCTTCCTCAATGATCCGATTGGCTATATGCTCAGCAGTACGAAATTCATTGAACTTGTGATGACTTTCTAATGGTTTGTGGATGTCATAGTGCTTCAAGAGAATGGAAGAGGTACGTGTATCTTCAGCCAAAATAAGATCTGCCTCGCGGAGCGCATCAAGTGCTCTCAAGGTGATATCCTTAAGGTTTCCTATTGGGGTAGGCACTAGCGTTAGCTTTCCCATAGCTTTTTGTTCCTTTCCATGCTTATACTTCATTTAGAAGCATCATTATGGTGGCAAATTTACAAAAAGATTCTCATGCACGCGAAAAGGTGGGGTAGTGTCTTTGCTTTGCTCTATTTAATACAAGTATCTAACGTTATGGCTAGATAATGAAAACTTCACAAGAAAGAGAATTGATGAAAAGAGGGTCTTACTGCTCTATTAATTCAAAAAGTCTTTCTATTTCGCTTTTCCATTGCGTCTCATCTGGAGTCTCAAGGATCAGAGGTAAGTCATCTAGTCTAGGGTCGTTCATTACCAGCTCAAAAAGTCCTATACCCATTACACCTTCTCCTATTGGAGCATGTCTATCGACGCGACTTCCAAGATCCTTTTTTGAGTCGTTAAGGTGAATCCCACATAGATATTGCTTACCTATAATAAGGTCAAAATCGTGCCACATTGCTCCATAGCCTTCGGCTGTGCGAATTTCATAACCTGCTGCCAGTGTGTGTGCTGTATCTATACATACACCGACTCTTTGTTTTTCATCGATTCTCTCAATAATGTAAGCCAAATGCTCAAAGCGGAATCCTAGGTTGGTACCTTGTCCTGCTGTATTTTCTATTACTAGCTTTACCCCTTTTGTCTTTTGGATAAGGAGATTCATCTCTTCAGCAATAAGACTCAGACAATCCTCAGGCGAGATCTTATTAAGATGACTCCCTGGGTGAAAGTTAAGCATTGTGAGCCCAAGTATTTCACAACGCTGAAGCTCATCAAGAAAGGCATGACGACTCTTTGCTCGCATGCTGGGATCAGGATTTCCTAAATTGATTAGATAGGAAGCATGAGGCAAAATATGCTTGGGCTGATAGCCATATTCTGAGAGCATAGTTTTAAAAGACTCAATGCTACTTTCTTCAAGTGGTTTAGGAAACCATTGTCGCTGATTGCGTGTATAGAGTGCAAAAGCACTTGCACCAAGAGCATCAGCATTAAGAATAGCATTTTCTACGCCTCCAGAAGAACTAACATGGGGCCCAACAAACTTTTTTGTGCCTGCCCCAGGTCTGGCAGAGATATGTTGCTGTGTAGTCATATATAGATTAAAGAAACCGACAACTCCTTATAGAGTTGTCGGATATAGGAAATACTTAATGCTATTACTTCAAAGAACCAATCATATCTTCAGGACGTACCCACTCGTCAAACTGCTCCGCTGAAAGGAGTCCCGAATGGATCGCTTCTTCCCTTAGAGTTGTGCCATTGGCATGGGCAGCTTTGGCTATTTTTGCTGCATTTTCATAGCCTATTTTTGTGTTGAGAGCTGTGACCAGCATCAATGAGTTATGGAGCATGCTCTCAATACGTGGGTAGTTTGGCTCGATACCTTGTGCACAGTGAATGTCAAACGACACCATAGCTTCACTCAAGAGGTGAGTCGATTCAATGAAGGCTGCAGCCATTACTGGCTTAAACACATTGAGCTCAAGATGGCCATTCGCACCTGCAAATGTAATGGTTGTATCATTTCCCATTACTCGAGTAGCAACCATTGTCAATGCTTCACATTGTGTGGGATTAACTTTCCCAGGCATGATCGAACTTCCAGGCTCATTGGATGGGATCGTTATTTCTCCTATTCCCGAGCGAGGACCACTAGCAAGTAGTCGGATATCACTAGCAATTTTAAATAGGGAGGTAGCAAGCTGTTTCAAAGCTCCATGCGTACCTACAATCGCATCGTGTGCAGCAAGTGACTCAAATTTATTAGGTGCCGTTTCAAAGGGAAGTCCCGTAAAAGAAGCTATATATTTCGCTACTAGTATGTCGTATCCTTTGGGGGTGTTAAGTCCTGTGCCCACAGCTGTACCACCAAGAGCAAGTAGTCTAAGGTGAGGTAAAGTGGTCTCAATAGCCTTTTGAGCATAATGCAGTTGTGCTACATAGCCCGATAACTCTTGTCCAAGTGTGAGTGGGGTAGCATCCATAAGGTGAGTACGACCTATCTTTACCACCTTCATGAATGCTTTACTCTTTTTTTCTAGAGTATCGTGAAGTTGCTTAAGGGCTGGCAATACCTTTTCTACAACCATTTTGTAACAAGCAATATGCATGGCGGTAGGGAAGGTGTCGTTGGAAGACTGTGATTTATTTACATCATCATTAGGGTGAATATCACTTCGCTCACCAAGCTTTCCGCCATTCAGCACATGTGCTCTATTGGAAATGACTTCGTTGACATTCATGTTAGATTGTGTGCCACTTCCCGTCTGCCAGATTACAAGAGGAAACTCGTTATCAAGTTTCCCCACAAGGATTTCATCGCACACAGTTGCTATAGCATCTCGTTTCTCAGATGAGAGTACGCCTAACTCGCAATTGGCGTAAGCTGCTGATTTCTTTAGGTAAGCAAAGCCTTCAATTATTTCATGAGGCATAGAAGCGGCAGGACCTATTTTGAAGTTGTTTCTACTTCTTTCCGTTTGAGCCCCCCAATATTTGTCTGCAGGTACCTTAACCCCGCCAAGGGTATCATGCTCTATTCTGTAGTCCTTATTCTGTATGTTCGTCATTGTTTTCTTTTTTTATGAAGTTGTTTTAACTGGTCGTGTTGTTGCACCTAGCTATAGGGGATAATCCAGCTTTACCTTGGTAGAGACTAAATGCGATATAAAGTAACGAAAAAAGAAGACAAACAGAGTGCTGTAGTAAGCCTCCGCACCTCTGTTTATCTTCCTAATTTATACAAGGGCTAAAGAAATCGTCCTCCTTTTACGAGAAGAATTTCTTTAAATAGCAGCCTTTACAGCTTTAACCCAAATCCCAAGACGTTCTTCTGTTTTTTCTGACTCGTTGTCGGCATCTGTAAGTAATCCAATTACATTGTCGCCTTCTTCACATTCTGTTTCATCGTAGCTGTATCCTTCTTTTGAGATAGCACCTATGAATTCGGCTCCTGTAGAAGAAAGACCAGCTTTGATCTTGGCGAGAGAGTTACAGAACGTATCGCTATGACCAAACGAGTCACCACAGCCAAAGAACGCAATCTTCTTATCTGCAAGATTCAGTTTAGCTGCTTTTGGAAGGAAGTCTTCCCAATCATCTTGAAGATCTCCTACTCCCCATGTGGAACTACCTAAAAGAAGTACATCATAGTCTTTCATCTGATTTTCATCAGCACTGGATACATCGTGAATGTCATCGCCAGCAATACCAAATTGCTTAGCTACAGCCTCTGCCAATTCTTCTGTGTTGCCAGAAGTGGAGCCAAAGAAAATACCTATTTTACTCATAATTGTGGTTCTATTATTTGTCAATTTCTTGTTTTACTTTTTCAAAGGTACGCTATTATCTATATAGAAAGGCATTCCTTTTGTAATAGGACAATAGGATTTGTCTATTTAAAGTAAGAACTCCCTTAGACAATCTAGAGGAGTTCTTAGTTATCATGTATACCTTGCTATATTGCTTCTTTGTCAACCCCAGGCGAGGAAACTGCATTCTCTTGGAGACTGATTTTCTTTCGTTGGCAATACCTTGCACACTGCTTGGGAATGTCATAACCCAATATTGCCCCCAATATAAAGTCTTCTTCTGGAGAAAGTTGATCAATGCTCTTTCTTTGAAGCATCTCTCTCATTAGGGTTACACAGTTTTTCTCCCCAAAAAAGATATTTATTGAATTGCTTTTTTCAACATCCAAAATGAAATAATCAATTGAGTAGGCTTCAAGTTTCTTTTTTGCTAAAGGGAGATAGTGCTTATCCATCGTGTAGAGTACAAAGGGACGAACTCCTTTGTCATATTCATAAACGAGATGATAAAGCACTTTGATGTCTCCATCAAGAAGGTTCTTTAGTAGATAGCTGGTCACAATATTGTTTCTTTTATGGGGGGTAGTTTATTTTTCCTACTCCTAGTGGGGATCCTTTATGAGTTTCTATTGATACACCACCGAAGTCTCTTGCAATCGGCTTGTTTTTTTAGCAAAACTAGGAGAAAGAGCTCTTAAGTTCCTTCTCCTAGTCTACATAAATTTATTATCTGCAAATGATGATTAAAGTGCTTTCTTTACAGCGTCTGCCCATATTTCAAGACGTTCGTCTGTTTCTCCAGATTCGTTTACTTCATCGAGGAGAGCACCAATGAGTTCATCACCTTCTTGGCAACGTGTTTCATCAAAGTTGTGACCTTCTGCAGGCACTTTACCAATGAAAGTGCAACCTGTACCTGCTAGTTCTTCTTTGATCGTAGCAAGTGAATCGCAGTAGGTATCGCTATAAGAGCTGGAGTCGCCACAGCCAAAGAAAGCAACTTTCTTGCCATTAAGGTCTTGCTTAGCAGCTTCAGGTAGGAAGTCTACCCAGTCGTCTTGTAGATCGCCCATACCCCAAGTAGAGCTACCAAGGAGAAGAACGTCATAGTTTGCCATGTCTGCAGCATTAGCATCTGCTACATTGTGTACATCACTACTGCTAACACCAAAAAGGCCTGCTACTCTGCCGGCAATATCTTCTGTTGTTCCTGAAGATGAACCAAAGAAAATTCCAATTTTGCTCATAGTCTTAATAAGTCTAAAGTTTTAAAGTACTTCTAATTTCATTTGCAAAGTAAGTATCATTCCTGTAAATCAACACTCACTACATGTTGGGTATTTATGTTCAATTGATACCTACTATTTGGTAAGACCACTGTAATGCTTAGGACCTTCTCATGAAAGGGAACCTCAATAGCATAAGAGCCTTATGGCGTTTTGAGCTTTAGAAACTACAGAAGCTCTGGAAAAAGTAAGCTTATACTCCTTCTTAGACTTTCTCTTGTCGCCTCTTCTGAAGGAATTACCAAGATGGTATCATAGCCCGATAGAGTTGCCACAATATGGGGATCGTGTAAGTCATCTATGGCCTTGGCAACGATCTGAGCATAGCCTCCTTCGGTATGAAGAATCACGAACGGACCGGAAATTGTCATTTTTTTGAGTTGTGAACTTTTGGGGACGGCCGAGAGTTCTTGCTTATCTTCCTCCGCTATTTGAACATTCGCAAAAAAAGGAGTGGTGGGTACTACAACTCTTGAACCTCTTGGAGTCGTGTGAAGAGAATTGGTACCATCCCCAGGTAGTACATAATGAGAATATCCGCTTCGTGTATTCCTCTTTTTAACGATTCCCATTAACCTTAGATCGCGAGAAATTGTTGCTTGGGTTGCATCTACTCCATATTGTTTTAGTAAATCAAGGAGCATTTTCTGATCCGTAACCACATTTTCACGAATTACTTTTCTTATGGTTTCTACTCTTTCCTCTCTTCTTACAGACATAGCAAAATAGTTATTTCCCTTATCTTTCTATATTGTTGTACTGAGTAATCCATCCATATTTCTACTCAGTTTCTCCCATCTTGTCAGCAAAAACAATTACCTTTGGAGAGCATAATAGACCCTCCTAGTGTAATATGCATTATCTTCATTGTTTGGGTGTCCAATACAAAAATAATGATAATTTCCATAGTATGATGCTTTTATTTAAAGAAAAATGAGAAAACTAACAAGGCAAGAAATAAAAGAACTCCAAGAAAAAGGCTGTACAGCAACAGACTGGAGCCTTCTCCACGTGGCAGAAGATTTTGATACAGGGGCCTTAGAGTCGGTGACTTTTATTGGTGAAAACTATTTACCACGACTTGAAAGAAAAAATAATGAGGGGATATACCGAGCTATTTTATCGTACTGCATCATAGAGAGAGGGGTATATATTTCGGACATAGCAGATGGAATCCATCATTATCATATTGGAGAGAAATGCATTATCCAAAATGTGCAGAAAATCTTTTACGAACCTCATACAAGATGTGGAGAAGGAGCCGAGGTGTTCCCTCTAGATGAAACAGGAAGTCGCTCTGTATTTCTTATGGATACGCTTACTGCTCCTTTGGCTTATCTTTTACTTTTTGCAAGACAAAAAGAAGAGTTCTCTCAAGAATTTGTCAAATTGTCAGAAAAATACATCAACACTCAAAAGCCGACCTCTCACTCTTTCATTGCTAATCAAAGTGTAATTAAGTCTTGTGGTGAGCTGTACAATTTGCACATTAAAAACCGTGCAGAAATTACGCATATACCTAGATTATACAATGTTACGCTATCGGGCTGTCGTTTATCCACTGGAGCTATACTAGAAGATGCCATATGCGTAGAAGGGTCGGTTGTAGAAGAGTATTCTATACTTACTAGATGCTTTGTGGGAGAGTGTTCTCACATAAAAGGAGCATTTTCGGCACACGATACACTTATTTTTAGTAATTGTCAGCTTGCTAATGGAGAAGCGGTTGCTTCTGTTTTGGGACCTCATAGTGTATCTGCCCATCGATCAACTTTGCTGGTTGGTAGTTTAGTGTCCTTCTTCAATGCAGGTAGTGGTACCAATCAAAGCAACCACCATTATCAACTCGGTCCTATTCATTATGGTCTGATGGAAAGAGGTTGTAAAACGGCTAGCAATGCTTATCTCCTATGGCCTGCTCACATAGGAGCCTACTCACTATTGTCAGGTAGGATTGTTAACCGCAACAATTATCTTGATTTTCCCTTTTCGCATCTTTATCAAGATGGAAAGGCTGTCTTTCTTGAGCCAGGGGTACAGCTCGCCAATATCGGACTTTATAGAGATGTATACAAGTGGAGACATCGAGACCAAAGAAAGACTTTAGAAAAGCCTCAAGATCTAATTGATTATCAAATGCTCACTCCCGCTGTAGTGTACCACCTCCTTAAAGGCTATAAACTACTCGTCTCAACAAAAGAAATGCATCCTGAAGCGGAGAAGTATATCGTTCATAGTGCCTATGTTTCAAAAGGAGTGATGGAAAGAGGAATAAGATACTACCGTACGGCTTTACTTCTCTACCTAGTAGAGCATTTTTCTGCATGGAGTGAAGCGAAATGCGAAAACGTTTATGAGTCTTCTTTCTTTGATCTTATGGGAGCAACTATTTCCGAAAAAAGCCTACAAGGATTACTACAAAGATTAGCTAGTGGACAATTTTCTTCAATAGAAGAAGTGCATACTTTTTTGCAAAAACATTGTGATCCTAATGTGACACACTTGTATGGCGAGGTCTTAGAAACCCTTTCTCCTGAGGGGGCTTCACATAGCGAGAAGTTATATTCGCTCACGGAAGAGATGGCTCAGGAGATTCCCAAGATGCTGGGAGAGGCCTTACGAATGGCAGAAAAAGAGGCATATCCTAAAAAGAGTGTCGGTTTTGGGTTACTTGCATCTACAGAGGAAGAAACACAAAATGAAATTCGTCTCCTAGGGGAGCCAATATTGCAGCAACCATTTGTTTTAGAGTTTACAGAAAGAATAGAACAACTTCGTTTAAAAATAGAGGAGATAAAAGTTTCTTTGTAGCTTTTGTTTTGAATATGAAAAGTGGAATTAAATGGTTAGTCCTTTTTTTTGTGATCTTTCTGAGTGAAACAAGTGGGCTATATGCACAAGAACTTGCAGGTAAATGGAAAGCGGAGATATTACTCCCCGATAATTCTACAAGTATCGTTGTTTGTACTATTCACCAAGAGGGGACTAACTATAATGGAGTACTTACTATCTCCTCTCCAATTGCTCTTACTGTTGTTTTAGAATCTATTCAGTTTGATGGAGAAAAGGTAATAATCCAAGAGGGGAGAGGAGCCATACTCTTTGAAGGGAAATTTTTATTTGACAAGATTCAAGGAGTCCTTACTTGGGGAGAAATGCAGTTTCCTCTGCTCTTTTATCGACTTACACCAGGTGTCTTTCCAGACGATAACTTTTAAAAATACTACTCTCAAGGGTATAACCTTAAGTAGAGTAAAATAAGCGTTAGCTTTGAAATACTTTCTTTCATAGAAGAGCTTAATGACGCTTCAATATGTTTTCATGGAATTTTTTCTTTCTGTACTTAGATAACTCTGATAGACTCTATAAAGAGGAGAATGTTATGCTCTTTTATTTGTATCTTTGTGAAGGAAAAGCAAATTGCAAAAAAAACTACAAAAGGACCTTCTTAAGACTAGGAGAAATGGAGTTGCTACTATGAATATATCCGATGCATTCTTCTATTTCTTTACTACTATAGCCCCGCATAAAGGAAGAATAAGACACGCCTATCGCTATGATGCACACGTGATACTCATAAAATCAAGACCCCTTCTTGTTGAGTATTGAGGAGAAGCGTGAAGGTTCGTAATTGGACTAGACAATACACAAAGTTTATCATTAGACAGCAAATGGTAATGAAAGAACAAAGCTTCAGCTTAGAAACACACCCTCATACTTCATCTAATCCAGATCCAGACGAAGACCTTTCAATAACGACCTCCCATAAAGTTGAGTCGCTTAGTTTAGCTCCTGCTATCAAGGACGCACCATGGCTTTGTGATGCTCGTAGACTACCCAAAACTTTTGAGACTGAGGAGACTTTTTTGTTCGTTTTCCCTTTGTGCGACCATCTTCAAGTTGTTGAACCAAGTGGCTCTTCTATTACTGTGACGAGCGGAGAGGTGCTCTTTGTCCCTTCTTTTACACACATAAAAGTCTCTTCATCTTCAGGAGGAGGACAGTTTCTTGTGCTTCACTTTGGTCCTAGTATTCAGTTATGCAATGGTATATGCCCAAGAAGTTGTGCCGATAATTATCATGGCAGTGCTAAAAGCGATGAAAAGGACGATAGCTTCAGTAAGAAAAATAGTATTCTAGTTACCTCCCTCCCTCTCAAAGAAATTGCTATCTACTGGAGACACTCACTTTATGAGACTGTGCGAACTGGAATACGCTCTCTTTCTTTCTTTGAGTTCAAACTAAGAGAGTTGTTTTTTATTTTTAGAGAATTCTATTCTCGTGAAGAAGTGGAAGACTTTCTTCGGCTCTTCCATTGCAGTAATTATGGCTTTAGGGCTTTTGTCTACAGGCATCACTGGGATTGTAAAAGTGTTGAGGAACTGGCTGATCTTGCTGGGCTTTCCCTATCTACATTCAAGCGAATTTTCAAAGAGGAGTTTCGCACCTCCCCTCTACGCTGGATAAATGGACAAAAAGCCACTTACCTACTTCGTGACCTTGAGGACAGTGATATTCCTTTAGCGGATTTAGCCATTAAATACAACTTTTCTTCGGTGAGCTATTTATGTGCGTTTAGCCGAAAAATGTTGGGAGCTACGCCGTACACCATACGACAAAACAGAGAGAAACCTAATTAACTTTGCCTTCTTGAGGTTCGTGTACCCTCGTGAAAACTATAACAATGCTATATCTTTGTAGATGTGAAAAACGAAATATATAATCCTTCTACTCTCAAGGAACAGCCTTTAATCCTAGGCATAGAGAGTTCATGCGACGATACGTCAGCCGCAGTGATAAAGGGACGTATGCTCCTTAGTAATGTAATTGCATCCCAGTCTGTTCATTCAGAATATGGCGGTGTAGTTCCAGAGATCGCTTCAAGACAGCACCAGCAAAATGTGGTTCCTGTGGTAAGTACAGCTCTTAAGAGGGCAAAGGTATCTATAGAGGAAATTGATGCTATAGCTTTTACGACAGGTCCAGGGTTGCTAGGATCGTTGCTCGTTGGAACTAGCTTTGCCAAGGCTCTTTGTTTATCTCAGAATATTCCTGGAGTGTCTGTAAATCACCTCAAAGCCCATGTACTAGCTCATTTTATATGCGAAGAGGGAGAAGTGCCACATGCACCAGAGTTCCCCTTTCTTTGTCTTTTGGTTTCTGGGGGTAATTCACAGATCATTTTGGTCCACAGTCCCTATAAAATGGAGATGCTCGGGCAAACCATTGATGATGCCGCAGGGGAAGCTTTTGATAAATGTGCTAAAGTAATGGGATTAGGATATCCTGGTGGTCCGATTGTCAATAAACTTGCTAATTTAGGAGACCCCCATCGGTTTGTATTTAGCAAGCCACAAGTGCCAGGATTGGACTATAGTTTTAGTGGATTAAAGACGAGTTTCCTTTATACCCTTCGAGATAACTTACAAGAGGATCCCGATTTTATTGAAAAAAATAAGGAAGACCTTTGCGCTTCATTGCAGTATACTGTCATATCCATTCTCATGGATAAGCTCCTTAAGGCTTCTCGACTGACTCAAATTAACCGAGTCGCTGTAGCAGGAGGAGTAAGTGCCAATACTGGCTTAAGAGAGGCTTATCAAGAGTATGCCAAGCGCTATGGTTGGGAGGTGTTTATTCCCAAATTTAGTTATACGACAGATAATGCCGCTATGGTGGCTTGTGCTGGCTATTATGAGTATATGAAAGGACACTTTATTAAAGATGATTTAGTGCCTTTTGTGGAAACAACAATTGCCTAGTCTCTTATGATAGAGCAGATTGCAAAAATATTATTGTCTCATCAATGGACACTAGCTGTTGCAGAGAGTTGTACTGGAGGAAGACTCTCTGCAGAAGCAACGCGACTTAGTGGAAGCTCCCTTTGGTACAAAGGAGGAGTAATTGCATATTCAAATGAGGTAAAAGAACAACTTCTTGATGTCTCTCACCAAACGCTACTGCAATATGGTGCTGTAAGTGAACTTGTGGCAAAAGCAATGGCAGATGGTGTGAGAAGAAAACTGCAGACAGATATCGCTCTTGCTACAACAGGAATTGCTGGACCTACAGGTGGCTCTCCAGAAAAACCAATTGGTACGGTATGGATTGCTTGCTCTACGAATCAGTTTACCATAGCAAAGCTCCTACACTGCAATGGATCTCGAGAAAGTATCCAAATAGAAGCTGTTGAAAAGACTTTGTGCTTTGCTCTAAATCTTCTCTCCTCTCATGCAACGACCAACTTATAAACCTAAAACCTTAATCCCACACTTATGAAAACTTTTTCATTCCGAAGAGACTCACTTGTCTATTCATTAATACTACTTTTTTCTTCCGCTTTCTTTCTTGGTGCACAAAATAACCCTTCTCCGTCTTCTATGCAGTGTAAAGTGGGAATGGAGTATCAACGATTTATATGCTCATCTAAGGGAACAAATAGACCCATCGTGCTTACAGTTGAGCCAAACTCTCCTGCTGCTATTGCGGGAATAAAAGTCGGTGATTTTATAGAGACGATCAATGGAAAGAAAACCTCTTCCCTAAGTGAAAACGAGATACAGACCATCTTTTCTTCTGCTACAGCTTCCTCTGAAGGGATTTTATTAGAGGTCTCCAACTTTGGCTACAAACGCGCTCGTCGTACCATTTATCCGCTTTGTTATAGCCGTAGCTACATGGATGAGAGCACACTCGTAGACGCTTTCGCTTTTTATAGTTTGGAGGATGCTTCTAGTCGTAAGATTGTTTATCCATTCACTTCTGCAGGAGACAGCGAAACCGCTTATGAAGATTTACTTTATTTTACCTTCTCACCATCAGCTACAGATGTGAATGGTAGTGATAATGGAGCTATTGTAAAGATACTATCCAAAGCCTTACAGCAAAAAGGGCTAGTCTACGACGATACAAAGAGTCAAATCGTGGTAGATTACTATTATTCAATAGCACACAATCCTTATTACAAGGAAGATCAAGTCAAATCCAAAACACCTTCTACTACACTTCGGTACGACTTTGACAAAAAAGCATTGGTACCTTATCCTTTGTTGTCTATCGGTGAAGAGAGACAGACAGCTCCTTTTATCCTCACATTTGGGATTACACTCTTCGATGGCAAGCAAGCTAATCAAGTGATTTGGAATAGTGAAGCAGTGGAGTTTCTCACAGATGAACTTTCTATCGCTGACTATGTAGCTATGGCTGCTCCAGTTATGCTAATGCAGTTCCCTCTTGTCCGCTATAATAGCAACATGCAGCTCAGAGTGGTTGATAAAAACTACTATTATACAGGTATCCTATACGATAGCAACGATATGTCTCGTGTAGCCCAAGTGATAAAAAACTCACCTGCCGATCAAGCAGGAATACAAGCAGGTGACTATATTATTGCAATTAACGCAAAACCAATGGCTAGCCCTAATGAACTCACTCGAGCTTATCGCTCATTTGTCAAGGAGTCTATTTTTTATCGGGATGAGTCAACGATTTATACAGATAGTAAAGGAGTAAAAGGATGTCGCTATTGGAATCTAAAAGATTACAAGAAGATTCGTCAGCTTTTTGAAAAGAAAAAGTATAAAACCATATTTGCCTATCTCTTTGGTTTCAGCCCTTATATTTCGGGTGAAGACCTTTCAGGCCAGATATTTTTTGATATAAATAGAGGTGGTATGCCTCATACCATTGCTGTCTCTCCTCAACTTCGTCACTGTAGCTTTGTCTCACTCGACTAATTTTTATTTTTTGACCTATGAAAGAACCCAACAACAAACCTAAAGTACGTTTTGCTCCTAGTCCTACGGGACCACTTCATATAGGAGGAGTGCGAACTGCGCTATACAACTACCTTTTTGCCCGTCATTTCGGTGGTACCATGCTACTCAGAATTGAGGATACCGATAGTAAACGCTTTGTCCCAGGTGCCGAAGAGTATATTATAGAGGCACTTCATTGGCTAGGAATAGAGATCGATGAAGGTGTAGGGGTAGGCGGAAATGCAGGTCCCTATAGACAGAGTGAGCGACGAGATATCTATCGAAAGTACGTTGAGCAATTGCTAAAAGAGGGAAAGGCCTACAAAGCATACGATACCCCAGAAGAACTTGATGAAAAACGAAAAGCAATTCCCAATTTCCAATACGATGCATCCACAAGGATGTCAATGAAAAATAGTCTTACTCTTAGCAAGGAGGAGGCGTGTGATCTGGAGAAGAGTGGCGTAGCTTATGCTGTGCGTATCCTTATTGAACCTGGCGAAGAAGTGGAGGTTAATGACCTTATTCGTGGAAAAGTTGTGATCAACTCTTCTATACTAGACGACAAGGTGCTCTACAAAAGTGCGGATGACTTGCCGACTTACCATCTTGCTAATATTGTAGATGATCACTTAATGGGAATCACTCATGTGATACGTGGAGAAGAGTGGCTACCTAGTGCTCCACTTCACAAATTGTTGTATAGAGCTTTGGGATGGGAAGAAGAGATGCCTCAATTTGCTCATCTTGCACTTTTGTTGAAGCCTGATGGAAATGGTAAGTTGTCAAAGCGAGATGGGGATAGATTGGGCTTTCCTGTTTTTCCCTTAGAGTGGCACGATCCTCAATCTGGGGCAATATCTACAGGGTATCGCGAATCGGGATATCTTCCAGATGCACTGATCAATTTCCTTGCTCTATTAGGATGGAACCCAGGAGATGATCGGGAAATCCTGAGTCGTGAAGAACTTATTGCAGCATTCAATCTTGAGCATTGTAGTAAGTCTGGAGCAAAGTTTGACTTTGAAAAAGCACGTTGGTTCAATCAGCATTACATACGACAAGCCTCTACGGAGCTACTTGTAGATGTACTTAAAAGTCAACTTCAAAAGAAGGGGATTACACCGTCTCACGATCTTTCAAAAATAGTAAAAGTGGTACAAGAACGAATTACCCTATTGCCAGATCTTCTTACAGAAACTCTATTCTTTTTTGAAAGACCTACATCCTATGATAGTAAGACTGTAAAAAAACGATGGAAAGACCAAAGTGCTGCTCAAATGAAAGGCCTTCAAGAGAAGTTGCAAGCGCTTGAGGATTTCTCGGAAGAGTCAATTGATAATTGCATTAAAGAGTATATTACCAGCCACGAATATGGTATGGGTGCTGTGATGAATGTGCTTCGTTTGCTCTTAGTTGGCGATTCTAAAGGACCTCATCTTCACGAAATTATTGCAATCTTAGGAAAAGAAGAAACTATAGAGCGTATAGAAAATGGAGTAAAAGCTCTCTCTGAAATTTAGTCTTATCCTAGCTAATCAAAAAAACTCTAATGGGGTACACTTAAGGGATAATCATACTATAAAAACTTTAGTACTCCTTATAAAAAGACCTTAGGAACTTTTAGTCGAAAGTTCCTAAGGCTTTATTTTAATTCTCTTGAAGATTATACATAATCTTCAAGAGAATAGTTTATTGATTTCTAGCAAGCTTGCTCTAGGTCTCTATGCAAGAATTGAAAGGAAATAATAATATTCAAAAAGAGTCTTGTTCCTTTCTATATTCTCCTCACTCTTAGAAGATGTATTACCTTTGTATTAGGCTTATAAGCCTCCCCTAGAAACTGATTACAACCATGAAGCATTATCTTGTCGAAACAGAGATTGTACAAAACAAAGCACTCAACGATGTGTACTATCTCCTTGAAGTACGATTGCCAGCTTCACAATGCAAGATGTGGACACCTCGAGCTGGTATGTTTCTTCAAATTAAGTCAGACGCTCCAGAAGTCCTACTTCGCCGACCTCTGTCCATCGCATATTATCACAAAGAAGAGGGAATACTAGGCATATTGATCCAAAAAGTGGGCAAGGCTACCCATCAGTGGAGTCAACTCCCTTTAGGCAGTATGCTCAATATAATAGGACCATTGGGCAATAGCTTCACAACTGATCCTGCTTATGTGGGCAAAAAACCTCTGCTCGTAGCAGGAGGAGTAGGTGTAGCTCCTATGCGGATGCTTGCCGAAGAGCTCTCTATGCAGGGCATAGTTCCCACTATATTTTATGGTGCCCGTAACAAAGAGTTGCTTGTCTTTACCAAAGAAATGGAAAGTTGGGGACAACTTAAAATAGCAACCGAGGATGGCTCTGTAGGTGTAAAGGGCTTTGTAACATCGTTGCCTGAATGGGAAAATGAGTATAGTGCAATCTATACGTGTGGTCCTCGTGTGATGATGAATGCTGTAATGAAACTTGCTAAGGAAAGGAAAATATCGTGCGAAGTATCGCTCGAAAACATGATGGCATGTGGTATAGGAGCTTGTCTTTGCTGTGTTGAAAAGACTACGAAAGGGCATGTTTGTGTGTGTAAGGAGGGGCCTGTAATGAATGCTGATAAGCTAATAGTTTAACACTATGAAAGGAATTGATTTAGGACGAGGTCTTATTTTAAGAAACCCAGTCTTAGGAGCTTCAGGTACCTATGGATATGGTACTGAGTATACAGACTTTTTAGATCTTTCCTCTATAGGAGGAGTGGTAGTAAAAGGAACCACATTGTATGCCAGAGAGGGAAATCTATATCCTAGGATGGCTGAAACACCTTCTGGTATGCTTAATGCTGTTGGCCTCCAAAATAAGGGAGTACATTACTTTGTTGAAGAAATTTACCCTCTGATCCAAAAATATCCTACAGTGATGATCGTCAATGTAAGTGGTTCCTCAATCAAGGATTATGTAGAAACGGCAGAGATTATAAATTCGCTAGAGCACATTCCTGCAATTGAGCTCAATATTTCATGTCCTAATGTCAAAGAGGGTGGTATGGCTTTTGGTACTACTCCAGAGGGAGCGAATGAAGTGGTGAGGGCTGTACGTAAGGTCTACAAGAAACACCTAATGGTAAAGCTTACTCCCAACGTTACAGATATTACAAAGATTGCACTTGCTGTAGAGGAAGCTGGAGCAGATAGTCTTTCGCTTATCAATACTCTTCTAGGAATGGCTATAGACATTAAAACGCAACGCCCCAAGTTGAGTACGGTTACAGGAGGACTCTCGGGACCAGCTGTTCGACCTATCGCTGTAAGAATGGTCTGGCAGGTAAAGCAGAAAGTAAGTATACCAGTAGTTGGGCTAGGAGGAATTGCTTGCTGGGAAGATGCGATTGAGTTTATGCTTGCTGGAGCTTCTGCAGTACAAATTGGGACCTTTAACTTTGTCGATCCTACTATTTGTGGAAAAGTAGCAAAGGGCATTTGTGACTATATGAAGCAAAAGGGCTATACCTCCTATAATGAACTCACAGGAGCATTGAAACTTGAGTGCTAGTAGAGAGAGCTTTCACTCCTATTTTAGTAATATAAAGGATGATCTAATTGGATTAAGGACGTAAGGCGGCCAAAAATGCTTACCTTTGCAGAAAGAGTGTATACAGAAAAAAGATTGATAAAAATATGTTTTCAGGAATAGTTGAAGGAACGGCACGCGTTGTAAAGCTAGAGAAGGAGGGAAGCAATTTGCATCTCACCCTTACGAGTCCTTTTGAAGAGTCACTTCGAATTGACCAAAGTGTCTCTCATAATGGTGTTTGTCTCACAGTGGTAGCAATAGACGATAAGAACTATACCGTAACGGCTGTACAAGAGACGTTAGATCGCTCCAACTTGGGAATGCTTAAAGAGGGAGACCTTGTAAACGTAGAACGGAGTATGAAAATAAATGGTCGACTTGATGGTCACATTGTACAAGGACACGTCGATGGTATTGCCAAGTGTACCTCACGAAGAGAAGCAGAAGGAAGCTATTTTTATCGCTTTGAATACGAATACGACAAGGAAAAAGCCAAGCAAGGATACATTACCGTGGAAAAAGGAAGTTGTACAGTAAACGGTGTTAGTCTTACCGTTTTTAATACGACTCTCAATAGCTTTGAAGTAGCGATTATCCCATACACCTTTCACCATACTAACTTCCAAAGTATTGAAGTGGGTACCATCGTAAACTTAGAGTTTGATATTATAGGTAAATATATCGCTAAGCTGAAAAGTGTCGAATAAATAAGCAAGACCTATTGATAAGCACCTCGCCCTCTTGTTGTCCAATTTTTGCAATGTATCTATGGATCGTTTTCTCAAACTGAGTTTTCTGGGACTATTCTTTTCACTCTGTGTGGGAGTGGTATCCTGCGATCCCTATAGTAAACCCCACGAGCCTCACGAGCAAAATACGTTGCTGCTTACTGATAAGGTAGGAGCGACTATTTCTACCGTACCAGCAGGAGGTAAACAAATTTTATTGCAGCTAAAGTCGTCATCAGAATGGAAACTCTCCTTAGAAGGCGATTCTTTTGTAGCCTTTTCTCCTAATGAAGGCGGTCAAGGGGAGTTCTCTTTAATTCTTACCATAGCTCCTAATGAGGGTGAAGAACGAAGAGCAGTCCTTGTGGCTAGAATGCAAGGGAAAGAAGGTGCTTCCGCTCGATATACGATTGTACAACAGGGGAAAACCTCTCATGGAGGATCTTCTCTTGTGGGTGAAGAAAACATTCAGGGAGATATTTCACTTATTGAACTTCCTAGACTTAGCGGAAAAGCCACAGACTACTTTATTACCCATCGAGTAGAAGGTGGGAAAAAAGTAAACTACTCTTTGGAATACAACGTAGATGCTCACCATTCGCGTTGGGTTTGTTTTAGTTTTGATGCAGAAACCAAGCAAATCAATACGGGGAGAAGTAATGCTTGGGGCTGGGATCCACAAGTCCCTGCGGAGTATGAGGTCTATAGAAATGACTTTGAGAGCAGAATCTTTGCAAGGGGTCATCTAGTAGCTAGCCATGATAGAGTGTTTTCATCAGAGGCCAATATGCAAACCTTTTACTATACCAATATGAGTCCGCAAAGACACTCTTTTAATGAAGGAGTATGGCTGCAAATGGAGCAGGTAGTACAAACGTGGGGTCGGAGTTTGAAACAAACAGATGTACTCTATGTAGCAAAAGGAGGTACTATACGTCCAGACCAAATAGAAAGTCGTAGAAGCAACAATAAACTAGTAGTGCCAAAGTACTACTGGATGGCTCTGCTTAAGAAAACAAAAAAAGGATGGAGTGCTATAGGATTACTTGCAGAGCATAGTAAACCTAGTAAAGTAACCCGACTCCAGAATCAAGCACTTTCAATTGACCAACTTGAAGAGTTTACTGGGCTAGACTTCTTCTTTAACCTCCCCGATGAAGTGGAGAATAGAGTAGAGGCCTTAGACCCTCAAACTATCCTTACCGAGTGGCCTGGATTGTAAAAGTATAAGCAGATAAAGTTGCAAAAAAGGAAATATAACAAAAGGCCAATCCGATAGAAGTGCTCCTCATGCCTTTTAGTAGGATGCCAGCTTTATTAGAATAAGAATAAGATCAGCTGAGAAGACCAATGAATCTGATTGTAGAGAAGAAGAATTTTTCTGAGAAGGTGGTAATGCTACGCGTTGAAGCACCGCGTATCGCTAGAGCTCGTAAGCCAGGACACTTTGTCATAGTGCGTGTAAGTGAAACGGGCGAAAGAATACCTCTTACCATCGCTAGTGCCAATGAAAAAGAAGGTACGATAACACTAGTAATACAAGCTGTAGGCTCATCATCACAAAGAATAAACGCTTTAAAGGTGGGAGATTACTTGCACGATGTGGTAGGTCCTCTTGGGCGTCCTACTGAAATTGAAAAGGTGGGAACTGTAGTTTGTGCTGGTGGGGGTGTAGGTGTCGCTCCATTATATCCTATTGTAGAGGGGTTTCACAAGGCTGGAAACCGCGTAATTGTAGTTTTGGCAGCACGTAATAAAGACCTTGTTATCCTAGAAGATGAGATGAAAAAAGTCTCTGATGAAGTGATTGTCATGACTGACGATGGTTCCAGTGGTCGCAAAGGTCTTGTAACGGCAGGAGTTGAAGAAGTGATCAAACGAGAAAAAGTAGACCGTTGTATTACGATTGGTCCTGCAATAATGATGAAGTTTGTAGCCAAACTCACCAAAGAATACAACATCCCTACTGTATCTTCATTAAACGCTATTATGGTTGATGGAACTGGTATGTGCGGAGCATGTAGAGTGACGGTAGGAGGTCAGCGTAAGTTTGTCTGTGTAGATGGTCCTGAATTTGACGCACACCAGGTAGACTTTGATGAATTACTAATGCGTTTGAATTCTTACAAGACACCTCTTAAGAAATAAGGATACGACAAATATGAAGAATCTTGATTTAGACCTCATAAAAGAAAGAAGAGAACAACCTTGGAGAGAAGAGCTTAGAAAAAGTAAAAAGCCAAAAGAGAGAAATAGCGTTCCTCGTGTTAAAATGCCAGAGGCACCAATCGAAGAACGAATTAGTTCGCTCACTATAGAGGTGAACCAAGGACTAACGGAAGAGCAAGCTCTTCTTGAAGCCACGCGATGTCTTGATTGTCCTAAACCTAGTTGCATGATTGGTTGTCCTGTAGAGATACATATTCCTTCATTTATCAAGTTTGTTGAGGCTGGTAAATATCTTGATGCAGCGAAAATTATTAGAGAAACCTCCTCTTTACCTGCTGTATGTGGTAGGGTATGCCCTCAAGAGAGGCAATGCGAATCCCAATGTGTATATAATGCAATGAAAAAGCCACCTGTAGCCATAGGATACCTTGAGCGTTTTGTGGCCGACTATGAAAGAGAATACGATCAAAGTCATCCAAAGAAAGCAGAAGAAACTCATATTACTCCTCAACTCAATGGAATGAAGGTAGCGGTAGTAGGTAGTGGTCCTGCAGGACTTTCTTTTGCAGGTGATATGGCAAAACTGGGATATCAAGTAAATGTATTTGAAGCTCTTCATGATGTTGGTGGTGTCTTGAAGTATGGTATTCCAGAGTACCGACTTCCCAATAGTGTTGTAGAAGCCGAAATCCAAAAGCTTAGAGACCTTGGAGTGACCTTCGAAACCAATACTATTATTGGGGCTACACTCTCTCAAGAAGATCTTGAAGAAATGGGATTCGATGGAGTCTTTGTCGCTTCTGGAGCAGGACTTCCCAATTTTATGGGAATTCCTGGTGAAAATTACATAGGAGTGATGAGTAGCAACGAATATTTAACTCGTGTCAACCTAATGCATGCTAGGGGATTAGAAAGTGAAACCCCTGTAATGTTAGGTGAAAACGTTGCAGTTATTGGTGGAGGAAATACAGCGATGGATTCGGTGCGTACAGCAAAGAGACTCGGAGCTAAGCGTGCAATGATCATTTATCGTCGTAGTCTTGAGGAGATGCCTGCTCGTCTTGAGGAAGTACACCATGCTATGGATGAAGGAGTTGAGTTTCTCAACCTACACAATCCTATTGAGTATAAGTCGGATGAAAATGGACGTGTAAAGACGATGCTCCTCCAAAAGATGGAGCTTGGAGAGCCTGATGCCTCAGGTAGACGTCGTCCTGTACCCATAGAAGGAGCAATTGAAGAGATCCCTGTAGACGTTGTCGTGGTGAGTATAGGTGTATCTCCTAATCCTCTTGTACCAAATAACTTTAATGGGCTTAAAATTTCTCCTAAAGGCACGATTTTGGTCAATGAAGACAATCAGACCGATGTACCTAAGATCTTTGCTGGTGGAGACATCGTGAGAGGAGGAGCTACGGTTATCCTAGCTATGGGCGACGGTAGAAAGGCTGCTGCCGCCATGGATGAATACCTAAAAAATAAAAAGTAAACCGATGTAAATCGAGTTTCCTATGTGGGCAAAAGTGCTCTTGCCACTTGCTCTTCGCGATGAGCTTCTTTACTCCGTCCCCCAATCTATGGAAGGGGAGTCTAAAGTAGGAAAAAGAGTACTTGTGAACATGGGAAAGCGAACCACCTATGTGGGTATTATTACAGAGCTCTTCAGCGATGAATCTTCCTTGCCAATAGTAGATTTTGAGCTGAAGAGCTTACTTTTTATTGTGGATAAAGACCCCCTCGTGAGTCAAGAGGAGATTGAATTTTGGCGTTTTCTGGCATTTTACTATTTAGTTCCTTTAGGCGACATTCTTTCGTTGGCTATACCGAGTAGAGCACTTCCTAGAGGAACTACAAGAGTGGTCTTGGATAGGGAAGCCTTATCTTCTTACCAACTGGCAAATCCACAAGAAGAAAAGCATCTAGAAAAGCTTGCTCAAAGTGGAGTCGAGTCCATTTCTTTTACAGACTTTATTGCTCTTTTAGGACGAAGTGCAGCACCGCTCTTTGACAAGCTACGACTACAAGATATCTTACAAGATGAAGAAACTACAGAGGTATCATCACCTCCAGTGGGTGTAGAGTCTTATTCGCTAAGTAGTCAGTATGCTTCGCAGGAAGCTTTGAATCAATTGTTTTTGTTATTAAAGCGGGCTACGGCACAAAAACAAATACTTTCTCAGTTCATAGGAGCGCTCCCAATTGACGAAGAGGAAAAACCAGATTTGAAAGCCTCAGTGCCTTTAGCTGTATTTTGCAAAAATGAGATATTGCAGCGAAATGCTTTCCAACGCCTGAAACATAAAATCCCAGATCTCTTTAGATGTTCTTACAAGCCCCAAAGAGTACTTGCATCTCCATCATTAAAGGAGCATAAAAAACGGGATTACGCAATACCATCTTATCCGCTTGAAAAGCAAAAGCCTAATCTTTATTGGGCTACGGACGATCTTGATCAGTATGCTTTTATTGCTTCGCAGGTAAAGGCTACTTTAGCACAAGGGAAAAGAGTCCTTCTTTTGTTGCCACAAAGCTCTTCTCCTGAGGGAGACGAAGCTTTTGTGCGACCATTGCTTTCTCTTGATAACGAACCCATTGCTTTTCTTACAGGAAATACTTCTCAAAAAGAGAAATTGGAACTTCGTAAGACACTTCGCGAGACCTCTGAAGCACTTCTTATTGTAGGGAGTCGTATTGCTACCTTTATTCCAAGTGAAGGGCTTGGTCTAATTATAGTGGCAGAAGAGCAGGATGTCTATTATAAGCAGCAAGAGCCCTCACCACGATTTCATGCTAGAGACAGTCTAATTTACAGAGCTCAATCTCTAAATATTCCTTTCTTAATGACGGCGGTTACTCCATCGCTTGAGACTATTTACAACACTCGTCTCGGAAAGTATCATCTTATTTGTCACAAAGAGCAGGAACCAATTTTACCACCAAAGATAAATCTTATTGACATTAGACGAGAGCGTGAGATCCATCGTCTAAAACGAGATAAAATCATTGCACAAGCTCTCCAACAAAAGGTTACAGAAGTTCTTTCCAATAAAGGGAAAGTCTTGCTGCTGGCAGCTCGTAAAGGTTATGCTCCCTTTCTGTCTTGTAGCAAATGTGGAGAGAGTATCCGTTGTCACAATTGCGATGTTACCCTTACTTATCATCGCTATCGAGAGCAGCTTGTATGCCCTTACTGTGGTTATACAACTCTTGTACCCAAGCAATGCCCTCATTGCCTACAAAATGGGGATCCAGAAGAGGGAACCTTAAAAAAAAGAGGCTTTGGTTCTGAGCGAATAGAAGACGAGTTGCAACATAGTTTCCCCCATGCTAAAATTGTGCGTATAGATGCTGAAGCGACAGAAAAAAAGAGAGCAAGAGAGCACTTAAAAGAAATTTTACTCTCCAAGGAAGCTGATATTTATGTGGGGACTACCTTGATTTCTAGGTTTACGTCTCTTCAAAATATAAAATTGATTGCTGTGCCTCAGTTTGATCTTTTGGTTTCCTACCCAGACTTTCGCAATGATGAGCAACTTTATAGTCTATTTCTTCGCTTATCCAGACGTTTCCCTTATGCTGAGTGGATGTTGCAGTTGAGTGACTTAAAGCACCCTTTAGTAGCAAGTATTGAGCAAAATGTCCCCCATGAAGTATATGATACTCTACTTGCTGAAAGAGAAATTTTTCATTTTCCTCCTTATCAGCGACTTATTCGCATTATTTTGAAGGGGCGAGATCGACAAGAGCTTGAGGCGGCTAGTCTGATTTTTTCGGGTGCCCTTGCACAAGAAAAACAAGCTTTTTTAGAAGTTGAAAAACCTTTCGAACCTTTTGTATCAAGGGTAAATCTACTCTATATTCGCCATATTACACTTCGGCTTAATACCCAAGTGTCGAGTCAATATATACGCCAACGTATTTGGGATATTGTCTCTCAGCTAAAAAAAGAATCGCTTTTATGCCGCAAAGTAAATCTCTTTTTTGATGTGGATCCATACTAGAAAGAATCCCCTTTTACAATAATTCTCCGAAATTATTCCAAGTTCGTTTATTTACTTATTCAGTAACTTTCAAAAAAAGTGGATCCACTTTATTTGAAAAGTGGATCCATTTTATTTGAAAAGTGGATCCACTTATTTCCGAAGAATCAAGAATGTTTACTTGAAAAATTTGGACGATATAATCATTTATGAGGCACTATTTTGTCGCTTCTGTAGAAACTGTTTGTACCTTTGTAATGAGTGTAGTCCTTAGGAATTTGAACTTATGATACAGCATCACTCTAAAAAGCATTGAAAAGAAGGCTGTACCTCATATGTAGAACAGAAATCTAGCAGACTAAAGTGAATGGAAAAAGAGAAAAAAAACGAAGAGGCTTTGGTATTATGCAGTATGGGCAATAGATGCCTTGTAACTCCTTTTCAAGGCTCTCCCTATGTGGCTTATCTTAAGGGTAACGTACGTCTTGAGGGGATCAGAAGTACAAGTCCTGTAGTGGTAGGGGATAGGGTAGAGATTTCTTTTTCTAGAGATCGGCACCAGACTGCAATGATTGAAAAAATCCTTCCCAGAAGGAACTATTTGATTAGACGAGCTACGAATCTATCTCGAGAATCTCAGATACTGGCTGCCAATATAGATCAGGCCTTACTTTTAGTCACACTGGCTTCACCTGTCACTACCACTACCTTTATTGATCGATTTTTAGCTACAGCAGAAGCATACTCTATACCAGTAAGTCTCCTTTTCAACAAGATTGATCTATACAATGAAGAAGAGCGAATAGAACTCAATAGACTCTCTTCAATCTATGAATCCATCGGATATCCTATTTTTTATCTTTCTGCAACAACAGGCGGAGGATGCGAAGCTATAAAAGTCTTGTTGAAAGATAAAATAACACTCTTAGCAGGTCATTCTGGAGTTGGCAAAAGCACATTGACCAACCAACTCATTGCAGGAACACTACGAGAAACACAGCCACTCAATGAAATGCATGGTACAGGAAGACATACTACTACACTGGCAGAAATGATTCCTTTGGGCTCAACACCACAAGAAGGCTATCTAATCGACTCTCCAGGTATAAAGGGGTTTGGTACGATCGAGATGGACGAAACTAATTTAGGACACTATTTTCGTGAATTTTTTGAGATTAGCAAACAGTGCAGGTTTTACAACTGTCGCCATCTTAATGAGCCCAATTGTGCTGTAATTAACGCTGTAGAAGAGGGGAAGATCGCACCTTCTCGTTATAAGAGCTATCTTAGCATATTAGAGGATAGCGAAGCTGGAAAGTACAGACCTCCGCAATAATTGTGAATAGAATACAGAATAAAATGATTAAAAAGAGAAAACAATATAGTAAGAATAAGGGTAAAAAGTCAAGAGAGCAAAAACTCTCTAAGAAAAGAGGAGGAAAGCAATCTATTTACAAAACAAATAGGAATAAAAGTGCTTCTGAGTGGATACGATCTGTACTCAACTTCTTTGCTCTGAGAAAAGAAACCTCTTTTCCCCTATCTGAAGTACAAAAAGCTATTCGAGCCAAGAGTAGCTCAGAACTTGCTTTGACAAAGCAAGTTGTGGAAAGTTTATACCAACAAAAAAGACTCTCTAAAGATAAGCAGGGCTCTTATTTTATGCCTCGCAGTGCCAATACCTTTCAAGCTGTTTTTCAATACGAGGCAGGACAAGGCTTTGTAATTCCCAAAGATGGAGATAATCCTATCCTTATTGCTGACAATAGGAATATGGGCGCAAGAAGCGGAGATAGGGTAGAAGTGGAAACACTTTCCAAGCGTAAGGGTACAACCTATGGAGAAGTGATTGCCATCATACAGCATGCAAAAGAGGATTTCGTTGGCGTTGTGACACAAGTATTCAAAAACACTTCTCTGGTAAGCTCCAATGACAAAGGATTAGGAAGTGGAGAGGTCATTGTACTAAACGATGAAAACCTTCATCTTAAGAAAGGGGATAAAGTAACGTTACGAATTACAGATTGGGGAGAAAATAAAAGTAAAAGTCTTCCCATCGGTGAAATTACCGCAGTACTTGGCAAACAGGGAGAAAACGATACTGAGATGCATGCTATTCTAGCCGAGTTTGGGCTTCCTTATTCGTACCCTCAGGCTTGTGAAGATGCAGCTAATGCCATTCCAGAAAATATTTCAGAAGAGGAAATAAGACAGCGTGAGGACTTTCGATCTGTACCCACTTTTACTATAGACCCTGAAGATGCGAAAGACTTTGATGATGCACTTTCACTTCGCCATTTAGCCAATGGTAATATAGAAGTAGGGGTACACATCGCTGACGTTACGCACTATGTCACACCAGGTTCACTAATTGATAAAGAAGCATACGAACGAGCTACCAGTGTGTACTTAGTAGATCGTACAGTGCCTATGCTTCCAGAGAGACTTTGCAACGACCTTTGCTCCTTACGGCCTGAGTTGGATCGCTTAGCTTTTTCGGTGATTTTTGAGCTTTCTTCTATTGCTGAAGTGGTTAATGCACGTGTGATACGAACTGTAATTAACAGCGATAGACGGTTTACTTACGAGGAGGCACAGAGACGCATTGACAAAGGAGAGGGAGATAGGGCAGAAGAGATTGTCCTCTTACATTATTTAGCCCAGATGCTAAGAAAAAGACGTTTTGAAAAGGGTGGTGTTCGTTTTGAAAGTCAAGAACTACGCTTTGTATTAGATGATAAAGGATTCCCTATAGACGTGACTCCTGAAGAGCATGGAACTGCTCATGAGCTGATCGAAGAGTTTATGCTACTAGCCAATAAAACAGTAGCAGAGCTGATCGGTAAGAAGAAAACGCCTAGCGATACCCCAAAAAGCTTTGTCTATCGTATCCATGCCGATCCTGATCCTGAAAAATTGTCTTCCGCTAAAGATTTTCTGCAAAAGAGCAAGATTATAAAAGTAAACTCATCTTCTAGAAAAGAAGGCAAAATCACTACTAAGGAAATCAATAGACTCTTTGATCAAAGCCAAAATACACCCTTTGAGAGTGTAGTTTCTATGCTACTTCTTCGTGCTATGGCAAGAGCGGAGTACTCCACACAAAATATTGGGCACTACGGTTTAGCATTTCCTTTCTACACCCATTTTACTTCACCTATTCGACGTTATCCCGATATAATGGTACATCGATTGCTGACAAGATACCTTTTTGAAAAAGAGGAAAGTGTAAAGGAGGAGGAGTTGGAAGAAAAATGTATGCATTGCTCTGAGCGTGAGCGAGTAGCCGACAATGCTGATCGCGCCTCTGTGAAATACAAGCAAGCTGAGTATCTTGAAAATCAAAAAAACAAAGTCTTTGATGGCTATATCACTGGGGTTACCGAGTGGGGACTTTACGTTACACTCAAGCATTCTGGTTGCGAAGGATTATTGCCAATTCGTCTTCTTGAGGATGACTATTATAGGTTTGATGAAGATAACTATTGTCTCGTAGGAAGCCGCTACAGAAGAAAATATGTATTGGGGCAACCTTTACGAATCCGTGTTGCGGATGTGGACAAAATACGACGCTTGATCGACTTTGAACTTGTAGAGTAAAGCCTAAAGTGTGGGGATATCATGGAAAAAAGAGTGGAGGAGTGTGGTGATAAGGTCATCCTCTTGGGAAAAAGCCCTAAGGAGTTAAAAGCATTAGCAGTATCATGGGGAATGCCTGCCTATACAGGTAGCCAACTTGCTGATTGGATTTATCATAAGAGAGCGACGTCTTTTGACTTGATGAGCAACATTTCGCTCAAACATAGAGAAATCCTATCAAAACGAGCTGATGTAGGTCTATATGCTCCTATTAAAGAGGCAATATCTATTGATGGTACCCGTAAGTATCTTTTTGAGGTAGGTGAAGGAAAGTTTGTAGAAACGGTTTTAATTCCAGAGGGGGAGCGAAATACACTTTGCATCTCGTCTCAAGTAGGATGCAAGATGAATTGCTACTTCTGCATGACAGGCAAACAGGGATTTCGAGGCAATCTTACCTCAGCCCAGATACTCAATCAGTGTCTTTCCTTACCTATATGGGAGAAAGTCTCCAACATTGTCTTTATGGGAATGGGAGAGCCGATGGACAATATAGACAATGTGTTACAAACAATTCAACTTCTTACTGATCCTAATACTCTAGCTATGAGTCCCAAACGTATAACGGTCAGCACCGTAGGGATCAATCATGGTATACAGCGCTTTCTTGAGGAGTGTCAGTGTCATTTAGCTATCAGTTTGCATAATCCCATTCCTTATGAACGAGCAAATTTAATGCCCGCAGAGAAGGCAATGCCAATAAATGAACTGATAAAATTGCTTCAAAAGTACGATTTTACCAAACAGAGACGTATTACCTTTGAGTACATAGTATTTAGTGGCTTTAACGATACACCTACTCATTTACAAGCTTTGATAAAAATTGCAAGGAATTTCCCTTCTTGTAGACTCAACCTTATACGATACCATAAAATCCCTTTAGTAGATCTCCCCGAGACGAATGATAAGCAACTACAAGCGTTCTTTAATGCTTTGGTCGCAAATGCTGTAAATGTCACGATAAGGCAATCTCGAGGAGAAGATATTGATGCAGCCTGTGGTATGTTGTCTACAAAACAACTCGTTGAAAAGAGAACAAGCGAATAGGTCTAGTTTTTTTCCCCCCCCATGAACTTGTGTGGGATAAGTCTAGCTTAGTATAAATATGTGCTTAAAAGAGAGTTAACTCTCTTTCTCATAAAAGCTTTTATGCTACTAGACTGACGGATGGCATTGGATTGGTTATAAAGAGATTAATTTCACCGAATCATCAAAAAGCATTTTCTACAGAAATAAGCTTTTGTTATATATGATGATATTGTGGATATAATGTATTAACTATAATGTTTATCTACAGATCCCTACAAACTCTCAAATTCCAACAAAAAGACTTGATTCTATAATGCCATTGTGTCGGTTTCTATGGAGACCTTTTTAATTGGTATTCTCACTAAAATTGGTATTCTCGCTAAAATTGGTATTCTCACTAAAATTGGTATTCCCAAGTGCTATTTCTGTTTTTGATTATACTCAACTAAACATAATACATCTAATAGATAAATCTTCAAGAACTTTCTAGTTAAAAGTTCTTGATCTTTTATTTGAATCCTATTGACTCCTCTCCATTCAAATACTCTTTATAAATAAGAAAGTCTCTTCGCAGTGTTGTGAAGAGACTAATTTCTTGAGTAGTTTTTTTGACTTGATCTCTGTTGGAGTCTTATGAGTACTCAGAAGATGGTGAAAGTTGAGTTGATGCAATACTAATACACTTATATAAGTATCTATTATTGGAATGAGTTGCAATTATATTATATCTTCCTATACGTTTCAAAACTACCATCGGAGAAAAACACCTTTATTTCCTGAATTTCTCGCTCACTTGTCTTGTCGTTTTCTTTTATCGCCAAATAAGAGGCTTTAACTACTTCAATAATCTCATCTTTGCTAATTGTAGAGCCACTTGTAGTGCGTTGTGAGGGCTCAGAGAATTCTGTATTGAATAGAGAGGCTCCTTCTTGTAGGTCAATTTTTGATGGCTCTTGTGAAGAGTCACTACTCAGTGGCGAGCCGATTCCAAAAAGTAACCAAGCTTCACTCCATGATGAATACGTGGAGAGTATCTTGTTTATCGTTTCGATGGTAACGTTACTTTTTTGATTAATGATATTGGAAATAACCGAGCGTGTGATTTCTGCTTGATCTGCAAAAGAAGCTGCGTTAAGGTTCAGTTTTTCCATCATAAAGAGTATCCTTTTTCTGATCTCCTCAGTATCAATTTGCATAAATCCTGACATTTTGTCCGTTATAATTTTAATTTCACATTGTGCAATACAAATGTACGAAAAGAATTGTACTTTTGAAATGCAAAACGAGAATCAACAAGGAGAATATTTTTCAATAAATAAAATAAGAGAGTTCATTACCAATATGTCTCAGCTTATATACGGACTTATACACATTATTGCTTTCTAATTTTTTGATATTAACCTGCTGATTATAAGTAGATAGGTTTAAAATAAAAGGGCGATGACCTAGCATTATGGGGAGATATAAGGTGGAATCCAGGTACATTCCGTCAATTTAGCTGAAAATAAAGAATATAACATTCTGATTTATAGTATATTGCACTTGGTAATTATTAACTGTCATATTGGTTGTAGGCTTATTGTTTAGCGTTGCGAATCTAGATTTCTACTTTAAGAATTAGTCTTATTTATTAGTTATGATTGAAAACTGCACCTTTAGCATAACGGGGTTTTTAAAGGTGAATTCTCCTTAAGCATCTACGTGATTAATGTTTTTAATTTTGAATTGAGAATTTAAATTACACCTGTGACATTTTGTCGGTTTGTTATTTCGATTAGAAGTACCCTACTCTCCCTAATTAGCAAATAAATGTTGTACCTTTGAAAAATAGATAGAAAGATATTAATATGCCTAACATGATAGCCCCTTTCACCGAGAGTGATATAACGTATTTAGAGCATTGTGGTATTACGCTTGAAGAGGCCAATAGGCAATACGGTATTCTACAAAAAGGAGCTTTTTATCCTTCAGTAGTAAAGGCAGCTTCGCTTGAATATGGAATAATGAAGGTATCAGAGAGCGAAATGGGCAGCTATCTCGAAAAATGGGATAGCTATCGCGAGAGTGATCATGCATCCATTTGCAAATTTGTACCGGCTTCTGGTGCTGCATCACGTATGTTTAGAGATTTTTTTTCTCTGCTTGACAAGAAGGTCTCTTATACAGTAGATGATCTTACTGCAGTCCAAAAACAGTTTTTTGACCATATTGGTGCTTTTGCTTTTTATAAAGAGCTCAATGAAACCTGCCTTCGCAACGAATGGACGAGTATTTCGCGTCTCTTAAATTCGGGTAAATATTCCACTATTATTCAGAACCTTCTTACCTCTTATGGACTTGATTATGCTCATCTACCGAAAGGATTGATCCCATTTCACAGCTATCCCAATGGAGAAATCCGCACTGCTGCTCTCGAACATCTCGTTGAAGGAGCACTCACTTGTAAAGGTATAGATGGAAAAGTGCAAGTGCATTTTACAATTCCTTCGGATAAAAGAGAAGCATTTATAGGTCATATTGACCGACATAAGGAGTACTTGGAGGATGAACTTGGAGTATATTTTGAGGTGTCTTATAGTGAACAGAGTTCTTCAACAGACACTTTGTCTCTTGATAATCAGGGAAATCTATTTCGCAAGACAGATGGTACGCTGTTACTTCGTCCTGGAGGTCATGGGGCCTTGCTTAAAAACCTTATGGAGCTTAAGTCGGACATCGTATTGATAAAGAATATAGATAATGTATCTCCTGACTTCTTAAAGGGCAATACGATCACATACACCAAACTCCTTGGAGGAATCCTTCTTGCTGTGCAGGAGAAGGTGTTTTCTTATCTCGAGCGAATTGATTCTGGTCGTACGTCACGATCTTTAACAGAAGAGATGCTTAGTTTCCTTCGTGAGGTCTTCTGTATTGAACTTTCTCCAAATGAGTTAGTCGGAGATAAAGAAACCTTAGAGCGTATCTTTGCTAAGCTAAACAGACCATTGCGTGTGTGTGCAATGGTGCATAACGAAGGTGAACCAGGAGGTGGACCTTTTGTGGTAAAAGAGGCTGGAGGTACCACGTCCCTTCAAATACTAGAAAGCTCTCAATTTAGTCAAGACGAAGCTTCACAAGAGGTTTTTTCTTCTGGAGCTTATTTCAATCCAGTTCTTCTTGCATGTAGCTTGACGGGCTATTCTGGCAACCGCTTTAATCTTAAGGATTATGTGAATAGCAACCTAGCTTTTCTCACAAAGAAAAGCTATGAAGGTAAGGAGATTACCTCGCTTGAGCACCCTGGCCTTTGGAATGGATCAATGGATCGATGGAATACTATTTTTGTAGAGGTTCCCAAAAGTTTATTTACCCCTGTAAAGGGTGTGATGGACTTACTCCGGCCTGAGCATCAAACGTTATACAGTTAGACTAATCCTCTTTGAAGGTCTATTTTGTGAAAATAAAAATAAAAACATAGATATGAAAAAGCAACAAACGATTGAACAACGCGTTTCGGCCTTACGAAATGCTATGAAAGAGAGATCCATTGATGCCTATATTATATATAGCGAAGATGGTCACTTAGGTGAATATACACCAGCCTGCTGGAAGGGCAGAGAGTGGATCTCAGGCTTTAATGGTAGTGCCGGTAAAGTAGTCGTGACTCAAAACAAGGCGGGGCTATGGACCGATTCAAGATACTTTCTTCAGGCGACACAGCAGCTTGAGGGAACTCCTATTACTCTATACAAAGAGGATGTCGCTGGATTTCCAACTTTTGAAGAATTCCTTACGGAGGAGTTAAAGAAAGGTGAAGTTGTGGGACTTGATGGTACTTGTGTAAGTCAATCCTCTATTGAGACTCTAGGTAAGCGACTTCAAGCATTTGAATTGAATCTCAACACCCAGTACGACCTTCTCCAAAATGTTTGGGAAGATCGTCCTGCTATTCCTCGAAACCCCTTTAGAGAACAACCTGTAGAGTACTCAGGAGAATCCACAAAAGATCGAGTCGAAAGACTGCGAAAAGAACTCACAAAAAAAGGAGCTAATGCTACCATAATGGTAACACTTGATGAAGTTTGCTGGGCATTTAACATTCGAAGCAATGATGTAGACTATAACCCTGTAGGGGTAGGCTATGGCATTATTACCCAAGATGAGGCTGTGCTATTTACGTTTGCAGAAAAGGTACCGGCAGCACTTCAAAAGACCTTAAAGGAAAACGGGGTGAAAGTAAAACCTTATGAGGAAGTTGTGTCCTATATCAGCAATTTAGGACCTAGCGTTCGTCTATTTGTTGATAAAAACAAGATTAATGGCACGCTATATCGAAGTATTCCAACGCATGTGGCAATTGTTGAGGGCTTCTCTATCGTTTCATTACAGAAGAGCTATAAAAATAAAACAGAGATAGCGTGCATTCACAAAGCGATGCATGCCGATGGAGTTGCATTGACGCGCTTTTTCATGTGGTTTGAAGAAGCTTTGCATAAAGGTGAAACTCCCACAGAATATGAAATAGAGGGAATTCTCAATTCTTTTAGAGCTAAGAATCCAGACTTCATAGGGGATAGCTTCAGCACAATTTGTGGTTATAATGGACATGGTGCTATTGTGCATTATCATGCTACACCAGAATCTTCCTATACCATAGAAAATAAAGGTGTGCTTCTTTTAGATAGTGGTGGTCAGTACAAATATGGTACTACTGATATCACACGCACAATTGCGCTTGGTAATGAAGAGCCGGATCCCAACTTGAAGAAGGACTATACCCTCGTTTTAAAGGGACATATATCTCTGGCGACGGCACAGTTCCCAGAGGGAACGCGAGGAAATCAACTTGATATTCTTGCAAGAAAAGCTCTTTGGGATCAAGGTCTTTCTTTTGGACATGGTACTGGTCATGGAGTAGGCGTTGCGCTTAATGTCCATGAAGGACCTCAAAACTTCCGTACAGATAATAATCCCACACCTATGGCTATAAATACTTTTACAAGTAATGAGCCAGGTCTATATAGAGCAAACAAGTGGGGTATTCGAATAGAGAACTTAGTGCTCACAATAGAAAAGTGTCAAACTGAATTTGGAAAGTTTCTTGGTTTGGAGACGGTAACCCTATGCTTCTTAGATAACCGACTGGTTGATAAGAGCCTTCTCACCGAGAAAGAGATTACATGGTACAATGAATATCAAGCACTAGTTTATAGAGAATTGTCTCCTCTTCTTGAAGAAAGGGAAGCAAATTGGCTCAAGAAAAAAACAATGCCACTCTAAAGAGGGAAAGAGAAGGGCTACTACCCTATCCCCTAAAGAAGGATGTAGTAGCTACTTCTCTTCCAATAAACTAACGAACGACTATGGGAAAAATCATCTCTTTAAGAGGCTGTACTCCGCAGATAGGGAAGAATGTCTTTCTGGCTGAAGGTGCTTGCGTCGTGGGCGATGTGATATTAGGAGACCATTGTAGTGTTTGGTTTAATGCTGTCATTCGCGGGGACGTAAATGGCATTCGCATTGGAAATGGCGTGAACATACAAGATGGAGCAGTACTCCATACGCTATATAAGGCCTCCACTGTGTGCATTGATGACTATGTCTCTATAGGTCATGGAGCAATCCTTCATGGAGCTCAAGTGGGGAAATATGCACTTATCGGTATGGGTGCAGTAATTATGGACTATGCTGAGGTAGGAGAAGGAGCAATAGTCGCTGCTGGAGCTGTTGTAACTAAAGGCACAAAGATTGAGCCTTATACGCTGTGGGCAGGGGTACCTGCAAAGAAGATTAGAGACCTTTCCCAAGAAGAAGTTCAGCGAAGTAGCTTGAAAACAGCTCACAACTACCCTATTTATGCTTCATGGTTTGAAGATGAGTATTTTATTAATCGCGATCGTTTACTGACGTCAAGCGAAGCAACACCAGAGAATTACTAGAGAGCATCTTTGCTTTATAAGCAATAGCAATATATCTATACAATCATCATATCCTATGAAATTTTTTGTTGATACAGCAAACCTAGCCCAAATCGAAGAAGCAAATGATTTGGGTGTATTGGATGGGGTTACTACAAATCCCTCACTAATGGCAAGAGAAGGCATCTTCGGTGCGGAAGCGTGTCGTGAACATTACAAAAAGATCTGTGAAATTGTTGACGGTCCTATCAGTGCCGAAGTGATGAGTACAGATCTTGATGAAATGATTGAAGAGGGGCGTCAACTTGCTTCAATTCATAAAAACATTGTCGTAAAGGTGCCTGCAACACTCAATGGTATCAAAGCTATCCGTGCCTTGAGTCAAGAAGACATTGATACAAACTGCACACTTATCTTCAACGTAGGACAAGCTGTACTTGCGGCTAAAGCAGGTGCCACCTATGTATCTCCTTTTGTGGGAAGAATTGATGATATTAGTGGAGATGGTATTCAGTTGGTTAGCGATATTGTAGAGACGTTTGAAACGTACGGCTTCGCCACAGAGGTGATAGCAGCAAGTATTCGTCACACACGCCATATTATTGAAGCTATGGAAGTGAATGCCGACATTGCTACTTGTCCTCTTGCTGCTATAAAAGGTCTTCTTAAGCATCCACTCACGGATAGTGGACTGGAAGCTTTCCTTGCAGATCAAAGGCGAGTAGCTCAAGAGGGGAAATAATAAAACCTACAGGCTAGAATACAAATGATTCTATATCTATTCCCTAAACTTAAAAGGATTTTATTCCTTTTGAGTTTAGGGCTTTTTATTTCCTTTTCCTTTTCTCCTTTTGTTTATTCCCAAAATGACAGTTCAGAAGTGCATGTGGGAGCAGAAAGAAGCGATCTTCTCCTACCTTTGATTAAGGGTAAACGCATTGCTATTATTGGGAACCAAACTTCTACTGTAGGGAACGGAGAGTTGCTACCTGAGTTTTTACTTCGTCAGGGAGTTAATGTGGTTAAGCTCTTCTCACCAGAGCATGGATTTAGGGGTGATGAAGATGCTGGAGCCAGTGTATTATCTTCAATAGATAAGGTTACAGGGCTACCAATTATCTCTCTCTACGGCAATAAAAAGAAACCCTCATCTGCAGATCTTCATGATGTTGATGTGTTACTTTTTGATTTACAAGATGTAGGAACTCGATTTTACACCTATATAAGTACGATGCACTATGCCATGGAAGCCGCCGCAGAGCACGATGTTCCTTTCATCGTACTTGATCGTCCTAACCCCAATGATTTCGTTGCGGGACCGATTCTTGAAATGGATTGTCAGTCTTTTATTGGTATGCACCCTATTCCGCTACTTCATGGATTGACAGTAGGTGAACTTGCATTAATGATCAATGGCGAGCGCTGGTTAAAGGTCAAAGGAGGGTCTTGTAACCTAGTAGTAATTCCTATTGAAGGATGGAGACATGGCGATTACTATTCGCTTCCAGTACCTCCAAGTCCCAATTTAAGAAGCAACGATGCTATTAGGCTCTACCCTTCTCTACGCCTTTTCGAAGCTACGATTCTTAGTGTAGGAAGGGGAACTGAGAATCCTTTTACAATGCTGGGTTACCCAGACAAGCGGTGGGGAAAATATAGTTTTAAACCACTTTCCAGAAAAGGAGCCTACAATCCTAAGCATAATAAAAAAGTTTGTTATGGAGAGGATTTTTCTGTAGCATTACCCCAGGGCGGGTTCGACTTGTCAATCTTTATAAGGTATCACTATTTGGCAAAGAGCTTAGGGTACTCGCTTGTGGATCGCAGAAGAACTTTTGAATTACTGATTGGTAACAAGAAAACCCTGCTTGATATTGAACAAGGGAAAAGTGTAGCTTCTATAGAAGAGTCTTGGAAAACAGGTTTAGACTCTTATAAAAAACTAAGAGCAAAGTACATTATATACGAAGAAAAATGAGAATCCAGAGTCTATACTACTACAATGAGTTGTATAGTTTACACTCTACATATACTATTTTAGACTTCAAGAGCCATTCCTAAAAAGATGAAAAGACAAGCCCAATGCCTTGTTGTACACGATGGCTTCATAAGGGATTTTTCATTACTTTTGTAATATGAAAGATAATGTCCTGAGCTCACCACAGAGAAGAGCCTTTTACTTTTTAGGTCTCTTCTTTTTTTCTTTGCTCTTTGTCTTGCCAATCAAGGCAATAAACGAACCTTTACTAGAAAGAGGAACGACTTCTCCTGAAAGAAATCCTTTTGAAAGCAAAGAGTTTTCGTTGATTGTAACGGGAGGCTTACCAGATTATGTATACACTATCTATGGTCATGTCGCTTTACGTTTACAAGATAAAGAAGAAGGAATTGATGAAGTGTATAACTGGGGAATATTTGACTTTGATGCACCCAATTTTATAGGTAAGTTCATTAAAGGAAACACCACAGACTATATGCTAGGGGTTCAAGATACAGAACTCTTTATCACACAATATCTATCGGAGGGATCAAAAGTTTATGAAACTGAGCTCAACCTCTCTCCTGTAGAGAAGGAAAGGCTATGCAAGTTACTTGAAGATAACCTCCAGGATCCTTACTACCTTTACAATTTTGTTTTTGATAACTGCTCTACTCGCCCTTTTGAACTTTTAAAACAAGCGGTTGAGGGACAACTTGTATATCCTGATGTACTACTGACAACACGTCGAAAGATGGTGGATCAATTTGCAAAAGGGAGGCCTTGGTTGGAATTTGGTACAGACGTTGTACTCGGGAAGCCTGCTGACAAAGAGATCGGCGCGGAGGATCAACTTTTTTTACCGCTCTATGCCAATGAGCTCGTAAAGGGTATCAAGATTGTTTCTTCCAATGGACAAGAAAGGAATCTTGCAGGGGAGCAAACGGTATATCCATCATACGTAGAGCAAAAATCACTTCCCAAGGTCTCGTTCTTTTTACTCCCTTTCTTTGTGACGCTAGCAATATTTATAATTACAGAGTTTACATGTTACTATCCCAAGAGAAATTGTCTTTGGTTTAGGATTTGGTCCACTCTTTTTCTAGCTGCGATGGGATTAGCAGGTTGCTTGGTCTTTTATCTATCTTTTTTTTCGCTTCATCCCCTTGTCTATCCTAATTTCAACATTATGGTTTATCATCCACTCTATTTGCTGGTGTCAATTCCTACGTTGTGGATAAGGAAAAATCTATTTGGTCACCTCTATCACCTTCTCAATATACTAGTACAGATTCTATTTATCTTATTGGTAGCTTGGATCTCTAGTCAAGTGTTTAGTCCGTGTACCCTCTTCTTAAGTATGGCAAGCATGTCCATTTCCCTTCGCTATTCGGGGGCTTTCATTTTAACGAATATCAAAAAAATCAGGAAAAGAGGGAATTGCACTCCTCAATAAAGAGAGGTGATAATATGCTCCCCAACTAGAAAAAAAACAGGTTGCAAATGCTAAGAAAATTCCCACTGAAGATAAGTAAACTCTTGTCGCTTCTGCTCACCCTCTCTTGTGTGAGTGGTGCAACCTATGCTGCAGAGGTGCCCAGATTGCTTCTATGCTTCTATGTTGAGGGTATGCAACTTGACTTGGTCAACAGCTATTCTCCTGCTTTCGTCTCTCAAGGGAAGGGAATAGAGAGACTTTTCAAACAAGGTGTTTTATACCCAAAAGTTGAGTGGAATATTGTAGCTCCCAATGCATCTTCAGCACTTGCGACCTTAGCTTCTGGATCCTTTCCTTCTTCTCACGGAGTAGGACTTGGCACAGATCTTCTTTCCTTACTCCAAGACTCTAATTCAAGAGGAGTATACACAGCGGATCGTCTTTCTGCATCCAATCTTCAGTATCAGACATTCTCTGATGTATTGAGAGTTATCACTGAAGGGAAAAGTATAGTATATAGTGTCGCATCCATTGCGGAGAATGCCATAACTGTGGGAGGAAGAAGAACCTCTGCAGCCTTCTGGATTGATGATAGAAGTGGGCAATGGTGCTCAAGTTCTTATTATCCCGATGCCTCTTCTATACTCTATGCATGGAAAAAAGAGAGATCCTCAATACTTCAGCCTAGCCATTTGGCAGACAAAGAAGTAATATGGACACCTATGGGCAACTACAAAACAGTATTGTTGCCATATTACGGAGGAAAGCCCGCACAAAGGTTTCGTCATACACTTAAAGGATATCAAAAAAGTATCTTATTCAAAAGAAGTGCACTTGCCAATGACGCCGTAGCTACCTTATCTGAAGCACTTATAGAACGAATCCAAAAGGAGTCTAAAGAGCAACCAGCCGTCTTGCACATTGTCCTGAATTGTAATGTAAGCGGTGAGGATACTGATTTTTCTCCATACTCGCCCGAAACTATAGATGCCTACTCACGTATAGATAAAGCAATAGCGACGATTGTTGACAAAGCAGAGAAAACTCTAGGAGCTTCAAATGTCGCCACTTCCTTGGTAGCTCTTCCTCTTCAGAAAGGACCTTTTGCGACATCTGTTGGGAAGTATACAGCCTCTCCATCGGAGAAGAACTTGTATGATAGGATTCGAGCTCTTGTCAACCTATACCTATCTGCACTCTACGGAAAAGGTAACTGGGTGACAAAGGTAGAAGAGCCTTATCTTTATCTTGATCAATCATTCATAGAAAGCAAAGCCTACTCTCTTTTTGAAATACGTCAGCGTGTTGCTACATTAATGGAGGAGATGAGCGAAGTGAAGAGAGCCTACCCTCTTGGCCACTCAACTCTCTATGTACCAGATCGCTCTAGAGAGCAATTGCTCCACTCTCTTCCTGCATCTTCTAATGCTGATCTCTTTTTTATTTCACAAAAATCACCTGCAAACAGCACACTTCATTCTCGAGTAAAAGAAAGTCTTACAAACTTTCTACAACCTTCATATAGTTTTATGGTACTACGCCATCCTAAACTTGTTGGTAAGGTTGTTTGTCGGCCTGTGGATATTGCTTCGTGGGGGGCTACATGGGCATACCTATTTCATATTCGTCCGCCGAGCGAATCTGGAGGACTTCCACTTGATGAGGTGTTTTACACTTCTTCCTACTAGCTCTTTTCTGTAAACCCAGTATATTTGTACGTGGCGAAAAGAAAAGCTTATCCAAACCTTTGAAGAAAAACCATAGCATACTCTATTTAAAACAATATGTCATTAACCAGTTTTCTAGGTAAACTCTTTGGTAACAAGTCTCAAAGAGACCTTCGAGAGGTAGAGCCTTTCATAAAAAAAATAAAGGAAATCTATCCCTCTATACAGCAACTATCAAATGATGAGTTGCGCGCACACACCACAGCTCTTAAGGAAAAAATCGCTAAAAATGTGGTTGCTGAACAAAATGAAATTGATCATCTCCGCGGAACTATTGAGCAACTCGACCTTGACAAGAGAGAAGAGGTATGGGCTCGAATAGACAAACTTGAAAATGATATCCTTGAAAAAAACGAAGTGATACTTGACGAGATCCTTCCTGAAGCTTTTGCGATCATGAAGGATACTGCTCGAAGATTCAAGGATAATGAAGAAGTCGAGGTAACCGCTAATGATTTCGATAAACAACTAGCCACTCAACAAGGGTTCGTAACTATAGAAGGCGATAAGGCAATCTATAAAAACCATTGGGAAGCTGGTGGAAATGAAACGGTATGGGATATGGTGCACTATGATGTGCAGCTCATCGGTGGTGTAGTTCTCCATAAAGGAAAAATAGCTGAGATGGCTACAGGGGAAGGGAAAACTCTTGTCGCTACCCTACCCGTTTTTCTTAATGCACTTACTGGTCGTGGCGTTCATGTCGTTACAGTAAACGACTACCTCTCCAAGCGAGATAGCGAATGGATGGGGCCTCTTTATCTTTTCCATGGGCTTTCTGTAGACTGCATAGATAAGCATAAACCAAATAGTGAAGGGAGACGAAAGGCATACAATGCAGACATCACTTTCGGTACCAACAATGAATTTGGCTTTGACTACTTGAGAGATAATATGGCCACTTCGCCTAAGGATCTTGTACAAAGGAAGCACAACTATGCCATTGTCGATGAAGTAGACTCGGTACTCATAGACGATGCTCGTACGCCATTGATTATATCTGGACCAACTCCGCGAGGAGACGATCAACTCTTTGAAGAATACATTGGAAATGTCGAAGTAGTCATTGATGCTCAAAAGAAGCTTTGTCAGCAACTTCTCATTGATGCCAAAAAGAAGATGGCTTCTGAAGATAAGAAAGAACAGGAGGAAGGAGCACTTCTTCTCTACCGTTCTTTCAAAGGCTTGCCTAAAAATAAAGCGTTGATCAAGTATCTCAGTGAGCCTGGGGTAAAGGTTGCAATGCTTAAGACAGAGGAGATTTATATGCAGGAGAATATGCGCCAAATGCATATTGTTACAGACCCTCTATATTTTGTTATTGATGAAAAAGTCAATAGTATAGACCTTACAGACAAAGGAATTGACCTACTGACTAGAGGTACTGACGATCCTTCGTTTTTTATCCTGCCAGATATCGCCTCACAGCTTGCTGACCTTGAAAATCAAGCAATTTCCAATACAGAAAAAGAAGATAAACGTGATGCGTTAATCACCGATTATTCTGTAAAGAGTGAACGATTGCATACGATCAATCAGCTACTCAAAGCCTATACCCTTTTTGACAAGGACGATGAGTACGTGGTTATGGACAATAAGGTACTAATCGTTGATGAGCAGACTGGGCGTATTATGGATGGAAGACGATACAGCGACGGACTGCACCAAGCAATTGAAGCTAAAGAGCGTGTGAAAGTAGAAGCCGCTACCCAAACATTTGCAACCATTACGCTCCAGAACTACTTTAGAATGTACCATAAACTTGCAGGTATGACAGGTACTGCTGAAACAGAAGCCAGTGAGTTTTGGGATATTTATAAGCTTGATGTCGTAGTAATCCCCACTAATAAACCTATAATAAGAAACGACTACAATGATCGAATCTATAAAACAGCTAAAGCTAAGTACAAAGCTGTGATAGAAGAGATTGACAGTCTTATCAAGAAAGGTAGACCTGTACTCGTAGGAACCACTTCTGTGGAAATCAGTGAACTGCTAAGTCGAATGCTTGAGCTTCGCAAGATTCCGCACAACGTGCTTAATGCAAAACTACACCATAAAGAGGCGGACATTGTAGCACAAGCAGGACAGACAGGAACTGTTACGATCGCTACTAATATGGCAGGTCGTGGGACTGACATTAAGCTAAGTCCAGAAGTGAAAGCTGCTGGAGGGCTTGCCATTATTGGTACAGAGCGTCATGAGTCTCGCCGTGTAGACCGTCAGCTCCGCGGACGTGCTGGACGACAAGGAGACCCTGGTTCTTCTGTTTTTTACATCTCCCTTGAAGACCACCTTATGAGACTTTTCGGAGGCGATCGTATTGCTTCGCTGATGGATAGACTTGGTTACAAAGAGGATGATATGCTGGAAGCAAAGGCTCTCTCTAAAAATGTAGAGCGTGCTCAAAAGAAAGTAGAAGAAAACAACTTTGGCATACGTAAAAGGCTTCTTGAGTATGATGATGTGATGAACTCTCAGCGTGAAGTGATCTATAGCAGAAGACGTCATGCACTTATGGGAGAACGAATTGGCACAGACTCTCTCAATACTCTTTTCAGTGTAACAGAGCAAATTGTTTTAAGGAACAAGGAAGCTGATGATTATCAAGCTCTCAAAGAAGAGTTACTTTCCACAATTGCAATAGAGACCACTCTTGATGAAACAGACTTCAGAAAGAAAAAATCGGACGATGTCGTTGATTTTATATTTGAAGAAGTACTTGCCACTTACAAGAGAAGACGTGAAGCAATTGCCACAACAGCCCATCCTATCATACATGATGTACGGGTACAGCATGGAGCTGCTTATGAACGTATCATTGTTCCTATTACAGATGGGAGAAGAACATACAACATACCCGTCAACCTTGTAGAAGCCGATGAAACCGAGGGAAAAGCTATCCTGAAAGAGCTTGAAAAGAATATTATCCTATACACGATTGACGATGCATGGAAAGAACACCTCAGGGAAATGGACGAGCTACGCAACTCCGTTCAGAATGCAAGCTATGAAAATAAGGATCCTCTCCTCATCTATAAAATAGAAAGCTACGATCTATTTAAAAATATGGTTGAAGCAATGAACAAAAAGGCAGCGGCAATTTTGATGCGTGCTCGTATACCTATGCCTGAAAGTTCAGAACAAGACAAGAAAGGACTGCAAGTACGTCAAGCTGCACCAGAAAAGAGAACAGATATGAGCAAGTACAGAACACAAAAGGATGATGTACTTGAAGATACTAGAAGACAACAGCAAGCTGCTTCTGCCTCATCGGCCTCTCAATCTGCTGCAAGTCAAGCTAAACCCGAACCCTATAGAGCGGAAAAGAAAATTGGACGAAACGATCCTTGCCCATGTGGAAGTGGTAAAAAGTATAAAAACTGCCATGGAAAAGGGCTCTAACCCTCAATGATATAAGCAACAATTAATTAATCTAGAGAAAGAGCCGTAAGTTGACTTATACAGTCTCGTTTAAGGCTCTTTCTCTGCTAATCGTAGTAAAGGAATTTGCGTAGAGAGGTCACCCTACACTTTTCCTTGTTGCTTTCATCTGTCTTAATCCGCCTAACCTCTAATTTTAATGATGCTATGATTCTTTCAATGACTGGCTTTGGAAAAGCCTCTTCTATCTATAACAATACCCTTTTTGAGGTGACTATACGAACCCTCAATGCCAAACAACTTGAAATAGCCACAAGACTTCCTCTTCGCTTTAGAGAATTTGAAACGGACTACCGCAACTTGCTCACAGCCTCTATACAGCGTGGTCGAATTGACTACACGCTTACAACAACACCAATAGCAGAAAATTCTGAAGAAGAGGTCGACAATTATTTCGATGAGAAACGTCTTTATGGATACTTTACAGCTTATTCTCATTTTTGCAAAAGGTATCAAATCGACCCTCTTGACAAAACTTTGACTCGCTTCCTTACTCTTCCAGGAGTACTCAAGCCTATTTCAGATATCATAGAGGCTCCCTCTCAGCAAGAACAAGATGCTATTCTTACAGCAACACATCAAGCGCTACAACAACTTGATGAGTTTCGCTTACAAGAGGGAAAAATGCTTGCTCTAACATTTACTAAATGCTTAGATACCATTGAGGAAAAACGTCTCCAAGTAGCCCAGTTAGCGCCTCAAAGGATAGAGGTTATTCAAACTAAGCTAAAGGATCTGCTAGAAGAACTTTCCCCCTCAATAGAGGTTGATAAGGGACGACTTGAGCAAGAACTTATCTACTACATTGAAAAACTTGACATCAATGAAGAGTTGACGCGACTTGACAATCATATCAAGTATTTCTTGAAAACCATTTCAGGAGAAAATATAGAATGTACGATAGGGAAAAAACTTGGCTTTATCGCTCAAGAAATGGGAAGAGAGATCAATACAATCGGTTCTAAGAGCAATGATCATAAAATGCAACACCTCGTTGTAGAGATGAAAGATGCCCTTGAACAAATCAAGGAACAGGTCGCCAATGTATTATGAACTCAAAACCTGGTATTATCATCATTTCCGCTCCAAGTGGTACTGGAAAAAGTAGTGTCATTGAAAAGATTATAGAAGATCCTGAACTGAGATTGAGTTTTTCCATTTCAGCGACTAATCGTCTGCCTAGAGGAGAAGAGAAAGATGGACAGCACTACTTTTTCCTAACGGATGAACAATTTCAAGAAGCGATTTTACAAGATCAGTTTGTAGAGTATGTAGAGGTCTATCCAGGACGTTACTATGGAACTCTGAAGAGGGAACTTCAACGCATTCATGGCGAAGGCTACAATCTTCTTCTTGACATTGACGTAGAGGGGGCACTTGTGGTGAAAGAAAAGTATCCTAGTGATACTCTAGCTATATTTCTTGCTCCTCCATCGCTGGAGACACTTAGAGAAAGGCTTATTAAGCGTGCAACGGACAGCCCAGACGTAATTGAGGAGAGGTTGAAACGTGCTGGTTATGAGCTAAAATTTGCACCTCAATTTGATTATACTGTCGTAAACGATGATCTCATAATTTGTAGTGATACAGTGAGGAGTTTAGTTAAACAGTTCCTAAAAAATAGAGAGCAATGAAAATCTCTATCTATCCGTTTTCAGAATCGAATTCCAGACAGATACCCTTTTATGAAAGTGGAGTAAAGGCTGGTTTCCCATCACCTGCGCAAGACCTTGCGGATATAGGCATTGACCTCAATGGTGTGATTATTCCTCATCCAGAGACCTCTTTTCTTGCACGTGTAGATGGTAATTCCATGGAAGATGCTGGCATTTTAGATAACGATATTTTAGTCATAGACCGTTCTCTTGACCCCAAAGAAGGAGACGTCGCTATTTGCTATATCAATGGTGAGTTTACGGTCAAACGAATCTCTATTCAAAAAGGGAAGCTTTATTTAGTACCTGCCAACAAGTCTTTTCAGCCTATCGCGGTTGAGCCTTGTGACGACTTTATCGTTTGGGGAGTAGTGACTTATTGTATTCACAAGTTGGGTTAAGCCCTTTTACCTTACAAAAGGGAACTCAATGATAGGGCTTATTGATTGTAACAATTATTTTGTATCATGCGAACGTCTTTTTGATCCTTCTCTTGAGAAGCGTCCTGTACTAGTACTATCCAATAATGATGGATGTGTTGTAGCACGCTCTAACGAAGCAAAGGCTCTTGGTATACCTATGGGAATACCTGCCTTTAAAATCAAAGAGTTAATTAAAAAGGAGAAAATTGCAGTACGATCTAGCAACATTGAACTCTATGGCGATCTCTCCAGACGAGTGATGGCTATTATAAGAAAGAGCTTTCCTAAGCAAGAGGTCTACTCTATTGATGAGTGCTTTGTGGAAATTGATAGTCCTCAATCAGCCCTAGAAGAGGCACAAATACTAAGACAGACAATTTATAAAGGAGTGGGAATTCCTGTGAGTATTGGTATTGCCGCTACTAAAACTCTTGCTAAGCTAGCCTCGCACTTTGCCAAACGATATGCAGGCTACCAAGGTGTTGCCTATATTGATAAAGAGGAGAAGAGAATAAAAGCTTTACAAATAAGTCCTCTTAGTGAAATATGGGGAATAGGAAGAAAACAGCGATCCAAATTAGAGGATAAAGGTATTCTCACGGCTTATGACCTTACAAAGCTGCGAGGAGAGTGGATAAAAAAGAATTTTTCTATAACTATGGAACGGACTCGACTTGAGCTTCTCGGGAAACCGCAAATACCATTAGAAAGCTATATTCCCCCTAAAAGTATCACACGAAGTCGTTCCTTTTCTCATCCGATTACAGATAAGACACTGCTATTTCGTACTCTTATAGCTTTTGCAGACTTGTGTACTACCCAACTCCGTAAGCAATCTCTAGAAGCTTCCAAGGTCGCTCTCTTCATCTCACCCAGTCGTTTTAACGAAGACTTTTCTGGATATGGCAGACTATCCGAAGCCTCGATTCTGTCGCCTAGTGCCAATTTACCCTCTTTTATACCCCTATTAGAGAAGCTATTTGAGGCTAGTTACATTGAAGGAGTTCCCTACAAACGTGGTGGAGTAATCTTTAGTTCCATTACTCCCCTACAGAGTCACATAGGACTATTTGAAACGGCACAAGGAAGACGAGATGCCAGCTTTGATAGCACTTTAGACTTACTGCGTCTTCGATTCGGTAAGGAAATACTTGTAAATGCCGCGTCTGAACCAGAGGCTGCAATGGCAACAATAAGTCGGAGTGAAAGTCGCTCACCACGCTACACTACACGTTGGAACGAGTTGATGACAGTTTCTTGTATGGAAAAAGAGTAAATAGAACTTCCCTAAAAAGTACCTAAAGAAGCAACAAAAGTTCAAGTCCTTTCAGAAAAAAACTCAGGAACTTTCAAACGAAAGTTCCTGAGTTTTTTTATAACTGGTACTAAAGAGTTTTACAGGGAAATATACCCTTTCAATTCTGTACTCAACAGCTTTTATAAAGCTATCGCTATTCTTTATTCTTTCATTACCTTTGCTATTAGTTAGTGCAAGTTGTAGCATGCAAAAGTAAAGGCAAAAGTCCATGGAGAATCGCTCAAAACTTCCTTGGCTACTTTGATCCTTTTTAGCAGGCTTCCCTAGCTGTAGATTTTTTCTGGCTATCAGATGTAATAACCTACTTGGGTGCTACAACAAAGAGAACAAAAAGGCAATATCGAGTGAAGGAGCTACTATAAAGCCTTCCTCCACAAAAAGAAGAAATGAACAGATGAAAGATACAAAACGTTTCTTTGCCGACTTTCCTCCCAATACCAAGGAGGAGTGGATGGCAAAGATCACTACTGACCTTAAAGGAGCCCCTTTTGATAAGAAGTTGGTGTGGAGATCACCAGAAGGCTTTAACGTACAACCCTTTTATCGAAGAGAAGACCTTCGTGATCTTCCCGCTTCAAAATCTGCTCCTGGTGAATTCCCATACATTCGTTCAACGAGGTATAGCAATGAGTGGCTTGTGAGAGAAGACATCTTTGCCTCTAGCCCTGAAGAAGCCAATGAGAGAGCCCTCTATATCCTAAATCGAGGGGTCACATCACTAGGCTTTCAGATGAAAGACGGTTGGATCAGTGCTAAATCTCTCAACACTCTTCTCAAGGACATAGAGCTTTCTGCCATTGAGATCAACTTTTCTTGTTGTATTTCAAAGGCTGTCGCTATGCTCAGCGCACTAGAGGAATATTGCGATACATACTACATAAATAAAGAGACTTTAAGTGGAAGCATAGACTATGTCCCCTTTAAAAGAGAATTGGTAAGAGGTAAGATTACCCCCAATTGGCTCAAAGAAACCAAGGAAGTCCTTCATGCAACGAGAAACTTTCCCCAAATGAAGGTGCTAATGATAAGTGCACATTACTTTAGCAATGCAGGATCCTACATAACACAAGAGTTGGGATTGGCACTCTCGTGGGCAACTGATGTGCTAGATTCACTTATCGAAGAAGGTTTTTCTTTGGAAGAAATAGCTCAACGCCTTAAGTTCAATTTTGGCATTGGTCCCAATTATTTCATGGAAATCGCCAAGTTTAGAGCAGCACGATGGCTTTGGGCCGAAATTATAGCGTCTCATGGCGATCAATACAAAGGTGAAGTGGCGAAAATTCACCAACATGCTACCACATCTACTTGGAACATGACCCTCTACGACCCCCATGTAAATCTACTTCGTACTCAAACGGAGGCAATGAGTGCAGCTCTTGGAGGAGTAGACTCCATGACAGTACTACCCTTTGATACGACCTACGCGATACCAGACGATTTCTCATTGAGAATAGCTAGAAACCAGCAATTGCTATTGCTCGAAGAAAGTCACTTCGACAAGGTAATTGACCCTGGTGCAGGCTCCTATTATATTGAGACACTCACCAAAGAGATTGCTGAAAAAGCATGGGAGATTTTCCTAACAATAGAGGAAGAAGGAGGTTTCGCTAAAGGCATTCAATCTGGAACAATACAACAAACTGTAAACGAAACCAATCGCAAGAGACATACAGCAGTTGCCCTTCGCAAAGAGACTTTGCTTGGAACCAACGAATTTCCCAACTTTTCTGAAAGAAAAGAAGTTGCCACACCAGGAAACAAGAAGCACCATAGTTGCTCTGTAGATCACAGCAAGGAAGAGGATGTTGAGGCACTTAACTTTAGTCGAGGTGCAAGTGATTTTGAAGCTCTAAGACTCGCTACAGATAGTACCACTACTCCACCCATTGTATTTATGCTAACAATTGGCAATCTTGCCATGCGCTTGGCGAGAAGTCAGTTTGCAGGAAACTTTTTTGGGTGTGCAGGCTATAAACTCATTGATAACCTTGGTTTCGATTCTGTAGAAGAAGGTGTAAAAGAAGCCTTGAAAAAGAATGCCAATATCATTGTCCTATGCTCTAGTGACGAGGAGTATGCAGAGTATGCACCCGAACTTAAAAAGCTAGATACGGGAAATTGCCAATTGGTAATTGCAGGGAATCCGGCATGTCGCGAGGAACTTGAAAAAATAGGATTCAAGCATTTCATTCATGTAAAGAGTGATGTCCTTGAAACACTCCAATCTTTCAATTCACTCTTTTTGTCCACTAACAAATAGAGACGCTATCAATGAGACCAAATTATAAAACTATCTCCATAAAAACCCCCTTCACACTCTCTGAGAAAAAGGCAACTCCAGAAGAGGCAAAGTGGATAACTCCTGAACAAATACCTGTAAAATCTGTCTATACCCACGAAGATGTTGATGACTTGGAGCATCTTGACTATGTTTCAGGACTTCCTCCCTATCTGCGAGGTCCATATAGTGCAATGTATCCTCTACGACCTTGGACAATACGACAATATGCAGGTTTTTCCACGGCAGAAGAGTCAAATGCTTTTTATCGTCGTAACCTTGCTTCAGGTCAGAAGGGACTTTCAGTTGCCTTTGACCTTCCTACGCACCGAGGCTACGATGCGGACCATCCTCGAGTAGTAGGCGATGTAGGTAAAGCAGGTGTCTCAATATGCTCACTAGAAGACATGAAAGTACTCTTTGATGGGATTCCCCTTGATAAGATGTCTGTGTCTATGACGATGAATGGAGCTGTGCTCCCTATATTGGCCTTCTATATCAATGCTGGACTAGAACAAGGTGCAGAGTTGGAAGTGATGGCTGGAACTATCCAAAACGATATTCTCAAGGAGTTTATGGTTCGCAATACCTACATCTACCCTCCTGAGTTTTCTATGCGGATCATTGCCGACATCTTTGAGTACACTTCGCAAAATATGCCAAAGTTTAATAGTATCTCCATTTCTGGCTACCATATGCAAGAAGCTGGAGCTACAGCAGATATTGAAATGGCATATACACTTTGCGATGGTATTGAATACCTTCGTGCTGGGATTAATGCTGGAATTCCTGTAGATAAGTTTGCTCCGCGTCTCTCGTTTTTTTGGGGAATAGGAGTCAATCACTTTATGGAAATTGCCAAAATGAGGGCAGCTCGTATGCTTTGGGCAAAAATTGTAAAGAGCTTTGGTGCAGAAAATCCAAAATCACTAGCGTTGAGAACCCATAGTCAAACTTCGGGTTGGTCACTTACAGAGCAAGACCCTTTCAATAATGTAGGAAGAACCTGTATCGAAGCTATGAGCGCTGTGCTAGGACATACGCAATCTTTACATACGAATGCTCTAGATGAAGCCATTGCACTTCCTACAGACTTCTCTGCTCGCATTGCCAGAAACACACAGATCTATATTCAAAAAGAGACCCTCGTGACAAAACAAATTGATCCTTGGGGAGGCTCATACTATGTGGAAAGTCTTACAGACCAATTGGTAAAGAGAGCTTGGGAGCATATTCAAGAAATTGAAAAAATGGGAGGAATGGCAAAAGCTATTGAAAGTGGGCTTCCTAAAATGCGTATTGAAGAAGCTGCTGCACGGACTCAAGCTCGCATTGACTCCAATCAACAGGTAATTATAGGGATCAATAAATACCGATTAGAAAAAGAAGCTCCTATAGACATCCTTGAAATTGATAATACAGCAGTAAGAGAGCAGCAAGTGGCTCGACTTGAAGAATTGCGAAAAAACAGAAATGAAGAAGAGGTAAAAGTAGCCTTACAAGCTATTACAGAGTGCGCAAAGACGGGAAAAGGGAACTTGCTAGATCTCGCCGTAAAAGCTGCTGGTAAACGTGCCTCTCTAGGAGAAATATCAGATGCTTGTGAAGAGATCGTAGGCAGATACAAAGCTGTCATTCGTACAATATCTGGTGTATATTCAAAAGAAACTGGTGTGGACAAAGAATTCATTTATGCTTCACATTTAGCAAAGATCTTTGCAGAACGTGAGGGACGACAGCCCCGTATCATGGTGGCCAAGATGGGACAAGATGGACACGATCGTGGAGCCAAAGTAGTAGCGACTGGATATGCTGATGTGGGCTTTGACGTAGATATGGGTCCCCTCTTCCAAACACCCGAGGAAGCTGCTCGACAAGCAGTAGAAAACGATGTGAATATTCTTGGCGTAAGCTCTTTAGCAGCTGGGCATAAAACCCTTATTCCTAAAGTGATTGAAGAGCTTGAAAAACTAGGACGTCCTGACATCCTAGTTACAGCTGGTGGGGTAATTCCGGCACAAGACTACGATTTCCTATATAAAGCTGGAGTGATGGCCATCTTTGGTCCAGGTACACCTGTGGCATACTCAGCAGCACAGTGCCTAGAGTTATTACTTGCTCTTCCCAAAGAAGAAATTGAAAAACTCAAGAAAGAGGCGATTGAAGAAGCCACCTGTACAAAGTAACCTATAGCACTCCAACGGAATGCTATGACTTCAATAAGCCTCTCAGAGGAAAAGTTGATATAGACCCCTAGCATTATACCCTTACCTACAAAGGGAATGCTAGGGGTTTTGCTACCTATCTCAGAGAAAATGGTAACTTTGCGGTGTAGAAATTAAGAACAAACCAAATCCATTTAGAGCAAGAAAACTGATATGGCGACAAAAAGAAAAATACAGTTTAGTCTCATGTATAGAGACATGTGGCAATCTTCAGGGAAGTTTCAACCCACCGCAAAGGAACTTCAAGAGGTAGCTCCTCTCATTGTAGAGATGGGATGCTTCAGCCGGGTAGAAACAAATGGAGGAGCCTTTGAGCAGGTGCAGCTCCTTGCTGGAAATAACCCCAATGAAGCCGTAAGAGCATTTACAAAAACCTTCAACGAAGCTGGGATTAAGACTCATCTCCTTGACAGAGCACTCAATGGGCTTCGTATGTATCCCGTGCCTCGAGATGTAAGAAAACTCTTTTACAAGGTAAAGAAAGCTCAGGGGGTTGATATTACAAGAATATTTGATGGACTTAACGACCCTCGCAATATCATTCCTTCTATACAATATGCTAAGGAAGCTGGTATGATAGCGCAAGCCACGCTTTGCATCACCTACTCTCCTGTTCATACTGTTGAGTATTATGCTAAGCTTGCAGATACTTTGATTGAAGCAGGTGCAGACGAAATTGCACTTAAAGACATGGCAGGTATTGGACGTCCTCACTTCTTAGGACGTCTTGTAAAGCAGATCAAGTCAAAACATCCCGACATTATTATACAGTACCACAGTCACACGGGGCCAGGCTTTGCTGTAGCTTCTGTGTTAGAAGTATGTGAAGCAGGTTGCGATATAATAGATGTCGGTATGGAGCCTCTCTCATGGGGGAAACGTCATCCAGATGTGATTACTATAAGAGAAATGCTTAGCGATGCCGGCTTTGAGGTTCCCACTATAAATATGAATGCCTATATGGCTGCTCGCTCAAAAACACAACAGTTTATCAATGAGTGGCTAGGTTTCTTTATCAATGAAAGCAATAAAGAGCAATCCTCTCTCTTGATTGGCTGTGGTCTGCCTGGTGGTATGATGGGATCAATGATGGCAGACTTAGCTGGAGTTCACTCAGGAATCAATATGTATCTTCGCAATCATGGTGAAGCAGAACTTTCTATTGATGATCTACTGGTGAAACTCTTTGATGAAGTCGCTTACGTATGGCCACGTGTTGGATATCCCCCTTTGGTTACGCCTTTTAGCCAATACGTCAAGAATATTGCCTTGATGAATGTGTACAATATAATCACAGGCAAGGGACGTTGGCAAGCAATTGATCAAAACACATGGAATATGATCCTCGGAAAAGCAGGAAAACTACCAGGTAAGCTTGATGACGAGATTGTAAACTTGGCAAAAGAAAAGGGCTTTGAGTTCAGCGATGATGATCCTCAGCAGTTTTATCCAGATGCTCTTGATGAATATCGCAAGGAAATGGATAAAAATGGATGGGATTATGGACAAGATGAGGAGGAACTTTTTGAACTTGCTATGCATGACCGTCAGTATCGTGACTTCAAAAGTGGCATAGCCAAAGAACGTTTTGAGCAAGATTTAGCTAAAGCTAAAGCTGAGAAGTTGGCAAAAAAAGGCTTTGATGATAGCGAAATAAAGAAAGCTATGCGAGCTGGAGCCGTTGCTATCGAAGCTCCTGAACGTGGTATCGTGTTGTGGGAAGTGGAACCTATTGAAGGGAGTTCAGCTCCTGCGGTCGGTGCAGAATGGGCTACCGGTCAGCCTATCGGCTTCCTACAAAATTCTTTTGGACAACTTACAGAGCTTACCAGTCTTGTTACTGGAAAAATCGTTGAAGTGACGGCTGCTCAAGGAACTGTTGTCGCAAAGGGCGATCCAATTGCTTATGTTAAACCTTCAGAAAAGGAGACGTTTTGGCCAGAATATGTATCCCCATTAGTACGTATTGAACAACTAAAACAAACAAGAAAGCCGATAAAAAGAAAGTAATTGACAAGTTTACTTCCAATAAATAAAGGGATGTTTCATCGAGAGACATCCCTTTATTATTCTTGTTCCTTAGTTGATTCTTCATCGTATATATTGATTCATCAACTATAGTTTATTAGGTATTTTTCCAATCTGATATAGAAATTACAGAGTAAATGAGTAGCACGACATGAAATAAAAGCCCTCTTTTCTCTCACAAATCCTCTATTTAAGATTAAGGCACTCTTTATATGTTGCCATTAGTTTCTTATACCGATAAATCAATAATAAGGATAGCGTAGCAAATCCTACAGGAAAACCAAACCACACTCCCACTACACCGAAATGACAAACAAAACCTAATAGGTAGGCTACGGCAAGAGTAAGAATGAGATAACAAAAAGCAGCAGCTCTAGCCGTGAAGCGCACATCTCTCATACCTCGCAGAGCATTGGAAAAAAGAATTTGTAGCATGTCTACAAACTGATATACAGCTAACGGGATTACCATCACCGACACGGTCTCAATTACTCTCTGATCAGTGGTAAATATACGGGCTAACTCGTAGCGTAGAAGGAGGACTAGGAGCATTACAGCTACTACAATTAGCGATTGAATAGCCATACCTGCCTTTACCGTTTTGCCAATTTCATCGTATTTTTTCATTTCGTAATAAGCCCCTACTTTAATCATTACAGCAGAAGACAGCCCATAAAACATCATAAAGCCTAGTGTACTGAGTGTATTGACAATTTGGTGCGATGCCAGCTCTACGCTTCCAATCCACCCCACTAGTACCACTGCTATACTAAAGGCACTTGACTCTGCTCCCATCTGCAGAGCAGAGGGCATACCTATTTTGGTAATATGGTGCATAGTCGTGCGACTCACCTTACTTTTCACTAGGGTTTCTCCTTCTTTTATCTTTTGAAAAATCCGTTTAAATGAACGTGTAAAATGCACTTCATAGAAAAGGATGAAGAGGCAAACAAATCGGGAAAATAAAGTAGACAACCCAGCACCTATCAGCCCCATCTCTGGAAACCCACATTTTCCGAAGATTAGAAAATAATTGAATAGGATATTTATAAAGTTTGAGATGATAATTGAGAGCATACTAATCGTTGTTTTCTCTACTCCATCTACTAGTTGTTTGTAGGTACTGAATAAAATAACGGGTAGAATACCGATGAGTTGAATGAGAAAATAAGGTCGTATGTATGAAAGCAGTTCCTCGGGTTGATTGAGCCAACGTAAATTGAGCAATACAATCCCCATGGCCATAGACAACAATAGACCAACAATTGTACTGGATGCAAGTCCACTCATAAGTAATGTGCCTAGCTTACCATCGCCTCGAGCATAGGATCCTGCAACCAGTGGAGTTAGACCATAGGTGTATCCCATTGCTATCACATAGGCAAGCCCTACGACTCCATTTACAAAAGAGGCCGCTGCAAGTTCATTAGTACCATACTGCCCTACCATAATATTGTCTATAAAGCCCACTAGAATTACTCCAAGTTGACCTATCATTATGGGTAATCCAAGCTTTAGAATAGAACGTGCGTGCGAACTTCTCAAAGATTTTAGCATATCTTGCATCAAGAATAGTCTAAGAAATAATAAGTTATAGGTGTGAATTGAGAGCTTTTTGAACAAAAGGAGCTGTTGCACCTCGCTTACACTTCTCTGCCATTTCTTCGGGGGTACCTTCAAAAATAATTTCTCCTCCTCTTTCTCCCCCCTCTGGGCCCATGTCTATTAGGTAATCGGCACTTTTTATCACATCTAGGTCGTGTTCAATAATAATTACTGTATTCCCTTTTTCGACCAATTGATCAACAATAGCAAGTAGAAGTCGAATATCTTCAAAATGAAGTCCTGTAGTAGGTTCATCTAGGATATAAAGAGTTTTTCCAGTGTCACGTTTGGCAAGTTCTTGAGAAAGCTTTACGCGTTGTGCTTCTCCTCCTGAAAGTGTAGTACTAGGCTGTCCTAGCTTCACATACCCCAATCCTACCTTTCTCATTGTTTCTAGCTTTCTCTTGATTTTTGGCACATTTGCAAAAAACTCACTTGCTTGATTAATCGTCATATCAAGAACATCACTTATAGACTTTCCCTTAAATCTTACCTCAAGAGTCTCACGAGAATAGCGTTTTCCTCGGCACACCTCACAAGGAACAGTAACATCGGGCAGAAAACGCATGCTGATAGTGCGGTAGCCATTTCCCTTGCAAGCCTCGCATCTTCCACCCGAAACGTTAAAAGAGAATCGTCCTGGCTTGTAGCCCCTTGCCTTACTTTCTGGTAAAGAGACAAATATATTGCGTATTTCAGTAAAAACTCCTGTATAAGTAGCGGGGTTACTTCGCGGTGTCCTACCAATAGGAGACTGATCCACCACAGAGAGTTTGTCTATATAAGACACACCTTCAATATCCGTAAAGGGAAGTGGAGCCTTGGTTGAACGGTATAGCATTTTCGCAATTTGCGGTACTAGCGTCTCATTGATAATAGAAGACTTGCCACTTCCAGATACACCAGTAATGCAAATAAAAGTCTCAAGTGGCAGTTTAAGTGTTACATTTTTAAGATTATTTCCTGTAGCACCTTTAAGTACTATATACTTGCCACTTCCTTTTCTTCGCAGTGAGGGAATTTCAATATTTCTTATTCCATTAAGATAGTCAGCTGTCAGAGAGTGTGCAGATGAGATTGCACGTGGCGAGCCAGCAAAGACGACCTCTCCTCCTGTTCTCCCTGCTCCAGGTCCTAGATCTACTATGTAATCCGCAGAAAGCATCGTTTCTTTATCATGTTCAACTACGACGATGGTGTTTCCAGCATCTCGTAGTTTTTTCAGAGATTTAAGGAGTCTTTCTGTATCTCTTGCATGGAGTCCGATACCAGGCTCATCCAAGAGATAGAGCACTTCTACCAATCCTGTACCGATTTGTGTGGCGAGTCGAATACGTTGACTTTCTCCTCCTGATAGAGAGGTTGTGGCTCTTCCTAGGGTAAGATAATCTAGACCTACATCAAGTAAGAAATCTAATCGTGTGTGAATCTCTTTAAGAATTTCATCAGCAACAGCATACTTTGTTTTAGGAAGACTTTCACGAAGCTTAGGTAAGAGAGCCACTAGCTTTGAAATCTCAAGTTCTGACAATTGTCCGATATTATACTCTCCTATTTTGTAACTAAGAGCCTCCTTTTTGAGACGATATCCACTACATTCAGGGCAAACAACAGTATGAATAAGATCTGTATACTGGCTTTTATCGTCATTTTCTTCACAACACTCCTCTATATAATTCTCTATATAAGGAGTGATTCCAGAATATAGTTCATCAAGAAAACTAAGTGATGAATCGCCATAAAAGAGCGCATCTACAACTTCTTTGGGAATCTCTTGGAAGGGTGTAGCTTTATCAATATCCTTTTCTTTGAGATATTCATTGATCCTTTTTGTCAGTTCCTTTTTTTTGAATTTAGAGAGAATGGAGATTGCTCCTTGCGTAAATGGCTTTGTGGGATCCGAAATAACTTTGTCATAGTTTACTTTTTCCACCTTTCCAATACCTTTGCATAGTGGACACCAACCTCTTTCCGTATTGAAGGAAAAGGTTGCAGGAGAGGGTTCTAGATAAGCTATTCCAGAGTCAGGATCCATTAGTCTACTCGAGAGATGCCTTAGCGTACCCGTTTCTCTTTCTCTTACATCTAGCATACCTTCTCCCTGTACGAGTATTAGGCTTATTGCATCATCTATTCGTTTGGCATGCTCCTTTTTTACGACCAGTTTGTCTACGATTACCGCTATATAGTGCCGCTTGTAGCGACTTACCATCATTCCTTTTCTAAGAGGTTCTACTACGCCATCTATATATACATTGAGGTAGCCTTTAAGTCTAAGCGTTTCAAAGAGTTCTTTATAGTGTCCTTTCCGATCTCGTACCATGGGGGCAAGTAGTTCTACCGCCTTCCCCTCATACTCTGTAAGTATTAGCTCACAAAGTTGGGACTGGTTATAACGCTTCATAACCTTTCCTGTAACATAGGAGTAAGGTGTGGCAAGTCTGGCATAGAGTAACCGTAAGAAATCATAAATTTCCGTCACTGTACCTACTGTGGAGCGTGTGTTGTGAGAAGCTGTCTTTTGCTCAATAGCAACGACTGGACTAAGCCCATCAATATAGTCTACATCTGGTCGCTCATTGGAGGATAAAAAGCCTCTAGCATAGGCAGAGAAAGTCTCTATATAGCGACGTTGGCCTTCAGCCAGTAACACATCAAAGACTAAAGACGACTTACCACTTCCACTAAGTCCAGTAACTACGGAGAGTTTGTGTCGTGGAAGTGAGACAGAAATATTTTTGAGGTTGTGTACTCGAGCTCCTCCTACTTCTATTGCTCCATCGGAAAATAGTGTCTGCTCTTCGCGTTGGCCATTTTTAGTCATAAATAAGGTTTTTCTATGACAAAAGATCTTTAGACTTTACTAATTAACTTGTTACTCTTTTGTCCAAAGCTCTTCGGTATATCCTTCGCGAGCACTGGCTACACGAGCTAAGATAAAGAGAAAATCACTAAGACGATTGAGGTATTTAAGAATGGAAGGATCAACACGCTCCTCTTCCTCGTCAAAAGCAAAGAGCAGTCTCTCTACTCTACGGCATATGGTTCTTGCCACATGGCTACGGGCTGCCGTTTCTCCTCCTGAAGGTAATATGAAACCTGTCATCGATGGTACTTGTGCATCAAGTTTGTCAATAGCCTCCTCAAGACGACTCACAGCAAGAGGAGAAAGTTTACAACTGGCTTTAAAATCAGTATCTTTTGCATCCGTTGCGAGGTAAGCCCCTACCACGAAAAGACTATTTTGTACAGATCGTAGCACTTCCAGTTCAAAGGGAGTAAGAGGTCTAGCCATTAGAAGTCCAATGAAGGAGTTTAGTTCGTCCACAGAGCCGTAGCAATTGAGTCGAAGACTACACTTTTTCACTCTTTGACCTCCTGTAAGAGAGGTTGTACCACGATCGCCTGTTTTTGTATAGAGTTTGATTTTATTAGTTTTGTTGTTTTCCATAGAGCAATTAAAACAAGGTATTATCTACTTAGTCAAGTAATTCGTTAATTGAGGATTTCGGACAAAAAGAGTAGCTCTTTTAAGGGGGATCTCAATCCCCCTTTTTTCTTTCTTTACGATTTGGTCCCGAGTAGTTGAGGGTTCTCGTCCTCGAAGAATAAGAGCAATATAATAGGCCGGAATTTCATTCTCAGGAGGAATTTCTTCTCCTTCACCAAAGAGCTGTAAAAAATACCTTTCGTCTTTGGCAAAAGGTCCACAGGGATGCCTTTCTGGTGACACCTTTATTTGAGGTTTTAGTAAATCAGCTACAATAGAAAAGTTCAATGGTACCGTTTTGGAAAGTTTCACTTCAAGCAGTGGATAGCTTACTCCAAGTCGATAAAAGAGAGCTACTAGTGGCTCATTTTTAAAAAGTAATTCGGCATAGTAACAAGCAGTTGGAGAGGCTACCACCTGTGTGAAAAGCTTATACAGAAATGGTGAGTGTACTCCATATCCTCTTCTCCTAAAGAGAGCCTTTGTACCATATAATCTTTGGTAATAGCATGTGTGCAGTTTCATAAGACAAAGTTACAACTATTTCCTTTTGTCGACTAGGGTTAGAAAATCTACTTGAACGATCAAGAAAATCTACTTGAGGATTTCTAAAAATCTTTCGGAAGATTAAAATAAAACTTCAGGAACTTTTCAACGAAAGTTCCTGAAGTTCTTAAACGA
>KQ959277.1:311477-330639 GCA_001552775.1 Bacteroidales bacterium KA00251
ATTCCCTTATTTTTTTAAGGGTATCTCTTCTTCTTTTCAGAAAAGGTTCAGCTTTCCCTCTTATAGAATACAAGATGAGCGTTACTCTCCTCTCTCTATTGGACCACTCCCAAAGCATAAACGGGAATCGGTATCATAGATCACTGCAAACTGTCCTGGAGCAATTCCTTGGATAGGTTTCTCACTCTCTATGAGATATCCATTTTCAAGTTTATGCAGTACTCCTTTAGTAAATTCTGGTGTATGACGTACTTTAAAGGTTATCTGCAAAGGTGAAGAGGAAATAGCAAAAAGATTTTCCGTAATAAAATCAATCTCTTGGCAATAGATTTTGGTGCCATACTGAGTCAGGGGATCATAGCCACGACTTACATAAAGCACATTCCTAGGACAATCTTTTTTTACCACAAACCAAGGTCCACCACTAAGCTTCAATCCTTTTCGTTGCCCTATTGTATGAAACCAATATCCCTCGTGTTCGCCAAGTTCCTTTCCTGTTTCCAGTTCAATTATCTTCCCCTTCTTTGTACCTAAGTGTTGCTTCACAAATTGATTATAATCAATCTTTCCAAGGAAGCAGATCCCTTGGCTATCCTTTCGCAAGGCATTAGGCAAATTAGCTTCTAAAGCGATTTCTCTCACTTCATGCTTATTAAGGCATCCTAATGGGAAAAGGACATGAGAAATTTGCCTTAGATTCATCTGTGCAAGAAAGTCTGTTTGGTCTTTTACAGGGTCGGGAGCCGTAGCTAAATAGACCTTACCATTCACTACTTCTGTGGAGGCATAATGTCCCGATGCTGTATAATCATAATGACAGCCTACTCTCTCATGAAAAACACCAAACTTAATGAACTTGTTGCACATCATATCTGGATTTGGCGTAAGTCCTGCTTTTACACTGTTTAAAGTATATGATACTACCCTCTCCCAATAATCCTTGTGCAGGTCTACTTCTTGATAGGATAGATGATATTTGCGAGCAAGCAAGGCGACCATCTCTAGATCTTCTTCTGCAGTACAAGTAATTTGTCCCTCTTGGTCCTCCATCCCTATTCGGATATAGAAGAGGTCTGGCTTAAAGCCAGCTTCCACAAGCAAATGAAGTGCTACAGCACTATCCACACCACCAGAGAGTAAAAGAGCTATAGATGTGTCTCGTGGCAAACTTTGCACAGTTTCAGGAAGAGGATACTTTGTCATTGTTTTAAGTAAGATCAGTAAATAAACGTTTCAAGCAAAAAGACACGCGTATCTACAAGAGAGATATATTCCTAGAACAAATCTATCACATACGTTCTGGCATCTCTATGCCAAGTAACCCCATTGCTTTTGCAATGATCTTTGCTGTAGCCAAACTAAGACTGAGACGAAAATGTCGAAGAGCTACATTTTCTTCACGAAGAATAGGACAATCGTGATAGAACCCGTTGTAGAGTTTTACAAGGTTGTATGTATAGTTAGCAATCGTAGCTGGTACAAAATCAGTAAAGGCCTGTTCAACAATGGTCGGATAGTTGTATAAAGTACGGATAAGAGCCTTCTCTTGATCATTTAGTGCAAAAGATTTCCCTCCACAAGGAACAAACGTATCCTCGGCTTTTCGTTCTAGTGAGCGAATACGCGCATAAGCATATTGGATAAATGATGCAGTATTGCCATTAAAGTCAATTGACTCTTTGGGATTGAAAGTCATATTCTTTCGGGGGTCTACTTTAAGAATAAAATATTTTAATGCTCCCAATCCTACCTTTCTCGCAATTTCTCTCTTCTCTTCTTCAGGTAAGTCTGAAGCCTTGCCTGCCTCTTCACTAATTTGATAAGCTGTAGAGACCATTTCTGCCATGAGGTCATCAGCATCTACTACGGTACCTTCACGACTCTTCATACGTCCATCTGGCAAATTCACCATTCCATAGCTAAAGTGCACAAGATCCTTTCCGAATGAAAAACCGAGACGATCTAAGAGAATAGATAACACTTGAAAGTGATACTCCTGCTCGTTACCTACGACATAAATCATCTTGTCAATAGGATAATCGCTATATCTCATCTTGGCCGTACCGATATCTTGAGTAATGTAGACACTCGTACCATCACTTCGAAGAAGAAGCTTCTCATCTAGTCCTTTGTTGCGGAGATCAGCCCACACACTACCATCTTCATGTTTGGTAAAGATACCTTCTTTTAGACCACGAAGTACTTCTTCTTTTCCAATTTTGTAGGTATCGCTTTCATAATAAATCTTATCAAAGGCGACTCCCATCTTCTGATATGTTTCGTCAAATCCTTTGTATACCCATTCATTCATTGTATGCCAAAGGTTACGAACTGTAGGATCGCCAGCTTCCCACTTACGCAACATTTCTCTTGCTTCTTGCATAAGAGGAGCCTCTTCTTTTGCTCTTTCTTCCGACAATCCTTTGGCTTTGAGCTCTTCAACTTCTTTTTTATAGTGCTTGTCAAAGAGTACATAAAAATCACCTACTAAATGATCTCCTTTTTTGCCTGTACTCTCTGGAGTAGCTCCATTCCCCCAGTGAAGCCAAGCGACCATAGACTTGCAAATATGAATTCCTCTATCGTTTACGATATTGGTCTTTACCACATTATGTCCACTGGCTTCAACGATTAATGAGAGACTATATCCTAAAAGTATATTGCGAATATGCCCCAAGTGTAAGGGCTTATTCGTATTAGGCGAAGAATACTCTATCATGTAGGTTTTCTTCTCTCCATCGGGGAGTACCTTATGCCCATAGTCTTCTGAAGAAGTCACCTCATTAAGCATCGCAAAAAGAGCTTCATCTGAAAGCGTGATATTAAGGAATCCATTAACAGCCTCATAATCGCTAACCAAGTCACATTGCTTTGCTAAGTGTTCGCCAATTTCCTTGGCTGTATCAAGCGGTTTCTTTCTACTCACTTTAAGGATTGGGAAGACCACATAAGTATAATCTCCACTAAACTCCTCGCGAGTTTCTTGAAGGGTAATATCCTTTGCTTCTATAGAAGTTGTATAAAGGGTATTGATCGCATCGGCAATCGCCACAGAAAGGGCTTGTATTGTACTCATGATTATTGGATTTTCTTTGTAGGGATCTTCTGTAAAACTATACGTATAGTTATAGTTGACTCAATTTCTGAAACACCTCTCTTACTTGAGGTAAAAGAGGATAAGCGTCATCATTCACAATTCGAAAAAGAGGTTGTGTAAGGTTTGTAGGGATAGTTATATTCTGGGCTGCTATTCTCTTTTTTATCGACTCTATAGGAGCATCATCTCGTACTCTTACACGCTTTATGCGAAGAGCTTCTGGTGCATCTACTTCTACAACAGCATTACACATCTCCATCAAGGGTTTCACTTTATAGAGTATAGCACTCTCAAGTCCACACCACTCTGTATGTTGTATAGCAACCCATTGCTTAAAAGATTCTATTGTGCGGCTATGGACTTGCTCCTCCACTTTGTGGAGTGCCTGCGGATCTGAGAAAAGTATCTTGGCAAGTAAAGCACGATCTAGCTTTCCACTAGGGGTATTATATAGCGACTGCCCATAACTCTCCACCATAAACTTTCTGAGTGTGTCATCGCTATTGTAAAGAGACTTGGCTACACTGTCGCAATCAAAGACAATGATTCCCATTTCTTTAAAGATTCTTGCAATGACACTCTTGCCAGCACCTATTCCTCCTGTTATTCCAATTATTTTTGTGGAAGGTAGATCCATTGCTATCCCCTCTGAGCCTTTTCTATCTCAATTCATTTCTATAATGTATTGCACCCGTGCAGGAGTTATCTTATAGCGGTCAACAAGATCTGGAACTTTCTCCATTTCTACATCTAGTAGAGGGCTTGCTGTCGTATCGGCAGAATGGGATACATCATTATAGTCCACAAAAGGCATAAAATCTTCTGCTTTGTAGCGATTGTAGACGGTAGAAGGTATCACGATCTGAACTTCTACTGTAGCAGGAAGAGGGCGTAGGTGTACTCCTCCTGGAAGGTTGATTACCTTCAAGGGTACTTCAAAACTTTGCTGGGTGAGCTCTTCTACTTCCACCTTAGCCAAAACGCTATCTTGCTTTAGGGTTACGCCATCTGGAGCAATTAATGCTATTCTCACTTCTTGGCTTTGGTGGAGATCTTTGAGAGTGATTTTTTCAGTTTCTATCTGCTTAATGGTATCAAGTACAGCATGGGTGCCAAAGATTTCTACCACAGAGGGATCCATAAGAATGGAGCGTAGAAGAAATCCACTTCTCACATCGGTATAGAGATGCTGTCTAATTGGCACTTTTTTGCTACTACGACGATAAAAAGGAATACTTATATTTGAAGGAGAGATCCAGCGGATAATCGAATTGGTGCCTATACTCTGCTGCACTCTTTGCATCATAAGCGACTCCGATACCTCAAAGCGACGATTGTGTATATCATCCTTTGTAACAAAGTGCTTGATGGTGTCGCCATGAGGAAAAAAAGAGTAACGAAGGAGGTTGAAACCACTTGCTTCAAGCTGTACATGAATCTCATGGGGAGGCTCTTTTTCAAAAGCGTACTCTCCCGTCAAGTTCTCATACTTTACTGGTATAGCTAGCTCTACCATTCTATTTGAAGGGTTATTTAAAGCCGTAACCAGCCAAAGAAGTGACGAAATTGCAAGGGCGACTAAAAAGGTAATCGACCGCCTCGTGCGAGGCCGTCGAATCCTTTTAGAACGAGCTTTTGTCGGTTTCGTCCTAGTCTCTTTTTCTTTATCGCTTGATAGCTTTAGACGCATTGTAGCTTATTTCATCTAGCTTGCAGTAAAGCCTCTGCACTTCTTCAATTAGAAGAAGTTGATTAGTAGTTAGCAGGGTATACTGAAGTCTTTTCTATGCGAATATGCACATTTTTGTCGATTTCAATAAGGAAGTAGCTATCGCTTACTTCTCTGATTGTACCACGAATACCTCCAGCTGTAAGTACATTATCGCCTACGGCAAGAGCATCGCGTTGCTTCTGCACCTCTTTTTGCTTTTTAGATTGTGGACGGATGAAAAATAGCCAAAACACAAGGACTAAAAGTACCATCATCCCGATTGAGATCCACGGGCTACCAGTTTTAGCTGGAGCTTGGGTTGCTTGAAGTAAAAATAGGGATTGTAGATTCATCTGATTTTAATAGGTTTTTTCTTAGATTCTTATACGCTTATATTTAGAGAGATTGTCTTTCGTAGCAAAACTAGCACTACAGAAATGAGATTCGCTCTATCATAAAATGGGGCTTGGGAGCCCTTTATTCTACGCTGACTACAAAGTAACGAAAAAAAATCCGTCTACAAGCCACAAAATTAAGATTCTACCCTACCCATTGCATAGAACCGAAGGAGATAAATAAAAAGGCTTATCTCTCTCCATTAAAAAGTCTAGTGCATGCTAGACCATCGAGAGTTAGCTATTCCTATTTTGTAACTTTATTGCGCGGATGGTGATCCAAGATAACCTCTCGTAGGTGCTGTTTATCTATATGGGTATAAATTGCAGTAGTACCGATGTCTTCGTGTCCTAGCATAAGACGTATTGCTTGTAAGTTTGCCCCTCCTTCTAAGAGATGGGTTGCAAAACTGTGACGAAAGGTATGGGGACTTACGTTTTTGGATATTCCTGCATCGCTAGCCAGTTGTTTAATCAATACAAAGACCGTAATTCGAGATATTGCTTTTCCCATCCGAGAAAGAAAGAGAAAACTTTCTTGTCCTCGTTTGGGAGTATACCTTTCCTCTGATGCAAGATAGTCTTCCACAGCATCAATGGCACTTTGGCTCATTGGTACAAGACGTTCCTTTCTTCCTTTGCCAAAAACTTTAAGGTAAGCCTCATTAAGATTTACTTGATTAATACGCAATTCGCAAAGCTCGCTTACTCGAAGTCCACAACTATACAAAACCTCTATAATGGCTTGATCTCGTGGAGCTGTAGGCTTATTCCTATCAATGGCTGCCAACATAGCATCAATCTCCTCAACGGTTAGGACTTCTGGCAAATGGAGTCCTAGCTTAGGTGTCTCTAGTAGTTCCGATGGATCTGTATCGAGTATGTTGTCGGCAAGAAGATAGCGATAAAGACTCCTAATACCAGAAATAATACGTGCCGTCGATCGAGGGGCAATTCCTAAGTCGTATAGCGAAGCTACAAAATATTGTAGATAGTCATAGTTTACCTCTTTTAGTTTTACGCCATCCGACTCAATCATTTCAATAAATCTTTCTGCATCGGACAAGTAAGCATCAATGCTATTGGGAGAAAGATTTTGCTCTAGTTGAAGGTATTGCTTGTAGCTTTGGAGAAGGGAAAAGTGTTCATCAGTCATAAACATTCATCTTATCTAAAGTTCATGTTTTACAATCTTTCTATTTGAAAGAGGTAAGGCTGCTGCTCCTAATAGAGCTGCATCTGCATCGGGTAAAGATGAACGTAAAACCTTTGGTCGATGAATAGCAAAAAGACAATGAGCATCAAATGATTTTCTCATAGGAGTCTCGAGAAAGTGCCAGGCTTTGGTAACTCCTCCAAATAGGATTATTGCTTCTGGAGAGGAAAACGTTGCTAAGTTGGCAAGTGTGGCTCCTAGGATCTCGCCTGTCACACGAAACGTCTCTTGAGCTATGCTATCTCCTTTTAAGGCTACATTGTAAATCTCTTTTGAGGTAAGACTCTCCTTGGGTATATCACGAAGGGAACTAGCTACTTCTTTATGCTTATTAAGAAGATCTATAGCAGTTGCAACGACGCCTCTTGCCGAGCAATAGCTTTCAAAGCAACCTCTTCTACCACATCCGCACTGTCTTCCCTCTGGATAGATCACGAGATGTCCAAGTTCCCCAGCTTTTCCATCAAATCCATACAGGAGTTTGCCATTGGAAACGATACCACTACCGATACCAGTTCCCAAAGTGATCAGATAAAACTCCTTCATTCCTTGAGCCGCGCCATACATCATTTCTCCTATTGCTGTAGCATTGGCATCGTTTGTAATGACGACAGGCAACTGGTACCTTTCTTGAAGAATCCTTGTCAGCGGTAGCTCTTCTTTCCAAGGCAAATTTACTGAAGAGTCTATTGTGCCTTTATAATAATTGCCATTAGGTGCACCTATGCCTATTCCTAAAAGCGTCTTCGAGAAATCTGATCCCGTGAGAAGCTGATCGATTGAGGAGCATAGCTCTTCAACATACAGATTCGCATCGTAATGAGCCTTTTTTCTTTCTATTGAGCCTCTCGCAACGACCTCTCCCTTCTCACTTACCAAAGCAAGTTGCGTAGAGCTACCGCCTATATCTATACCAATTGTATAGAGTGGTAGATTATTTATTTCACTTTTCATAAATAGTTACATACCACAGAAAGTGGAAAATTGGCAAAATCGACAAGCATTAAACTTGTCTTCTGTCTGTCTAAATGGTTCGTCAGGGTTGAATATCTCTTCCAAAAGTTGTGTCAATCGCTTCTCAAATTGACTTTGCCACAAGCTGGCTTTATAGTTGATTACCTCTTTTTTTTCTGTCTCACGAGACTCTTTCATGCAAAGTGTAGGATCATATTCTAGTGGATTTTGGATCATCTGACGTAAGATATAAAGAGAAGGCTCCACGTTGTCGTAGTCTTGGTACTCTTTATTATTAGATACGATATAAGTACAATAAAGCATAAGTTGTGAGACCGCCTTATTCAGCTTGCTCGTTTCTCCTTTGTGCGGAAAGATTTCTTCCCAATTTTTAAACTGCAATTCATCAGTACCTGTCTTGTAATCAATTATCCTTAGCACTTTTTCACCATCTCTTTCAACCGAGTCAATTCTATCAATATATCCCTTTATAGGTACCTTTTTTCCATCAGGTAATAGAAAGTCAAAATCAATTCTGTGCTCACTCTCAAGATAATCTATTGCTTCATATTTAGCATCATGTTGCAGTATTGCCTTTACGTATCGTTTTGCTGTGTTGCAATATATCTCATGAATTCCTCCAAAGTCTTCTTGGCTTTTTCTTCCTTTAAAGACAATCTCTTTGTACTGCTGGAGTACCACGTCCTTTGCCTGTTGTTGTAGTTCAATAAAGTCTTTTTGTGTGACTCTCTTCCCGATATAGTTTTTGTAAAGATTTTCCATACTACTATGGATAACATTGCCAAGATCGATTGGCGTAAGGAGATCATCTTCTATCAAGTCCTCCTTAATGTCTCGCACATGCTGAAAGTAGAAGCGAAGTGGGCAAATGGAATAGGTATTAAGTGTACTTGGTGAAAAAACCTTTCGAGAAGAGGGATCAAGAAAACGATTCAAACGCTCCATCACTTCTTCAGTCTTTTCTATTTCGATAGCTTGAGGATTGATAGATGCCTCATGAAGTTGGACAACCTTTTTGGTGAAGGACGCAGACGAGAGATACTTCAGTTGAGCAATATAACGAGATGGTTCTATATCATCCACTCCTCCTGCCACAAAGAAAACCTTTTTAGATCGAGCAAGAAGACGATAGAAATAATAGGACTCAATTGACTCCTTAAAGCGATATATAGGAAGTCCATACCCCACCCTAAGAGTAAACGGGATAAACGTGTTCTCCTCAGAGTAGGCACGTGGGAACTGTCGCTCATTAGCATCAGGAATTAAAATATAGTCAAAAAGCAATAGGCGCGATTCTAGTAGACCCATTACTTGAAGTCCTTTAAGAGGCTCTCCTTCGAAGGGGACGCTTGCATTGTAAACAAGAGAATTTAAAAGTTGAGCAACTATAGCAATGTCTAAGTCTTCCGACATAATCGGTAAGGTATTGGAAAGAGCGGTGAGTGTCTCTTGGTACTTTTTGAGAAACTCAAGGTCTACTTGTAGGACTGCTTGTACAGTACTCTCATCTTGCTCTCTTTTTCCACGAAAGACAATAGCAAACTCATCAGCAATTTCTAGTAATTGCTGAAGTAGCTCTTCTGCATTTCTAGGAGGATAATGCAGCACTTCAAACAGTTTTGAAGAAACCTGGTCGCTGCTTGGAGGTAAGCTTTCCAATGCAAAATAAGGCAATGAATATACTTTTATCTCATTGAGTTGTTTTTTCTCCTCTTCAGTCAGCAATAGCGAAGACAAAGGATGCCTGACTAGCCTATCAAGAAGTTCTGCAGAAAGCTCCGTTCTATCTGTGAGCCTTCTCTGTGACAAAAGATATTCGATATATTGGGTAAACCAAATTGCCACATTGGTTGAGGAAAGAGGATACCCCATTGTTACATTCAAAGGGATAGACATCGTGCTCAAAGAAGAAAGAAGAGGAGGAAGACTCTTCTCCTCTGGGAGAATAACGGCCACTCTCAGTTCTTCTATGGCTTTGGGATCTATTTGTAAGATGGAGTCTATAAGCATCGGGATCACCTTTCTACCAGACACCTGCGTAGAAGACTCAATAAACTCTATAGCAGGATAATCTTCGGTAGGGGTAGGGATAAGGAGCTCACCTCCAAAATGGTTTTGATTGTTTGCTATATTCTCCTTTAGGGGAGCCACTATCTCAGCATTCCACATCTCTCCCTTACGAGAAAGAGGAAACCCTTCCCAAAAGAACTGTATGCCCTTAATGGGAAGTGCTTTTTTCAGCAACGTCAGTAGCCTTTCTTCCGCTGGTGTAATGGCATAAAGCCCAGCTACTACAAAGTGTTTGGTAAAGGGGAATTGCTCTTTTAGCTTACTTCTAACTTCCTCAATAGATAGGGATCCAGCATACTTTACCATCATGCCTTCATAGGCTAAATTTTTCTCCTTTAGCAGTTCATTATAACGGGGATAAAGCTCCCTTATTACCCCAGAAAAAGAAGCAAACTTCTCACGCAATGAGGCTGATTTAACTTCGGGCTCAGAAGTGGAATCTTGCTGCTTGGAAGGAAGTACTACCTTCCAAAAGCTTTCAATTGTTTCTCTTTGCTCTGGGCTGAGATAGTCTAGCGAGGAAAGCTCTTCAAGATGGTAAATATTGAGAAAAACATCCTTGGCGGGGAGTAAATAATTGTCTATGTCGTTGAAGTCGGAAAGCATTTTGATGCATTGATCAATACGGATTTCCGGACTGTACTCGTCAAAGTTTAGCCCCTTTTCTTTGTAGTAACGCTTCATCTCGGCAAAAAGAAATGCCGTAAGGGTGAGATTGTCGGTTTGACCATATCCCGACAGTACACGAGAGAAGTCGTTAATCGTAAGAATGCGTGGAGCAAATATTGGCTTATCTATGAGATAAGACAAACTGTGTTGAAAAAAAAGTGCCGCACGTCGCGAAGGAAAAATTAGACATAAAGAAGAGATTGTTTCTCCATAATCTTGGAGCAACTTCTTTGCAAGAAGTTCTAAAAAACCATCGTTATCCGTTTTTCTCATACAAGTTGTGTAAAATAGAAAATAGCTAGTGTAGCAAAGTTATTCAAAAAATGAAGAATAACTCCAGGATAAATGCTCCTCAGATAATAGGCTAAATATCCGAAATAGAGTGCATATATGAAAATGCCGAGAAAGTTGAATACAGAAAGATGAAGCCCAGCAAAAAGTAAAGCGGTAAGCACAATTCCCCAATGAGGATTTCGGAATACCTTTATGAGAATAGGCTGCAAAGCTCCTCGCATAAACAATTCCTCTGAAAATGCTGGTATTACCGCAAAAGCTACAATTCTTAAGAAAGAATATTCCAAACCATGCTCCGCAAAGAGCAGGTTCATCAGCATTTCATCTCGCAGTTTCGCTTTTTCTGCTACTTCTTGTAGACCACTAGGCATATAAGGTAATACCTTCTCCATTAAATGACTACTTCCCTGTACAAGAAGAAACAGCACAAACGTAAGAAGAAGTAACAGAAAAAAAAGAGAACTGGGAGAAATCTCTTTTCTAGGGTTTACTCTACAAAGTCCAAGAAAGTAAGATACTGTAGTTGTGCGTTTTCTGCGACACCAAACAAAGCCATACAAAATCGCTGGAAATGCCATTGTAAAAAGCGTAGATAGAGCTGCAGTCAAAATCTGAGACAGTGTTGCTACAAGCTGTAGCTCTCTCAAGAGAGAGATTATGGAAAAGGAGAGCAACATGCCACATAGCATAAAAAAAAGCAATAAGAACAAGGAAGAAAAGGCTTCTCTATTGTTGTTAAAAAGCCCTAGTGCAGAGAAACGTAACGTCATGAAATATAGATAAAAAGGAAGTATAAAATGGGAATCAAATATACACGTACATGAATCTAAATAGGTAGAGAAGACACCAAGAGATTAAATGGGAACAAGTTTTGAAAAACGCAAAATAATATTCTTTTCCGTACCATTGTCAAAGCGAACTTTTACACGCTCGTCAAGACCTTCCCCTTCAAGAGCAATCACTGTACCTTCTCCGAAAAAAGAATAGCTTACTCTATCCCCGACCTTGAATAGACTGTTCTGAGGTCGAGAGGGAATGTCTCTTCCCGTTTGCACTACTCTTTCCTCATTAAATTGTGGCAAGTTACTTTCCGTCTGGACTTCTTCGGGGGAAAAGAACGATTCAGGCAAAGGAGAAGGCTCTTTTCCCTGCGGAGCCGAATCAAGTTCCCATCTAAGTCGATTAGACTTGAAGTGCAATAGAGAAGTATCCAATTCCTTGAGAAAGCTACTTGGTACCATAAACTCATTGGACCCATTTCTCATTCGGGTACGTGCCATTGATATCGTACAAAAATCCTTGGCTCTAGTTATAGCTACATAAAAAAGCCTTCGCTCCTCCTCAAGGTCTGCTGAGTCAAAAGAGTGAATAGAGGGGAAAATTCCCTCTTCCATCCCAGTAATATAGATGGAGTGAAACTCTAGCCCTTTAGCTGCATGCACAGTCATTAAGGTTACTTTGTCTGTGCTTGTATCCTTTTTGTCACTTTCTTGAGAGGAAATAAGCGATACCGACTCCACAAAAGAGGTAATCAACTCTTTCATTTTGATCGGTTCATTCCCCTTGTTTTGGAGGTGCTCTTCCTTATAAAACTTATCGTAGTCGCTTACACTACTTAGGAACTCTTTTGTATTATCAAGACGAGATAGTCCTTCTATGGAGGAGTCCTTCTTCAAATCTTCCCATATGCCACTTAGATCTAGGATCTTTTTAGTAGCATCGTAAAAAGAGGTAGCTTCTACTTGGAAAAGCTTTTCAAGCATTTTGCAAAAAGCTTGCACTCTCTTTTGAGCAAAACTTTTGAGAACTTCCTCATTTTGAGTTGCCATTTTGCAAGCTTCATAAAGAGAAACTCTATGTGTTGCTGCAAGGCCAAAAAGTATTGCTTGTGTCTTGTCTCCTATTCCTTTTTTAGGGTAGCTGAGAGCACGAGCAAAAGAGATATCATCATTAGGATTAATGATCAGTCTAAGATATGCAAGTATATTTTTGATCTCTGCTCGTGAGTAGAAAGCTGTACCTCCATAGATGCGATAAGGAATCCCATACTGACGGAGTTGCTCTTCAAAGAGTCGACTTTGGGCATTGGTACGATACAATATTGCAAAGGAAGAATAAAGTAGAGTCGGGTCAAGTCGTGTTTTCTTAAAGAGGTCTAGCACCACTTCTGCAGCTTCTTCTCGTCCAGTATTATATTCATTGACTATGATCTTTTCTCCTTCAGGACGTGTAGAGAAGAGTTTCTTGGGTATTCCTTTTCGATTTTTCTCAATGAGACCATTCGCAAGTTGTACAATTCGCTGTGTAGAACGGTAGTTTTGTTCTAGTTTAAAGATTTTTGCTCCTGCAAAGCTCTTGGTAAATAAGAGAATGTTGTCAAGCTGAGCCCCTCGAAAGGAGTAGATACTTTGAGCATCATCGCCCACTACAAATATCTTTCCACAATGCTCTACTAGCTGACGCGCAATAAGGTATTGAGCTGCATTTGTATCTTGGTATTCGTCAACAAGTAGGTAATCAATTGACTCTTGGCAGGCTCTTCGTGCATCAGGGAAATCTTTTAAGAGCACATTAAACTGATAAAGCAAGTCGTCAAAGTCCATGGCATTGGCTCGCCGACAAAAGTCTGCATATACCCCATAAAGTTCATAGAGCCTAGGCATTCCATTGAAGTTGTCTGTTTTGCGTCGTAGTACATCTTGGGCATAAGCAAGAGGTGATTGCAGATGATTTTTGGCATCCGAGATTGCCGCTAAAACAGCATTGGGAGGATATACCTTGGGATCGAGACTGAAGTCTTTAAGAATACTCTTAATTAAAGACTTGCTATCTACAGTGTCGTAAATTGTAAAGTCACGGTTGTAGCCAAGAAGATGAGCAAATCGACGCAAAATACGAGCAAAAACAGAGTGAAACGTTCCCACCATCATTTCTCTTGCCACAGCTCCTCCCACCAATTGATTGACACGAGTTTTCATCTCGTCGGCAGCTTTATTGGTAAACGTAAGAGCCATGAGGCGCCATGGCTTGTAGCCCTCTTCTATAAGATGAGCAAGCTTATAGGTGAGTACGCGGGTCTTACCTGATCCTGCTCCAGCGATTACAAGTGCTGGGCCAGAGTCGTAGAGGACCGCCTCTCTTTGCGATTGATTGAGCTCCTTCTCGTAATCAATCATTTACTCTTTTAGTATTCCTCGCAAACGATTGACCAATAGTTCTACGGTCTGCTCATCGCTAAGGATCGTTACGGCAGATTGTATAAAGTTGTCTACAAGTTCCTCTCTTCTTTGTATATCGCTAGCACTAGAGTTGTCGTCCCACACAAGGTTGCGAGTCTTATTGCGGGTAAAAACGAAATGTTGAGCAAGTGCAGGAAGATTTTCTCCCGTGTCGCTTAGGGGGAAAGCGGGACGAAATTCTCTTATAAAGCGGTGAAATGGAGCTAAAATAAAGGGCGATATATGCTGAGAAATCGAGGAGAATTGTACAGGAGTTAGCATTGACATCGTGGGCAAGTGCATATACAAGTGCCTTATCGTTAGCTTCTTCAGTGTTTTGGAGATGATATTATTCCAGTCTTTCAAGCAATCGGCTTCTTCTACGTATAGGAAGCTATAAAGCCCTGATGGTAGCCTTGTGGATATCTTAAACTGCTCTTGAGAGGTAAGAAGTACTCTCTCACTGCCCGCTAGTGGCGAACGATTGATGAGAGATTTCCACATTTCCAAGGCATGTATATCGCCTGCAATAATCAAGGCTGGACCATCCTCATTTTGGAGTACCACCTCAATCATTGCAATAATTTCCTTGCGAAGAGCTTGCGTGGATTCTCCTACAATCACCCCATCACCATTAAGCAACATTTCGTATAGCTCGGTAAGAATGCGTTGCGACTGAGAAGACTGAGCATATTCTGTGGTGATAGCCTTAGCAGGGAAAGTGTCTTGTATGATCTTTTTCCAGCGAGCTATACTTAGTTCGCCATCAATAAACTCAAAAACATCTTCGTAGCATCTAAAGTCCTCACTTATAGCAAGTGCTTCAGAGCATATATCGTCAATCTTATCGTAGTTTTCCTCTGGTAAGACATTTTCATCGGAGAAATATTTCTTTCGGAACTGCTCGTATTGCTCCATCTCTCCCACTCCAGCACTAAACTTCACGGAGCGACCACCTTTATAGCTAACAAAAATAGAGGAATAGGAAGGTGTATAAACAAGGTCTCCCCAAGGATAACCAGGCACTTGCTGACGAAGCCAAAGAATAACCGCTTCAATATGTTTACAAGTTCCCAATCCACTTGTACGAAAGTCTAAGCATGAGCAGTAGTTTCTTTCGCTTTGCACGCCTCTGAAAGCAATTCTGTAAGTACTCTCGTCGTGAGCAACGATATAGTCGCCCCAAATACGGTTTTCATCTAAATGTTGAATTTGAAAATCACTTTCGCGAGCTGCCTCTGTACGAAGAGCAACTTGCCACTCTTCAACAGACATTCCCTCAGGGCAGATTCTGTTGGATAATTTCTTTTCTTGCATACACTCTTTATTCCTCTATATTCTGTTTCTGCTACATTTATTATTCCTTTTTTCTAAGGAGTTATTGGATAGTCAAAGCTATATTCCAATAGTCTATCTATTTGGTTTGTACGCTGTGCCTACGTGAAATAAAAGTTTCATCGATTCCACAAAGTGATGCTTCCCTTCACGATTTTCCACTCTTGCAAAGATAATACTTTTTCTCATATAGCCAGAGTTCCCTTTGTTATAAAGCAAGGCAACGAAAAAAATAGAAAAAAAACGGAACTTCTAACTTATTTATACGCACCATTTTCTTAGCGGAGGGCGATAAGTTTCTCACTACTCTTTCGAGATAGTTTTAGAAGCCATTCTCTCTTTCTCTCTCTACCGCCAGCGTTGGTTTTGTGAAAATATCTGCGAACTGCTCTACCGACTAGTAAAGGGTTCTTTGCTTTTCCTCCTAGTTAGAGTTTGCTCTCTTTCTCTCGAAATTTCAAGACCTTAAATTCTTGTTTCATAAAGGATTCATAGTATGATTAAAAAGCATAAGTATCTTTTTTTAAGAGTTCCGAAAGACTTTTCAAAATGTTCCGAGAGATTTTCTGAAAAGTTCCGAGAGATTTTCCAAAATGTTCCGAGAGATTTCTGTCAATCTTCCGAAGCTTTTTTAGTCTACAGGAGTTGCTTCAATTGACAGACTATTCATGGCATAGCTATCCCAAACTACGAGGGGCACTCACCATGCAACTTATTGCCACAATATCCTTAACTTTGCAAAAGACTAAGCTATACAACCTCTTTTCAACTAGGGATATGGCAAAAAATAACAAGCAATCTTGGAGATAGCTCTGCAGGACAAAAAAAGAATCACCGAATAAGAACGGTAACAAGACAAAACAGTCTCACCTGAAGACAATATGCCTTTACACACCACACTATATTATATTTTCTTTTTTGTGCTTTTCTTCCTTCTCGTGGTGAGTATTCAGCGCGATAGCTATGGTAAGAAAATCCCCTACTTCGCTGTAGTGGTGCTACTGATCTCTTTTAATGGACTACGCTACTTTGTAGGGAGAGACTACCATGTTTATATGGATGGGTACTCCAATAGCTACTCCGAGGCCTTGATACATATGGAGCCTTTATGGAAAGGACTAAGAGCCATCTTACTTCATTTTCACATGCATGTAGCCATATGGTTTCTTCTTACAGCCGCTTTTATCGTAATCTTTGTACTTCGCGCTTACCGCAAGCAAAGCTACTTTTTCCCTCTTGCACTGCTCGCGTTTGTACTTGTATATCCTCTTTATTTTGAAACTTTTAATACGGTGAGGCAAGCTTGTGCCCAGACGGTTATCCTCTTTACCTTTCCTCTTTTTAGAGACAAGAAGTATTGGCAAACGCTCATCCTTTTGCTCATTGCCTTTTCGCTACACCGCACAGCCACCATTATGTTTTTCTTCTTGCCTCTTTGCTTTGTTCGCTACTCAAGAATCCTTGTGGGAGCCATACTTATTGTGGGGGTAACTATTCTCCCCTACCTTTTGTATGCAGGATTTAAAATGCTTGTAGAGAGCCATCTCGTAAGCAACTTTTATATCACTACAGACAGCTTATTGCCACAAGTTGCCTCCTTGAGCCCTGCCATCCTTTTTCGCTTAGCAATTGCCTTCTACTTTCTATATAGACAAAGGGAACTGCTTGAAAAAGATGCGTCTCTATTACCCTACCTCAATGCCCTTTTCTTTGCCACCTTTCTCAACCTTCTGGCAATCAGAGTATTTTCCATTGGTACGGCAACGCGATTTTCGCTCTACTTTACCTATACCTACCCTATCCTTTTGTCAAATGTCTACTGGATAGGGAAAAACATTGACCGCTGGGCAATCTTTGTAATCTTTTTCTTTGAAATCACAATCTGTGTAAAATCTATTTATACAGCGGACTCACGAGAAGATCGATTCTATCTGTATGATACCATTTTCTTTGATCGCGAGCAACCAATGAGCTATCCAGGTAAGAAAAAAATCTCTCTTCTTTCTCCCCTCAAAGAGAAAACCTCAACACCTAAACGCACTTTGTTATGTTACCTCAAGTAGATGTATTTATCCCCATATATGGTGTAGAACGCTTTATCGAAAAGTGTCTTCAGTCTGTACTTGCTCAAGACTACGAAAATATGCGAGTAGTCCTTATTGACGATGCCTCCCCCGACCAAAGTGTGACCCTTGCACGTCAAGTAATTGAGAAGAACAACCCCCTCCAGCATAAAGTGGAGATCGTATCCTGCCCTATCAATGGCGGTCTTGGTGCAACCCGTAAGATTGCCCACTCCATGATAGCAGGCAAATACACGCTTTTCATAGATAGCGATGACTATTGGGATAATGAGCACTTAGTTTCTGAATGGGTAGCAGTAGCTGAAAAAGGAAACTACGAAGTCGTCCTCTCTAACTACTGCCATGAATATCCCTTGCAAGAAAAAAGCATCCCTAGAGAAGTGGTACCTAGATTGACAGGAAAAGAGGTTGCCTATGCCATACTCCGAGGCACAGAAGCAGGCTATCTTTGTAATAAACTCTTTCTCAGTGATAAACTTAAGCAATACAGCCACCTTGTAAAAATAGGGAGAAACTTTTGGGAAGATGTATCTGTGACAGTGCCACTACTATACTATGCCGAAAAAGTAGGCTATTACCCCAAGGTGACAATCCACTATGTACACCATGGCAACACGCAATACACGGCTGTTACTAAACCTGAGTACATTGGTACCATTGAAGGAATATTGTTGGACTTTAAAAGGGAGTTTCAGAATGCAAACGACCCCGAGCTAGAAAAGGCGTATAATGGTTTCAAGAATCAGATCTTTTGGACGTTAGCACAACTTCCATTTCGCTACTATAAAGAGCTTCGCAATCCTATCTTCAAAATTAAATGGGCGCTTTATCCACATGACTGGAAAAACAGCATAAGGTACTTTATATACCTTCTAACACAGAATAGATACACGGCTTGGCTTGGCTATCTTAGTTACCACATATACACCTACCTCTATCATCACCTTGTAAGAAAGGACACTTTTAGAGCATAGCCCTTTATTTTTCAAAAAAAACACTTCCTTTTACGACCATGACTCCCCAAGTAGATGTATTTATCCCCATATATGGTGTAGAACGCTTTATCGAAAAGTGTCTTCAGTCTGTACTTGCTCAAGACTACGAAAATATGCGAGTAGTCCTTATTGACGATGCTTCCCCCGACCAAAGTATGGCCCTTGCACGTCAAGTAATTGAGAAGGACAACCCCCTCCAGCATAAAGTGGAGATCGTATCCTGCCCTATCAATGGCGGTCTTGGTGCAACCCGTAAGATTGCCCACTCCATGATAGCAGGCAAATACACGCTTTTCATAGATAGCGATGACTATTGGGATAATGAGCACTTAGTTTCTGAATGGGTAGCAGTAGCTGAAAAAGGAAACTACGAAGTCGTCCTCTCTAACTACTGCCATGAATATCCCTTGCAAGAAAAAAGCATCCCTAGAGAAGTGGTACCTAGATTGTCAGGAAAAGAGGTTGCCTATGCCATGCTCCGAGGCACAGAAGCAGGCTATCTGTGGAATAAACTCTTCCTCAGTGATAAACTCAAGCAATGCAGCCACCTCGTAAAAACAGGAAGAAACTTTTGGGAAGATGTAGTAGTAACTATACCGCTTCTATACAATGCAGAAAAAGTAGGCTATTACCCAAAGGTGACAACTCATTACTTGCATCATGGCAACACGCAATACACAGCTGTTACTAAACCTGAGTACATTGGTACTTTAGAAGAGATCCTAAAAGACTTTGAGAAAGAGTTTAAAGAAACTAAAGACCAAGAGCTAAAACAAGCCTACAACGACTTCAAGATGCGGATCTTTACGATATTGGCACAGCTTCCAATAAGATACTACAAGGCGTTTCGCAAACCTATCTTCAAAGTGGAATGGGCTCTCTTTCCTCATGATTGGAAAAACGCCATAAGGTATTTCATCTATTACTTGACTCAAAATAAATATACGACTTGGATTGGCTATCTTTGCTACAATCTTTCTAGCTATCTCTACCGACATCTCATTAAGAAAAATACTTACAGAGCCTAGAGTTTTTTTACTTTTCAATATAGAATCATACTTATTTGACCATGGCACCACAAGTAGATGTACTGATCCCCGTAT
>KQ959278.1 GCA_001552775.1 Bacteroidales bacterium KA00251
CTACGTTACTACAACTAAGGATAATACAGTGAAATAGAAAGGATTACAGAAGATATTCATCTTACGACATAGCTTACTACAATCCTTCTACGCTTCTACAGCTTAATAGAGAAGAAGTGGTGTAGACAGATGGTGTAGTAGGATAAACCCCGACAAAGTGTTACACTTTTCTCTTTCACTGTCAGCCACTTATCCTAGTGTAGAAAGGTAGTAAGATAAAAAGAGGAAAACTCCAAAAAGAGAAAATAGAACATGCAATGAGACTGCAAACAAAGAATACGAAGAACCCGTGAACAATGAATACGAACAATCCAAATCCAAAGACAACAGCAATGAACAACGAATATTACGATCTACAACACCTTAAGGCAATACCAATAGCCGACTATCTGCATACTGCCTATGGTATCGAACCGGCCAAGCGGTACAACGGGTATGCCCTTTATCATGCACCTTACCGAGAAGACTTCAATGCTAGTATGAAGGTAGACTTTCGGGAGAACTTGTGGCACGACTACGGCACAGGTCAAGGCGGAAGCATCATAGACCTTGTGATGCGTATGCAAGGGTGTAGTGCTTATGAAGCGATGAAGCATCTTGCTGGAAAGCGAGAGAGAATAGTTGCACCCTCTTCCTTTCATCGTGAAGATCACATAGAGCACAGAAGAGATGAGCAGAGAGCAAATAATAGAAGGCATATTCTCTCCATTAGCGATGAGTTGCCCTCACATCTGCAACGCTATCTTCA
>KQ959279.1:0-97587 GCA_001552775.1 Bacteroidales bacterium KA00251
GGGAGAGGAGTATTCGGGACTGATCGCTCTTCCAGTTCAAGTAGTAGCACTTACAGCCCAAGCCGTAGCTCTTCTCCATCGTCTGATCGCTCCTATGGAGGAGGCTCTCGAAACAGTACTGGTCGACGCTAACATTATCTACCAAAAGCAAATAGAGAGTCTCTCTTGATAAAATCATGAGAGACACTCTTTACACCATAACACCTAAAATCAGCACAAAGTAATGCAAAGAATCTACTCTACAATTGCACTTACCCTCTTCCTTTTGGGAGGTATTTTGGAACATGCAGCCGCACAATCGGAAACGGATGCATACAGACTTACACAAAGAGAGCTCAATGGCTCCGCACGCTACACGAGTATGGCTGGAGCTTTCACGGCACTAGGTGGCGACCTTTCGGCACTTGAAAAGAACCCAGCCTCAATAGGGGTCTTCCATAAAAGTCAGTTCGCCTTTACAGGGCAGGTCAATACCCAAAACAGCAAATCCTCTTGGTACAATATGGACACGGAGGATCGAAGTTCCAAAGTGCAGATGGGTCAAATTGGCTTTGTAGGCTCCTTCTTTAATGCTCGTACAGGCAATGGCCTTAGCATGGCCATCAATTACTCCCAATCCTACCGTGTAGAACGTCAGATTGATGGTCGCAACTCAATGCCCCAGATATACTCTCTTGCAGACTATGTAGCGGCAATTACACCTTCCGATATTAGTACAGCAGATCTCCGTCCTGACCCCCTAAAAAACTATAATCCCTACTACGAAATGCCTTGGTTCTCCATATTGGGATACAATTCTGGATGGATAGCTCCAACAAAGGGTGCAAGAGGACCTTTTGAGACTCAATTCTACTACCCCAATTCCAATTCAAACAGATATACACCTTTCGGACCCGCAGAGAGTAATCTTGTTTATAAAGAGAATGCAAAGATCTCCGAAACCGATTTTGCCTTGAGCTATAACCACCAAGACATGCTCTACTTAGGACTATCACTGAAAGTAACCCATGTAGAGTACGATCTATCAACCCTATACAGAGAAAATTTCATTGAAGGGGACTATCTGACCTTGAACAACGATCTGAGGACAACAGGTCGAGGATTCGGAGGAAGTTTTGGCTTGATCTATCGCCCTACCGACCACCTACGCTTAGGAATGGCCTACCACACCCCTAGCATTCTTCACTTGGTTGATCAATTTTATGCGGAGGGTTCCTCGCGCTACTCTTTTGCTCTAGACGACAAGGGGAAACCTTTCCCTGAAGAAATGTGGACAATGAAAGAACATACTCCTCAAGATGCAATAGCAGGCTATCAGCTCCTTTCTCCCTCTAGAATTAGTTTAGGGATTGCCTATACCTTTGGGAAAAGAGGTCTTCTGAGTGTAGACTATGAACTCACTCCTCTAGGAGGAATGAAAATCAAAGACAAAAAAGGGAATTCCCTTGACTACCGCAATGACAACTACAACATCGGAAGGCACTATGCTCTCCAGCAAAGTGTAAGTGTAGGAGGAGAACTCTACATACTTCCCCAGATGGCCATCCGAGCAGGCTATCTCTACAAATCGCCTGCAATGAAGAAAAAAGCTACAACTACAAGCCTTGACACTCAAGGAGGAAAGTCTTTCAACAAAATGGATGAGACCATCTTAACTGCTGGTACCTTGCCCCACTTCATGATACAGGGAGCGACTCATACCGCGGCCTGTGGATTGGGATATCATTTTTCAAAGACCTCTTCTCTAGATGCTACTTTCCTTTTCAACACTCGCAACGACAAGCTTTATGCGTTCTCCACGATCTATGACAAAGATGGCAAACTACAAGCTCACAGTACAGAACCAATTGAGGTAAAACAAAACAATTTCCGCTTTTATCTCACCTACACACTGAATTTCTAAGGAAATCACATGAGAAGCAGCTTGCCCTCCCCCTCCCTAAAAGAGAATAGGACAAGTAATGCCTCAGTAGCAAATCCGATGGAGCATTTAACACTTTGACAAAGCATAACTAAAAGCCCTTTAGACAATGAAAAAAGAGATTCCTTACCAAAGAATTAAGCGTGCCGACTTCACAAGTGGTATGCTCGAACTTGAACAGGCTGCACGGAAAGCCGCAGAAAAAGCCTATGCTCCATACAGCAACTTCAAGGTGGGTGCTGCTGTTCGTCTTGCCAACGGACAGATCGTAACAGGGAGCAACCAAGAGAATGCTGCTTATCCTTCAGGAATCTGTGCAGAACGTACTGCGCTCTTCTATTGTGGGGCTCAATACCCCGAAGTAGCTGTAGAGGAGATCCTCGTTTTGGCCATCAACAATAAAGGGAAACTTGCTGCCTCCGCGGCCCCTTGCGGAGCATGCAGACAAGTTCTTTTAGAGACTAGCGATAGACATCAGCATCCCTTTCGTGTCATACTCCCTGGCGAAGAGGAGGCTATTGTATTAGAAGACAACCGCGACCTATTGCCTTTTGGCTTTGACGCAAGTAATATGCAGTAGCAGTACTGATTTCTTTTGCAAGAAAGGGCATTATACCCCTTTTCTCAAGCAAAGCTTAACAAGATAAGGCGGTATCCTATTCCTTGTAGGATATTGCCTTTTTTATGACCTATTATATCAATGTAAGAGGAGGACTAGGGGAACGCTTTATTCTTTTTCTCAGTACTTCTAATTAGACTTCAAGAAGGCTCTCTCAAAAGATCCTAAAGATCACAAGAAAAGTACAGAAACTTTTACCGAAATCTACAGGAACTTTCACGGAAAAGTTCCTAAACAAATTCCCAAAATTCTCAGTACATCTTTATAGAGACTGTTGCAAAAGTCAACAGTCTCACAATCTTGCTCGCAAGATTGTCTAGACTTTGCAGAAAGGATGAAGCGCAAGGCGCAGAGGGTGAGGTCTGAAGGGAGCATACCTCCGTATTGAGACAAAGCCGAATCCCGAAAGCAACACAGCGATTCGCCTTTATGCAACAGTCTCTTATAGGTAAAGGATCGTCTCCTCTATATAGTTTAACTCTGAGGTTGCCAAAAGTATCACCCTTCACCGACATAGATCTGACAAATTGACAATCCTTGGGCAAGTTTATTTTTGGCACAGTTGTTGCAACACGTTTAGTGCAATGCTTTGCTCACTTACTCCACAACGAGAAGCAGCGAAAGCAAAAAGTAAAACTAGAAAACAAATAAAAATTGAAATAAGAATATGGGAAAGATTATAGGAATTGACTTAGGAACAACCAACTCATGCGTAGCTGTACTTGAAGGGAATGAACCCATCGTTATAGCCAACAGTGAAGGAAAACGCACGACCCCTTCAGTAGTAGCCTTTGTAGAAGGTGGCGAAAGAAAGGTAGGCGATCCCGCTAAGAGACAAGCCATTACCAACCCCACAAAGACCATCTTCTCTATCAAAAGATTGATGGGTGAAACTTACGACCAATGTGCAAAGGATATTGACCGCTTCCCCTTTAAAGTGGTAAAGGGCGACAACAACACCCCACGTGTGGATATTGATGGAAGGCAGTACTCACCACAAGAAATCTCGGCTATGGTACTTCAAAAAATGAAGAAGACTGCCGAAGATTATTTGGGACAAAAAGTAGACGAAGCCGTAATTACGGTACCAGCCTACTTTAGCGATGCACAAAGACAAGCCACTAAAGAGGCAGGCGAAATTGCAGGCTTCAAGGTAAGACGTATCGTCAATGAGCCAACTGCAGCAGCTCTTGCTTATGGACTAGACAAGGAAGGCAAGGACAAGAAAGTAGCTGTATTTGACTTGGGTGGAGGTACATTTGATATTTCTATTCTGGAACTAGGTGATGGGGTATTTGAAGTAAAGTCTACCAACGGTGACACACGACTCGGAGGAGACGACTTTGACCACGTTATTATTGATTGGCTTGCAGAAGGTTTTAAGAGTAAAGAAGGGGTAGATCTACGTGAAGATCCAATGGCTCTTCAACGAATCAAAGAAGCCGCTGAAAAAGCTAAGATTGAGCTTTCTAGCACAACCTCTACCGACATTAACCTTCCCTACATTACCTCTATCAATAATGTACCTAAACACTTGGTAGAAACGCTCACTAGGGCTAAATTTGAACAACTAGCAAGTGCACTCATTGATCGTTGCGAAAAGCCTTGTCGCCAAGCTCTTGAAGACTCAGGTCTCAAGGCCTCTGAAATTGATGAAGTGATCCTCGTGGGTGGATCTACGCGTATCCCCGCTGTTCAAGAAAAGGTTAAGGCTATTTTCGGCAAAGAACCTTCTAAAAACGTAAATCCCGATGAGGTAGTAGCGATAGGAGCAGCAATTCAAGGAGGGGTGCTTAGTGGCGATGTGAAGGATGTACTCCTTCTTGACGTTACCCCACTTTCTCTGGGTATTGAAACGCTCGGCGGTGTAATGACAAAGTTGATTGAATCCAATACTACAATTCCTACCAAAAAGAGTCAGGTATTTAGTACGGCAGCCGACAATCAGCCTGAAGTTGATATCCATGTGCTACAAGGAGAACGCTCAATGGCCAAAGACAACAAGAGCATAGGTCGCTTCCGCTTGGATGGCATTACACCTGCTCCTCGTGGTATACCTCAGATTGAAGTAACCTTTGACATTGACGCCAATGGGATCCTCAATGTGTCTGCAGTAGACAAGGCTACAGGCAAAGAGCAGCATATTACCATTACAGCAAGTAGTGGACTAAGCGATGAAGAAGTAAAGCGCATGAAAGCTGAAGCTGAAGCCAACGCTGAAGCAGACAAAAAAGAAGCTGAAAGAGTAGAAAAACTGAACCATGGAGAAGCCCTCGCCTTCCAAACTGAAAAGCAGTTAAAGGAACTTGGCGATAAGATAACAGCTGAACAAAAAGCACCTATTGAAGAGGCTCTCAATGCACTAAAGGAAGCTGTAAAGAAGCAAGACATTGATGCCATTGATCGCGAAAGCGAACGCCTCAATCAAGTCTTTCAAAAAGTAGGAGAAGAGCTCTACAAGCAAAGCTCTGCTGAAGGTCAAAGTGCCTCTACTGGACAACCCCACAGCGAAGGGAGCGCCCAAGAAGACAAGCACTCAGACAACAATGTGAGCGATGCCGATTTTGAAGAAATCAAATAAAATAGAGCGACTGTAAACGTTTTCATAGGAGACCTTTTCCCAAACGAAAGGTCTCCTTTTTTTTTTAGGATTATATCTCTTTCTTCTACCCTATCGATATTTCGCATTTCCTATTAAAATAAATAAAATAGGGATCAATCGTTATCTAACACTAACTTTCTTCTCAAGTGGTAGCAGAAAAGCGTATTCTCTTTTTTACCTTACTAACTAGGCTTATCCAATAGAGACAAAGATAAGTGGTTAAAAGCTTGCTTTTTGATATAAAGATTGTACCTTTGCAAAAGAGATAGAACTTTTCTCATAGGGATTGGAGGATAAAAAATTGCTACAAGATATGATTGAGCATGTTAACTCCCACCCCACACGGAAAACAACAGACGGAGTTTAAGGGTCGTTTTGCACATGCCCACCTTCTCCACAAAAAACATTTTATGGAAATGGTATTCTAGAGAAGAAGAAGAAAAGCAGATCCCCAAACACTCCGAATTAAGTATCCTGCAAAAAAAGGACAAAATCTATAAGGAAACATTTTCGTCGCTTAAAAGACTTTTAACACCCTCAGTTTCAGCTCTAGGAGGTAACCACTAGAAGTATTGGTTTGGTTGGCTTGCTCCTTTGGGCTGAGGCCGTTTTAAGATAACATCATCAAATTATACAACCTCACAACTCAAGTATTATGGGAACTAAAGAGAAAAGAAAACTCGAAGAAGTGGTAATTCGTTTTTCTGGAGACTCAGGAGACGGAATGCAGCTCACGGGGACGATCTTTTCAGACCTCTCCGCTGTTTATGGCAACTCTATAGCCACTTTCCCCGACTATTCAGCAGAAATACGTGCTCCGCAGGGCACTCTTGGTGGAGTATCGGGATACCAAGTGCATATTGGGACAAATCAAGTATATACACCAGGCGACTATGCTGATGTACTTGTAGCAATGAATGCTGCTGCCCTCAAGGTGAATCTTAATCACATCCGCAAAGACTCCCTAATTATTCTAGATATAGACTCCTTTGCACAAAAGGACTTGGAGAAGGCTATGTATACGACAGACGACCCTATCACAGAGCTTAAGCTCAACCCTGATAGAGTAATTGCCGCTCCAATATCAACTATGGTAAAGGATGGACTAAAAGAACTTGAGTTGGATGCAAAATCTGCATTGCGCTGTAAAAACATGTTTGCTCTCGGCTTGGTATGCTGGCTCTTTGACCGCGAAATAGACCATGCCGTAGCATACATCAACCGCAAATTTGCGAAGAAGGAGATCATCCGCCAGGCTAACATAAAAGCCCTAAACGATGGCTACAACTATGGAGCCAACACCCATGCTAGTGCAGGTACTACTTATGCAAGAATGCATATTCCAGGAAGCAAAAAAGCTCCTGGACACTACATGGACATGAGTGGGAATAAAGCTACAGCCTACGGACTAATTGCTGCTGCTGAAAATTCTAATCTGCAGCTTTTCCTTGGTAGCTACCCTATTACTCCTGCTACGGATATTCTTCACGAGCTAGCAAAACACAAATCACTTGGTGTGATTACGGTACAAGCAGAAGACGAAATCTCTGGGATTTCCACGGCTATAGGTGCTAGCTTTGCAGGGAAACTTGCCGTTACAACGACTTCTGGGCCTGGTGTCGCACTAAAAAGTGAAGCCATGAACCTAGCTGTAATGGCCGAACTTCCTATCGTAATTGTCGATGTAATGCGTGGTGGTCCTTCAACAGGTCTTCCCACAAAGAGTGAGCAAACCGACCTTCTGCAAGCTCTATACGGAAGAAATGGTGAATCGCCCATGCCTGTAATCAGTGCAAAGACTCCTGGAGACTGCTTTGATGCAGCATACTATGCAGCCAAGATTGCTATTGAGCACATGACTCCCGTAATACTACTTACTGATGCTTATGTAGCAAATGGATCTATTGCATGGAGAATCCCCGACTACGAAACTTATCCAAAGATTGTGCCCAACTATGTAGCAAACTATAAGGGAGAACTAGAATGGAAGCCTTTCTTTAGAGACGAAGCTACTATGGTTCGCTATTGGGCTCTACCAGGTGAAGAGGGCTACACCCATCGTCTCGGTGGTCTTGAAAAAGATAATATAACGGGGGCTATTAGCACAAAACCTGAAAATCACCAGCTCATGGTCAATAAGCGTAAACGGAAAGTTGAGCTTATTGCTGAATGCATACCTACTCTTGAAGTGGAAGTGTGCAAAGATCCCGACTTCTTGCTTGTAGGATGGGGCGGTACTTATGGACACCTCCACGTAGCCACAGAAGAACTCAACAAACTGGGTCTTAAAGTGGGTCACGTACACTTTGGATGGATTAACCCTATGCCCAAGAACGCTGCAGAACTGATGCAGAAATACTCAGACAAGACAGTTGTTGCAGAACAAAACAATGGTCAGCTTGCTATCTACCTCCGCGGAAATATACCAGGCTTTAAATGCGAGCAATACAATGTAGTTGAAGGACAGCCCTTCAATGTTTCTCTCCTCGTAGAGAAAGTCTCCAAAATGTTTGAAGAAAAAAAGAGCTTAGGCAAATAAAAAGAGAGAGATTATGGCTACTAAACCTCAAGATATAAATAAAGAAGCAGTGACATACGCACCGAAAGACTTCAAAAACGACTCTGCCGTTCGCTGGTGTCCAGGCTGTGGTGATCACGGAGTACTCAACGCTATACATAGGGCAATGGCCAATGTGGGCATTCCTCCCTACCAAGTCTGCATGATTTCTGGGATTGGCTGTTCATCTCGTCTTCCTTACTATATGGATACCTATGGTTTTCACACGATCCACGGACGAGGTGCTGCAATAGCATCTGGTGTAAAGGTTGCCAATCCAGAGCTCAGTGTATGGCTTTCTACAGGTGATGGTGACTGCCTTGCGATTGGGGGTAACCACTTTATTCACGCTTTGCGTAGAAATATAGACCTTAATATTGTGCTCTTTAATAACCGCATATACGGGCTAACTAAGGGGCAATACTCTCCAACTTCACCACGTGGATTTGTCTCTAAAAGTTCGCCTTATGGTACAGTAGAAGATCCTTTTATTCCTGCAGAACTCGTAATGGGAGCTCGTGGAAGATTCTTCGCAAGAAGCCTTGATGTGGATAGCAAAAACCTCGTCAATTGCCTCACAGAAGGAGCAAAGCACAAAGGTGCAGCCGTTACAGAAGTATTGGTAAACTGTGTCATCTTTAACGACGGAGCACACAAATGGTTATCCAATAGAGAAGTTCGTGATGAAAAAACCATAACCCTCGTACATGGTGAGCCTATGATCTTTGGTAAAGACCGTGACAAGGGGCTTGTACTTGATGGCTTCAAGCTAAAAGTAGTAACCCTCGGACAAGATGGCTACACAAAAGACAACATTCTTGTACATGATGCTCACGAAAAGGATGCCACTCTTCATACAATGCTTGCTATGATGGATGGTGAAACTCTTCCTGTAGCTATGGGAGTAATCCGTGATGTTAACGAGATCACTTACGACCAAGCTGTATACCAGCAAATAGAAGAGCAAAAAGCGAAAAACAGCAAACGTACGCTTAGAGATCTCTTCAATGCTAGTGAAACTTGGGAAGAAAAGTAAATTCTTGCTACGAGCTATTTCTTTTTAGGACATAGCATTAGACCATCTCAAACAAAGGAGTCTTTTGATAGACCATCGAAAGGCTCCTTTCTTATTTCTAGCTAGTATACCAAACCGATTAAGACTAGCTTTCTATACACTGAAGTCAATTCTTTTATTTTGGGTAATATCATCCTTAGATCTTATACACTTTAACAAAGATAACCTCTGGAAGTCAAAATAAAATTACTATATTTGTGAAAAGTGAAAAACAAAACTCCTTAATAGTAGTTTTTACAAGAATAATTTTACCTAAAAAAACCATGATTGATTTCAGCAAGTATCCCGCAGAACCGTTCCGCATCAAGAGCGTTGAACCCGTGTCCATGATTGGCCGTGATATCCGTCTCAAAAAGATAGAAGAGGCTGGATGGAATACCTTCCTTCTCAATAGCGAAGATGTCTACATCGACCTCCTTACAGATAGTGGCACTAATGCCATGAGTGACAGGCAATGGGGCGGACTGATGGTAGGAGACGAAGCCTATGCAGGCAGTCGCAACTTTCATCACCTTGAAAAAACAGTCCAAGAGGTGTTTGGCTTCAAGCACCTCGTTCCGACACACCAAGGTCGTGGGGCTGAAAACATTCTCAGTCGCATTGCGATTAAGCCAGGACAATATGTACCAGGAAACATGTACTTCACTACTACGCGCTACCATCAGGAAGCCAATGGTGGAATCTTCGTAGATGTTATTAGAGATGAGGCTCACGACTCTACCATTGATATACCTTTCAAGGGAAATATAGACCTTGCGAAACTTGAGCGTGTAATTGAGGAAAAAGGAGCAGAAAACATTGCTTACGTATGCCTTGCTGTAACGGTAAACTTAGCTGGTGGTCAGCCCGTATCTATGGAAAATATGAGACAGGTACGCGAACTCACAAATAGGCATGGCATTAAGGTCTTTTACGATGCTACCCGCTGTGTAGAAAATGCATACTTTATTAAAGAGCAAGAAAAAGGCTTTGAGAACAAGACGATTGCAGAGATCGTAAGAGAAATGTTTAGCTATGCAGACGGCTGTACCATGAGTGGTAAAAAGGACTGTATTGTAAACATTGGAGGCTTCCTCTGTATGAACGATGAGCTCCTCTTCGAAGCTGCAAAAGAACTTGTTGTAGTATTTGAAGGAATGCCTTCTTACGGAGGTATGGCCGGTCGCGATATGGAAGCTATGGCTATCGGGCTTAAAGAGTCTTTACAGTATGAGTACATTCGTCACCGCGTACTTCAAGTACGCTACTTAGGCGACCTTCTCAAAGAAGCTGGTATACCTATCATTGAACCGGTAGGTGGTCATGCTGTATTCCTAGATGCGCGTCGTTTCTGCCCCCATCTCACTCAAGATCAATTCCCTGCACAGAGCCTTGCAGCAGAGCTTTATGTAGAGGGTGGAGTAAGGAGCATGGAGAGAGGTATCGTATCTGCTGGTCGAGATAAAGACACTGGCAAAAACCACACTCCCAAATTGGAGACTATTCGACTTACTATTCCACGCCGAGTATACACTTACAAGCACATGGATGTAGTAGCAGACGTCGTAAAGCATCTATACAAGCACCGTGAAGACATCCGCGGATTGAAGTTTGTTTATGAGCCTAAGCAGCTTCGTTTCTTTACAGCTCGTTTCGAACATATCAAGTAGATGATCCTTTTCTCTTGAGTAAGTATCCCCGCTCTTCCACCTCCAAGTGGAAGAGCTTTTTTTAGAAGAAAAGAATAGTCAAAGACTTCATTGCATAATCTTTGTAATACAGGAATATTATTCAATGTACTCTTTGACTATTCTTTTTTTTGTACCTTTACGAAGAGGGTTCTCCTTATCGGCTCCCCTAAAATGATATAGCAGACAGAAAGATTGGTTATGATAAAACTAAATGCATTAAATGACACCATGGCAAGAGTACTCTTCTCCAATCAACTGGCAAGAGTAGATCGCAACGAGTGGCTTTATAAAACGCTTGCTCCTTTTGTCTCACAAGAAGAGCTAACGCGAATAAACCATCTGAGACCTGAAGATCTTATTTCCCCTGAGATAATTGACAAACTTGCCTCTGAGGTAGTGAATCAACATACCACTCAATCTTCATTTCTCTCTGCTGGATTTACAGTTTTGGGAAGAAATGCCCTTTGTCTGGCCACCTCTTGTGATGTAATAAACTTTTGGGTGCATCAAATTAGACTTGTACAAAAACTCGCCTACCTATACGGATGGGACAACTTTTATACGGATGGTACTGCAACCCAAGAGACCCTTGCACGGCTTACAGCTATGATAGGCTACGGCATGGAGATTTATGGCATGAAAAAATTACTTCTTTCAGCGACACACGACCTCTCCCCCTTAGTGAGTGATAAACTCAACCTAAAGATGCATTTCACCTCCAAAAACGAGGGTATGAAGCTCGTTGCCCAACACCTTAGTATCGGAGGTAAGACACTCTTTGCTACTTTAGTAGCGCGCCACTCTTCCCTTGTCGGCGCAGTGCTTGCCGGGACAATCAATCTGCTAATATACAAAAGAATAGCACGTCGCATAAAAGAAATTTTACAAGAAGCCATGTATACAAGACTCGAAGAAGTGGCTTTCTATTAATCAACAAAAAAGAATAGTTGCTTATCTTTGTAGGAGCAATCAAGAAGATACAAAAGAATGAACAACTGGTACGAATGTAAAGTACGCTACGAAAAAACAGATGATACGGGAGCTTTAAAAAAAACCAACGAAAGCTACCTCATAGATGCTTACTCAGTGACAGAAGCTGAAGCAAGGCTTGTTGAGGAATTGGCTCCCTTCACCTCTAGAGGAGATTTAATTGTAAGCTCTGTAAAGAAGGAAAAAATTGCAGAGCTCTTTCTCTCTGATCACGAAGAGGACGACAAGTTCTTTCGTTGCAAAGTAAACTTCATCTCACTTGATGAAAAAAGAGGAGTAGAGAAAAAGATGCCTGCCACGATGATCGTAAAGTCGGACTCACTCTCCAATGCTGTACTTCGCTTAAAGAAAGAGATGGATGAAAGTCTATCCAACTACCAAATTGCTAGTGTAGTGGAAACAAATATCATGGATGTGCTGACCACTCCCCTATCTTAAAGGGAAGTGGCCCTCAACAAGGAAGAAAGGACTAAAGATGCCTCTAAAAGAACGATTGAACACAATAGAAGAAGCCTTACCCAGTGAAGTGACTCTAGTGGTGGTTTCTAAGTTTCACTCGCCTGAGGAGATTATGGAAGCCTATGAAGCTGGGGTAAGGAACTTTGGAGAAAACCTCGCTCAAGAGCTGATACCCAAATATGAAGCACTTCCTAAGGACATTCACTGGCACTACATCGGAGGCCTACAACGCAACAAGGTAAGACAGATTATTTCTTTCGTAGACCTCATTCATAGCGTAGACTCAGTACGCCTATATGAAGAGATTGTAAGGCGCGCTTCAATGATTCCACGATGTGTGGACATCCTTATTCAAGTGCATATCGCCCAAGAAGAAACTAAAGGAGGCTTTGCACAAGAAGAGGCAAAAGAGGCAATCCTTGCTCTATGTAATCGTACTGAAGACAAACCATATAGACGAATAAGAGGCTTGATGGGGATGGCGACCCTCACTGAGGATTCCTCTCAAATAAAAAAGGAATTCTCTTCCCTCAAAAAGCTTTTTGAAGAGATAAAAGCTCATCTTCCAGCCGACGAAAAAACACACTTTGATACCCTCTCAATGGGAATGAGTAGCGACTGGGAACTAGCAGTAGAGGAAGGCTCTAACCTTGTAAGAATAGGTACTGCTATTATGGGCAAAAGGAGATCTAGGAACTAAAACTAAAAAGAAGAAGACAAATGATTAAAAACGATCTTACGTCTCAATATGCAGGCTTAAAACTAAAAAATCCCATTGTGGTAGCCAGTAGCGGACAAACCGACTCTGTAGCAAAGATCAAGAAGCTTGCAGAAGCGGGAGCTGCAGCTGTGGTGATAAAATCACTTTTTGAAGAGCAACTGGAAGGTCTAACACAACAACTTTCCCAAGAGCAAGACCATGTTGAGGCCTATGACTACATCAACCAGTACGTCCAAAGTAATGAAATAGAGAAGCATCTTGAGATCATTCGTACTGCTAAAAAAGAAAACGACATCCCCATTATAGCAAGTGTAAACTGCTTCAAATCTGGGAAGTGGGTAGAATATGCGAAACACTTAGTAGACGCAGGGGCAGATGCTCTTGAAGTAAACATCATGCGCCTTGAGACAGGCCTCAATGCCGACCCCTCCTCAGTGATTAAAGACCATCTCGCTATTGCTAAGGAGATCTCAAATGAGGTAAATGTTCCCGTTGCTGTAAAACTTGACAGACACTTCTCTACTCTTGTATCGCTTATTGATCGATTAAGCTATACAGGAATAAAGGGAGTAACCCTCTTTAATCGCTCATATAGGATGGATGTGGATATCCAGCACGAGCGTATCGTATCTGGAAAAATCTTAACTAGCTCAGAGGATCTTGCCGATACTTTGCGATACACAGGTCTTATATCTGCTAAAGTTCCGAAAGTTTGTCTTTCCGCTTCAACAGGTATCCACACTGCAGAAGATGCACTTAAAGCTCTTCTAGTAGGAGCATCAAATGTACAGCTCTGCTCTACACTCTATCAAAATGGGCCTTCGCAAATTCAAGCGATTCTTCAAGGGATTGACTCCTGGATGAGCGATAAGCAATACCGCAGTATCTCCGAATTTAGAGGAAAGCTAAAAGCTCACGAAGAAGATGCTACGTTGTACTCACGAATGCAGTTTATGAAGTACTTTAGCAATAAAGAATAGACCATGGAACGAAAAGGAAGGACTACGGGGCAAAGCCTATCTTCTAAGGGAAACAATAAGAGGAAACTCTTATACCTCCTTGGGCTATGCCCATTCTGCTTTTTCACCCTACAAGGTTCTCCTGCACAAGAGCAACCGCAAAATGAATTGAGCGTCAGAGAAGAAGTGTCTATTGCCGTAAAAGATAGCACCTCCACTCTCTTTCCCAAACCCGCAATTCCCCTCACCATCGACAAGCCATCCCAGCAAGCACTATACTATCTAAAACACTACTGGGATGCCTTTGATTTTACTCAAGGGAAAGAGGTGTTGCAAGATGCAAAATCTAAAAAAAAGCTAGAAAAAGAGTTCTGCGACTTCCTTACCATTGCTCTTTCTCTCCCTCTTAACAAGGTAAAAGAGACTCTCATGACCCCAGCTAAGCAAGCTGAAGGAGAGCTTTTTTATTACTTTGAAGAGCTATACTCACACTACCTCCACGATGCTGGAGCCCCTTACAAAAACGAGCTCTACTACGTTGAAGTCCTGAAATGGTATCTACATTCTCCCAAGACAGACTTTGCTACCATGGAGCGGACAAAAAGTGCGTTGAAGCTTATTTTAAGGAACTGTGTGGGAGAACAGGCTGAAAATTTTTCCTTTGTACTTACATCTGGGGAAGTCCGACAGCTCTCGCAGTATCGAGGAAAATTTCTTTTGCTCCTTTTCTATACACCTGGATGTGAAGGATGTCGAAAGGCTACTCGTCAGCTAAAGGAAAGCCGGATCATCAATCAGGATATTGCTAAGGGTAAACTGCATCTATTGTACATCTATCCAGAGAACAACCCAGAAGAATTGAAAAAGGATCTTTCTATGCTCCCCAGCAATGCCGCAATAGGCGTTAACAGCAATGAAGAAATCATAAGTTCCTCCCTCTATGACTTGAGTCAAAGTCCTACGTTCTACCTACTAGATGCAAAAGGGAAAGTGCTCCTAAAGAACACCTCCATCAAAACAATAGAAAAATTTTTGCAAAATAAGAATAGAATAAGAGTCGGTTCGGCTCCCCTCTAACAGACAGTCAGATAAAAGTCTAGGGACTCTAGGTAAGAATATAGTTTTAGAAAGAATATAGACAATAACAATAATTGTAGAAAGTTTTTTTTACTCAACAAATTATCAAAAGTCAGAACAATGCCTTATCTTTGCAATAGGTTTCGCTAAGATCGGGCCTGGAAAATAGAATAGAAAAGTAACTAGTAACGCTAACGATATGAATAGTAACATTATGAAGGTAAAGTACTTGTTGCTCTCACTTCTCGTGGGAGCTATGGCACTGACTACGGTCAATGCTCAGGAAACTACGGCACCCGAAAACCAACTTTCTGCTCATAAAACAGCTTTTGCTCCAAGCGCAGGACATTGGTTTATTGAGGCCCAAGTAGGTGTAACTGCACAATTCCTACGTCAAAATGAAAAGGTTGACTTTGTAAAGCGCGTCACAGAAAAGATGCCAGAAAACCTTATGCCAGCCCTCTCTATTGGTAAATGGCACAATCCCTACTTTGGGACACGTCTACAACTGATGAGTGGTCTTACTCCAGTTTATGGAAACGATCAGAAGGCTATTGATGTGCTCACCATCGGTGGTCATTTCGACTTTATGTTTGATGTGGTAAACTTCTTTGCCACCTATAGCCCCAAACGAGTTTTCCACTTCACCCCATTTGTAGGTCTTGGATATCAATTCAAGTCTCACGGATTCTACAAATTTGACAAGCCCTACCGCCACTCTGGTACGGTAAATGCTGGTCTTCAACTTGGATTCCGTCTTGGGAAACGTGTAGACCTCATCATTGAAGGACAAGGAATCTATCACAACATCAACTTCCTTTGTCGCGACATAAAGGCTGGGGACTATCCTACATTCTTTGAAGACCCATCGGTTTATAGCGGTTTGATGGCTATGGCAACAGCTGGTCTTCGCTTCAACCTTGGAGAAACAGATTGGGAAAGCGTAACGCCAATGGACTACGACATGATCAATGGTCTAAACGATCAGATCAACTCTCTCCGTGCTGAAAATGCAGAACTCAGCAAGCGTCCTGTTTCTTGCCCCGAATGTCCTGAAATCAAACCAGTAGAAAAGGTAGAAGTAGTGAACGTACTCGCTCCTCGCTCTATCCTCTTTGGATTTGACAATGCAAAGATTGCTCCTCAGCAAGAATACAAGCTTACAGAAATCGCTGATTTCGTAAAAGAAACTAATACTCCTGTAATTGTAATTGGTTATGCCGATAAGACAGGTAATGCCAAATACAACCTCGGACTTTCAGAACGTCGTGCAAAGGCTGTAGCAGATGCTCTCGTAAATTCATACGGTGTATCTAGCGATATGGTTACCGTTGAATGGGAAGGTGCAACTGACCAATACGGAACTACAAAGGCTTGGAACCGTGCTGTAATCGTACGTTCAAAATAAGCAACTCTCTAAACCTTGATTAAAGAAGTAATAGATATGAAAGCAAAAGTTTTAATGCTCACCCTTCTTGGGGCTTTTGCACTTTCTTTTGGTGCACAAGCTCAGCAAGAAGTATCTACATCGCAGAATCTCTCTGGGCACAAGACTATCTACAATCGTGACGGAAGTCGCTGGTTTATAGATATCCAAGGTGGTGCTGTAATGCTACCTCTCGGAGAAGCTAACAATAAAGCAGAATTCATGGATCGTGTATCTCTAGGTATGCCTATGCTCGGTATTGGTGCATGGCACAATCCTTACTTTGGGACACGTCTACAACTTTACGGTTGGAGAGCTTATGGCTTTGAATTTGCTGATGCTCAAAAGAAAGATCTTAATAAGTATGGCAATTTCTTTGCTGGTGCAAACTTCCAGTTCCTCTTTGACCTAGTAAATTACTTTGCTCCCTTCAAAGAAGACCGCGTATTCCACTTCTCTCCATTTGTTGGTGTAGGTGCTAACTACCTCCTTCAAGTAACAGAAGGTGACAAGTTTGCTCCCGCAATTGAAGGATATGATTACCTTCATGGTAAGGACTTTGACTTTATGGCTCCTTTTGGTATAGCTATGAATGCTGGTATTCAAATGCGTTTCCGTCTCCACCGTGTAGTAGACCTAAACATTGAAGCGCAAGCTATTGCATCGAAGAACAATTTCCGTGGCACCAATGCAGCTAACTACTCAGGTGCAGACGTAATGGCTCTTCTTACTGCAGGTCTTAGCTTCAACCTCTGCGGTTCATACTTCACTGAAATAGTTCCTATGGACTGGGGTCTTGTAAACGATCTCAATTCACAGATCAACTCTCTCCGTGCTGAAAACGCAGAACTCAGCAAGCGTCCTGCTTCTTGCCCCGAATGTCCAGAAGCTCCTGCTGTAACAGAAGGCACAAAGACTACAAAGGCTCACTACAGCAACGTATTCTTCCGTATCAACAGTGCTAAGATTGATGCCAATCAAATGCCTAACGTGAAGATGATCGCTAAGTACGTTATTGAAAGTGGTGCTACTGTATACCTCACTGGTTATGCAGATGCTAAGACAGGTACAGCAGACTACAACATGGCACTCTCAGAACGTCGTGTAAACAGCGTTCGCAAAGCCCTCGAAAAGAATGGTGTAGACGCTTCTAAGATTGTTACAAGCTTCAAGGGTAGCTCAGAACAACCCTATGAAGTGAACAAGATGAACCGTGTGGTAATTGCCACTGATGCTGAATAAGCAGAATAGATAACAGAGAAAAGTTTCTTCTTGATGAGAAGAAACTTTTCTCAATCCTAATAAGGGCTTAAGGAGCATTTCTCCTTAAGCCCTTATTCATTATTATAATGGGTCTTTCAAAATGTTGTACTTTTGCACTATGAGCTAGTATACGATTACACCTCAATAGTAGAACAACGATTTTGCCTATAGCGTAATTTTATGAAAACCACTTATTCCACGCTTATATTATCATCGCATTTTTTCATTTTCCTTATTGGTTTCTTACTTATTGGCACCACATCTCCTACAAAGGCACAGACTAAGGCAACAGATAATACCAGCTACACCATCTACGAGGTAAAGCCCAAAGACACTGTTTTCTCTATTGCACATCGCAATGGACTCAAAGAAAGTGATATATATCGGCTCAATCCTGGCTCAGATAAAGGGATACAAATAGGGCAAAAAATACGTATTCCACAAGTGTCTGCCACACGCCAGCCTCAAGGGGATCCCCAACATAAAAACACGCATATCGTGCTTCCAGGCGAAACTCTTTACGCAATAAGTCGTAAATATAACATTCCGCCAGCCATTCTCAAACAATACAATCCAGACATCAACCCTGATGTCTTACGCCCAGGAATGGAAATACGGATTGCTTTATCCGATGGCACATCTCTTTCTGAGGTTGGTCCAAGCATACTTGTCTCTTCTGGGGACAAACCCACTATCAAGGTTGCCCTCTTACTTCCACTAGAGCTTTCCACTGGTAAACCCGATCGTTATCTTCGCTTTTATGAAGGATTTTTGATGGCCCTTTACAAAGCTAAGGAAAGCGGTGTCTCAATTGATCTTGACGTATATAATACTCCCAACAAAGCTGCATTCAAAAATGTGATCCACTCTGGAGGGCTTAGTGACAGAGATGTCATATTTGGAGGTCAAGAGGCTGACGAGGTTTCCACACTTGCTAAGTATACCACATCAAGAGGTATTATCTATGTATCTCCTTTTATATCGTCTACGCCTAGTGATAGACAGCACAGTTCCAATATGTTTAAGCTCAATTCTGAGCAAAGAGATTTGTATCCCTATATCGCCTCTGCGTTTTGCAATCAATATCGCCACTATACCCCACTATTTTTATCTACGACGACTAAAAGCCATGCATCGCTCGTCACCCAACTAAAAAAGAGTCTCCGAAAAAAATCAATTCATTACCTTGAATCTCCATTATTGGCTCTTTCCAAGTATTCAATGCCCTCTTTGATTGGGAAAAAGAATGTTGTCATCATATTAGATGATAGTAGAAAAGAGTATCTTACCCAGCTTCTCACAAAATTAAAAGACTTAGGGCTATCATCATCACAAATAACAATCTTTGGATACCCAGAATGGCAGTCTTACGATCAACTTATCCTACAAGAAATGGAAACATACAAGACAACTATCTACAGTAGTTTCTTCTATGATGCCAAGAATTCTGCCACTCAAACTTTTGCCAATAACTATAAAGGATGGTACAATAAAAGACTTGATAGCACATTTCCTCGGTTTTCTCTTTTAGGCTATGATGCGGCTCGCTTCTTTATTACTGCATTTGTCAATTATGGCACCACATTCATTAATATGCCTGCACAAGTACCAGGTGACGGACTACAGACAGACTTTATTTTCAGAAAAGCCGAAGGAGAAACCGCATTCTCCAATATGAGTCTTTTCTTTGTTACTTTCAAGAATGGTGGTAAAGTAAAAAAGGAGCGGATCGTTTTTTAGTATGAAACACCTAAGACTTTGGTTTCTCTTTCTAGGGATACTTACTAGCTTTACGTCCTTTTCTTATGCTCAAGAAATAGGTCTACTTGCTCCGCCATCCCGCAATGATCCAGCCCTATACTTGGGAGGAACTCTTGGAGGGAATAGTAGCTTCATATTTGCCAATCCATCTTTTCAGCAGATTCCACATTGGGGCGGAACTCTTGGAGTCACTGTACATCTAGAAAACAGCCGTTATACAGGCATACATGCCTCTTTACTTTATACATTGAGAGGATGGAGTGAGTATAGACCTGCCGTTGGAGAGAACGCTATCTCAATGCAGTTCAGTCGCTATATTCATTATATAGAACTTCCTATACAGACGCATCTATATTATCCTTTTGGGGGCTTTCGTATAGGGATAAAGCTTGGTCCTCAAATTGGTATCATGTTAGGGCACCAAGGTAGAGCGATAGACACAGAGCGCTTTGAAGAAACTGACCAACTACGCCACACAGCTCCTCTTATTGGCAAGTTTGCTTGGGGAATTAGTGGTGGTCCCTCCCTATCAATAGATTTCAAAAGGCACCGTATCGCATTAGATGCTCTTTTCTATATGGGATTCAACGATCTTATTTCCACTAAGATAAGCGACTACTATAGTCGCTTTGGTGAGATGATGATCGCAGTAAACCTATCCTATCTCTTTCGTCTATATTAAAAGCGAACTTGGTTGTAGCAACCTCCTTTTCTTGGATTTCTAGCAAGGTTTATTCGTCTTTTTCTTGATGATCTTGGTAGATTCACAACAAAATAGTAACTTTGCAGAGCGTCAAAGCCCAGATGGCGGAATTGGTAGACGCGTCGGTCTCAAACACCGATGGGGTAACACTCGTGCCGGTTCGATCCCGGCTCTGGGCACCAAGTAAAAGGGGTAAGTACAGCGTTGTGCTTACCTCTTTTTTCATTGCACAAATCTTTATCCCCATATACTCTGGAATAACAAAAGCATGGCTCTTGTTAGTTTCTCTACTCAAAGGCAATTCATCCTATACTAGTATTAACCTGTAATAACAGAATCATATTTTTTGTTGGGTCCGCACGTGTCTTAAAAAGGTCATTGCTTAACATCTAGCTGTCGTCAAGCCTTACCCTCTAGACACAAGAGGGATGGCAGATCTACTTCCATAGTATAAATACAAACTAGACTTATTGCGACAAAATGACAGAATTTAGTCTATATCTCCAGTCATTTATGCAAAACTCCGAGTTGGTATTCTTTTTGCTCTTAGTAGAGAAAAAAAGATACTAATTATATGATGCAAAACCAACAACCCAATAACCAAGAGCAGGAAAAAGCCCTCGAGCAGTTTGCAATCAATCTTTGCAAAGCCTCCTCTGATGGCAAAATAGATCCTGTAATAGGACGCGACGAAGAAATCCGCCGTATACTGCAAATCCTATCACGCCGAACAAAAAATAATCCTATACTCCTAGGTGAACCTGGGGTAGGAAAGACAGCCGTGGTAGAAGGACTTGCCCATAGAATTATCCGTGGTGACGTCCCTGAAAACCTTCGCAACAAAGAGATTTACTCTCTTGATATGGGGGCTCTTATTGCTGGTGCCATGTATCAAGGGCAGTTTGAAGACCGTCTAAAAAACGTGGTTAAAGAGGTAAAAGAGTCCAATGGTGAAATTATACTTTTTATTGATGAAATCCACACTCTTGTAGGTGCAGGAAAGACACAAGGTGCTATGGATGCGGCAAACATCCTTAAGCCAGCCTTGAGTCGAGGTGAGATAAGAGTAATTGGAGCGACTACTCTTGAGGAGTACCGCAAGTATTTTGAAACAGACAAAGCTCTTGAAAGGCGCTTTCAAACGGTACTAATCGATGAGCCGGATGAAGAAGCCTCAATATCTATCCTCCGTGGCTTAAAGGAACGCTACGAAAATCATCACAAGGTGCGTATTCTTGACGAAGCCATTATTAGTGCTGTGGAGCTATCCACACGCTATATTAGCGATCGTTTTCTACCTGACAAGGCCATAGATCTAATGGATGAAGCTGCGGCAAGACTTCGTATTCAAATTGACTCAATGCCTGACGAATTGGACCAAATAAATCGTCAGATCATGCAGCTCCAAATTGAGAAAGAAGCAATCAAACGCGAAAAAAATGTAGAAAAAGAGACCAAGCTAACTGAAGAAATTAAGCATCTTAAAAGTGAGCAAGAAAAACTTACAGCAAGGTGGAAGAAAGAAAAGGCTGTAGTTGACCTCATCCAACAAAAGAAAGTGGAAATAGAACACCTTAACCAAGAAGCAGAAAAAGCCGAACGGGAAGGAAACTATGGAAAAGTTGCCGAAATACGATATGGGAAAATTACTGCCCTTAATGACGAAATAGCTAAAGAACGAGCCTCTCTTTCCGAGTTACGTGGCGACAAACCACTTATTAAGGAAGAAGTCTCTTCAGACGACATCGCAGAAGTAGTTGCACGATGGACGGGTATACCTGTCGCTAGAATGCTAAGAAGCGAAAAAGAACGACTACTTACCCTTGAAGATGAACTCCACAAGCGAGTCGTAGGACAAGATGAAGCTATTACTGCTGTTGCCGATGCCGTAAGAAGAAGCCGTGCTGGACTACAAGATCCTAAGCGACCAATTGGTAGTTTTATATTTTTAGGAACGACAGGGGTTGGAAAAACTGAATTGGCAAAAGCTCTTGCTGAAGCACTCTTTGATGATGAGAGTATGATGACTCGTATTGACATGAGCGAATACCAAGACAAGTTTAGTGCTACCCGACTGATTGGTGCGCCTCCTGGATATGTTGGCTATGACGAAGGCGGGCAACTCACGGAAGCCATTAGACGTAAGCCTTACTCTGTAGTACTCTTTGACGAAATTGAAAAAGCCCACCCAGATGTGTTCAATTTGCTGCTACAAGTCTTAGACGATGGTCGACTTACAGACAACAAAGGGCACGTAGTCAACTTTAAAAATACGATTATAATTATGACCTCCAACCTAGGAAGTGAGCTTATCAGAGAGAAATTCTCACACCTCACCAAGGAGAATAAAGAGGAGATCATAGCTACCACAAATGAGGCTGTAATGCAATTGTTGAAGAAGACGATCCGACCTGAAGTTCTCAACCGTATAGACGACATCATTGTCTTAAAACCTCTTACCGAAGAGCAAATTGGAGAAATTGTAAGAATCCAGCTGACTATCATTGCCAAGCGTCTCCACAAAAATGGAATTACACTGAAGTGGACAGACCGTGCAGTTGATCTCCTCATGAAGAGAGGATACAGCCCTGAGTATGGAGCTCGCGCTCTAAAGCGTGTCTTGCAGCGAGATCTGCTCAATGAACTTTCAAAAGCGATTTTGGGAGATACCATCGACAATTCTCTGCCCATAGAAGTGGACACTGACAATAGTGGTAACATCGTATTTCATAACAAAGCGTAAAGACGCAATGTCCAACTTCTAGTCGCTATAGAAGTTTATCCTCGTACACAAGGTCTGGAGACTCTTTTGAATCTTCAGACCTTTTTTTTCGTTATAAACTTTCTTGGAAATATTCCCCAAAGATATAGCAAGAACTTCTTTTGTAAGAGAAACTCTACTTTAGTTGGTATGCTTAAAGTAGGCTAAGCATGTAATCTTTACTAGAGGATTATTGCTGTCTCCAGTATAGCCATTACATCCTAGAGCTTTTGCTTACCTTTGCAGTGAGGGGTAAAGAATTCATGCCGCACCTAGCAAAATTATTGCTCTATAGTGTCAATAATAGTGCATCATAAAAGTAAAAGAATATATAGCCCTAGCCACTTGAGCTACCAGCTTATTACACATACGGCTACCCTACCTTACCCACAAAAAAGAGAATTACGCAACATTGACTAAGCAAACATCACGATCTGTCATGAAAAACTTCTGGTCATCCTTTTTAGCCGCACTACTTGCCTTCGTTTTAGGATCTATTATTACACAGTGCATCGCTCTATTTGCATTCATTGGCTTTATGGCCATGGCTATTTCCCCTTCCTCTAATTCGCAGGTAACTTCCCAAATACCAGATGAAAGCATTTTAAAGCTAGAGATTGGGAACCTACCAGAAAAAAGACAAGACCTACAATTGGATTTTTACAAAAAATCCTCTTCATCTCCAACACTTACAGATATTTTGAGAGCCATAGAAAGAGCCAAGAAAGATAGTCGTATAGAAGGGATATACATCCATAGTCCTCTTCCTCTTATTGGTATGGCTTCACTTCTAGAAATCAGAGAAGCCATTGAAGATTTCAAAACTTCTGGTAAATGGGTTGTATCCTATGCCGACCAATATTCTCAAACAGGATATTATCTTTCCTCCGTAGCAGATGAGCTATACCTAAACCCACAGGGTATGATTGAACTAAAAGGGCTTTCCACAGCCTCTCTTTTTTACCGCAAAGCACTAGAAAAGATTGGGGTAGAGGTGACTGTCCTCAAAGTTGGAACCTATAAAGGAGCCGTTGAGCCTTTCCTTCTTGACCAATTTAGCGAAGCAAATAAAGAGCAAATTCAATCTTACATGCAGGGATTGTGGGGTGAGATCTCCAACAAGGTGAGCGGAAGTCGTGGCATAGCTCTTGATTCTCTTGAATCAATTGTCAATCGCGGTCCTCTCTTCTTCGCTCCTGAAGAATATAAAACACTCTCCCTTGCCGACGACCTACTGTACGAGAGAGAGGTAATAAACAATCTCAAAGAAAAGGTTGGCCTTGATGAAAAGGACGAACTAGACTTTGTTTCCCCGATGCAGCTACTCAGTACACCGAGCAAGACGAAAGCAACTAATGGTACGGTAGCCGTATGCTATGCCGAGGGGGTAATCAACAGCTCAGAGGCTAACTCCCCTTTCGCCAAGAATGTAATTACAGAGCAACTGGCTACGGAACTGATCAACTACGCCAATAACGATGATATTGATGCCGTAGTCTTGCGTGTCAACTCACCAGGGGGAAGTGCTTTTATTTCGGACCAGATCTGGGATGCAGTAAAATTCCTTCGCACAAAAAAGCCTCTTGTAGTATCTATGGGAGACTATGCTGCTAGTGGTGGCTACTACATAAGCTGTGCTGCAGACTATATCGTAGCTGAACCAGTAACGATAACTGGCTCCATAGGTATTTATGGCATGATCCCCAACCTCTCTAGGCTGGCTGACAAGGTCGACTTGAGGCAAGATGTTGTAAAAACGCACCAGTATGCCGATGCTCTCTCTTCCATTTTCCGCTCAATGACCCCTGATGAAAAAGAAAGGATGCAAGCCTATATTGAACGTGGATACGATACCTTTATCAGTCGCGTAGCCGAGGGACGAAAAATGACTAAAGCACAAGTAGACTCAGTAGGACAAGGACGTGTATGGACGGGGAAGCAAGCTTTGGAGAAAAATCTCGTAGACGAATTGGGTGGCTTACAGGTCGCTATTAAGAAAGCTGCATCACTGGCCAACCTCGATTCCAACTACCGCATTATGTACGTGAATCGCGAGTCAATTAACCTCCAAAACTTCTACAACCTTTTCCTCAACAACATGAGTGAAAAGCTAATGCTTCGTCTACTCACACCCGAAGAATTAGAGTCACTCAAAGAGACTCGCAACCTCAGAAGCCTTGAAGGTGCACAGGCTTTACTCCCTTACGAGATAGAATTGTAACAATAAGGTACCTATAGCTCATAATAAGCCTATAGCTACTACCCAAGGAGTAAGCTAAGACATGCCCCAATTTGCTCACAAGCGCTACCCTCTTCTAGCTCCCCTCTCTCTTTTCTATGGGATGGGGAGCTGGATATACAACAAATTGTACGACAAGGGCATTCTCAAAAGCTATTTTTCTTCAATCCCAACAATATGTGTTGGCAACATAGCAGTAGGTGGCACAGGAAAAACTCCCATGGTAGAGGCTTTAATAGAGCACTTCTCTCCACAGTACAGAATCGCTGTACTCAGTAGGGGATACAAAAGAAGTTCCCGAGGAATGGTAATAGCAAGCAAAAATGCTACTGCAAAGGAGATTGGAGACGAACCTTACCAAATGCTTCAAAAGTATCCCGATACTTGCTTTGTGTTATCTGCTAATCGCAAAAAGGCACTCCTCTACCTCGAGAGTCTCCCTGAGGGAATTAGGCCCCAGCTTATTCTCCTAGATGATGGATTTCAGCATCGTGCGATAAAACCTTTTTTATCCATCGTCCTGACAGCTTTCCATGCTCCCTTTCTTCAAGACAAACTACTGCCGTGGGGTAGATTAAGAGAGCCTATCTCATCACTACTTCGCACACATTGTGTCGTGGTGACCAAGTGCCCCTCCTCTCTCTCTATTACAGAGAGGAAAATGATTGCAAGAAAGATTGGTCTTTTTCAGAATCAGCCTATTTTCTTTTCACACATCCACTACAAAGAGCCTTATCCTCTTTTCTCCACAAAGGAAGGGGTTTATCATCACAGCAATCCCCTGCTTTGTGATACGGCACGAGTAGCACTACTCGCGGGTACTGCCGATCCTTCTTCTTTCTTTACAAAGGCTCAAGAGTTATATTCTCCGATTGTAGCGATGAAGTCACTACCCGACCACTATCAATACAACAAAAAAAACGTTGCTCTAATTGAGCACTTTTTTGAAGAAAGCAAAGCCAATATACTCCTAACTACAGAAAAAGATGCCTCCAAGTTGGTTGCTCTCAAGCATGAGCTTTCATCTTCTCTCTGCGAGGGTATCTATTGCCTTCCCATAAGTGTATCCTTTTTCAACCACAAAGGATCCCAATTCTTTCCTTTTGTGGAGGAAGCTTTGCAAAAATATCCACAACCTTGCAACACGCTATAATTGTAAATACCTACCACTTTTCACTATATGCCTACACCTCTTTCTGACTTTGGAGAGTTTGCTCTCATTGACCATCTACACAAAGACTATAAAACTAAGAATGCTTCAACTTTGCTGGGTATAGGAGACGATGCAGCAGTACTAAAGTCTCTACCCTCCAACGAAGTAGAGCTTGTGACTACCGACCTACTTCTTGAAGGCATCCACTTTGACCTTACCTATACACCGCTCAAACATTTAGGTTACAAAGCAATAGCTGTAAATCTATCCGACATTTATGCCATGAACGGCACTCCACAGCAGGTTACAGTATCGCTAGGAATTTCCTCAAAATTTAGTGTAGAGCAAATTGAAGAGTTGTACCAAGGGATCTATCTTGCCTGCGACAGATACCATGTAGATCTTGTTGGAGGAGATACCTCAGCATCGCTCAATGGCCTAATGATCAGCATTACTTGTCTTGGACATACGCCTCACGATAAGGTAGTCTATCGCTCAGGTGCTAAGGTCAACGACCTTATCTGCGTGTCTGGTAATCTTGGAGCAGCTTACATGGGACTCATGCTACTAGAACGGGAGAAAAAAGTCTTTTTAGAGACAAATAGTCCCTACTTTGAGCCCAGTTTCAAGGGAAAAGAATACATCATTGAACGGCAGCTTAAACCTGAACCTCGTGCCGATATAATACAGAGTCTCGCCAATGCTGGAATGCAACCTACCTCTATGATGGATATCTCTGACGGACTCTCTAGTGAATTACTCCACATCGCCAAAAGTAGCCAGGTAGGGATCGCCGTATACGAAGATCGTCTCCCCATAGACCATGAGACTCTTGCAATGGCTGAAGAACTCAACCTTAACCCTCTCACAGTAGCACTCAATGGAGGAGAAGACTATGAACTGCTCCTCACTCTTCCTCTAGAGGATTTCGACCGAATTCCACAAATTCAAGATCTCCATATTATAGGAAAAGTAACAACAAAGGAAGAAGGCAATCTTATCATTACCTCCTCCGACAGTGCCATAGAACTTGTAGCACAAGGCTGGAATGCCGCCTCTGCACTTAAAGCCCAACAATAAGCACAATCCATGAACGAGAAAAGAATTAAGGTTTTTGGTAAACTGCCACTAAAAAGACACTCTACTGACTCGGCTGAAAAAAGGAAAGTCCAAAGAGAAAAAAGACTCATTCGTCGGATAAAGCTACTTAGACGTAGAAGTGAACAACGCGAAGCATACAATAGATTCCTAAAAAGCATTGGGGAATACTCGCTACTGATGCAGCAAGTCTTCAAAAAGCCCCAACGTTGGAAAATGTTTTTCCGCCGTTTGCTTGATGAGATTATGATACTAGGTGTCAATTCAATCTGGATCGTGCTTATCATCTCCTTTTTTATTGGTACCGTTATTACCATACAGCTGGCTATCAATATGAGTAATCCACTCATTCCACGCTTTACAATTGGTTATGCCACGCGTGAGATCGTCTTGCTTGAATTTTCTTCCTCAATCATGTGTCTCATATTAGCTGGTAAAATAGGCTCAAGCATCGCCTCCGAACTGGGCACTATGAGAGTGACTGAGCAAATAGATGCTCTTGAAGTAATGGGGGTAAATAGTGCTAATTACCTTATTCTACCAAAGATTGTAGGTCTTCTTGTTTTTATTCCCGTACTTTCTATTCTCAGTATGGGGATCTCTATTGGGGGGGCGTACTTGGCCACTTTTATCATTCCCAATATGACGACCGCTGATTTTGAGTATGGGATGCAACTCTTTTTCAAACCTTACAATATCTTTTACTCTTTGATCAAGAGTGCCGTCTACGCCTTTATAATTACATCTGGCTCTAGCTACTATGGCTACACAGTGAAGGGTGGTGCTCTAGCAGTAGGAAAAGCGAGTACCAACGCTGTTGTCACGAGTAGCGTGCTGATACTACTTGCCGATGTACTCCTCACAAACCTATTACTTATCTAGCAAAACCTGTAATAATGATTGAAGTAAAATCACTCGTCAAGGAGTTTGAAGGGAAACAGGTACTCCGTGGCCTCAGTACCACCTTTATTGAAGGAAAAACAAACCTTATCATTGGACAAAGCGGAGCAGGGAAAACAGTTTTTCTGAAGTGCCTTATTGGCATGATTGAACCCACTTCAGGAGAAATTCTTTTTGATGGAAAAGACCTTGCATCTTTACCTCCTCTTCATTTAAAAAAACTTCGGCTTCAGATGGGAGTACTTTTCCAAGGATCAGCACTTTTTGACAACATGACGGTGCTTGGCAATGTACTTTTTCCGCTTGAGATGTTTTCCAAAATCTCCAATAGCGACAAGAAAGAGAAGGCTATGCTCTTGATAAAGAAGGTGGGACTAGAAAAGGCAATCCATAAATACCCCTCTGAAATCAGTGGAGGTATGATGAAGCGCTGTGCTATAGCTCGTGCCTTGGTCAACGACCCTAAGTACCTATTTTGTGATGAACCCAACAGTGGGCTGGACCCACAAACAGGAGAAATAATTGACAACCTACTCAGCCAATTGACTCACGAAAGAAATATCACCACTGTCATCAATACGCATGACATGAATTCAGTGAAAAACATTGGTGAAAAAATCATTTTCCTAGATCGTGGGCAAAAAAATTGGGAGGGAAGTTACCAAGAAATCGAAGAAACAGGTACTGCTCGACTTAAGCACTTTATCACCTTCGTTTGATTTGATCACGCAATATCTTCTCCTTATAACAATCCAAGAGAGAAACAAGGGTATATACCTTTATCCAATTCTTTGAGAGTTTTTCTCCCAAAAAGTACCTGAATTTTCAAATAAAACATCCAGTACTTTTATTCAAAACTACCAGATATTTCATTTCATTCTCTCGTAAGAATTGCTAGAGGTATGTTGGCTGTCTCAGCTTTTATTGCTACCTTTGCACAGAATACGAGAAGTATACCCTCTCTATGCACTTTTATAAAGTCTTGAAGAGAAGGTAGGGCTCTCTATTTTTGCATGAGCTATGGCAACAAATGAGCGATATAAACTACACCTCAAAGAGATTCCCCAAGGGGAATTTGAAGAGGTATATCGCCTTGACGACGACTTCTTTAGAGAAAGGAGTGGCTTTGAGCTATTGGGAGGCGAAGTATTCATCAAGCTTCATGGAGTACGGACCTGCGATGTGTACGAGGTTTTCTTCACTCTAGATGGAGAAGTGGACACTCTCTGTACACGATGCGAAAATCGCCTTCGCTATCCGCTTAAGGGGGAGTTTCATATGGTAATCAAACTTGGGGCAGAGAATAGCAGTGATGAAGATGAGGAAATCATCGTATCACGAGACAATCCCACCCTCAGTATTGACGACCTACTCTATAGTTTCGTAGTGCTCTCCATGCCCCTACGAAGGGTGCATCCTGCAGGAGAGTGCGATCAAGAGGTTGAAAAATACCTTAATCAACAAGAGGAAACCATCCCACACAACCCCTTTGAAGCTCTTCTCCATAGTACAAACTTTGATACAGAGTAACTCCACAAGATCACTCCACATCAAAGAGATCCTCTAGAAAGAAATAGGGCTGTAGTAGATTGCAAAACAAGAATAAGAATACAAAAGAAAAATAGAAATATTAGATATGGCACATCCTAAACGAAGACAATCAAAGTCGAGAACTCTAAGACGTCGTGGACACGATGGTGTGGCAATGCCTCAACTCGCACGTGATCCAGAAAGTGGAGCTTGGCACATTGCTCACACAGTAAGCCCCGATAGTGGCTACTACCGTGGCAAAAAGGTCTTTGAAGTAGAAGAATAAAAGCTTCTCTTCCTTAGGCAAAAGCGACCTTAGAAAGGTTGCCTTCGCCTCTTGAGTACTATTTCATTCCACACTATCCAAAGAGTCTCTCTATGCCCGATGCTATGAATGCTGTGATTACAGCCGTAAGCAGCTATCTTCCTGAAGATAAGCTAACCAACGAAGACTTGGAAAAAATGGTTGATACCAGTGACGAGTGGATTATGACTCGCGTTGGTATCAAAGAACGTCGCATCCTAAATAAGCCCCACGAGGGAGCATCTTATCTAGCTACACAGGCAGTACTTCGCCTTCTTGAAAAGAGTGGCGTGGATCCGTTGACGATTGAAGGGATAATCTTAGCAACTAATACTGCAGACTATCACTTTCCCTCCACCTCGTCAATCGTAGCTTATAATACGGGATGTAAGAATGCGTTCACCTTCGACTTAGTTTCTGCGTGTCCATCTTGGCTCTATGCTCTAGAAACTGGTGCAAATTATATACGCACAGGACGCTACAAAAGATTGATTGTAGTGGCCACCGAAAAGATGTCGGCGGCTGTGGACAAAGAGGATAGAAGTACCATTCCTCTTTTTGGTGATGGCTCGGGAGCCGCCCTTTTAGAGGCAAGCAAAGAAGAAGGTATAGGTGTACAAGATGCGCTTTTCCGCACGGATGGCGTAGGCAAAGAGCACCTTATTATGCTCTCAGGAGGGAGTGTAAGCCCAGCAACTGCAGAGACCGTAGCTCGTCACGAGCACTTTGTGCTACAAGATGGTCAGCATGTTTTTAAATATGCAATCCGCGGTATGGTTGATTGCTGTAAAAAGGTAATGCAACGAAACGGACTCACCAATGAGGATATAAACTGGGTTGTACCTCACCAAGCCAATCGTCGCATTATCGACATGGTAGCCTCTCTACTGAATGTAAACGAGAAGAAGGTAATGATTAACATTGAAAAGTATGGCAATACGAGTAGTGCCACAATACCTATCTGTCTCGCAGAGTGGGAGCCACAACTGAAAAAAGGCGACAAACTTATCCTCACATCGTTTGGAGCGGGCTATACCTATGGTTCCGTATACCTTGTTTGGGGATACGATGGAGCCGCTGCTCAAAATAAGTAAATTGCGTATTTCATAGAGGCCTCTTTTTAAATATTCTCCTACCCCTTGATGAGTAACGAACTTTCGCAACAAGCTTCATTTAAAAGTGGCTTTGTCAATATCGTGGGCAACCCCAACGTCGGCAAAAGCACACTGATGAATCGCTTAGTTGGGGAAAGGATGTCGATCATTACCCATAAAGCACAAACTACACGGCACCGCATTGTAGGGATTGTAAATAGCCCCACAATGCAGGTCGTTTACTCTGATACACCTGGAGTGCTACAACCTGGCTATCACCTCCAGGAACGCATGCGTGCATTTTCAGAAAGTGCTCTTGGCGATGCCGATATTCTTCTGTACGTAACCGATGTGGTGGAGAAGGTTGACAAAAACCAAGACTTTCTTGAGCGAGTGAAAGCTCTTGAGGTACCTATTATTGTCTTGATCAACAAAATTGACCTATCAGACGAAAAGCATCTCAACGAGTTGGTAATAGAATGGAATAAATTGCTTCCTCAAGCGGAGATTTTGCCAATTTCGGTGACAAACAACTTTGGAGTAAAAGCTCTTGAGAAAAGAATTGCCGAACTCCTCCCAGAAGCTCCTCCCTATTACGAGCAAGACCAACTCACAGATAGACCACTTCGTTTTTTTGTCAGCGAGATTATTCGTGAAAAAATCCTCCGTTACTACAAGCAAGAAATCCCTTATGCTTCGGAGGTAGTAGTGGAGCATTACAAAGAATCCTCTACAGCAATAGAGATTAGCTGTCTTATACTTGTAGAGCGTCCAAGCCAACGAGCTATTATCCTCGGAAAAGAGGGAAGAGCGATCAAACGATTTAGCACTTCTGCTCGAAGAGCACTCGAAGGCTACTTAGGCAAGCACGTGAGACTTGACCTTTTTGTAAAAGTAGATAACAACTGGAGGAACAATAGCAAAGAACTTGACCGACTAGGCTACCTCACCGACTAGTAAGTCTTTTGTGCTCTTGGTAGCTTCTATTCATAAATAGCTATTACGCTCTTTGGGGTTTCGACAAGCTCTAATTGAGCGTTTTTTTGTAGCTTTACAAAAGAGCAAACTCAAGACTTTAAGATAAAATGAGGAGCAACCTCTTTCCCATTAGTTAGGAAGTAAGTCTTACTTGTTGAAAGAACTTCATAAGCGACCTCGTAGAGAAGCGAGACCATTACAACATTCCAATAGACATCCATTGACAACACCATTATATGAGTAGACTAGTAGCCATCGTAGGACGCCCTAATGTAGGTAAAAGTACCCTTTTCAATCGTCTTGTAGGTAGTAGACATGCTATCGTAAACGATGAGGCAGGTACCACGCGAGACCGACAGTATGGTCGAACAGATTGGGCTGGGACTAATTTTTCCGTCATTGATACGGGAGGCTGGGTACAAAATAGCGATGATATATTTGAAAATGAAATTAATAGACAAGTACTTATTGCTCTAGAAGAGGCTGATGTAATACTCTTTGTTGTGGATGTAGCCATGGGGATACACGACCTAGACAAAGAGGTAGCAAAAACTCTCCGTATGACCAATCAAAAGAAGCCAGTGCTTGTCGTTGCTAACAAAGCAGACAACCATATGATTGGCTTCCAAAGTGCGGAATTTTATGAGCTAGGCTTAGGTGAGCCCTATCCTATTTCATCGATAAACGGAAGTGGTACTGGAGATTTACTAGACAAGGTCGTAGAACTTCTTCAAAACACAACAGACATTGATGAAGAGGTAGAGTTGCCACGTTTTGCAGTTATTGGACGCCCCAATGCTGGAAAGTCTTCCTTAATCAACTCCTTTTTAGATGAGAATAGGCACATTGTCACTGATATTGCAGGAACAACTAGAGATGCCGTTTACACAGAATACAATAAGTTTGGACTTAATTTTTTCCTTGTTGATACTGCGGGTATACGCAAAAAAGGAAAAGTAAAGGAAGACCCTGAATACTACTCTGTAATTCGTGCAATACGTGCCATTGAGAACTGCGATGTAGCCATCGCGCTTATAGATGCCACTCGCGGTATTGAAAGCCAGGATGTCAACATTCTTTCACTTGCCATCAAAAACGGTAAAGGACTCGTCGTGTGTGTGAATAAATGGGATTTAGTAGAAGACAAGTCTCTAAAGGCTATTGAACACTTTGAAGAGGCAATCCGCAACCGCCTTGCTCCATTTACCGATTTCCCAATCATCTTTATTTCAGCCCTCACCAAACAGAGGATTTTCAAAGTCCTTGAAATAGCAAACGATATATACAAGAGAAGGCATCAGAGAATTGCTACTCATCAACTAAATAAAGTGCTCCTTCCTCTAATAGAAGAGACACCTCCTCCCTCTATCAAGGGAAAGTACATCAAGATAAAATTTGTGACACAACTCCCCACGGCAGTTCCCTCTTTTGCTTTTTATGCAAACCTCCCTCAATGGGTCCGCGAACCCTACAAACGCTTTTTGGAAAACAAAATTCGAGAAAATTGGGATTTTTCAGGAATCCCTATGAATGTCTTTCTTAGAGAGAAGTAATAAGGAGAATGGATCGGAAATGCTATTTTGTGATTCCCGCAGGTGGATGTGGAAATCGCTTTGGATCAACTACTCCTAAGCAGTATATTCCAATCCTAGGGAAACCCCTTATCCTATACACACTGGAGGCAATAATGCCTTTTGCTGACCATTGCATTCTCTCGCTATCGGATTCCTACCACTCATTTATTGGCGAACTTATTCGCAGTTATCCTTGGGCTAATAAGTGTCACTTAGTACCATCAGGAGAGAGCCGTTTTGAATCCGTAAAAAATGCACTCAGAGTGGTTCCAGACTATGCAATTGCAGCCATTCATGACGCAGTGCGACCCTTGATCTCTGCCAAAACACTTGTGCAACTTATTCGTGTAGCCACTCAATACCAAGCTGCTATTCCTTGCAAGCCTCTAAGCGACAGCATAAGGGAAGTTGTACAAAGTACAGATAAAGAGGTCCTATCTCATCCTGCAGACCGCAGTCGCGTTGTATCCATCCAGACTCCCCAGATATTCCATAGCGAACGAATTAGAGAGGCTTATCAATTGCCTTATAGGAGTAGCTTCACCGATGATAGCTCGGTATACGAAGCCTGCTTTCACACATCGCCAAAACTTGTAGAAGACCCATACCCCAACATCAAGATTACTCACCCTGAAGATCAGATTTTTCTCGAAGCCTTTTTGCAAAAAAGGAATGAATGAAAATGATTTTTTTCGATGGCTATAGATTATCTCAATACTTCACTCATCCACCTTCCCTCTCTAGGAGAAAAGAAGGCTCAACTTCTTTCCTCTGAAGTTGACATTGAGACCTATAGAGATCTTCTTTACTACTTTCCCTTTCGCTATATTGATCGTACTCAAGTCTTCAAAGTACGAGACCTCACACCCTATACAGATGAAATCCAATTAAAGGGTATAATTAGAGACTATCAACTTGAAGGCGTAGGAAAGAAAAGCCGTCTCCGTGCCATTTTTGAAGACGAGACTGGATCTGTTGAGTTAATTTGGTTTGCTGGTGCAGTCTATATTCCTCGTTCGTACCCACCAGGAAAAGAGTATATTCTATTTGGGAAGCCCTCAATCTACAATAATAGCTATAGCTTTACACATCCTGAGGTAACCCCACTAGCATTAGCTTCACAAGTGGTAGGTCATCTAATGGGAGTTTACCACACCACGGGAAAAATGAAGCGTTCATTTCTAGACAGTCGCAATGTAAGGAAGTTGATTTTTTCTCTTCTTCCAATTGTAGACTCCTACGTAGAGGAGACTCTCCCAGAATCAATGCTTATAGCACTTCACTTGATGCCTCTTGCACAAGCTTTAAAGATAGTACATGCCCCAAGTGATCTCTCCTTACTCAATCAAGCCGTCTATAGACTAAAATTTGATGAACTCTTTTTTCTTCGTCTCTCTCTTGAAAAAACGAAATTGGAACGAAAGCAAAAATATCAAGGCTACCGATTTTCTGATGTAGGACTCCATTTCAACACCCTTTATGAATCTCTTCCTTACGATCTTACAAAAGCACAAAAAAGAGTCCTTAAAGAAATTCGCACCGATACGCTCAAAGGCATTCAGATGAATCGTCTCTTACAAGGAGATGTTGGTAGTGGCAAAACAGTCGTTGCCGCCTTTGCTATGATGCTAGCTTTAGATAATGGGCTACAAGCTTGTATTATGGCCCCAACTGAAATCCTAGCAAATCAACACTACTCCACACTTAAAGAGCTTTTTGAGCCACTAGAGCTACCCGTAGCACTCTGGACTGGAAGTACAAAGAAAAGCGAACGCGAGGAGATCAAAGAGGCCATCATGAAAGGGGAGCTGAATATATTGGTCGGCACTCACGCTCTTCTAGAAGAAGGCGTCACTTTCAAGGAATTGGGTATCGCTATTATAGATGAACAACACCGATTTGGGGTTGCACAGCGTGCCAAGCTATGGAAGAAAAACGACACTATTCTTCCGCACATTCTTATCATGAGTGCCACACCTATTCCTAGAACCCTTGCCATGACACTCTATGGAGATCTTGATATCTCCATTATTGACGAGCTACCTCCAGGTAGGAAGCCAATAAAGACGGCTCTATTTACCAATGACCAACAAGAAAAAGTATACCGATTTATCTCTGAAAAAATAACTGAAGGAAGACAAGTCTATGTAGTATACCCAATGATTGAAGGCACAGAGGAGAGCGACTTTAAAAACCTTGAGACAGGCTACAAACAGTTTGCAAATCGTTTTGGATCAAACAACATTACTTATGTGCATGGTAAACTTAATGCCAAGGAAAAACAAGAAAAAATGGATCTCTTTATAGGGGGGAAAGTACCTATTTTACTTAGCACAACCGTAATAGAAGTGGGTGTAAATGTCCCCAATGCCACGGTAATGGTGATAGAAAATGCCAATCGTTTTGGACTGGCTCAACTTCATCAGCTAAGAGGTCGTGTAGGACGAGGTGCCGACCAAAGCTACTGCTTACTTATTGCACCCCAAGAAATATCCTACACTGCCAAGAAAAGGCTTCAAGTAATGACCCAAACCACAGATGGATTTGTGATCGCAGAAGAGGATATGAAATTAAGAGGCGAAGGGGACCTTGAAGGTACAAGACAAAGTGGAGATCTCCCAGGGCTAAACTTAGCAAGCCCATCTAGAGACATGGCTATACTTCGCACAGCCTCCTATTATGCAGAAGCGATCGTAGCTAAAGATCCCAACCTTGAAACTCCAGAAAATAGTTTGATCAAAAAAGAGATCAATCGCCTTTACCCTCCCGAGGCAAGTTGGGGAAAAATTAGCTAATTATATCCTCTTAACTAGTAAACCAACCTATTAAGAAGTAGAATAAAATAGGACAAAGAATTTATCTCCTACTTAAGCAAGTCTTTTAGATAGCGGAAACTAGGTCTTATTTTCTTACGTATTGTAGCATAGTCTGGCGACTTAGCCATAGTAATATGGAGTGCTTGAGGGGCAAGTTGTTGAAAGGTATATATTCGTTCAACTCTATTGAGTTGAGGCAAATTGCCATCAAATTGAAAAAAAAGCTTCAAAGCCATTCCATACCAATGATTGGGATTATAATTACCGTAGCAAAAATTTCCCAATGAATAGGCGACTATTCCTCCACGATACAGCTCTACAGGCTGAGGGCAATGAGGATGATTTCCAATGATAGTGTGCCATCCACTTTCAATCATCTCCTTGGCAAATTGTACTTGCTTTTTCCTAGGAAATAACTCCATTTCGTAACCCCAATGAGGAAGAAAGATATTGTAACATCCATCTTGCTGAGTTTGGGGAACTTTCTTTGATAAAGAAAAACGAGAAGTGGTAACAAGTGGCTGATTGCTCCAAGCTGAAGATGCTTTTAAAAGGAACTTACCACCCAAGACATAAGGTGTGTCATCGTGTCCCAACACTTCAAACCCTTCGTCCTGAAGTAAGTGCAAATGCTTTATGAATACCTCATGTCCGAAATCAGATGCATGATTATTGGCCACATTAAGAAGGATATTATGAGTATTTAGACTCCTGATCGTTTCAAATATAGCTTTTGAATGATTCAATGCCAAAGGTCGTTTTTCAGCAGTGACAACTCCTTCAAGATTCACAACCAATGTATCCGCCGTACCAAGAAAGTGCCTTAAATTTTCGCTGATATGCAGCCTTCTCTTACCAAAGGGCATAAAGTCTCCTATAAAAGCTATGCTATAAGAAGGCTTTTGGTCACTAAACACAAAAGTTTCTTCTTTCCAAAGAGATGGCATTTCACAATAGGGAACTGATCGAGGAGAATTGACGCGGTACCTAAGAAAGTTCCACTTTTCTTTCAATGAATAGTTGGAACTCCACCAATGGAGTTTAGGTTCCTTTTCACTCTTCATATTCTTGGCTGTTCTTCTTGATTGTGTCGGGAAAGATGTAGAAAGCGAAAAGTAACAAAAAGTAGCCTATTGGTTCAACAATACGATCCTAGCCTAGTTGGTCCTCACCCCAATAAATGCTCTATAGGTTAGAAAAAGAGCATAACGAAGCAAGTACAATGTCTATTTTTATACCAAAGGTGTTGGAGAAGGAAGTGAGATGGCTAGCATATGCCCCTCACTGTTACTTGAGATCTTAAGAGGCATTCCTGAAGCGGGGAAAAGCACTGTTTTTCCTCGTCTGATGTTCATTTCAATTCCCTGATTGGTAGAGACTATAGACTCACCAGAAAGCCCCACTAGTACAGCAAAACTTTCTGAGAAAGGTGGTTCATAATCAAACTTCTGCTGACTTACCCAAACCATCTCTATCGTCGCAAATTCTTTTTCGAGTATCAGCGTAGCAGAGTTTGGAATGGCTCTATAGGGGACATTTCGTTTTGTACAGCGTTTTAGAATTGCTGTATCTACAGCTTCTGTAAGATGCAAGGGCCGTTTATTGCCACTTTCGGCATCAATTCGATCATAATCCCAAAGCCGATAAGTCACGTCAATAGGCTGCTGTATCTCGAGGATAAGATTGCCTTTTCTTATAGCATGAATTGTACCAGCAGGATTGTCGTAAACCTCTCCAGCTTCCACGGGTATTTTACGGAGAAGTTCAAAGAGATTTCCCTCTATTGCATAGTTAATAAGCTCATGAGGGGTTGTGTCTTGTGAGAGCCCATATATTACTTCAGCCTCTGGTGTGGCATCCATAATATACCAAATTTCATTTTTGGCATTTTTGGTATTGGAGAGTCGCTTAGCCTCCTCCCCCTCTTCCATTTTTCCTGGGTGCACCTGCACCGAAAGATCCTCTGCAGCATCAATAAACTTGATGAGAAGAGGAAACTTTTTGCCATATTTCTCGCAGAGTGCTTCGCCCATTATCTCTTGGCCAAAGCGTTGCATCACTTGTGGCAGAGAGATTCCAGAGAGCTCCCCTCCTCTCACAATTGAAGGTATTTCCGCCATGGGCGACACCTCCCAGCTTTCACCTATAGTAAGGTTTTTAGCGGGAATCCCCTTAAGACCATAAAGTCTCTTTCCGCCCCATAAAGTATGTAGGAGACGGGGTTCAAATTCAAGAGGGGGTATTATCATATTCCATAAGGGCTAATCAATGGCGGAAATTTGAGAGTTTACTTGGGAGTACGCACTTTGTGGCTCATTTCAAAGGGAATAACCATTGAAAGTTCTATAAAGCCAGAGTAAACGCCATTTTCGTACCAAGGGATCTGATAGATCAGTTTCTTTTTCCCATTTTTCTCAATCGTATATACATGCTTAAGCTCTTTCTGCATCATTTCTAATAGCATAGAGCGAGCAGGCTCAGGATGGCAATCTAGCACATTTTTTCCAATGATTGAATCCTCTCCAGGCTTAAGGTTAACCTGACAGGACTGCTTGTTCATTTCAATAATCCGACCTTCTTTGTCGCAAATTGTTATCGCGACGTCGGCTTCATCAAAATACTTAATCATACAAGTGAAATTGGAATCTTTGTTGCGAAGTAAAAGAGACTAGAAGGGAAGGTCATCAGCACCTTCTGAGGTGTTAAACTGAGTATCTACATTCGTTGTAGGAGCAACAATACCAGGACCTTCATTAGCCATTGAGCCGATGTCAGACATAGCTACACCTTGGTTACCTTGTGACATAGGTGCATCTTGTCTTTCTCCTGGATCAATGCGGTATCCATTGACATTGGTATACCAGCGTCCATTGTATTCGCGACTTTCCACATCAGCTTGTACCCTCACCTGCATACCTTCATCTAGGTTGGCAAGCATATCTGCACGATCCCCAAAAAATGTAATACACACTCTTTTGGGATACATAGGATTATTGGTATCTTGGTCTAGTACAATATCTTGTTTTTTCCACTCGTTTCCTACCTTGCTAACACCAGTCTGTAGTTCAAGTTTTTGTATGATTCGTCCACTAAATTCCATTTTATTTTCGTTGAATAGGTTGCTTAGTTGTATGGTTTAAAGCCAATTATTTGCCGCACGTCTTGGATGGTTTGCCGTGCACTCTCTCTCGCCTTTTCTGCTCCCTGCCGTGCGATCTTTTGGAGAAGGTCCGTATTCTTTTGAAAATCGAGAATACGCTCGCGAATAGGTGCCGTATGGGCAACAATATCTTGTGCAAGTTGCTTTTTTAAATCACCATAACGGATATTGCAGTTTGCATAGGCATCTCGATAAAAAGTATAGACCTCTGGAGTAGAGACCAATTGAAGCAACATAAATAGGTTAGCTATTGGTTCTGTCAGGGGACTATTCGGCTCCGTCGGTCCACTATCTGTTACGGCTCGCATCACTTTTTTGGAAATGCTTTTTTCATCATCGACAAGATAAATTGCATTTCCCTCACTCTTTCCCATCTTACCACTTCCATCAAGGCCAGGGATCTTAATGCTTTCTCCTTCTCCGGGACTAAATGATATCGGTTCAAAGAAGAATTCTACTCCATAGGTATTGTTAAAGCGTCGGGCTAGCTTTCTTGTAATTTCAAGGTGTTGCTCTTGATCCTTTCCTACGGGCACTTTATGGGCTCTGTGCAAAAGTATATCTGCTGCCATTAGCACAGGATAGGTAAGAAGTCCCGCATTGATATTATCGGGTTGCTTACGAGCCTTATCTTTGAAGGTGGTTGTTCGCTCTAGTTCCCCCTTAAAAGAGATCATATTGAGGTATAAATAAAGCTCCAACACCTCTGGCACATCGCTCTGTATATATATAGGAGCTTTGTCTGGATCAATGCCTGCAGCTAAATATTCCGCCAAAATTGTATAAGAGTTTTGGCGAATACTTTCAGGATGGGGATGAGTAGTCAAAGAATGCCAGTCGGCAATAAAGAAAAGGCAGTCGTACTCCTCCTGCATTTTGAGGAAGTTGACAACTGCTCCATAGTAATTTCCTAAATGCAGATTGCCTGTGGGTCTTATACCACTGACTACTCTTTCCATATTCTTATCACACTTTCTTATTGTCTTACATACAAAGGTAACGATAGTTACCCTTTTTTGCAAACGACCTACGCTTCTCTCATATAGGAGTGAGAATAGTGATATGCTCTCCTTTTTTTTACACTTTTGAAGTGTATAAAAAGCGTAGCAAACAATCCCATACAGGATCCGCATTTAAGATAAGTAGAAAGACTAACAATGTTTCTGCCAGAGATTACTAACCAATATTTTTTCATCTTGAGACTGTTGCAAAAGTCAACAGTCTCACAATCTTGCTCGCAAGATTGTCTAGACTTTGCAGAAAGGATGAAGCGCAAGGCGCAGAGGGTGAGGTCTGAAGGGAGCGTACCTCCGTATGTGACCAAAGCCGAATCCCGAAAGCAACACTGCGATTCGCCTTTATGCAACAGTCTCATCTTATTACGGCATACACTATCACCAAGACAATAAAAAAAACGCCCTCTACTTAGAAAAGCAGAGAGCGAGAAAATCATAACAAAACAGTTGTCTACAAAAGTGTTAAGCAACCAACATAAAAGTCATGTTAACTGAAAAACTTTCAAAGTCCACTAACTTAGCGACCAACAATTAGGGTTAAGCAATCCCCGTAAAACCCATGAAAGACATGGCTAAGATGCTAGCTGCAATCATAGCTATAGGGATATTTTTCATCGCCTTTGGTGTATTGGCTTTTTCTATCTGTTCACGAATACCTGCAAACACAACCAATGCCAAAAGGAATCCAATACCAATAGAAATCGCATAGACGAGGCTCTGCAAGAAGTTATATTCTTTCTGAATGACAAGAATAGCTACTCCTAGTACGCAACAGTTTGTCGTTATAAGAGGGAGGAATACCCCTAAGGCTTGATAAAGAGGGGGAGACACCTTCTTGAGCACCATTTCAAGCATCTGTACCAAGGCAGCAATCACAAGGATAAACGCAATTGTCTGAAGGAACTCCAAACCTAGAGGAGTAAGTACATACATATGCACTAGGAAAGTAACCATAGTGGCAATAGCAAGTACAAAGGTAACTGCAGCACCCATCCCTGTAGCAGTTCCTATTTTTTTGGATACACCAAAGAAAGGACAAATCCCCAAAAACTGTGACAGTACAACGTTGTTGACAAATACTGCCGCAATAAACATCATTATATATTCCATAATCTTTAGAGGTTATTTCTTTTTCTTGGTAAGTACATTGAAGAGAGCAATAAGAAAGCCCAAAACCATAAATGCTCCAGGAGGAAGGATGAAGATCAAAGAGCCATAAGTCTCTGGAAAGAGGGTCGCTCCAAAGATTGTTCCTGCCCCCATAACTTCTCGAATTGCTCCTAAAAGTACAAGAGCTAAGGTAAAGCCTAGACCAATACCAATTCCATCAAACATAGAGTATATAGGAGACTGCTTTGCAGCCACAGCTTCTGCACGTCCTAGTACAATACAATTGACTACAATAAGCGGAATATATATACCCAAACTGGCTTGTAATGAGGGGAGAAAGCCTTTTATCATCAACTCAAGCACCGTTACAAAACTAGCTATTACCACGATGAAAGCTGGGATACGAACGGCATCGGGAATAAGTTTCTTGAGAAGAGAAATGGAAAGGTTGGAAAATATTAGGACGAAGGTAGTGGCAAGCCCCATGCTCAGCCCATTGATAGCACTTGTAGTAGTCGCCAATGTAGGGCACATCCCCAAAAGAAGAACAAAGGTAGGGTTCTCCTTGATGAGACCATTGACTAGTGTGGAAAGATTTCTATTCAGAATTCTCTTTCTTCTTTTACTCTTTTCTTTCAATTAAGGAGATAAAACTTACTTTACCGCTCCTTCTTGGTGCTGATCTTTTGCAAGAGAGTCTGCAATCGCTGTATCTACAGCAGGGCTTTCATTCGTAGTCCCAGTAGCCTTGGTCGAGGCTTCTACTGTGCTTCCTTCTGTAAGGACCATAAAGGCACGGTAGGCACGCTCCATTGCATCAATAAAGGCTCTACTAGAGATCGTAGAGGCTGTGATAGCATCTACCTTGCCTCCATCTTTTGTCACTTTTAGAGGGTGTTCTTCAGGCATAGAGACTCCGCTGAAGTTTCTAAAAGCCCCCTCACTTCTATTAGGCTGGTGAAACCAATCATTCATCTTTGCCCCTAGTCCAGGAGTCTCAGAATGCGAAAGCACAGTAAAATCCTTAATAACCCCATCGGGCGTAAACCCAACCATGATGGAAACTGTACCTCCAAAACCTTTTTTTGAGAAAGTTTCAACCGCATAACCTACGAGTTCTCCCTGTAGGGTGGCACGATAAGTCATCAAACTGTCGGGTTCCCCTTCTATTGCTACGAGTTTTTGCTCCTTGAGGGGGTCATTGTCAAAGTTAGGAAGAACTTTACTTAAGGCTTCCGTTTTTGTTTTTTCTTCTGTCTTGCGGATAGGATCAAGTGTAGCTTGGTAAACCGCCCCAAGCACAAGTGCCATCGAAAAGCAGATGATGCCTAGCGACAGCGTCATATTTTTGAAAGACGAGGATAACTTTTTCATAGTTTTATGCGGCTTTAACGGCCTCTTTTTTCTTCTCTCTAGGTTTCTTTTCGCCGAAGTGGTGTGGTCCAACGTACTTATTAAGGATAGGCGTAAAGGCATTCATGATGAGAATTGCAAATGACATTCCTTCAGGATAGGCTCCCCAAGTACGGATGATTACAGTAAGTAACCCAATACATACCCCATAGATCAGTTGCCCTCGAGGGGTGATAGGTGAGGTCACATAATCTGTAGCCATAAAGATTGCTCCTAGCATAAGTCCTCCTGTACAAAGGTGTACCCATGGAGCTGCAAAGAGCTCAGGATTTGCCCAATGAAGAATACCAGAGAAAACAAAGACTGTAAGAAGAATAGAGATCGGTGTCTGCCAAGTAATGATCTTCCTGTAGAGCATATAGAGCAATCCCAAAAGAAGAGCGACCGCCGAAACTTCCCCCATGGACCCAGGATTTAAACCCAAGAAGAGATCCAGTGAAGAGGGTAAATCACTCAAACTTCCTGTGCCATGCATTACTCCTTTCATTACCGAAAGAGGAGTCGCCATCGTCTCTGCGTCCACGGCCTTCAACATATTGAGAGGAGTAGGCCAAGTTGTCATCTGCGCTGGGAATGAAATCAACAGGAAGACACGCCCCACTAGTGCGGGATTAAAAATATTGTTGCCGAGTCCACCGAAAGACATCTTACCCACAGCTATCGCAATAAATGCTCCAATCACGACGATCCACCAAGGCAAACTAGAAGGAAGGTTGAAGGCTAGCAACACTCCAGTGAGGATGGCAGAGCCATCTAATACATGATTGTCTCGATGCAGCATGATGCGCGTGATAAATAGCTCTGTGAGCATACACACAGCAACCGCCAAAACTGTTATCCATACGGCACTCCACCCAAAGCTATAAATCGAGAAGGCAAAGGCAGGTATCAGTGCTATCAGCACACCATACATATTGCGTGAGATGGAATCTCCGCCATGAACGTGTGGCGAGGGTGATACAATAATTCTATTCTCCATACACAGAAGCTAAAACTTAGCGACTTGATTTCTTTTTGTTCTCTCTTTTTTATTACTTGACTCTTTCTTGCCCGCATTATGCCCATAACGGTTTGCTTACCTATACGAATATAATCGAGAAGAGGACGATTGGCGGGACAAGTAAAGCTACAAGAGCCACACTCAATACAATCGTAAACATGCATATTTTCAGAATTACCCCAATCTTTTGCTACAGCATCACGCATCAAAAACGCAGGGTTGAGTCCCATAGGACAAGCGAAGACACACTTACCGCAACGGATACAGTCTCGCATTTTCTTGCGTTGACTCTCTTTATTGTCAAGGAGCAACAAGCCAGAGGATCCCTTCGCTACTGGCACATCTGTATTCACTAAGGCACGTCCCATCATCGGGCCACCGCCAATTACCTTACCATTACCCTCGGGCATACCTCCTGCAGCATCTATAAGTACCTGCATAGGGGTACCAATGCGCACCAAAAAGTTGGAGGGATTGCTTAGTTTTTTGCCAGTTACAGTAACGACCCTTTCAAAAAGGGGCTTATTCTTTTGTACGGCTTCGTATACGGCGAAGACTGTACCTACATTTTGGACTACTGCTCCCACTCCAATAGGGAGTGCTCCACTCGGTACTTGACGGCGAAGAACTGCATCAATCAGTTGCTTTTCTCCCCCTTGAGGATAACGTTTTTTTAGAGGAACTACGACAATTGAGGGAAAGTCTTTAGCCTTCTCACGCATTAGAGCTATCGCCTTTGGCTTATTGTTTTCAATCCCTATAAAGGTCTTATTTACTCCTATCGCTTTCATCAAGATGGTACAGCCTACCATGATTTCCTCAGCATGCTCACGCATGAGCTGGTCATCGCTAGTAAGGTAGGGCTCACACTCTACAGCATTGACAATAAGAGCTTCTGCCTTCTGTCCTGGAGGAATAGAAAGTTTCACATGGGTGGGGAAGGTTGCTCCTCCCATCCCTACAATACCCATCTCCGTAATCTTATCAACTATTTCTTTAGAGGAGAGGGTGCATTCGTGCTTGATTTCTGGCGTACGATCAATAGATTCTTCCCACTCATCCCCATCAACATTGATAAAGACAGCCGGCTTTTTATACCCACTGGCATCGTATACAGAGTCTATCTTCACCACTTTTCCTGAAACAGAAGAGTGGATATTGGCAGAAACAAAGCCTCCTGCTTTTGCAATGAGGGTACCTACTTTCACTTCATCGCCTTTAGCGACAACAGGCTGTGCAGGCGCCCCTATATGTTGTCCCAAAGGGATGACCACCTGCTTAGGTGGGGCAAGAGGTGTGATGGGCCGACCTGCCGATATTTTATTGTCATGAGGGTGAATACCTCCTATACGGAATGTTTTTGCCATAAATATTTTCTCGTCTCTCTCTTACGGAATCTATTTTTCTCTTCCTTTTAATTCAATTGTCCTAGGGTTCTCAGCTTGTTTGTACTTGTTACTCCTTAAGGTAATCAAGCCCAAACATAGCGAAATTGAAAGCGACTTGAGCGATTGATTACGCGATCGGTCTCGCCCCCTCTTCTTTGGCCACAGTGGGCTCTTTTGCTGTTGCCGCCACAGTAGCTGCAACAGGCTTAGTAGCGTCTCCAGCAGAGGCTACTGGTGTTTCCTTGGGCTTTTTGGGAGGAAAGTTGACTGCATGGATTGCTCCTGTAGGACATTCCTCTACGCACTTTCTACAAAGCTTGCACTTCGTATCATCAATGTAAGCAAGGTTATTCTCTACTGTGATAGCTCCAAAAGCACACACTTTGAAGCATTTTCCACAACCTATACAAGCACTTTTACAAGCTTTCATTGCCACGCCACCTTTGTCGTTATTTCTACAACTTACAAAGACGCGACGACCTTTGGGTCCCTTCTTGCGTAGTTGAATAAGGCTCTTAGGACAAGCTTTTACACAGCCATTGCATGAGGTACACTTATCCTCATCAATTACGGGAAGCCCTGTTGTGGAGTCTATGTGTAGTGCATCAAAGTTGCAAGCCACTTCACAATCTCCAAAGCCTAGACAACCAAAGGCACAAGCAGTTTCCCCAGAGTATAGTACAGAGGCTATCTTACAGCTTTTGGCTCCTACGTAAAGATTCACTTTAGGCCTTGCTTCACAATTGCCATTGCACCGCAATACTGCTACCTTGGGTTCTCCTGCTGCTACCGCCATACCAAGTATCTCAGCCACTTTATCCATCACCTTAGCTCCTCCTACGGGGCAAAATTTACCTTCAAGGTCGGTACCTGAAGCACAAGCAGTTGCAAAGCCAGAGCATCCAGGGTAGCCACAGCCACCGCAATTTGCTTGGGGAAGCACCTCTGCTACAGCCCCGATACGAGGATCTTCATAAACTTCAAACTTCTTGGATACCACATAGAGTAGCACTGCACAAATAAAGGCAATGACTGAAAGAACTATTACCGTGGTGATTATAGTCATGATACAACAATTATTGAGGGTTGGTTTTTGATATCTTGTAAAGGGTGAGAGATAGTTTTTCTCTCAAATGAGGAGTGAAAAAAGAAAGAATAAAGTAATAAACGGCTACCGATACAAAAGAAAGTAGGATACTGATCCCCTCCTTGAGTTCCAACAGTTTAATTGAGCATACAGCGACCAAGAGCAGAATTGCAAGGGGCAGTACAAAAGAAAGTAAAATAGCTCGAATACCTACACCATTTTGCACCTTTACCTCCACACGATCACCCACGACAAATAGCTCTTGAGGGTTGTAAACCGTTACTTCTCTACGCTTGTGGTCCAGCATAGTACACGCCGATGCTGCATGGCAACCTGAGCATGCACTACTCTGCACAAACGACACGACCACCCTATCTGGATAAACCGCTGTTACGTGCCCTTGCTGTGACGCACAATCTTCTCTCACAATCTCTATTGTTTATTAGCTTTCGTTTCCACAAAAGTAGGTATAATTATTCAGATAATCGATAAACTTAGAGAGAAAACTTGAGATCCCTCCTCATACAAAACTTCGTATCACACTGTAAAACAAAAAGATAAATTTAAAAGCGCGTTCTTTAATTCATAAAAAAGAGTTTTTCCATATATACCAAAGAATAGGTACTTATGCATAAAAAAAAGTCACTAAGAGACTCTCTATCTCTTAGTGACAAGATTGTACCAAACGAGGTACGTTTTTTATGCTTCTGCTTTATCTTCTGTTGTTTCTTCAGCAACAGGCTCAGCTTGCTCCTCTTGTTTGGGTTCTTCTTTTACCTTTTGAGGCTCTTTGCTGATAATTTCTTCGTGATTTTCACTCACTACAGTCAGAGGAATATCTACCTGGACTTCGCGATGTAGACGAACCTGACAAGTATAGTCACCGACCTCTTTAATGGCGCCTTTCATATAGATGATCTTACGATCTATATCAAAACCCTGATTTTGAAGTTCATCTGCAATCTGTATAGCAGTAACGCTACCAAAGATCACACCGTACTTGGAGGTTTTTGCCTTCAATGTAAGTGATACACCAGCAAGTTTTGCAGCTCTAGCTTCAGCGTCTTTCTTTATAGCTTCCAGTTTGTGTTTGCGCTGTTTAAGGTTTTCAGCGAGTACCTTCTTAGCGCTTTCGGATGCTATTACAGCCATTCCACGAGGAATCAGGAAGTTTCTTCCATAGCCATCGGCTACGGTTACGATATCGTCCTTATAACCAAGGTTGAGGACATCTTCTTTTAATATAACTTGCATTTCTCAGTTCTCCTCTCTTTGTTACTTCATATTATCAGCGACATAGGGCAAAAGAGCCAAGTGGCGTGCACGCTTTACGGCCTGAGCTACTCGTCTCTGGAACTTTAGCGAAGTACCCGTAATGCGACGTGGCAAAATACGTCCTTGCTCGTTGAGAAACTTCTTCAAAAACTCGGGGTCTTTGTAATCAACATACTTGATGCCTGCTTTTTTGAAGCGGCAATATTTAGGCTTACGGTTTTGCATCCGTGGCCTCATATAACGCGTTCTTCTTTTCTTCACTGCCATAGCTTAGTTCCTTTCTTCTTCGTGAGTTGTTACAGGTTCTTCTTTCTTTTGCGATTTGAGGCGACGACGCTTTTCAGCATATTCGCGAGCAAACTTGTCCTGACGAATGGTAAGGAAGCGAATGACACGCTCATCGCGTCGCAGATTCACTTCTAGCTTTTCAATGACACTAGGCTCTGCATTGTACTCTACTAACTGATAAAAACCAGTAGTCTTCTTTTCGATGGGGTAAGCCAGCATGCGGAGTCCCCAATCCTCTTCGTTCACAATTTCGGCTCCTTCCTGACGAAGAAGGTCAGTGAACTTCTGTACCGCTTCCTTCATCTGCTGGTCAGATAAAACGGGAGTAAAAATGAAAACGGTTTCGTAACTGTTCATATTCTAGTTCTTCTAATTGTAACTTTTGGTGATTGTTCTAGAGGCTTGACTCCTCCACTTCAGTGCAAAACCTTTTTACGCCACAGCAGAAAGAGCCGAGTAATATTCACCGACTGCAAAGGTACTACTTTTCCATGAATAAAATAGTATTCCTTCTACTAAAACTTCATCTCCTACTAAAGAAACAACTCTAAGAAGGAAACATACACTACACCCCCAAGGAAGCAAGCAATCTTAGCTACTCTCTTTACCTCAACAAGGGGAGTCACACGCTTAAACTTGCTATCGTGGGGAACAACAAAGGGGAAGCTGAGGTTGCGGGGCTTAAAGCGAGCCTTTATTACGACAGCGGACAAACACAAACCTACATCCGCGGAAGTGGACTTCGTTTCTTTGGCTCTGCCGACCGCTTTGTAGACATTGACTACCGCGAGGAAGTATGGATGGATATGGGCTTACCAAGTGGAGATATGTGGCTGAATGACAACCCCTACACCATGCGCGTAAAAGGAGGAGTAAAAGTGGACAAGCTGACGGCTGACGAAGTGGAAACCACTGGTGCTGTCCTCTGTGGAGGAAGTATGGATTGGAGTGGTAACACGTTGAAAAGCTTTGGCAAATACAAGAACGCTAGAGGATATGGCATTCCACGCGCAGAGTACGACAATAGCAAGAAAGTGTTTGTTGTGTACCACTCTATAGGTCACACCAACTATGTACCTATGATTACCGCTACAGCAGGGTCGTGGGCAGACTTGCCACACGTTGTGGGAGTGAATGCATACAGCTTTGAAATTGCCTTCATCAATTCCAGCAATGAGCGCAACCAATGGAGCTTTAATTATACTTGTTTCAAAGCAGACTAGCTACCAATAAGGCAAAAGAAAAAGGGCATTCCTTTGAGGAGTGCCCTTTTGTATTAGCTAGTAGAAGTTTTCTTATAATTCCCCCTTAGCTTTTAATTCTTTCCAAGCTTTGTCGGTTATAGGAATAAAAGTAAAAGCTTCTTGAAAAAGTCGGTATACCTCTTCATTATTGCCTTCGCTCCAAGCTTTACGAATAGCCTTTTGCGCTACATCCATTTTTGCATTTGGAATATAAGCGATAACACGCGTATTTGAAGGAATAACCACTCCATCGTCTGTAGTAATAGGGTCAATATTACATATCACAAGGCGCACATCTCTACGTGATATCCATCCATCATCAAGGAGTGTCCACTTCTCCACGCGCTTACCATCTATTTTGTGGGGTCGTTTACTGATTACCATTTCCGACCACATCTTAATACGACAATTCTCTATATCTCTTAACTTGTCTGTAACAGCATAATTGCCTTGTTGATTTTTGGTATCAACACTGATAATAGTTGAAGCGTATTTTACGATATTGAGAGGAGAGAGGAGGAGATTCCCCTCTTCTTGTTTTTCAGTTTCAGTTTTCATTGTGTTTGAATTTCTTACATTGAGGTAGAGAAAAGATCCCTCTTTTGCATAGAAGGGCTCTTTTTCTTTCTGTGTGGGCTGAGACTTGCCGTTGCACCCCACGAGAGCAACCGCCCCGAGAACGAAGGCTAGTGCTACAAAGAGTTTTGTCTTTTTCATCTTGAAATAAATAGGGTTAATCTTCCATAGCAAAGGTAATGCTTTTCCCCAGAAATTGCTTCCCAATTTTCGCCCGAAAATGTTCCGAGAGATTTTGGAAAATGTTCCGAGAGATTTTGGGAAATGTTCCGAGAGTTTTTGAAAAATGTTCCGAGAGATTTTGGGAAATGTTCCGAGAGATTTCTCTGTCTTTGAATATAGGTAATATTTACTTACATGAAAGAAGAGGGTTCTAGCGAGTCAGCCCAAAGTGTGCGCGTGGAGGGGAAAGGAGCATATGGTTACACTGAAAACATTTGAACGTGCGTGGAATAATCCCTGTGCTTTATGACGCTTGAGCAACTTGTTTTACGATTCTCCCCAATTTTGTACCTTTGCCACACTTTGAGACTCCAAGATAGAATCTCTTTAGACGAACAAAAAGAACAGAAACAATGAATAGCACTCAAAATCAGACAATGGGTATTATCCCCAGGATTCTATACCCTTCGCTAGTAATTCTACTCTCTCTTACTCTACTGCTAGGACTTTTTGATCCCTTAGCGAACTATACATCTTGGCTTACCCCCCCAGTTGCTCTAGCAATAGGACTAGTCTATGCCCTCATCTTTGGTGCCACACACCCCAAGGTCAATAAAGTCGGTTCAAAGTGGCTTCTCCAATATTCAGTTGTAGGCTTAGGATTTGGGATGAATCTCAAGGCGGCAATAGCAGCAGGATCCCAAGGGATGCTCTTTACCATTATTTCGGTGATTGGCACACTTTTTTTTGGGTGGCTCATCGGGCGGAAAATTTTGAAGCTAAACTCTAATATCTCGCGACTCATTAGTTCGGGTACAGCCATCTGTGGAGGTAGTGCAATCGCTGCAGTTATGCCTATAATAAAAGCTAAAGAGGATGAAAGTTCTATAGCACTAGGTACCATTTTTATCCTTAATGCAATAGCCTTATTCATTTTCCCCACTATTGGACACTGGGCTGACCTTAGTCAAGAACAGTTTGGTACATGGGCTGCTATCGCTATCCACGACACAAGTTCGGTAGTAGGCGCAGGCGAAACCTACGGACCACAAGCTCTTGAAGTGGCTACCACTGTAAAGCTTACACGTGCTCTTTGGATAGTACCTCTTACACTTTTCTTTAGCCTGATAGCGAACTACGAACGAAAAAAAGCCAATAAAGCCGGTGCTGTAGCCTCTAGCGATAATGAAAGAAAGGGATTTTTACAACGACTTCCAGTACCTCTTTTTATCATTTTCTTCATACTAGCCATCGTTTTAAACACCTATATTCTAGAAAATTACGTTCCTATGGTTGGATCCTTTATAAAAGGCATTGCCAAAAAAGGGCTTACCCTCTCACTCTTTTTCATTGGGGCTTCTTTAACCCGCAAAGTGATCGTGAGTGTAGGTCCTAAAGCTATGCTACAAGGGATTCTCTTATGGGTGCTTATCAGTGTCGGCTCCTTTGTATTTATTAGCTTCATGTAAAGCTATCCGCAAAGGACTATTCTTCTAAAAAACTAGGAAGGTATTTGAAAATCGCAGCAGGTAAAGGATACTGCTCTAAGTCCTCAGCGGATATCAGCCTATATTCACACCAAGGGGTCTTTGACTCATCAAAAAGAGTCGTTATCGAAGATCGATAGAAGGTAAGATGAAGCCTTCGGTGGGAGAGAATATGCTTAGCACGAAGCACCTTTCCCTCCACATGCTCTGCAACTTCTACGCCCCACATTCGCTCCACTTTCTCGCGAAGCTCCTCTTGTTTAAGAGGAGTTTCGCTTTCTATAAGGGGTAGCTGGTACAATCCTTGCCAAATATCTTTCTTCTTTCTCTTTTCAAGGACAATCTTTCCTTCTCCATCCACGAGGTAAAAGAAAAAGAAATAAAGATCCTTAAGGGGCACTTTCCTTTTCTTAATAGGAAAATCAACCGCTTGTGGCAAATTTGCTACTTTACAAAAGGATTCTAGCGGACAGCGATCGCATAGCGGAAGCCTAGGTGTACACACAGTTGCCCCTATATCCATCAACGCTTGATTAAGAACAGAAGCGTCTCCTTCCTCTATGATTTGGTGAGCTAGGCGTAGGTAGAGTTTTTTCCCCACTGTAGAGTCAATGGGTTCCCTGGAGGCATAGACGCGGCTCAGTACCCTTTGCAAATTACCATCTACTGCAGGATAGCTGAGTCCAAAAGCAAAAGAGGCAATCGCACCAGCAGTATAATCTCCCACACCAGGCAACGTCCGGATCTTCTCATAGGAGGAGGGAAATACTCCCCTCCACTCATGAACAATCTTTTGTGCGGCCTTGTGAAGGTTTCGAGCACGGGTATAATATCCAAGTCCCTGCCACAGACGAAGGACTTCCTCTTCTGAGGCTTGAGCCAACGACTCTATCGTAGGAAAAGATTTAAGAAAATCAAAATAATAGGCAGTTCCTTGATCAATACGAGTCTGCTGAAGAATAATCTCAGAGAGCCATATCTTATAGGGATCAGTAGTCTCTCGCCAAGGTAGCAATCGCCCATTTTTGCAGAACCAATCAGCCAAGGCAGTGGCTATTTTTCTTGCCAATAGCTTATCCTGCCACAAGGCCTTTTGCTCCTCCTTGTCATCCATGCGTGTATAATTTGAACGGCAAAGGACCCCTCTTTTGCATGCTTATGCGTGCTTGAATCCAGTAACAGCTTCCACTACATTAATTGCATAGTCGCCAAGTTGCTCAAATTCGTCAATCAAGTCGCGATAATAGACAGACTCGGGATAGTCGTAGCAATGTTCATCAATTGCTTTGATATTTTCCTTGATCAGAATGTCCCGTTTGTTGTTCATATCATGCTCAAGATTTTCTGCTAGATAGAAGAGGTCGGGTTTCTTTGGTTGTGCATCAAGTGTATAAGTTGTGTGTTCTACAATCTTCTCCGCCAGTTCCATCAGTTCAGCCACATGTTGCTGAATTACTTCGGGGAAGGTTACTTCAGAATCGTTGCGGCGCTTAATGATTTGCCCCATATTATAGCAAGCATCGCCCATACTTTCGATTTCTGTTGTAGCTGAAATAAGCTTTCTTATTTCTCGTCTTGTTTCGTTGCTTAGCTCTTCTTCAGAAAGTATACTGAGATACTCTACCACTTCAATCTCAATGCGATCGCATATATTCTCATATTTTTGAAGCCTATTGAAGTTTTGCTCAAAGATATTGGCCTCCTCATTCTCTAGTAGGTTTTTCACCATGGAGAGCATTTCTTGTATTTTCCTTGAGTAGCCTGTGATCTCCTTTTGAGCTTGTAGCACTGCAAACTCAGCCGTACTCCTCATTCCTGTACGGATAAACTTGAGATGAGCATACTCTTTCTTTTTGATTTTTTTCTTAGCAGGACGTATTACGACTTCACAAATACGCTTATATAAGGGGATAAACCAAATCATTATAAAGGTATTCGTAATATTGAAAAGAGTATGGAATAGAGCTAAGCCCATACTACAAGCCCCACCCATAGCCACAACTTGATTTTGCATTGCAAGCATAGAGCTATCGCCTACAATCGGAGTTGAACCTGTAATCATCTCAATCTCTTTAGGCGAGTAGTTGTTGGATAGATCCGCAATAAAGGAAGAAAGCTCTCGTGGGTCTGCATTGACTCCTGTGACCATGTTTCCTACTAAATTCACCAACGGGTAATAAAAAACTAGTACCCACACTACCCCCATTACATTAAATAAAAAGTGCGAAAAAGCAGTGCGTTTTGCAATGACATTGGCATTGAGTGCAGCAAGGTTAGCGGTAATGGTAGTACCTATATTTTCCCCTAATATCATTGCTGTACCCATTTCAAAAGGTATCCACCCTTTGACGCACATAATCAATGTAATTGCCACTGTCGCACTAGACGATTGTACGATAATCGTCATAAGAGTACCGATAAAGAGGAAAAGAAGCACAGAGCCAAAGCCCATATCGGTATAACGTTGTAGGAAGGAAAGGATTTCTGGGTTGGACTGTAAGTCGGGCATTGAATCCTTAAGGAACTGCAACCCTAAGAAAAGAAGAGAAAAGCCAATCACAAATTCTCCCCATGAATTCCAATTTTCCTTTTTTGAAAAGATAAGAGGAAGTGCTACAGCGAGTAAAGGTACCGCAAAGGTGGCAATATCAAACTTAAAGCCAAGTAGTGAAATAATCCACGCAGTGACGGTAGTACCAATATTGGCCCCCATGATTACGCTGATTGACTGTCCGAGAGAGAGCAATCCAGCATTAGCAAAACTTACCACCATCAAAGTGGTTGCTGACGAGCTCTGTATAAGTGCGGTTACGAGCACTCCTGTGAGGACTCCTAAAAAGCGGTTTTTGGTCATCGCGGAGAGGATGGAACGCATCTTATCTCCCGATATTTTTTGGAGGCCATCGCTCATCACCTTCATTCCATAAAGAAAAAGAGTGAGAGCTCCTAAAAGGTAAAGTACATCTACTATGCCGTATTCCACGATTTTATTGGTTAGATTAATTGTTTCTCTCTACTTTTTTATATCAGGAAGCGGATCCTTTTGCCTTGAAACGTGATGATCGCACGATCCACTCCGCCTTTTCTTCACGCAAAGTTAACTTTTATTTCCTAGTGAGCAAAATAGAAAAAGCCACAAGGCAAGTAGCTCCACTTCGCTGTGATCTTCCTAGGTAAAGCCTATAGTTTCCTTTTCTCAAAACATAGGGGGGGGGGACATTTCTTAAGACCCCTCTATCTTTCATCAGCAGAAACCTCTTCCCGCACACAATGAATCAAAAAAAATAGAGTTGCTGACTTATACCACATGGAGGTTGTCAATGCTCTAGGAGAAGACAAACAAAATCCCTTTATAGAGCCTCCTTCCTATAGATTAGAGTCGCCTATGAAAGAAATAAGCAATAAGGAAACCTATTGACAACAAGACAAGAAGAAGTGAGTTTATAGCTTTTTTTGTACCTTTGCAGATGCTGTGGAGAAAACTTTCATGAAGACTTCTGCTCCTAACAGCAAGCTAGATAATTGAGAAACAATAGTGATAACCCTTTAGAATCAATGATTGTAGTACAAGTTAAAGAAGAAGAAAACATTGAGCGTGCCTTAAGACGCTACAAAAGAAAATTTGACAGAACAGGCAGAATGCGTGAGTTGCGTCGCCGTCAAGCTTTTGTATCCGACAGCGAAAGTAACCGCAAAATGTTGGAAAAAGCACGCTACGTGCAGAAGCTTCGCGAAGAGAGCGAATTTTAGCTATTCGCAAAACATACTATCCACTATTAAGTCCTAGATAGAAATCCTCTAGGCGTGGGCAGACCTTTTGGAGCAGCTAACCACTAGTCCGCAAATTATTAGGCATCTTAATAAAGGTAAAATGGTTAAGCTTAGCAAGGCACCTATTTAAGGAATAAAAGGTATAGGTATATGGTATTTAGAAAGGAGCGTTTAAGTCATTAAGCCACCTATACCAATTGAGACTACATCAGAAAGACCAGCCAAGGACACACTACTTGGCTGGTTTTATTATTTTCAACGCATCATGTTATCTATCCGTACACCATGAAAAGTTCTGAAGAGGAAAAGAGGGAAGAGTGGATTGAGCGGTTTGAAAGCTATATTCGCTACGAGAGAAACTTTTCAGACTACACAATTGCATACTACCTTGCCGATGTAAACGAGTATATAGAAGGTATCGTGGCAAGTGGACGCATCCAATTTGTACCTTCTAGCAACGATCGATCGCTCATACGCAACTTTGTTTCTGCCCAAATGGACAAGGGACTCAAAGCGTCCTCCGTGCAAAGAAAAATAAGCTCTTTGAAAAGCTTTTATCGCTACCTCTACAAGGAGCAACTGATCTTATCCAATCCCTCTCGCACGATAAAAGCACCCAAAGCAGAAAAAGTATTGCCAGCCTTTCTCTCATCCCAAGAAATCGAAGAGATTCTCCATGACCCTCGGTTAAATAGAAAAACCTTTGAAAGCAAAAGAGACCGTTTAATCCTTGAGGTCCTCTACCAAACTGGTATTCGCAGAGCAGAGGTGGCCGACCTAACGCTCAACAGAGTGGATCAGCAAAGAAAGCAACTAAAAGTTTTAGGCAAAGGGAATAAAGAACGTATCGTCCCCTATGGTGAAGGGCTCTATACAAGAATCGAGGAATATCTCTCCCTGCGCAAGGAGAAAACTTGCAATTCTGATAAATTCTTCGTTACTTTGGAAGGCAAAGCAATGTCACTTGAGGAGATATACGCTATTGTACATCATTCCTTGAGCAAAGTACCAGGTCTTGTAAGACGTGGACCGCATGTACTCCGACACTCCTTTGCCACTGAGTTGCTAAACAATGGTGCTGACTTACCTGCTGTAAAAGAACTTCTTGGGCACAGTAGCCTGTCAACTACAGTAAAGTATACTCACACCTCATTTGAGCAACTAAAAAAGATTTACAATGCCCATCCTAGGGCTAGACAAACTACAGCTATGGAAGTAAGATTTCAACCAGTAAACGTCACCGTTTCTGAGGTATTAGAAGGGTTTATTCAAAAGAAATTGGAGCGACTCAGTCGCTTTGACGACAAGATACTCCACGCGGAAGTAGTTCTCAAGGAAGGTAGTAACCCTGAAAAAGACAAAGTTGTATCTATAAGACTGGCACGTCCAGGCTACGATTTCTTTGCAGAAAAAGACGCAAAGAGCTACGAAGAAGCCACAGATCTTTGTATTGACGCTCTAAAGAAACAAATTGAGAAAAACAAAGAAGAACACAGAAAGTAGCTTCTAGAGTGCTTTTTCAAGGTAGGTTCTAGAGTATAAAGACAATTTATTGTTCCGACATAGCGTTTATTCCAAGAATTCTACGTAACTTTGTCGCCGGTTCTCTTTACATCAATACTTTTCATCGTAGAGATAATAAAAGAGAAAAGCTAAAAAGTGTGGCTTAACACATTGAGTACCTATTGCAAAAGTAGACACACAAAAGAGTTAATTGCCACACAGCAAGCCCACTTTTTCGGAAGTGTGTACGTAAAGAAACAATTGGGTAGTTGCCGGAGTGGACAAACGGATCTGACTGTAACTCAGACGGCGTAAGCCTTCGGTGGTTCGAATCCATCACTGCCCACACTTCTTGAAATAGATACAAAAAAAAGAAGTGGCTATTTTCGCCTGTGTAGCTCAGTGGTAGAGCACTTCCTTGGTAAGGAAGAGGTCCCGGGTTCAAATCCCGGCACCGGCTCAAGAGAGACTAAGCGTATCTCAGAAATGAGATGCGAGCTATGGCACACCACATTTTGGTGCGCTGTAACTATATAGAAGAACATGTGCTGCCAAAAGAGATGTTGCACTGAAATAAGATAATAATAGGAATAGACTAGTTGCATTATGGCAAAAGAACATTTTAACAGGACCAAACCCCACGTAAACATCGGTACGATCGGTCACGTTGACCACGGGAAGACCACGTTGACGGCAGCTATTACCAAAGTGCTCGCCGAAAGAGGTTTGTCGGAAGCTCGTTCGTTCGACTCTATCGACAACGCTCCTGAAGAAAAAGAAAGAGGTATTACGATCAACACCTCTCACGTAGAATACGAAACAGCAAATCGTCACTATGCTCACGTAGACTGCCCAGGACACGCCGACTACGTAAAGAACATGGTAACAGGTGCGGCTCAGATGGACGGTGCTATCATTGTAGTAGCTGCTACTGATGGTCCAATGCCCCAGACTCGCGAACACATTCTTCTCGCTCGTCAGGTAAACGTACCTCGCCTTGTTGTATTTATGAATAAATGCGACCTCGTAGAAGACGAAGAAATGCTTGAGCTTGTAGAAATGGATATGAGAGAGCTTCTCTCTTTCTATAACTACGATGGTGACAATACACCAATCATTAGAGGCTCAGCTCTTGGTGCTCTCAATGGTGACAAGAAATGGGAAGACAAGATCATGGAACTCATGGACGCAGTAGACTCATGGATTCCTCTGCCTCCACGTGATGTTGACAAACCATTCCTTATGCCTGTTGAAGACGTCTTCTCTATCACAGGACGTGGTACAGTAGCAACGGGTCGTATTGAAACTGGTCGTGTACACGTTAATGACGAAGTACAAATGATCGGTCTTGGTGCTGAAGGTCGTAAGACTGTAGTAACAGGTGTAGAAATGTTCCGCAAGATCCTTGACGAAGGTGAAGCTGGTGACAACGTTGGACTTCTTCTCCGTGGTGTAGACAAAGACGAAATCAAACGTGGTATGGTACTCGCTCACCCAGGACAAGTAAAACCTCACAGCCGCTTCAAAGCTGAGGTTTATATCTTGAAGAAAGAAGAAGGTGGACGTCATACTCCTTTTATGAATAAGTATCGTCCTCAGTTCTACATTCGTACACTTGACGTAACTGGCCAAATTGAACTTCCAGAAGGAACAGAAATGGTAATGCCAGGCGACAACGTAACAATCGTTGTAGACCTTATCTCTCCTGTTGCATGTAGCGTAGGTCTTCGCTTTGCTATTCGCGAAGGTGGACGTACCGTAGGTGCAGGTCAGATCACAGAACTCCTAGACTAAGAGAAGGAGATCCTGTACTCTGCTCTTCTTGAGGGAACTGAGTTCTCCTCGTAAGGGAGACGTACAATCAAAGAGAGCAAGAGATAAAAGTACAAATCAAAGACTGGGCAAGAGGCTATACTCAGTATAGTCTCTTGAATCCCAGGTCTTATACGGGTTTAGCTCAGTTGGTAGAGCATTGGTCTCCAAAACCAAGTGTCGGGAGTTCGAGTCTCTCAACCCGTGCTAACGTAAAGAAAAAAGATATGAATTGGTTTGCCAGACGCGGGCATGCAGTAAGAGAGTCTTACAACGAGCTAGTACATAAGGTAACGTGGCCATCACGAGCAGAGCTTACCAATAGTGCTATCGTGGTGATGATCGCTAGTGTTATCTTAGCTATTTTCATCTTTATTGTCGACTACATCTTTGAGTGGGTAATGTCGGGAATATACGGTCAGCTCGTATAAGCCTTAGTCTAAAAAAGAATAAAAGTAATACAACCTCAACATGCAGAAAGTGTCACTGACACGCACTGCAAGGAGTTTGAAATACCATTTGCTACTAAGATACTATGTCAGAGACCTCACAAGAAAAACGGTTCTACGTACTAAGGGTAATCTCCGGAAAGGAGGATAAAGCCAAAGAGTTACTAGATCGAGAAAAAGAACGTAAGCCTCTTGAAGGACACGTATTTGAGGTTATTGTACCTACAGAAAACGTAATGGTACAGCGTGGTAGCAAGAAAAAAATTGTCGAAAAACCCTCGTTGCCTGGGTATATACTGATTGAAGCTATACTCGACAACGATATCATTCATACGCTTCGCAACATGCCAGAGATTGTTGGTTTCCTTGGTGCAAACAACCAACCAGAGCCTCTTGCCAATTATGAAGTGGAACGTATGATGAGACGTCTAGACAACCAAGACGATGAAGCCGTAAATGTCTCTTTCATGGTTGGGGAATCTGTAAAGGTGACCGATGGTCCATTTACAGGATTCAGTGCAAGTGTGGAAGAGGTATACAACGATAAGAAAAAGCTCAAGGTGATGGTGAAGATCTTCGGAAGGAAGACTCCACTAGAGCTAGGGTACCACCAAGTAGAAAAAGAGTAAAACTAGAAAGCCATCCGAAGGTTACGCAAATCGGAATAGGCTTATAGGTATTAAGGAGACATCGCTTCCATTATGAATCCTTTGGCTTACGAAAATCATAACTTCATAGTAAGCCGAGCTTTGAGATCTACTTTGGTGAGTTTATAATTCTAATTAGAACAGAAGAAAATGGCTAAAGAAATTGCCGGACAAATCAAGTTGCAAATACGCGGTGGTGCAGCAAACCCTTCACCTCCCGTAGGCCCTGCTCTAGGAGCAAAGGGTATCAACATTATGGAGTTCTGCAAGCAATTTAATGCTCGCACCCAAGAAAAAGCAGGGAAAGTACTCCCCGTGGTGATCAGCTATTATGCCGATAAGTCCTTCGATTTCATTGTCAAGACCCCTCCTGTAGCAGTACAACTTCTAGAAGTCAGCAAAGCAAAAAAAGGAAGTGCTGAGCCTAATAGATCAAGAGCTGCCGAGGTGACTGTAGAGCAGGTTCGTCAAATTGCAGAAGACAAAATGGCCGACCTCAATTGCTTTACAGTGGAAAGTGCTATGAGAATGGTAGCAGGTACTGCTCGTAGCATGGGGATTGCCGTAAAAGGAGAAATGCCTACGAAAACTAAATAATTGGTACGAATAGAAAATGAGTAAACTAACTAAAAAACAAAAGTTGGCTGCCGAGAAGCTCGTACCAGGCAAAGTTTACACACTAGAAGAGGCTGCAAAGTTGGTAAAAGAAATCACTTTTACCACTTTTAACGCTGGTGTAGACTTGGACGTTCGTCTTGGCGTTGACCCTAGAAAATCGAATCAGATGGTACGTGGCGTAGTCACCTTGCCTCATGGAACTGGTAAGGAAGTGCGTGTCCTCGCACTTTGTACTCCAGACAAGGAGACAGAAGCCAAAGAAGCTGGAGCCGACTATGTAGGTCTTGAAGAGTATATCGAAAAGATCAAAGGCGGATGGACAGACGTGGATGTAATTATCACCATGCCTAGTGTAATGGGAAAAGTAGGGGCACTGGGACGCGTTCTAGGGCCTCGTGGATTGATGCCAAACCCCAAAAGTGGCACAGTAACCAATGAAATTGGTAATGCTATTCGTGAAGTAAAGGCAGGTAAGATTGACTTTAAAGTTGATAAATCTGGTATCATTCACGCAGGTATTGGAAAGGTATCCTTTACTCCCGAGCAGATTAAAGAAAATGCTCGAGAATTTCTCAACACGATCATTCGTCTTAAGCCTACCAGTGCAAAAGGTGCCTATATCAAGAGCATCTTCATGTCTAGTACAATGAGTAGTAGCATAAAGATTGATCCTAAATCCTTGGATGTATAATTAAGCTAAGAAATCGACATGAAAAAAGAAGATAAAGGTTTAGTTACAGCGAGGATTGCAGAAGCACTAAAAGCTTATCCACATTTCTATCTAGTAGATATGTCTAGTCTGGATGCAGAAAAGACTATGGATCTACGTAAGAGATGCTACAGTGGCGGAGTGAAACTCATGGTGGTAAAGAACACCTTGTTGCGTCGTGCGCTAAGCGATAGCGACACAGACTTCTCTGAGTTTTACAAAACGCTCAAGGGTAATACTGCACTGATGCTTAGCGAAAATGCTAATGCTCCTGCGAAGATTATCAAAGACTTTCTCAAGGAAAACAAAGATCTTGGGAAGCCTGCTTTAAAGGCAGCATATGTACAGGAAGGACTATATGTCGGAGCCGAACACCTCGATGCACTTGTTGCAATCAAGAGTCGCGAAGAGCTTATTGGCGAAGTGGTCTCCCTACTCCAATCTCCTATCAAGAATGTTCTCTCAAGCCTTCAGTCTGCAGGTCAGACAATCCATGGTGTACTGAAGACACTTGAAGAAAGATAGTTCTATAGACAATAGAGAGTAGCCAAAACATAGGTAAAACTCTCAAGCAAATTCTAAGAAAAACATTTAGACTCAATCAAATAAAATGGCTGAAATCAAAGAAATTGCCGAACAACTGGTTAATCTTACAGTGAAGGAAGTTAGCGAATTGGCTACCATCCTAAAAGAAGAATATGGTATCGAACCTGCTGCTGCTACCGTAGCTGTAGCTGCTGGACCTGCTGGTGCTGGTGCAGCTGAAGAAGAAAAAACCTCTTTTGACGTAGTTCTTAAGAGCTTTGGTAGTGCAAAACTCCAAGTCGTAAAAGCCGTAAAAGAACATTGTGGTCTCGGCTTGAAGGAAGCAAAGGAACTCGTAGATGGTGTTCCTGCAACCATCAAAGAAGGTGTAGACAAAGCTACTGCTGATGCATTGAAAGCTGCTCTTGAAGAAGCTGGTGCAGAAGTAGAACTGAAATAAAAGTTCCTAGCCTGGATTTCTCCCCTCCTTACCATTAAGGAGGGGAGGATCAGGTTGTTAACGGTTAAGAATTCTACTTGAGTGGGGTTCTTGACCTTTTGTCATCTGAAGTCAATAGCACAAAATATTCCTTCAGCAAAGTCTGATAGAATTGTTTTGCTTGCTTTTGATTTTCTCTATACCGCAAGAAAGAAGACAGAGAAAGCGTCTCTCCTCTTCCCTTCATGCACTCTTTGCCGTTGAGCAGAGAAATTAGCAACACATACATTTCGACTCCATTCATAGCTCAATAAGCTAGTCAGTCTACCATTGATGGCTTCTTAAAAGGTTCTATATAGCCCCTAAATGGAAATCCTCACAATGATTCTGAGCTGACCTACTTAGCTACGCAACACTACTCAAACCTTGTCTTTATCACAATGGCTTTCAAAAATAAAAGAATTAGCTTTTCTAAAGTAAAGGATCCCTTACCCTATCCAGACTTCCTAGAGGTACAACTTAAGTCGTTTAGGGAGTTCTTTCAACTCGACACTCCGCCAGAGTTGCGTAAAAAAGAAGGTCTATATAAAGTCTTTGAGGAAAACTTCCCTGTCAAAGACACTCGAAACAACTTCGTATTGGAGTTTGTAGACTACTCCATTGATCCTCCCAAGTTTTCCATTGAAGAGTGTATAAGTAGAGGTTTTACATATAGTGTACCCCTAAAGGCAAAAGTAAAACTATATTGCACAGACCCCGAGCATACAGATTTTGCCACAGTAGGTAAGGAAGTATTTCTAGGGAATATTCCCTACATGACAGATGCAGGTACATTTGTCATCAACGGAGCTGAACGCGTAGTAGTATCTCAGCTACACCGCTCTCCTGGTGTTTTCTTTAGTAGCACGATACACTCATCTGGTGCCCGACTTTATTCTGCTCGTATTATTCCATTCCGAGGTAGCTGGATAGAGTTTGCAACAGATCCTAGCGATGTAATGTATGCTTACATCGACCGAAAAAAGAAATTGCCCGTTACCACCCTTCTTCGTGCAATGGGATACGTCACCGACAAGGAGATTCTTGAGCTTTTCAACATCTCCCAAGAGGTGAAGATAAACAAAACCAATCTAAAGAAATACTACGGTAAGACCCTTGCAGAACGAGTATTTCACACTTATATTGAAGACATTCAAAACGACTCTACAACAGGTGAAGTAACCTCCATTCCTAGAAATGAACTAATCTTTGATAGAGGGACAATACTTGATGAAGATGTAGCACAAAAGCTCATTGAAATGAAGCTTAGCACAGTGCTAATCCACGATCCAAGTGAAAAATCTGTTGCTAGCGATATCATTTTTGCAACGCTTCGCAAGGATACCACAATCTCCGATAAGGAGGCATGGAGCTACATCTATCAACTCCAACGAAACAGTCTCCCCGCAGATGACCTTACTGCTAAGGAAGCTTTTAGCAATCTTTTCTTTAGCGACAAAAGGTACAACCTAGGAGATGTAGGTCGATATCGTATCAATAAAAAACTTGGACTTGATATTGACCCTGAAGTAAAGGTTCTTACCAATGAGGATATTGTAGAGATTATTAAATATCTCATTGAATTAGTGGCTTCTCGTGCGACAGTTGATGATATAGACCACCTTTCCAATAGACGTGTACGCACCGTAGGAGAACAACTATACAACCAATTTGCTGTAGGATTGGCTAGGATGTCTCGTACTATTCGTGAAAGAATGAATGTACGCGACAATGAAGTATTTACTCCTGATGAACTGATGAACTCGAAGACTATTCCAGCTGTGCTAAATAGCTTCTTTGGGACCAATCAGCTCTCACAATTTATGGACCAAACCAATCCTCTTGCTGAAATCACTCACAAGAGAAGGTTGTCGGCTTTAGGAGCAGGAGGTCTTACTCGCGACAGAGCAGGCTTTGAGGTTCGAGACGTACACTATACTCACTATGGTCGTCTATGCCCTATTGAGACACCAGAAGGTCCAAACATTGGGTTGATCTCGTCACTTTGTGTTTACGCCAAAATCAACGATATGGGCTTCATAGAAACACCATACCGACTGGCAGAAAATGGAAAAGTTGACTTTTCAAAGAAAGGACTTAAATATTACACAGCGGAAGAAGAAGAGGAAATGTATGTTGCACAAGGGAACGCTCCACTCAATGATGACGGAGAGTTTATCCTAGATCGTGTAAAAACACGCTACTCGGCAGACTTCCCTGTATTGCCTCCCGATCAAGTCAACTTGATGGACGTATCTCCCTCACAGATCGCTTCAATTGCAGCATCTCTGATTCCTTTCCTAGAACATGACGATGCTAACCGCGCACTCATGGGATCAAACATGATGCGTCAAGCAGTTCCCCTACTTCGTCCTGAGGCTCCAATAGTAGGTACTGGTATAGAACAGCAACTCGTAACGGACTCTCGTACTCAAATCATGGCCGAAGGACCAGGAGAGGTGATTTACGTAGATGCCAATTATATTAAAATACGCTACGACCACACCGACGAAGAGCTATTCGTAAGTTTTGAAGAGCCTATCGTTACCTATAAGTTGCCCAAATTCCGCAAAACAAATCAAAGCACCACAATAGACCTGCACCCCATCTGCCATGAGGGAGATCGCGTTGTGAAAGGTCAGGTACTTACAGAAGGATACGCTACTCAGGCTGGTGAATTAGCACTGGGGAAGAATATTCTTGCGGCCTATATGCCATGGAAAGGGTACAACTACGAAGATGCGATTGTACTAAACGAAAGATTGGTAAGAGAAGACATTTTCACTTCCGTACATGTAGATGAGTATACCCTAGATGTTCGTGAGACAAGACGAGGAGACGAAGAGCTTACAAATGACATTCCCAATGTAAGTGAAGACGCCACTAAGGAACTTGGACCGAACGGAATTATCCGAGTAGGCGCCCACGTAGTGCCAGGCGACATCTTAGTAGGAAAGATCACTCCAAAGGGTGAGACAGATCCCACTCCAGAGGAAAAGCTGCTGAGGGCTATATTTGGAGACAAAGCAGGCGATGTAAAAGACGCCTCTCTTAAGGCTTCACCCTCTCTACATGGAGTCGTTATTGATACCAAGCTTTTCTCTCGTACCTCAGCTGGTCGTACTCGTAAAGAAATCAAAGAGATTACACACAAGCTACAAGTTGAATACGACCAAATGCAAGAGGACTTGCGCAAGATCCTCATAGAAAAATTGGTAACGCTCACAAAAAAGAGAAAAGCGAATGTCATTACCAACTACATTGGAGAAGAACTTATTAAAGAAGGTACACCTCTCAATGCAAAAGCATTTGATCACATCAACTTCCTTGAAGTTAGGATCAGTAATTGGACAGACGATGCTCATACCAATGAGCTTGTAGCAAGTCTCCTCAGCAACTACTTTAAGAAAGCCAAAGAGCTAGATGCAGAATACAAACGCCGCCAGCAGGATGCTACAGTAGGGGACGAATTGCCTACAAGCATCGTAAAGAGTGCCAAAGTATATATTGCTAAAAAACGCAAGATACAAGTAGGAGACAAGATGGCTGGACGACATGGAAACAAAGGGATTGTTTCTAAGATAGTACGCGAAGAGGATATGCCCTTCCTCGCAGATGGTACACCAGTAGACATCTGTCTAAACCCTCTTGGCGTTCCTTCTCGTATGAATCTAGGACAGCTCTTTGAAGCTATCTTAGCTTGGGCTGGGAAGAAAAAGGGCGTTAAGTACGCTACTCCTATTTTTGATGGTGCATCACTGGATGATATCAACCGTTGTGTAGCAGAGGCAGGTCTCCCTAAAAATGGGAAAACCTATCTTTACGATGGAGGAACAGGAGAACGATTTGACCAGCCTGCTACTGTAGGGGTTACATACTTCCTAAAGCTTGGGCACATGGTAGATGACAAGATGCATGCCCGATCCATAGGTCCGTACTCCCTCATTACACAGCAACCTTTAGGAGGTAAGGCTCAGTTTGGGGGACAACGCTTTGGAGAAATGGAAGTTTGGGCTCTAGAAGCATTTGGAGCATCTCATATCCTCCAAGAAATCCTTACGGTAAAGAGCGACGACACGGTAGGGAGAAGTCGCGTATACGAAGCAATTGTCAAGGGAATGCCCATGCCAACACCAGGTATTCCCGAGTCTCTTAACGTACTTTTCAACGAACTTAAGGGACTTTGCCTTAGCTTGTCCTTTGAATAATAGACTATCGCAGACCACAATATAAAGACATGGCTTTCAGAAAAGAACAAAAAACACAAAGCAACTTCGATTCGATTAGAATCTCACTGGCTTCTCCTGAAGAGATCCTTGAGAATTCTCACGGTGAAGTAACCAAGCACGAAACAGTAAGCTATCGTACATACAAACCAGAGAGAGATGGTCTCTACTGCGAGCGTATCTTTGGCCCTGTAAAAGACTACGAATGCCACTGCGGTAAGTACAAAGGGAGCAAGTTTAAAGGAATTACCTGTGACCGCTGTGGGGTGGAGGTAACTCAGAAGATTGTAAGACGCGAGAGAATGGGACATATCAGTCTCAATGTACCCGTGGTACATGTATGGTATTTCCGCTCTGTGCCCAATAAAGTCGGCTACCTTCTCGGACTCTCCACAAAGACACTGGAGACGATCATTTACTATCAGTCTTACGTTGTGCTCAATCCAGGTGTATTTGCATGCCCCGAAGGCATTGATCCCGATAGTGACGAGGCACAAGAGGCTGGATACCTAAAACCTGGTGAAATTATCCCTAATCAGCGGTATGATGAATTGATGGATACTTTATACAAAGAGTATCCCAATAATGCGTCCCTACCAGTTAACGATCCAGAAAAGTTTATTGCTAAATCAGGGGGAGAAGCAATTTACGACATGCTGAAAAACCTCGATCTAGATGCTCTTGCCGATGATCTAAGACACAAGGCACAGACCGAGACAAGTCAACAAAGGAAATCCGAAGCCCTACGAAGACTCCCTGTAGTTGAAGCTTTCCGCAATAGCAAGGAGATCAACCGCCCCGAGTGGATGGTGCTCAAGGTAATCCCCGTGATTCCTCCCGATCTTCGTCCTCTTATGCCTCTTGATGGTGGTAGATTCGCTTCTAGCGACCTCAACGATCTATACATACGCGTGATTATTCGAAACAATCGTCTTGCTCGACTTTACGAAATAGATGGTCCGGCTGTGATTGTTCGTCAAGAAAAACGAATGCTACAAGAGGCCGTGGATGCACTCCTCGACAATAGCCGTAAATCTACAGCCATAAAAAGCGACAATGGACGGCCCTTCAAGAGTCTTTCCGATAGCCTCAAAGGAAAGCAAGGGCGTTTCCGCCAAAACCTTCTTGGTAAGCGTGTAGACTACTCAGCTCGTTCAGTAATTGTGGTTGGTCCAGAGCTTAAGATGAATGAATGTGGCTTGCCCAAAGATATGGCGGCCGAGCTCTATAAGCCATTTGTAATGAGAGGTCTTATAGAGCGTGGTATTGTCAAAACAGAAAAAAGTGCCAAAAAGATTATTGATAGGCGTGATCCTGTAATTTGGGACATTGTAGAAAATGTGATCAAGGGTCACCCCGTATTGCTAAACCGTGCTCCTACGCTACACCGCCTTGGGATACAAGCTTTCCAGCCTAAGCTTATTGAGGGGAAAGCTATTCAGCTTCCTCCTCTAGCATGTACGGCTTTCAATGCCGACTTTGATGGAGACCAGATGGCTGTACACCTACCACTTAGCAATGCTGCTGTAGCAGAGGCTCAGATTCTTATGCTCGCCTCACACAATATCCTCAATCCTGCTAGTGGAGAGCCTATCACCGTACCTTCACAGGATATGGTACTTGGACTTTACTATATCTCTAAACTTCGTCCTGAAGCTATGGGAGAGGGCATGACATTCTATGGAAGTGAAGAGGCTTTTATCGCATACGACAATGGCGTTGTAGATCTACACGCCAAAATTAAAGTCTATGTAGACAACATAAAGGAAAATGATGAGATCAAGCCAGGAATGATTGAGACTTCCGTTGGACGACTCATGTTTAACCAACGGGTACCTCGAGAAGTAGGCTATGTAAACGATCTTCTCAGTAAAGGCTCTCTCAAGAAGATTATCAAGAATGTCCTCAAAACTTGCGGGGTAGCTCGCACAGCAGAGTTTCTTGATGACGTGAAAGCACTAGGCTACCGAATGTCTTTCAAGGGTGGACTTTCTTTCAACCTTGGAGACGTTATTATTCCCTCCGACAAAAAAGATATTATTAAGGAGGCTAATGAAGAGGCTGATGAAATCATCTTCGCCAACCAAATGGGGCAAATCAACTCCGATAAGAGGTATAAAGAACTTGTAGATCTTTGGACTAAAACTACAGAACACCTCACCGATCGAGTTATGGAAGAATTTGCCAACGATGACGATGGGTTCAACAGTATTTATATGATGCTTGACTCGGGAGCTCGTGGATCAAAAAACCAGATTCGACAACTCGCGGGAATGCGTGGTCTTATGGCAAAGCCTCAAAAGAGTGGAGTAAGCGGTGGGGCCGTTATTGAAAACCCTATTATTTCTAACTTCCTTGAGGGATTGTCTGTACAAGAATACTTTATCTCCACTCACGGTGCAAGAAAGGGGTTGGCCGATACAGCCCTCAAAACTGCAGATGCTGGATACTTAACGCGTCGTCTTGTAGACGTATCGCACGATGCTATCATCACAGAAGAGGATTGTGGTACATTGCGTGGTATTACTGCCACAGAAGTAGTCGACAGCAACGACAATGTGGTTGCTACCTTAACCCAAAGAATCGTAGGGCGAGTAGCGGCCGATGATGTGCTTAATCCTATCACTGGAGAGACTATTGTAAAAGCAGGCGACGAAATTCGCGAAAAAGAGGCGGAACTCATCGAAAAAGCTAATATCAAAAGCGTGGATATCCGCTCTGTGCTTACTTGCGATGCCAAACAAGGACTTTGTGCTAAGTGCTATGGTAGAAACCTTGCCACCAATCGTCTTGTAGAAAAAGGTGAAGTCGTGGGTGTGATTGCAGCTCAGTCTATTGGAGAGCCTGGTACGCAGCTTACACTTCGTACCTTCCATGCTGGTGGGGTTGCCGACAGTGAGAAGACGAATAAGTCAATCAAAGCAAAAGATTCAGGTATTCTCCGATTCTCCGACCTTCGCACGGTACACCATGCAAACAGCAATGGAGACAAGGAAGTAGATGTGGTAGTAAGCCGTACTACCCAAATGGAGATTGTGGACAAAGAGAGTGGTATAAAGCTCCGCAGCTACGATATTCCTTATGGTTCTCACCTCTACTTCAAAGAAGGAGATGAAGTAGAAAAGGGTACGATGCTTGTTGACTGGGACCCCTTCAACTCTGTACTTGTAGCGGATGTGTCTGGTACACTCCAGTACCAAGATCTTGTAGAAGGCATAACCTACAAAGTAGATGAAGATATGGCCTCAGGCTATCAAGATTGCTACATCATTGAGAGCAAGGACAAAAAACTGATTCCCTCAATGAATATCGTAGATGCCCAAGGAGAAGTGCTCAAAAACTACACACTGCCTGTAAATAGTAGACTTACCATCCTCCCCAATAGTAAGGACAAGAAAATACAAGAAGGGGATGAACTCTATAAGATACCTCGTAGCTTCAGTGCTGCAGGCGACATTACAGGTGGGCTACCACGTGTACAAGAGCTATTTGAAGCACGTAATCCTTCTAACCCCGCTACTCTCTCTGAAATAGATGGTGAAGTAAGCTTTGGAAGGATAAAGAGAAACTTACGCGAAGTAGCTGTAACTAGTAAATTGGGTGAAGTGCGAAAGTACATGATTCCACTGACGATGCATATCCTTGTTCAAGAAGGCGACATCGTGCGTGCTGGTACACCGCTCTCCGAAGGAGCTATCACTCTGAGCGATATTCTAGCTATTATGGGACCTCTTGCTCTCCAAGAGTACATCGTCAACGAGATCCAGTCCGTATACCGCAAACAGAATGTGCTGATCAACGACAAGCACTTTGAGGTAATCGTACGCCAGATGATGAGAAAGGTAGAAATACTTGATCCAGGTGATACGCTCTTCCTTGAAAAAGAGATCGAAGATAAAGGCGATGTACAAGCTGAAAACGACAAGCTTTGGGGTAAGCAAGTCGTAATCGATGCTGGAGACTCTACAAACTATCGTGCTGGTAGAATACTTACAGCTCCAGAAGTACGAGATGAAAACAGTTCTCTCAAGCGTCGAGATCTCAATCCAATGGTCGTAAGAGATGCTATACCTGCCACAAGTAGACAAGTGCTACAAGGTATCACACGTGCCGCTCTACAGACCAAGAGTTTCATGTCTGCAGCCTCCTTCCAAGAAACCAACAAAGTGCTCAACGAGGCGGCCATCAATGCTAAAGTGGACAAACTTGAAGGACTAAAAGAAAACGTTATCTGTGGACACCTCATTCCTGCAGGAACAGGACTTCGCGACTGGAACGATCTCGTGGTCATGACAGAAGACGAGCATAAAAAAATTGAAGCAGAAATGCGTCAGACTGGTCACGACCCCAATTACATTATTGACCAAAGGGATCTTCTCCCCGACTCAATTCTGTAATACAATAACTGAATAAATGAAAGGCTCTTCCGTAATTACGGAAGAGCCTTTTTTATTCTTGAGAATGCATTAAAACCAGTAAGCAATTTTTTCTTTTATAAGAACAATACTTTATTTATTCCTCAACACTAGCTTGTCGCCAAATTATTGAATACGGGAACCTCTTAAGGTAGAAACAATAAGAGGCATTCGCAAGCATTATTTATAAATATCTACACTACACTTTCTACTGAAATACAGGAAAAGACTCTTGCAAGAATCATTTTGTACCCGTTGACAGCATAGGGAATCTATTTACGGAGCTAGTCGCCCTTCTCGTAGTTATGACTCTTTCATGCTATATTAAGTATTCCCCTCCTTTGTTTCTTATAAGTATACTACTTACACCCTTTCTTATGCATAATAAAGAGATTAGATACTTCTTGGAGATTCTAGAAGTTTCTTGCTTTATTCTCTAATATTATGCGGGAATGGGAAAGGATTTAACCCAACAAAAAAAAGAGCATGCTCCTTAACACAAGAAGCATGCTCTCATAAAAGCTAAACTTGTATTCAAAAGAGGTGCGTGGCGGATTTGAACCGCCGTACACGGTTTTGCAGACCGTTGCCTAACCACTCGGCCAACACACCAATCAAGACGTTTTCTCAACGCTCATGCAAAGATACAAATAAAAGGGAGATCTACAAAATGATACTACCAAGCATTTATTTTACAGGAGATCTTCTTCATTGGCCTTTAATGGTATTTTGTGCTTTTTGCAGTAGTTACAAAAGAGGTCAAAGATGATTCCATCCGACAATCCCGCGGTAGGCACAGACACCCCTGTAGCTTGCAGTGTTTCTACCACGTGCAGAAAGATTTCCGCTGCTGGTACGATTACATCGGCACGATCTGGTTTGAGGTTGTAGGCCACCATACGCTCCTCTACACTCATTCCTTTCATAGTATCGTAAAGCTGTTTAAGATCTGAATAAGTAATAAAGCGCATACCACGATAGGCCGGATTTTCCTTGGCAAGTCGTACTAATTTATTGATATTTCCCCCTGTGCCTACTACATCAAAATTTGAATACCCAGCTTTGAAAGAGTTAAGAGCTTCCTCAAAATGCCTATAAGCATCATCTTTCACCGTACCCGTGAGGACTCGTACCGTGCCGATATTAAATGAAGCTCGAGATAGCTGTACCCCTCCATGGAAAAGATTGAGTTCGGTACTCCCTCCCCCTACATCTACAAAGAGGACATAAGGCGAATCGCCTTGGGCATAGCGAAAACGGATGTCACTGACGAGTCGTGCCTCCTCTTCCCCACTTACGACCTCAATGGGAATACCAGTAGCTAAGCGCACTTCAGCAATAATCTTCTTTCTATTACGTGCTTCTCTCATGGCACTCGTAGCACAAGCTCTATAGCTTTCCACCTCGAAGAGCAAAAGTAATTCATGAAACGCCCTCATCACATGTATGAGCTTTCGTCTTGAAGCTTTTCCAATTTTTCCTTCACTAAAGGCATCACTACCAAGACGGAGTGGCACACGGAAAAGTTGCAATTTGCGAGCTTCTCCCTCAGGATTGTCAAGATCAAACTCTTTTACAAGGAGTCGTATGGCATTGGAGCCAATATCTATAGAAGCAAATCTTATCGGTTTCATCATCACAAATGTACAACGAAAAAATTGCATCAGTACGGATATACTGATAAAGTGTACTATAATATCTCTTCATGGTAAAGATTTGAGTTCATTTTCAATGAAAGAAATCAACTCTTGTTTTAGGATTCAGGTAGAAGAGAGGATATAGTGGCTAACTTATACAAGGGAATTAAGGAAATTTCTTCCGTAAGATTCAAACAAAAATCTCTGAAGATTCAAACAAAAATCTCTGAAGATTCAAAGAAAAATCTCTGAAGATTTATTCCAATTATCAGGAACAATTCTCTAAAAGTTCAGCAAGATTTAATCAAAAAAGGCCTGAGGATGGTTTTCCTCAGGCCCTCTTCATGAAGTGTAGCGGTTAGAAGAAAGTCAAAAGCTACACTCTGTTTTCAATCCCTCCAGAGAAATTTAAATCTTCTATAATAGAGAGACATCCATCATTTTTCTTCTAGGTTTCTAGAAGGAGAATTTCAACCCTGCCATTATCGTGCGAGGAGCGAGAGGTCCATAAGTATAGGCGCTATCTCGGTCTGCTCCTCGGTCAAAGTCTTTTTGGAAAGAGTTGAAGATATTGTTCATTCCAAGGCTTAGTTCTAGAATGGTGCTAGTGAGCTTGATTCCGTAAGAAACCTTTGCTCCAATTTCCACCATTGTAGGGCTTTGTTCGAGTCTATCAATACGGATATCACGACTACCATCCTCTGCATCAACACCTAGCTGTTCAAAGTAGCTATCGTACTTAGAAGCATCGTTTTTTGCTTGGATATCGCTAAGTGCAGCACCACCACCGAAGACAATTGAATGAGGCACCTTCATTTTTCCAAAGAGGTTTCCAGTAAGGGCGATGTTGAATCTTTCAATAGGTTCTACATTAAGACTAAAGTATCCATAAAGGTTAGGGGTACGAAGCATTTCTTGGGTAAATTGGCTTTCGTTTACCACAGCACCATCTTTTACAAGAGGCATTCCACCTTCCGCAAGAGACTTATTGTCCGTTGTTTTCACATAAGCCCCCCATTCAATAGGATGATCATACTTGTGAGAAACAATGCTCATACCTGCTTGGAATTGGAGAATCTTGTAGGCGAGACGACCTTCTAGGTTAACCCCATACACATTGGCTCCCTTACTATTTACACGGTTATAGTAACGGAATCCCTGTACGATCTGATCAGTTTCTTCATCTACAAAGATGTTGCGAATACGGTTGTAGAATCCTTCTACAAGAAGGTTTCCTTGGAAGTCTCCCCAGTGGGCATACATATCAGCACTAAGGGTGAACGAGTGGCTTTCTTCGGGTTTTAGGTTGGGATCGTTAAATATTTTCTTCTGATCACCATTGGCAAATCCGACATGGAGCTCTTCGTCAAAGAGTTGAGGAGCACGGAAACCTTTGGCATAAGAGAAACGCAGGTTGACATCATGTATAGGATTGTAACGCAGAGTAGCTCTCGGGCTAAAGATAGGATTTTTTACGAGAGTGTGCTCATCTAGACGACCACCTAACAAGAGAGAGAACATTTCATTCTTCCATTCCACCTGTAGGATCTGGCTCCAAATATTGAGCTTTTGCAAAATGTCTGGGAAAGCAGAAATGTAATTTCCATCCTTATCTTTAATGGGGTTTTCATTGGCATCTTTAGAGGGTTCCCACTTGCGAACAGGGGTACTGTCGTGGAGAAAGTCGTACATATGCTCTACTCCAACAAGTAGTTGTAGTGGCATAAGAGGAAACTCGCTAAAGTCGTATGTATATTGAAGTCCGGAGTTTGAGGTTATACCACGTGTAACACCGAAGTTTGTACCATAAGCCTTAGGCTTGAGTGGATTACCCACGCCGATTTCGCCGTCATGCTCTCCAAGTCCATCCCAGCTACCCGTACCTCCATAAAAGCTATGACGAGTTACGCTTTGAGCAGAGGTAAAGAGACTAAAGCGATGCTTAAGGTCAGCTGAGAAGATTTCATACTTAAGGTTCCCACTATAGATACTGTGGTCCAGACGCTCTGAGATCTGTGCCAGATGGTCTGGTAATTCAAAGTGATCACCCCCACGTCGGTGTTCTTGTATCGTATGGATTTCACCTGTTATTTGTGAGCGAGAAGAGGTCTTGTAATAAGTCCGCATACCAAAGGAGCGGCTATCTAGGTTACCTAGCTCGGTAAATCCATCTCCATCGGCATCCCATCCCTTACGATAGCGTGCTTGTCCAAAGAATACAGCACCCGATCTTCCTCCGTTACTTACTACAGAGGCATTGAAGCTTATATTATTGTCCAATTTTTTCATGCCTGTGAAAGCCATGCTTTCATCAACCATTACACTATTTCCAGAAGGATTTTTTGTAATAATATTGATCACCCCTCCAATGGCACTCGACCCATATAGAGCTGAGCCTCCTCCACGTACTACTTCAATACGTTCTACCATACTAGTAGGTATTTGTTCTAGTCCATAGATTCCAGCCAATGCACTAAAGATAGGACGGCTATCGAGCAAGATCTGTGTATACTTACCATCTAGTCCATTAATACGTACCTGGTTAAACCCGCAGTTTTGACAATTATTTTCTACGCGTAGTCCTGGTTGGAAGGATAGTCCTTGCAGGAGGTTATGCGAGTTAGTACGGTTGAAGACCTTTGTATCTATAACCCCGACAAGAGTTGGAGCAAGACGACGTATAGTTTCATGTCTATCGGCAGTGACTACTACAGCGTCCATTCTTACCACGTCGGGTTCTGCCTCAAAGTTGACTTCTGTCATCTTCTTAGACTGTACCATCACCTCTTTCTTTTGAGCACGATAGCCCACACCTCTCATGATTAAGGTATATTTCCCAGGTTTGAGGTTGGTAAGGAAGTAGTGGCCTGTAGCATCAGTAGTCGTGCCAAAAAGCGTTCCTTCAATTTGAATAGTCATACCGGGTAGATGCTCTTTCGTATCTTTGTCTACCACGTGACCAAAGACATTGGCATCACTAGGTGGAGCAAAAGGAGTTTTAGCCTCTACGAAGGTATAGGATAGTGCAATAGAAAGGCACAATAGGAGCAATCTTGATAAGTTGATTGATAGCATTCTATTCCTAAACATAATTTTCTTGACTTGTTACTATATTATTTTGCGTTTTATAATTCCGCCGCAAAGATCTTGAGAATACCCCATATAGGGACTCACCATCCCTAGGTAATTTCTCCCTACAAATCATAGAAAATGTGTAGAGGCAAAGAAAAAGAGGAAGATAGACCTCTCTGTGGAGTTGAAATAAACAAGTATATACCTTTTATTTTTGCAATTCTAATTTTGCAAAATACACAACTTGACAGATTCCATCGGCAATCACACTTCACAAAAATATATTTTCTATTTTTTATTTGATACCTTTGCATAGATGGAAAAGGGATTTAACCTGTATGCTTAGTTTGCGTGGATGGTTATTGTAAAGAAACCCTTTCAAATAGGTAATGAGACAATACAAATACATAATAGTAGGAGGCGGATTGGCAGGACTATATACCGCTTTTCATCTTTCCTCTTTGGGAAAAGTAGCTATTATAACTAAAGACAAGATCTCGGATAGCAATTCCTATTTTGCACAAGGTGGCATGGCCGCAGTAATTACTAGAGACGATACTACTTTAGGACACCTTGAGGATACCCTTGTAGCAGGGCGAGGTCTTTGTCTCCCAGAATCGGTAAAAGTACTGGTAGAAGAAGCACCCAAGAGAATAGAAGATTTAATGACCCTCGGTATGCAGTTTGACACCGAGAAAGGGACTCTAACTCTAGGTCTTGAGGGAGGTCATCACCATCACCGCATCCTGCATGCAGGTGGAGATGCCACAGGAAGATTAGTCACCTCCTTTATGATCGACAAGGTAAAAGCGACTCCTTCAATAGAGATTTTCGACCACCACTTGTTGCTTGACTTCATCACAGACAATGAGCACTGTATAGGTATAGCTACCTTCAATACAAATACCCAGCAAAAAGAATATTTTCTTTCCGATGCTACCATTCTAGCGATGGGGGGACTTGCTGCACTATACCACCCTTCTACCAATCCCCCTACTACATTAGGAGATGGCATTGCTCTAGCTATTGAACACGGCATAAAAGTGATGGACTTGGAATTTGTACAGTTTCATCCTACCGCTTTGACTCTTAAAGGAGTGCCACCATTCCTAATTAGCGAAGCTGTACGTGGAGAAGGTGCCTATCTACTCAATAATAAAGGAGAACGCTTCATGATTGGGAAACACCCACAAGCCGAACTTGCCCCTAGAGATATTGTAGCAGCCTGCATCTACAAAGAGATGTTGCGAACAGGAGAGGATCATGTCTACCTATCGCTTCGACACATGGATAGCACCCATCTCAAGAGCCGTTTCCCTACTATAGCACAACATTGCCAAGACTTCGGAGTTGACTTTACCCAAAAGATTCCCATTGCTCCTGCAGCTCATTATACAGTAGGTGGCATTGCTACAGACCTCCACGGAGCGACTTCTCTTGATGGTCTTTATGCGGTAGGAGAGGTTGCTTCTACAGGGATGATGGGTGCCAATCGTCTTGCCTCAAACTCCCTTATAGAGTGCCTTGTAATGGGCTATCGTATTGTTGAAAATCTAAAGATGAAAGGAAGCACCTATTCTTTATCCCCCTCTTCCAGTATACTTCAGAAAATTGCAAAAGAGGAAGCAAAAGCACCTGTAGAGGCATCCACTTCATCAAACGATGAAAGTATCGTCTTATTAGAGTGGCTCGGCAAAGAATTGATGCATCATGTAGGGATAGTGCGAACAGCAAGTGACCTTCAAAAAGCGATTCACACAATTGGGAATTTTCTTGAAGAAGATTGGGCAAAAGGGGAAAGCAGTTTGTCTCCAATTGAGACTCTCTTGATGAAAAGACGGTTCCATCTTGCCCAATGGATTGCCAAAGCCGCACTTTCTAGAGAGGAGACGAGAGGTAATCACCTTAGAAGTGACTTTCCCGAAACGTTACCCAATGAAAAAGCATACAGAACTGTTATTCAAAATCACACATTACAACAACAACCCTTATAGTCTTATGCACACAGCCCCTCACAGCAGTATTGAGCTGAATTATATTGACCAAATTATTGATCTTGCATTAGAAGAAGACCTCGGCCTAGGCGACATATCAACGTCCGTATTAAACGTACCCCAAGCAACTGCTCAAGCAGAGCTTACAGCCAAAGAGGCTGGCTTTATTTCTGGAATATTTGTCGCCCAACTAGTTGCATCAAAGGTAGACCCAGAGGTGCAGTTTGAAGCTCTCGTAACGGACGGAAGCCCCATCTCTAAAGGAGATCTTCTCATTCGACTCAAAGGGAATGCTACTTCTCTTTTAGGTATGGAGCGCACTATGCTCAATTTTCTCCAAAGGATGTCTGGAATCGCCACAACTACCGCCCAATATGTTCAAGCGGTAGGCCCCCATAAAACCGTTATTGTGGATACGCGCAAAACAGCTCCAGGCATGCGTTACATTGACAAGATGGCAGTACGCCATGGAGGAGGAACCAATCACCGAATAGACCTTTCTTCTATGGTTATGCTCAAAGACAATCATGTTAGACTAATCCAAGAGTCAGGAAAGAGTTTTGAGCAGATTATTGAGCAGGCGCGACGTAGCCTTCCTCTTTCTACTCGCATTGAAGTGGAAACAACAAACCTCAAAGAAGTAGAGAGAGCATTAAAAGCAGGTGTAGACGTAATTATGCTTGACAATATGACACTAGAGGAAATGAAGCAGGCTGTGAGTCTAATCAATGGGGAATGTATGGTGGAAGCTTCTGGCAATATGACCCTTGATAGAATTCCTCAAGTGGCAGCCATAGGAGTAGATTATATCAGTGTAGGTGCCCTCACTCACTCAATAAAGGCATTTGATATCAGTATGAATTTCATTTAAGGTACAAACAAGGAAATGATTAAAGAAGTACAAATCCCAAAGGAAAGGAAAGCTCTTTTTGACGAAATAGAGGCTCTTAAACATAAAGAAAATGCGATTATTCTTGCCCACTACTATGCTCTCCCCGAACTGCAAGTGGCTGCTGACTTTCTCGGAGATTCACTAGCCCTTGCAAGACGAGCAGGAGAGACCTCTGCCGATGTAATCGTCTTCTGCGGTGTGCAATTTATGGCTGAGACCGCTTCGATCATTTCTCCCGACAAGCGTGTACTTATCCCTGTAAAAGATGCAGGATGCTCGCTCGCAGAGGGGGTAACAGGAAAAGATCTTGCCCAATGGAAAAAACTTCATCCTAAAGGGCTAGTAGTAAGCTATGTCAATACAACTGCAGATGTAAAGGCTGAAACAGATTGGTGTGTGACAAGTAGCAATGCTTTAAAGGTAATCAACCAACTTCCCAACGATCAAGAAATACTTTTCTGCCCCGATAAAAACCTAGGTAAATACCTTAATATGGTAAGTGGTAGAAATATGGAACTGTGGGATGCAAGTTGCTACGTGCATGCTGAGCTTAAAACAGCTAAACTAAAACAACTCATCGAGGAGCATCCAGAAGCAGAGTGCCTTATTCACCCCGAGTCGATTTGTTGCAGCGACCAAGAAATACTAGATCATCCCCATTGCCATATTGGGAGTACATCTTTTATTATGAACTACCCGGCTACTAGCGATAAGGAAACTTTCATCGTGGGTACGGAATCAGGTGCTATAACCGAACTTCGCCGTCGCTATCCCAATTATACTTTTATAGAGGCTCTTCCTGAGAATCCTTGTGAACACATGAAGCAGACTAAACTTGAAGATTTACGGGATGCCCTACTCTACGGCCGCTACGAAGTAAAAGTACCTGAAGATCTCCGCAAAAAAGCGATTATTCCTATTGAAAGGATGCTTCAGATAGGATAACTGTTTGAGTAATCAAACTTTGTATTTACTGTTTTCTTGTACATCAAGTTAAATGGAGAGTACGACAAATACAAGATAGGCCCTTTCTAGAAAAGGGCAAAAAAGAAGGAGGACTCAGTAAACTGAGTCCTCCTTCTTTTTAGTAGCGGGGAGAGGATTCGAACCCCTGACCTTCAGGTTATGAGCCTGACGAGCTACCTCTGCTCCACCCCGCAATATCCATTTCACACAATACAGAAAGTACATTTCTTCCTTGTATTGATACCACAAAGGTACGAAAACTTATCAACACTTCCAAACATCACAATCTATAAAAAAAGAAGGGTACTAAATTCTCTGTTTGAGAATCCAGTACCTTTCTAATTCTATAGGAGTTACTTTAAAGCTAGATTTCTATTTTCCCTCTTCTGAAGTTAATTTGTTGAGTAGGGATGTTTCGCACTGTTGGATAAAGTCGTGCAACCTCTCACCAGATAATAACCCAGAAGAAAGAAGGGCTATATCCCAAAGGTTACCACAAATTTTATGTTCTTTCACATACCCCTGTACGAGCTTTTCTTTATCTTCATTCAACTGATCAATAGAACCGGTTAACTCCTTACGCTGCTTTTTCTGCTCCTCGCTAAGATCTTCTTCCGGCTTTCCTTCAAAACTCTCAACTAGTTTCTTTCTTTTCTCTTCAAGTTGCTTCAGATCATCATTTTTTTCATCATAGGCTTTACCTAAGGAGACTGAGGCACTATCTAGTATCGTTTGAATTAAGGGATGGTGCATATTTATCTTCAGCACATAACTATCAGGAAGTTCTCCATAAAACGAAGCTCCGCTTTGGAAGCGACTCATTTCTTTCATTCTTCGCATCCACTCGTTCGAGACGATCTGCGTAGGAGCATCTTCTTTTGTAAGAAGTGGATCAAGCTCTACTGTAAAAATCTTTTTGTCCAAAGAGGGTTGAGAGGTAGCAAAAAGCGACTGGAGCAGGTCTGCATGCTCAAGTTTTTTTCCTTCATCTTCCTCCACTTTCTTAGGAATAAGATGAGAGAGACTATCGCTATCCACTCTAGCAAAACGGAGTTTTTCCTCCTTACTTTCAAGCATATTGACAAAAGGCATAGCCAACGGGCCATCCATAAGAAGGACATTGTAGCCTGCCTTTATAGCATTTTGCACAGGAAGATATTGGTCTTTTGCATTGGTTGCATAAAGAAAGACAAGCGTTTCGTCCTTATCTGTTTGGTTTGCCCCTACAAGGGCTTTGTACTCATCTAGAGTATAAAGTTTACCAGCAGTGTCCTTCAGCAACATTGCAGGTTTCAGTCGTTCATAAGCCTTTTCATCAGTCAGCATACCATATTCCACAAAAAGACCTATTCCCTTCCATTTTTCTTCGTAGGAGGGTCGATCATTTTTATAGAGATCGGCTAGAGCGTCGGCCACCTTTTTACCAATATGAGCGGTTATCTTGCGAGCATTGGCATCCTGCTGCAGGTAAGAACGACTCACATTGAGAGGAATGTCTGGAGAGTCTATAATTCCTTCCAAAAGATAGAGCCACTCTGGCACGACTCCCTCTACTTGATCCGTCACAAATACTTGGTTGCAGTAAAGGTGTATTTTATTGCGTTGAGGATCTATCGTTTCCTTGATCAGAGGAAAGTACAATATACCTCGAAGGTTAAATGGATAGTCTACATTGAGATGAATATAAAATAAAGGATCATCGCTTCCTGGGTAAAGCTCTCTATAAAAATTGAGGTAATCCTCTTCTTTGAGAGAGGCAGGAGTTTCCATCCATAGAGGTTTTACATTGTTGATAATGTTGTCTTCCTCTGTATCTTGCATTTTGCCTTCTTTCCATTCCTGCTTCTTACCAAAGATAACAGGGACTGGCATAAAACGGCAGTACTTCTTGAGGAGTCCCTCCACTTCATTTCGCTGAAGATATTTCTCACTGTCATTTGACAAATGAAGCGTAATGGTAGTACCTCTCTCTGTACGAGATCCTGTAGACAACTCAAATTCAGGAGATCCACTACAAGTCCAATGGACTGGTTTACTATCCTTTTTATAGGACAATGAATCTATTTCGACCTTGTCTGCTACAATAAATGCAGAATAAAATCCCAAGCCGAAGTGTCCAATAATTTGAGATTCTGGAGAATCGTATTTTTTCAAAAAGTCCTCTGCCCCACTGAAAGCAATCTGGTTGATGTAACGATCAATCTCCTCAGCAGTCATTCCCACTCCGTTGTCTTCTACAGAAAGCGTCTTGGCCTTTTCATCTATAGATACTTTTACGGCGAGATCTTTCAGTAAGATGTCCTCAGACTGTGTTCGAGCGATAGTCTGTAGCTTAGAAATAGCATCCACTGCATTAGAGACCAACTCTCTAAGGAATATATCATGTTCGCTGTATAGAAATTTCTTAATGATGGGGAATATATTTTCACTGGTAACCCCTATCTTTCCATTTGTAGGTGTATTACTCATATTGCTATTTATTGATTTTCTTGTAGGTTTAGTTTTTTGTTGCTTCTAGAGTTGTACTTTTGGGGGCTCTTGTTTTCTTTTTTTGCCACTAAGCCTCCATCTTTCATCGAAAAGACTACTATGTCACCTTCTTTGAGAGTTCCTTCCAAGATAAGATCGGTAACTCGATCTTCTATCTCAGTTTGTAGTGTACGAGCCACAGGTCTTGCTCCGTATTGAGGAGCATATCCTTTGTCTGTGAGGTACTGACGCACAGCTTCGTCCACCACGATACCATAGCCTTGTTTATCGATTTTTTCAGCTATTTGTTGTAGCTGGTTATCTATAATGGAGCGTATGCTCTCTTTGGATAGACTATTGAAATGTACTACCGCATCCAAACGGTTTAAAAACTCAGGGCTAAAAGTTTTCTTCAGTTCCTTATCAATAATCCATTTAGCTTTCTGTTGTTCGACTGCTGGATCGTCCTCCATTTGGTATCCAATACTGGTTCCGAACTCACTTAATCTTCGGCTTCCTACGTTTCCAGTCATGATAATGACCGTATTTTTAAAATTGACACGACGACCAAAACTATCTGTAAGAGCCCCTTCATCTAAAAGTTGCAATAAGATATTAAATACCTCTGGATGTGCTTTCTCAATTTCGTCAAGCAAAAGCACACTGTAGGGGCGATGGCGAACTTTTTCAGTGAGTTGGCCACCTTCTTCGTAGCCAACATATCCAGGAGGAGCTCCTACAAGACGGGAAACAGTAAACTTTTCAGAAAACTCGCTCATATCAACTCGGATTAAAGCCTCCTCATCACCAAAGAGTTGCTCTGTAAGTTTTTTTACGAGGAAAGTTTTTCCAACTCCTGTAGGTCCCAAGAAAAGGAAACTTCCTATGGGTCGTTTTTCGTTTCTGAGACCTAGGCGATTTCTTTGGATGGCTCTAGCTACAGTTTGAATAGCGTCATCTTGACCAACTACCTGCTTAGCAAGACTCTTATTCAGATCTCTCAGCTTTACGGTCTCTGACTTTGCTAGACGCTCAAGAGGAACCCCCGTAATTCTTGCCACTACTGCAGCCACTTGTTCACTATCTACCGTCGTGCACTGGATATTTTCTTTCGCACCTTCTAGCAACTCGTTGAGTTTTCTTCTCGCCTCTCTCTCTTTATCCCTCCAAGAGGCAGCCAATTCATAGTTGAGATCTTTTACGGCTTGATAGCGTTTTTCCTTGTACGACTTAGCTTCAGCTTTGATCGCATCCACTTCTTCCATAGGTACCACATTGCAAAGGCTTGCTCCTGCACCAGCTTCGTCTATTGCATCAATCGCTTTGTCGGGGAAGAAGCGATCTGAGATATAGCGATCAGTAAGCTCCACTGCTACTTGGAGAGCTTCGTCTGTATAGAGTACGTTGTGAAATTTCTCGTATTGTCCTTTGATCTTCCTTAGTATCTCAAGCGTCTCCTCTGCACTATTTTGAGGCACTAAGACTTTTTGGAATCGTCTCTCTAGAGCTCCATCTTTTTCGATTGTCTTCGCATACTCTGAAAGCGTAGTAGCACCAATGCATCTTATTTCACCTCGTGCTAAGGCGGGCTTAAGCATATTGCTCATGTCCAAAGAATTTTCGGTACTACCTGTTCCTACTATTGTGTGAATTTCATCAATAAAAATGATAATATTGGGGTGACTTGTCAGCTCTTTCATGATGCCTTTTAGTCGCTCTTCAAACTCTCCACGATACTTCGTTCCTGCTACCAACAAGGCTGTATCTAGTCTGATAATCCGCTTGTCCATCAATGCAAGTGGCACCCTATTTTCAACGATTCGCTGAGCAAGCCCCTCAACAATTGCACTCTTACCGACTCCAGGATCTCCAATGAGTACAGGGTTGTTTTTTTTACGGCGACATAGTACATGCATAAGTCGTAGCAATTCGCTTTCTCGTCCTATCACGGGGTCATTTTTGCCATCTAAGGCAACCTTTGTAAGATCCGCACCGAAAGCGTCCAAGAAAGGAGTAGCATGTCTCTTAGGTGGCACTGGAGGCTTGCCAGAGTGCGGTGGATTTTGTTGTGAATCTCTTCCTTGATCTTTGTTGGAATTATCAAAGAGGGAGGGTCCATCATCTGAAGGGCTGTCACCTCCGGCAAATTCAAAATCCTCATCGTTTTCCTCTTCATCCCCTTCAAACCCATTCCTAATCCTATTGAGATCTGCATCTCCTCCTTGAAGAGAGGAGTTTTGCTCTTTCTCTTGCAAGTTTACTACTCCAAGGCTTTCTCTTTTAGTTGTATTAGGGGAGATTTCTCCCTTTTTATTTATTCTCAGCATTGCCTATTTTTACTTGTTATACATTAGTGGGATAATTTCTATATTGCTATCTTAAAAAAGACAAGTTACTCTCACTTTCCTAAGAAGAATACAATCCCTAGTAGCAAATCTTGCAAAAACTATGCCACCAGATAAAACATAGTCAGAATGACACTTTTTATAGTTCTTAAGACCTTTTCCGAAATCATTAAAAGGCGTCCTCTCTCTTTAGTATATTCCTATAAACACTTTTCTATGAAATAAAATTGGGGGGGGGCATTCACAGGAATTGGATTTCTTATTTTAAGTTGCTACGCCAGCATAAGATGAACATGGCTTAGTCATATTTAAGGAATGTATGGTGTGAGACAAAAGCATCAAGTCTTCTGTTGGGCTAATTCAGTTTGTTTCTCTCTTTTACTTGGATTTTCTAGAAAAATTGCACTCAACAAAAAGATATCTCTCCTAAAAGCGACTAGTAAAGTCCTAAATATAGGAGGAGTCTTTGATACAATCACGGAAGAATGCGTATCTTTGCAAAGTAAAAACGAGGCAATGACCCGAAAGGAAGAAGAGTTATTAAAAGCCCTCTCACTATCGATTGAGCGTCTGAAGTTATGTACAGAACGGCAACAACAAGCCATCGCCACACTCCAGAAAGAGAATGCTCGTCTAGAGAGTCTACGCAAAGACCTTCATAAAATGAATGAAGAGTTGCGTACAAAAAACGATTTACTACTTTCTTCTCGGTTAATTGTAGCAGACGATGGCGACTGGTTAAAAGCTCGAAAGCGTCTGGAGGATTTGCGAAATAATATACTTCAAGGGATCAAACTCTTGGAAACGGAATAAAAGGAAACGTAGGATCTGCTAAACTATGCTAACTTAGCAACCTCACTAATAGGGGAGTCCCCTAAGAGAAGAGAGCAGGATGGCAGAAGTTGCTTTTCTCTCAATGAAAGAGAACAAGAAGAGTCAAAGAATCTCGCTTTTGGTAGATGGTCATAAACTTTCTTTAGAGGTAACTCCAGAGGAAGAGAGCCTTTACAGACAGGCAGCCCAAACTTACAACCAACGCGTAAATCAGTACAGAGCACGGTATACAGGCGATGAAAAGTACCCTGTGCTTATGGCTGCTGTTGATATGGCTCTGCAACTAGAAGTTTATCGACAGCGTCTTGATCACCAGCCTGTTGAAGAGCAATTGGAAAAGCTCAACAATGAGTTGAACTCCTTTCTCACGGGTGTAGACAAAGAGTTTCTAGTGTAGAGGTAATTACTCTCTCTTCCGTTTTATTTCACAGCTTCTTCAGATTGAAGTTTTAGACTTCAGTAGTTTGTTTTTTTCTATTGCAGTAAGCCATCAACTAGTTACAATTCCTCCACATAAAGGTTGAATTATAGATATGATTGAAACTGCGACTTTAATAGCTATAGCGATAGTTCTTGTGGCTATTGTGATAGCATTTTTGTGGACAAAAAGTTCAAAAAAAAGGATTGAGTCTCTTGAAGAAAAGGCCAAGAGCCAACTGAAAGAAGCCGAACACAAAGCTCAAGACCTTCTCCAGGATGCTCAGAAAAAGATACAAGAAAAGGAGAGGAGTAGCCACCAAATGCTACTCGAAAAAGAAAAAATGCTCGCTGAGAAAGTAAAAAGTGAGCGTGAGTCTTTACAGACCGAATACAAAGCTCAATGTGATGCCCTTTTTGGGAAAGAACAGAGTTTCAAAGAAGAGTGCCGTAAACTTGAAAGCGACAGAAATGCGTTTACAAAAAAAGAGGTTGAACTTGAGCTTCTAACTAAGGATCTCAACGAACGACGCGAAACTCTCGCACAGAAAGAGCAAGAAATAGAAGAAGCACTTCGTCTACATCGTGCAACCCTTGAAACAATAAGTGGACTTAGTGCAGAAGAAGCTAAGAAAAGTCTTGTAGAAAGCCTTACAATAGAAGCCAAAGAGCAAGCTCAAGCAGATGCCAAAGAAATGATCGAAGAGGTAACTATGGAGGCTAACCAGAAAGCCAAGAAGATCATTATCCAATCTATCCAAAGAGTAGCTACAGAGACCGCTATAGAGAATGCGATTACAACCTTTCATATCGACAATGATGAAATGAAGGGTCGCATCATCGGCCGAGAAGGAAGAAACATTCGTGCTCTAGAAGCAGCAACAGGCGTAGAGATTATCGTAGATGACACTCCTGAGACGATTGTCCTCTCTGGCTTTGATCCTGTAAGAAGAGAGGTGGCAAGACTTGCCCTCCACCGTCTTGTTCAAGATGGTCGCATTCATCCTGCACGTATTGAAGAGGTGGTAGAAAAGGTAAAAAAGCAAATTGAAGAAGAGATTATAGAAACAGGTAAACGTACACTTATTGACCTCGGGATACATGGTATGCATCCCGACCTTGTGCGCCTAATTGGAAAAATGAAATACCGCTCTTCTTATGGACAAAACCTTCTTCAGCATTCAAGAGAAACCGCTAATCTCTGTGCCACGATGGCCTCGGAACTTGGGCTTAACCCTAAAAAGGCAAAGAGAGCTGGTCTCCTTCACGACATTGGCAAGGTCCCTGATGAAGAACCAGAACTACCCCATGCACTGCTTGGGATGAAGCTTTGCCAACAATACAAAGAAAAGCCCGACATCTGTAATGCAGTTGGCGCCCACCACGACGAAGTAGAAATGGAGACCTTGATTGCTCCCATCGTACAGGTATGCGATGCAATTAGTGGAGCAAGACCTGGTGCCCGAAGAGAAATTGTGGAAGCATACATAAAACGACTCAACGACCTAGAAAAATTGGCACTATCCTATCCAGGTGTAAAGAAGACCTATGCGATCCAAGCTGGTAGAGAACTACGTGTAATCGTGGGCGCTGAACAAACAGACGATGATGCTGTAGAAGAACTGTCTCAAGAGATTGCCCAAAGGATTCAAGACGAGATGACCTATCCTGGACAAGTAAAAATCACTGTCATTCGAGAGACTCGTGCAGTGAGCTATGCCAAGTAATCCATTTTACCGACAATAAATAGGCTATACATCTTTCCTATATGGCTTCTTTAAAGCAAGAGATTAACAAGCGACGCACTTTTGCCGTAATTGCTCACCCTGATGCGGGTAAAACGACCCTTACTGAGAAACTACTCCTTTATGGAGGTGCTATTCATGTGGCTGGAGCCGTAAAAAGCAACAAAATAAAGCGATCTGCGACGAGCGACTGGATGGAAATAGAGCGACAGAGGGGTATCTCTGTAGCAACTTCTGTAATGGGCTTTTCCTATGAGGGATACCAGATCAACATCCTAGACACTCCTGGTCACGAAGACTTTGCTGAGGATACCTTTCGTACTCTTACAGCTGTTGATAGCGTAGTAATCGTTGTAGACGGAGCAAGAGGGGTAGAAAAGCAAACTCGCCGGCTGATAGAAGTATGTCGTATGCGAAATACTCCTGTTATTGTTTTCATTAACAAATATGACAGAGAGAGTAAAGACCCCTTTGATCTTCTAGATGAGCTAGAAGAGGAACTACAAATGGATGTAGTACCGCTCAGTTGGCCGATTGGCATGGGCGACCGTTTCAAAGGGGTATACAATCTATACCAAAAGCACCTATCTCTTTTTGAAAGCGATAAACAACATATTGCTGAGAATGTAATAGCTCTAGACGACATTAACAAAGAAGAACTCAAACAATACATTGGAGACGACTTTGCAAAGAAACTACGACAAGAGGTAGAGATTGTAGAAGAGATCTACCCTCACCTAGATGAAGACAGCTATCTTGCAGGGCAACAAGCTCCAATCTTTTTCGGATCTGCACTCAATAGTTTTGGGGTAAAAGAGCTACTTGACTGCTTCATTCACATTGCTCCTCCCCCTCAACCAATCGAAGCTGTAGAACGGACAGTATCCCCCTATGAAGAGTATTTCACCGGATTCGTCTTCAAGATTCATGCCAATATGGATCCCAACCATAGAAGTTGCATTGCTTTTGTAAAAGTATGTAGTGGTAAGTTTGAACGTAATAAATATTATAGCCATATGCGACTGGGCAAGGAGCTACGATTTTCTTCACCAACAGCATTCATGGCCCAGAAGAAAGAGATTGTGGAAGATGCGTATGCTGGTGATATAATTGGACTTCCAGATACTGGCAACTTCCAAATAGGAGACACTCTTACTGAAGGAGAATCCCTCCACTTTAGAGGACTTCCCTCATTCTCGCCAGAGCTTTTCCGCTACATTGAAAATGCAGATCCGATGAAACAAAAGCAACTCGTCAAAGGGTTGGACCAACTTATGGGGGAAGGTGTAGCACAGCTTTTTGTTAATTCTTTTAATGGAAGACGAATTGTAGGCACTGTAGGACAACTCCAATTTGAGGTAATCAAGTTTCGCCTAGACCATGAATATGGTGCTTCATGTCGCTGGGAACCGATTTCCTTGTATAAAGCATGTTGGATAGAATCTGACGACATAGAAGCCTTAAAAGATTTTAAGCGAAGGAAATCTCAAAACATGGCACTAGACACAGAAGGAAGAGAAGTATTCTTAGCTCCTTCTGCCTATCTCCTTTCTATGGCTCAACAAGATTTTCCCTCCATTCGATTCCACTTTACAAACGATTTCTAACTTCTTCCCTCTCTCCTTCTAGGCATTTAGATTATTATGCAGAATAAAGTTGCTCCCACTATAAAAAAGAACTACATAAAGCCTTTCATCTTTATGGTTATTCTTATGGCCCTCATAGGGTTTATCACAGGGATGAACCAACAGTTTCAGGTGCCACTAAAGAACACATTCCTAGAAGATGTAGGCAAAGCAAAGAATACCCTCTCCAATCTTCTAAACTTTGTTTTTTTTGCAGCCTACCTAGTAATGGGTCCTGTCGCAGCTCGATACTTGAACCGGAAAGGCTATAAAAGCTCTCTATTGGTAGGCATCTTATGCGTAGCTGTAGCGATGCTTATCTTTGAGAGTTCCGTACTACTCTATCGTTGGGTTGACGGCTCAGACTTTCAAGCAATTAATCAACTTAGCATATTCTCAATAAAAGTACCCTTAAGTTTCTTTGTTTTTCTTGTAGGTAGCTTTTTATGTGGTACAGGACTAACCTATTTACAAACTTCTGTCAATCCATACTTGGTCGTCTGCACGGTGCCAGGAACAACAGGAATTACAAGACAAAACATTGGTGGAGTAGGCAATTCGTTAATGGCTACTTTTACCCCATTTTTCGTAGCCTATGTAATTTTTGGAGGAGTAAAAGTAGAGACACTTTCGGTAGATGCTATGATTGTCCCCTTTATTGTCCTCTTTATTCTGTTACTAGTTTTGTACTTTGCTGTATATAAAGTAAGCCTTCCGCATCTTGAAGGGACTACAGATAAAAGCAATGAACGACTAAGAGATACTGTATTTCGCTATAGACACCTTGTTTTGGGAACCCTTGCATTAGGCACGTATGTCGGTTGCGAGGTATGTATAGGAGCCAATCTTGTCACAGCCTGGGAAGACACATTTAGAAGTGCCAACCCTTCAGCAACGGATTCTCTCTTGAAAAGTGAATACGCCACAGCTGCACTCTGGAGTACTTTCTACTGGGGTGCTATGTTAATTGGTCGCTTTTTAAGCAGTTTCCTATCTAAAGTCTCTGCTCAGCGACAACTCGCCATAAGTACAGCACTCGCTATAGTGGCTATTACCATCTCAATCTTCACTCAAGACCTAAAAATATTGGTAGCTGTTGGCTTAATGCACTCTGTTATGTGGGGAGCCATCTTCTCTCTAGCCTTAGAGGGACTTGGCAAATACACAGTGGCAGGATCAGGCATATTGCTTACAGGCCTCATAGGAGGTGCAATACTTCCACTTCTTCAAGGAATATGGGCAGACGCTGCAGGGTCTTGGCATTATAGTTGGTTCCTAGTCTTAGCAGGAGAAATCTTCATATTCTACTATGCTATACATGGACACAAAGTGATTCAACCCACAAGTAGAGTCAATAGCTGATAAATCTACTCCATTCCACACGAGCCAAGGATTTTATTTTTGTAGAAAGGAAAGGATAGAATCATGATAATGATTGATGACAAAATCGTAAGTCATGAAATCTTGACAGAATGCTTTCTTTGTAACTATGAAAAGTGCAAAGGCATATGTTGTATAGATGGAGATAGTGGAGCTCCACTCAATCAAGAAGAGCTTCCAATTATTCAAAGCCTATTGCCTCAAATACTTCCTCTTCTTACAGAAAAAGCGCAAGAAGTAATTCACAAGAAAGGAATTAGCTACATTGACTTTTCGGGAGAAGAGGTAACATCTTTAGTTGATGGAGGGCAGTGCGTCTTTGCCCACTTTGATGAAAATAAAAACTGCTTTTGCGCATTTGAAGTTCTCTACAGAAAAGGACTTACAACCTTTCCCAAACCAATTAGCTGTCATCTTTATCCAATTCGTCTCCATTACTATGCACATGCCACTGCTCTCAATTATGATCGTTGGGACATTTGTAGAGGTGCCATCGTAAAAGGGAAAAGAAAAGGTGTACGGATATACCAAGCTCTCAAAGAACCGATAATCAGAGCCTTTGGCGAATCTTTTTACGAAGAGCTGGAGGCATGTGCTAAACTCTTGAAAAAAGAAAAGACTCTTCTATAGTACTGCATTTTTGAACCTAGGTATTCTCTTACTATGAGATATTTAAAGCAATTTTTTATCATTCTACTTTTTTATGCTCTTGGCACACTAGCAGCTAATCTCATAGGAGACCTCATTCCAGGTAGCGTAATGGGGATGTTTCTCCTCTTCTTAGCTCTTAGGGCAAGAGTGATAAAACCTAGTGAAGTACGTGATGCTTCCTATTTTCTCACCTCCATAATGGGCTTTCTCTTTATTCCTGCGGGTGTAGGACTTGTCACTCAGCTACCTCTTCTGCGACAATATTGGCATATCATCGTACTAGCAATGATCCTATCTACCATCATGGTCATGTCTGTGGTGGGACTTGCACAACAACGTTTTGAGTATCTGCACAAAAGATCATTGTCTAAAAAAACAGCCTCAACTAAAAAAGAATCAATCTAATCATGTGGGCATCATTACTTACCGAACCTCTCTTTTGTTTACCTTTTACTCTAGGTGTATATCTCGGATCAAGTTGGATCTATCGAAAGACCAAAATCATCCTATTTCAGCCAATGCTCCTTACAATGGCTATTCTCATTGTTCTGCTAATTCTAACACATACACCTTACGATAGCTATGCCAAAGCATCATGGCTGATTGATTTCTTACTAGGTCCTAGTGTGGTAGCCTTAGGATGCCTTCTTTACGACCAAATGGAGGTCCTTAAAGGGCGTTTATTCTCTACCCTAGTTTCAATTTTCATAGGAGCCTTGGTGGGAATAGTCACTGCTGCTGGAATAGTCCTTCTCTTGGGGGGGGGAAAAGTATTGGCCGCTTCAATGGGTCCTAAATCTGTAACCACTCCTATAGCCATTTCACTTTCTGCAAAGTCTGGAGGGATACCAGCTCTTACAGCTGTAGTCGTAGTAATCACAGGGTTATTTGGAGGCTTGGTTAGCCCCTTCCTCTTTAAAGTGCTCAGAATCCATAATCCTATTGCTAAAGGTCTAGCACTAGGCACCTCAGCTCACGGCATGGGCACAGCTACTGCGATACAACTTGGTGCAGTAGAGGGAGCTCTTGCAGGAATGGCTATCGGTATAATGGGCTTCTTTACAGCCATTCTTATGCCTCTCATTTCTTACATCACCTCTCTCTTCTCCTAGAGTTACAAGATCCCATACTATACTAGGGATAAGAAAAGAGAAGGCAGTAGTACAATCGCACCAGAAAGACGATTGTACAACTGCCTTTTGAAAGATTACGTGCTAGAGAAGAATTGAAAATTCTAGCTAAGCAAGAGAAAAAGGGGATCTATAATCACTTTCTAATCTTACCCTCATCTCGTAGCTTTTGAAGAATGCTGTCGAGAAGTCCATTTATAAAAGATCCACTTTTGGAGGTAGAAAAGGTTTTCCCTAGCTCAATATACTCATTGAGTGTAACAGCAGCTGTAACTGAGGGGAAAGTAAACAACTCTGCTAGTCCCATCTGCAAAAGTATGATATCGCTATCAGCCAAGCGTTCACTATCCCAATTTTGAAGAGCTTCATCAATCAGTTCAAGATATTGCTCGCTGTGAACAATAGAGCTTCTTAGTAGCTGGTAGGTAAAGTCTTCATCCTCCTTATCCTTAAACATGGGTATTAAAACAGAGGCAATATCATCCACTTTGCGAGCCTTGCGAAGAGTCTTTATCACGAAGTCTTTCTGTACTTCTACGGGACTATTGCTCATTCTCACAGTTTGATAGCTATCCTCCAATCTCAGGTCATCCATCATTTCATCCAACTTGTCAACACTTGGAATTTCCTCTATTTCCACTTTTTCCAAGACCGCAGTTGGATCGTTCCAGTAAATTGAGAGATCACTGAGATAGTCGTCAAGCAACCTATTTTTAAAAGTCAATTTTTGAAGAGCTTCTGCCCAGAACTTCGCATCCAATGCAAAGGATTCTTCTTTACTATCTCTATAATTCTCATAAAGATTTGAATCTAAAATCTCCTCAAGCAAAACCTTTAAAAGGGCATCATTGTCCCTCCAAGAAAGTTTCGTATTCCGCAATGCTTCAGTAATCGTGCTACACTCATCTATTGCAGAAGATAAATTGTTTTCAGCGAGTCTCAAATTGGGATTCAAATCTTCCTCGCGGAGGATGAAACGAGTTTTATTTTTTTCAATTTGCTCTTTATGAAGTTGTGTAAGAGCAGGAATAAGATCAAGGAGAAAATAATACAACAACTGTATTGAAGAGAGAGCCTCTGAAAGGGAATCCTCAGCTTCCTCTACAGAGTGTGACTCTGAATGATAGTAAGCAAATAGCTCTTGAAAGACGCTACTTCTAGCAAGTACACGGTTAATCATATCCTTATCTTCTTCTTTTTATCTGGAGGCTTGCAAAAAGCTTCGACTGCAAAAGTACAACTTTCCATTGAATCTAAGATGAGACAATACAGGTTCTATCATGGTTTTTTCGTACATTAGCCAAGGAAAAACAAATATAAAATGAAAGATCTATAATGAAAGAAATCGCTCTTGTATTTTTGGCAACAGGCTTTGAAGATATTGAAGCTATTGCCCAAGTAGACATCTTACGCCGTGCAGGAATCGCCGTAAAGACAGTTTCCGTGGAAAAGCAATTGCAAGTAATAAGTGCCCATAATGTATCGGTGAAAGCAGACATGCTTATTGATGACCTAGCTGAGGATGCAGCACCCCTTGCAATCATACTCCCTGGAGGTTTACCAGGAGCCTCTAATTTATTTGCATCAAAAAAATTGATGAACCTGATTAAGAAACAAAACGAAGCCAAAAGATGGATTGCTGCTATTTGTGCCTCTCCTGGTGTCGTACTTGCTCCTTCTGGCGTTTTAAATGATCGAAAGGCTACAGCTTATCCATCATTTGAGAAGCACTTTGACAAGAGCACTAGCTATATCTCTGAAGGAGTAGTCCTAGATGGGCATATCATCACCGCACAAGGACCTGCATTTTCGATTCCTTTTGGTCTGACGATTGCAAAAGCTATCAAGGGTGAAGCTGTCGCCAAAGAAGTAGCCAACGGCATGCTCGTACGAAATGATTTATGGTAGCTTAAAGATCCATCCGTAAAAAGAGAACCGCAAGATCAATGATTTTGCGGTTCTTTTCTATTCTATTATTTATTGCCGAACTTATCTAGTGAGAGTATAGAAAAGAGACTACTCCTCCAATAGCAACTGCTACAAACAAAAGTGCAACGATACGGTTAAAAAGACGCATACTAGCTAAGCTCATTTTGCTACGAAAATGACTAATAAGCCACGTAATCCCCAGCCACCAAAGCAAAGCTCCTAAGAGGATAAAAATCATTGAATAAGCAAAGACCCACCAATAATAAGGTGCATCATGAACAAATTGGTACCTCCCAAAAAAGGCTATAAAGAAGAATACAATAAGAGGATTGCTAAAAGTGAGGGCATAAGAGCTAAGTAGCATTTTCCATCGACTGAAGTGATTCGCTTGTTCACTATCCTTCGTATCATAATGAGGAGGTGAAAAATACAGAAACGCTCCAAATACCAAAATAATCAGAGATCCTAATAGTGTAAGAGTCTGTTCGTATGTTTTGATTAGATCTAAGAGAAGCCCAACGCCTAGATACACTAAAGCGGCATAAGTGACATCACTTAATGCAGCCCCTATCCCAGTAATAAGTCCTGCTTGTCTTCCACGATGAAGGGTACGACGTATGCACAATACCCCAACAGGTCCCATGGGACACGAGGTAAGTATACCAATTATTATTCCTCCGAGGGCATTGGATAGCAATATCTCCTTCATACTCTTTTATTGACAAGTCTAGCAAATGCACATAGTTAGACTCTCGCACAAAGATACAGAAGATTTCTTTTTAAGCAAAACATCGCAATAATATAGAGGAAGGATCACTTTACACCTCTCAATCAAACGATCAAAAAAAACAATGAACAAACTTCAGATCTTTTTTCAAGAGATGATTATCAGTCTGTTCAAAAGAATCTATAAAAAGAGGATATACTTAAGAAAAAAGAGACGTCTATCCCTTCTACAGTATTCTATTTCAGTTCACTAAGGCTTTTCTGCAATTCCCTTCTTGCAGAGAATATACGGCTTTTAATAGTGCCAACAGGCACTTCCAACACTTCTGCTATCTCCGTATATTTATAGCCATCAAGGTACATTCTGAAAGGAATACGTGCAGTATCTCCAAGACGGTCAATCGCTCCATTAATTTCTAATAGATTAAAAGCATCGTCAGGAACAAAGTAACTTCCCTCTGCAGGAGTTGCTACCTCCACAGGATCTACACTCTTATCTACATGACTCCAATAGCGCACTTTACTTTGGTATCCATTGATGTAAATATTTCGCATGATAGTCGTAAGCCATCCACGAAAACTGACATTCTTCACAAATTTATGATGATTATCCAAGGCACGCAAAGCTGTTTCTTGTACAAGATCTGCCGCATCAACAGCATCACGAGTCAACGAGAAGGCATATTGGAACAGCATTCCTTGCTCTTCTACTAGCTTCCGACTAAAGCACTTACTCACCTCACACGAAGGAGAGGTCTTTACAGAGCATGTATCCTGAGAAAAGGCCTGATTAATAGCTTTCATAAGTACGACTTAGAACTACGAAGATACAAAAACAAATGGAATTTTTCAAGAAATTCTTCGTCATTTGCATAACTAAAAGGGGGTCTCCTATAAGTTTTCATCATCTTCCAACCACTCCGCATCATAGTCATCTTCTAGATCATTATCAAAGAAAAAGTCAAGTCCAGCGGTTGCTTCCTGAAAGTCATCGAGTTTACGTCTATCACGCTTGGTGGGTCTACCTGTTCCTTTTACCCTCCCCACGAAACCTGAAATTCTCTTCAGTTCAAGTTGTTCATATTCACTTTTAGGTGTCTTATCCTCAATATAGTCAGTAACCGACTTGGCTCCCATTCTATTTTTTGCAATCTGCAAAACCTTGTAGGTATAGCTAATTGGGGGCTTTTTTACAACAACGACATCACCTACTTTTACGAGACGAGATGGCTTAACCTCCACTCCATTTATGAGTACTCGGTTCTTTTTGCAACTTGCACTAGCAAGCGAACGCGTTTTAAAGATCCTTACAGCCCACAGGAAGCTATCAATACGCACACTATCTAATGTAGACATATAACTTTCTGCACAAGCACAGTAATTAATAAAAAGCTATTCATCGAGTAGAATCTTTTTATTATGCCAATTCATTGCTCTTTCTACTCCCACAAGACAAAAGTCTTTTATAGCATTTATTGCTTCTTTTTCAATCAATGGGAAATACTTACTCTGCTCTGACGGGAACTTTCCAAGCACGTAGTCTATCTGAGCCCCTTTAGAAAAATCATTGCCTATGCCTACACGCAGTCTTGAGTACTTTTCTGTACCAAGAAGCTCATTTATATTTTTAAGACCATTATGCCCAGCTGCAGATCCTGCTGCTTTCAGTCTGATAGTGCCAAATGGGAGAGCAAGATCATCAACTACCACAAGAAGTTGCTCAATGGGTATCTTGTACTCCCTCAAGTAGAAACGTACCGCTTTACCACTTAAGTTCATATAGGTAGAGGGTTTCAGCAATAGTATCTCTGCACTTTTTATTCGTCCTTGCGCGGCACTTCCATATCGGGCCACAGAAAAAGAGAGATCTAAGGATTGAGCAAGAGCATCAACTATATGGAAGCCCACATTGTGGCGTGTACCATCATATTCTGCTCCGATATTACCAAGACCGACAATCAAATAGGGCATACTCTCAAAAGAAAAAGGTTTCTTCCTAAAGGGGGAAAGAGCAAAAAAAAAAAAAAACTTTGGCAAGCATGCTACAATATTATTTGTAGGCTCTTGCCAAAGAAAAATACACTCATGAAAACAAATTAGTTCTTCGGTAACCTTTTCATATCCATGTGAAACTCATTACGGACACATGATGTCGCTTGTTATCTTCAAGGTCACCAAAATAAGGGAGATCTGTTGCACGCTCCCTCATAAATTCAAATTACTCAGCTGCGGAGGTATTGGTAGCTCCAGCTCCTGACTGAGTAGATGCAGCAGCCTGACCACGTGCAGCTCTTGTTAGACGCACAGCAGCTACTACAGCATTCTTTGCATTTACTATTTCCAGACCTTCGAAATGGAGATCACCAACTTGAATCTTACCACCGAGATTCAAATTAGTCACATCAATATGAAGACGTTCGGGGATCTTGTCGTAAGTGGCACGAACCGTTAGCTTACGCAACTCCTTTACAAGTTTACCACCAGCACGTACACCAATTGCTAGTCCTTCAAGGACTACAGGTATCTTCATGTTGATGGGCTTCACGGTATCCACTTCTAAGAAATCAATGTGTAGCACTCGATCCGTTACGGGGTGGAATTGTAGTTCTTTAAGCACTACATTCTTCATCCTTCCATCAACCATAAGCTCAACTGAGTAGCTTTCTGGAGTGTAAATTAGATTCTGCACTTCGCGTTCCTTCACTTTGAGGTTTAGATTTTCATTACCTAGACCATAAAGGTTGGCGGGGATTTCTCCTTCCTTACGAAGCATTTTTACTGCTTTCTTTCCGATTTCTGTACGCTTTTCTGCGCTAAGTTTGTAGGTCTTCATTCTGTTATAAAAAAAATAATCAGAGAGTGTTACTCAAAATTAGACTGGCTAATTTCCCATCACACTTGCAGACTCGGTGAGTAAATAAGGTTACTCTGCCATAGCTTGCCGCCTTGTCTTATTCAAAGGCAAAGTGTAGAATGAAAAATATTTCCTTTAAAGAAAGAGCTCCCTTAACCTAAGGGAACTCCAACACGGTGGGTCCAATAGGATTCGAACCTATGACCCTCTGTTTGTAAGACAGATGCTCTAAACCAGCTGAGCTATGAACCCGTGCATTTCAAAAGGAGTAAAAGTTAGTGGGTCCAATAGGATTCGAACCTATGACCCTCT
>KQ959279.1:97687-122516 GCA_001552775.1 Bacteroidales bacterium KA00251
GACAGATGCTCTAAACCAGCTGAGCTATGAACCCAATACTAAACTTCATTACTTCTTAAAAAAAAGAGACTAAAAGAAGGAAGTCACCTCCGCCGAAGTTCTTTTTCCTCTTGTAGCTGTGCAAAGGTACAACAAATATTTGTGACTACAAAAACTCCGAAGAAGAAAAGTCTTAATCCACTATTGGAAAGCTGCTGAAATAGCCTTAGCAATCTCCTGAAAATCTTCTTCTTTCAGCCCCAAACTCTCTTGGTTATAGAAAACTTTTTCATTTGCAAGAGGTATTAGGTGAACATGAGCATGCGGTACCTCCAAACCCAAAACTGCCATTCCCACCTTTGGACATGGAAAGGCTATTTGAATAGCTCTAGCCACGCGCTTAGAGAATGCCATCAACTCCGAGATTTCCTCATCGCTCATATCAAAAAGATAGTCTACCTCTTTCTTAGGAACGACTAAGGTATGCCCTTTTGCCTTAGGATTGATATCTAAAAATGCATAGCAGGTTTCACTTTCCGCTACTTTATAGGAGGGTATTTCTCCCCTTATTATTCGTGTAAATAGAGTTGGCATTGTATTCGTTCTACATAGAGATTTCTAGAATCTCTAGTCTAAGCTTTCCTATAGGGACTTCAATTTCCGCTATGTCTCCCTTTTTCTTACCAATCAATCCTTGGGCGATAGGAGCATTTACAGAGATTTTCTTTTCCTTAAAGTTTGATTCGTTATCAGGTACAATAGTATAAACAGTGATAGATTTATCCGTTAGGTTTTTCACTTTCACCTTAGTCAACAATTGCACTTTATTGGTATCTATCTTTGTCTCGTCTATTATCCTTGCTTGAGCCGCAGTAGTCTTAAGCTGCGAGATACGAGCCTCAAGCATCCCTTGTGCTTCCCTTGCAGCATCATATTCTGCATTTTCACTAAGGTCTCCTTTATCTCGTGCTTCCGCTATTTGTTGTTGTATCTTGGGACGTTCTTCTGCCTCTAGACGACTTATTTCCTCCATCAGCTTATCAAATCCCTCTTTGGTCATAAAATTATATTCCATAACGTAGCTTTAATTCTGTCAGTAAAAATAGCTATTTAACTGGTTATTGTTTCAATTGTACGATGTTTTCACTTCGTTCCACTTGTGCAAAGAGCCTTTTACGCCCTTACAAAACAAAAGCGGACGCCCAACAACATTCGGACGACCTCTTAATACACGTTTTGAGATTGTAACATAAGGAAGAGAAAAGGGATTTAACCATGAGGGTAAATCATATACAACACCTCTTACCTTCAGATTTAAATCCTATCTACCTCTGTAAAAGAGCTCCGCCTTACCTTAAAAGAAAAAAAACTCTATCACAAACTCTTTACTTTGCAAAGGTACAACATTTCATTCAAACAAATTCAAACTCTTTTCCCAAAAAGCAAAACAAAAGTTTCATCTCTCCATAAGACTAATAACACAAGAGAAAGAGATTACTGCACAACTGAATGCAACAAATAATACTCTCCCGATAAAGTGATCTTGCAAAAAAAACAAAGGCATATATTCGCAAAAAAACGAACTTGCTTAATCCTTTAAAATATCTTATATTTGTATAGATATTAAACTTAAAAACAAAGAATACATGAAAAGATGTAGACTTTTTAAAAGCATATTGCTTACAGCATCTCTACTTTTTGCACCTTTTACTCTTTTGGCGCAGAGTGGCGTAAAGAGTACCTCAATAGATGAGGTTAAGCAACTTATTGCCCATCGTACCAAGCCTGTTTTACTAAAAAAAGGCCTTAGAGTAGAGGATCAGCAAACCAATCTTGTGCCTCTTGTCAAAGGCTTTGGCTATGCTTCAGTTGAGCCAACTCTTACGCACAAACCAATGGAGTTTGAAGAAGAAGCAGAAGGGATTATGACTCCCTTTCTTGTAATTCCACCAATCGGGGACTTCTCTGTCAAGGGAGTGGAGTGTGTTGTGGCAGAACCCGTTACTGATGCTCGTATTATTGTGGCTAAAGTACAGCTAGATGGCATGGGTGAATTGTGGCAAGAAGTAGTCGTAAGCCAAGCTTGCTCTCTTGAAAAGGGCTATAACAAAATTATGCTTGACGAAGCCCAGCACTTTACAGAAAAAGATCTTGTATTAGTAGGGTATTCTGTCCATGCTAGCGGAAAAGGAGGCGATAGAAAGTCGCCTGTATTGTATGACGGAGATACCTATTGCCTTCCAGAAGCCAATATGGTAGCCGTTTCTGAGAGTTTTTATGAAAAGGGGAAAGCTTATGGATTTTCTCAAGTACAACACACTGAGACATTCAACCTAGGATCGGCTCTTGTTTATGCTCTGCTAGATGATCCCAATGGACTATTTGACTATTTGGTCTATCCTCTTAAACAGCCACACAACAGCATCTTGAGGACAAATGAATATTTCAGCTATAAACTCTCCCTTCGTAATATCGGATTCAAGGATATAGAGGGGATGACCTTCTATGAGAAGTGCTACTATGGATACGACCTTAGAGAAAAACTCTACCCTTTTGAGATGAATATTCCAGTAAAAGGTCTTTGTGATGCTGGATGGGCACATCCACCTTACCCTTTAGGTACTTCCAAAGGCACAGTGGAATTGGACCAAATCAATGGAACCCCTGTTCGCGACAAAGGTATGATTAGGTGGGTATTTGACTCCTTTATACCCACAGAGAAAGGAAGTAAAGAAAGGAAATCGGTACTTGTAGAGTACTACACCTCAGAAGCTGCCCCCAATGCTCCCCAATACAATGAAAAGATCAACATTATGGCTGGCAATCTCATTGCTAACGGCTACGATGTATCACTCGTTGCTTACCCCGTGGGAAGCGATGATGTCGCCTTTGCCGAAGAAGCTTGTAATGAAACCTTAGCCATGCTCCTCGGGCGACCAACTATACCCACACCAACTGCACTTCCTTACTTTGCCATCAATCGAGCTCCTTATCTCGCAGATAAAGGAGAGCTAGCTTTTGTTTCTAAAAAGAAACTCTTTGACGATGGTGGGATAGAGGATCCCTACATACTAGATCCTTTCCTGCACGAAAGAGAACGCGCTATAATTACAGAAGCGGTATGCAAAGACCTTCCTGGTGGCATGACAAGCCTTGAAGTAAAGGGGAAACTTCTTTTGGATGCAGACCCTGACGACCTTTATATTACAGCAGTGCTTACAGAAGACTATATAAAGGCGAAAGATCAAAAAGGGGTAGAAATGGGAAAAAACTACGAGCATATGAACTTAGTACGCACATTTTACACAAGCAATCGAGGAACGAAGTTTACACCCGAAGCAGACGGTTCTTTTGTTTTTAAATCCCCCGAAATTGATATCTATCCCTCTTGGAAAAAGGAAAATCTCAAAGCTGTAATTATCTTACACAGAAATCCCATGTATGAAAGTAGGATCAGCAGCCATGCATACTGTAGTAAAACACTTTTCTACGGAACAGATTTTACCTCCAATAAGGAGACCACTTCCCCAGAAAAAATGGTCAGTTTCTTTCAAGATGCTACTGGTCTCTTACAGATAGATGGTACATACAAAAGCCTCGAGGTTTTCAGCATAGATGGACAAAGAGTAACTCAAGCACTTCCCGCACAGCTTGCCCCTGGTAGCTATATCGTGGTGGTAAGACAAAACCAGAACGCCACCTGCCATAAGGTTATAATCAAGTAGCACAGCCTACAACTACACAATCAAAGGTCGCTTCTTCGCTTTCATAACTACCCCTAGTCCGATGTTCAATTGCATCAGCGACTGGGGGTTTATCTATTTTACAGATTAATACATGGAGTAAAAGTCAAACTTTTCCACTTTGTATTTCTGGAATATGTCTCCACGTAAAAGAAACTCACTAGGCCATACAAAGTCACGTTTACGAAGGAGGAGCTTCTTGGTACAACAATTTATAATCGCAATACTTGTCAGACAGTTTCACGCAATACACTACCCTGTTCCTATGAATATGAGACTTGGATCGTTTAGAGAAAAAGGACTTCATACAAAAGCTTTCTAGTCCCTTTATTTTTTTTGCAAAGCTTGCAACAAACACAATAAAAGCTCGTCTATAAAGTACAAGGCCGTTTGGGAAAGAAGAGCTTTACATCGTGCCAGAAAGACAAACAAGTTTTATTACAGAATAATGATAATTACCTTGCTACTGAAAACAGAAGGAATCAGTAGTTTAAACCGTTAGTTGTTTAGTTGACGTTAGTTGTTTTGACCGCAGTGGAATCGCCAGAGGTATGCTTTTGAAGGAGGACTAGCTCCCTCAAAAGAGGGGGAAGCGCAAAAAATACAATACTCTAAAAGCAAAACTTTGGCGAGCCTTGCGGCTTTACACAACACGACTCCTCAATACAGCGAAATAAGGACACAAGTCCTAAAATCTACCCATGAGCGGAGCAACCTTTACAGAGATATACCTTCCCCTTAGGGATGTAATCTATACCGTCTGTCTAAGCATGATGCGGAATCCACAAGATGCTGACGACATGACGCAAGATGTTTATCTTAAACTTTGGGAAATCCGTGAAGAGTTAAACGAAGTCGTTTGTCCCAAAGCATTCGTAATTAGGACCGCTCGCAATAGGTGTCTTGATAAATTAAAGTCTCCTGCGAGAGCACGCAAAAACGAAGAAAACGCCTCTGAGTTTATCGTGGAGGCAGATTCCTACTCTAATCCTTTTGAGCTACTTGTGGCAAAAGAAAAAGAGCAGCGACTTACCAAATGGGTAAACTCTCTAAAGGAACCAAAAAAAAGTATTTTCATCCTTCGACAATACGATATGCTTACCAACCAAGAAACTGCAGATCGGCTTGGACTACAAGAAACCACTGTGAGAAGTACTCTTTCAAGACTCCGTCAAGAGGCTCGAGATATACTTCTTTCTGAAGAAAAATGAAGGGGCAAAAATGGAATCACCGAACAGAATGGACTATCAACAGTTAGAAAAGCTGCTTAATCGCTACTACGAGGGGAATACAACCCCAGAAGAAGAAATACTGCTCTACTTAGCTCTCTTGGATGAGCCCCAAGATAGCCCATTAAAGAAAGATCTTTTCGTTATAGAGAGCATGTTGCATGTAGCTTCTTCAACTAAGAAGTCTACTAACATATCAAAGAAATTTTTCTCTAAAAAAAGGCTCTACTTCGCAATAGCTTCTGTAGCAGCGATTCTTACTATTGGCATATTTGGAAACCTTCCTACCACAAGAGACACAAACTCTTACATGAATGGAGAACCTCTTGCCCAAGAAGATGTTACATTGCATGCTGAAAAAGCGTTCGGAATGCTTGCAAATTGCCTTAAAGAAAGTGCCCACCAAAGCAAAATAGTAGAAACTAAACTAAAAAAAACAGGGCAAATTCTAGACCAATCAATAGAAAAGCTTGAAGAGGTCCAAAACAATGATTACTTTGTACTCACAAATTACTAATTTTTAGAAACAACATTTCCAGATATACTATAAGCAATGAAAGCTTCATTACGCCCATTTCATCTGTTGCTGACTATATTTATAATGAGTCCCCTTGTCTTGGTTGCTCAAAAGACAAACTATGTACTCAACCTTGCAGCGATATCACAATGCCCTTCTGTGACGGATATTTTTCTGTCCTCTTCTATGCTAAAGAGTAGTAAGCTAGACTTTAAGGATAGTGGTATTCCTTCTCTAGATGGAATTTTCCAAAACACTGAGTCGATGCGTATTTTTACGGCTGAAGACTCTGAGGGGCTAAATCTTATAAGAGAAACGTTTGCACCAATATACAACACCCAAGGATCTCCCTATGAGATGATCTTTTCCATTAAAAGCAATGGTGCAGTCGTAAGACTTATTGGAAAGGCACATGGGGATAGATCTAATGAGCTGTTTCTGCTCGTGGATGACAGCGATGAGGCAGTTGCAATAATCTTTCAAGGAAACTACTCTCGGAAACAAATCAACAAGATGCTATCCGACTCAAAAAATACAAGACTAACAGGGGGAAATAAAGGTCACAATAAATCTAAAAGATAAAAAATCACCTCCTTGGCATCATTAAAAGCTAAGACATGCTTACGGCAGGTCTACAACAATGTTTAAGTATTCTTTTTTTTATCTTGCTAAGAGGGCAGAGGCATGAGGCATGAAACCCTATAGCTAGTCTACCAGTACAGACAAACTGGTAACCTTGAAGGAGACAATTACTCTAGTAATTGCCTCCTTTTTTATCGCTAATTAGATCAGCAAAGGTAGATCTTGGCCTGTTACTAAAAATTTTAGGGTAGCTTCACTATTTTTGATAGTCTAGCAATACACGCTTTTTATCGCATAAAATCACTCTATAAAGAGGTTTCCTATAAGGACTTGCGACAAATTAAGTGCAAGTTGACAACTACATTTTGCAAAAACAACTTTTGACAAAAAAAGATCCCTTCAATTGAATAAAAGGAGTTATGGATCAATAAAAGTCACTACCTTTGAGAAGTAGTAAAGGAGGGCTCTTTCGCAGTATACAGCATAGACAGTAGATGCTACTTTGCTTAGAAGAGTCTACCTCTAAAATAGAAAGAATTAGAATCAAAATAAAATCGCGTCAAGTATGAACAAAACAGAATTCATTGCTGAAGTAGCCGAAAAGGCAGAAATGACAAAAGTGCAAGCTCAGAAAGCTGTCAATGCTTTTGCTGAAGTCATTGCAGAACAAATGAAAAAAGGTGAAAAGGTAGCTATCTTAGGATTTGGAACCTTTTCTGTTACAGAACGTAGCAAAAGAAAAGGTGTTAATCCTCAGACAAAACAAACTATCGTTATTCCTGCACGCAAAAGCGTCAAGTTTAAACCAGGTGCAGGTCTAGACCTTACAAAGAAGAAATAAAACTAAGAAGAATTACTCTTAGAAAACTCTTTGGACTCCTCATCTCATCTTGAGGAGTCCTTTTTGTAGGTATGCTTACCTTGTGCTGTTTTCTAAATAAGGCTTTAGCTGTTTTTTGCTACTCGTTTTACTGCTGTATGCTACAGAAAGAGACTCTAAATACTATCGCTGTCTTTCCCCTCTACTTCTAATTCTTCTATGGGTTCTGGATGAATGATCACATGGGTATCTTGTCCATAGCGTTTTTGGAGTCTCAATACAATTTCATGAACAAGCTTATGTACTTCCAACAACGACTTTTTACCATCAATACGCACATCTAATTCAATTGCCATACGATCGCTTCCCACCATACGCGTACGGAGATTATGGGCATCTTGCACCATATGTACGCCATTGGCAATCTCTATAATTTCTGCTTCAATTGCAGGTGCCACAGAAGCCTCTGTAAGTTTTGCCAAACAGGGAGAATATATAGCATAGGCCATACGGAAGATAAATACCGCAACGACAATTGCCGCGATAGGCTCTAATAGCAATGCCCAACCTCCAATAAAAATCGCTCCTGCGACACCCAGCAGTACAGCCGAGGCACTTGCTACATCAGCTTGATGATCCAAAGCGACAGCTTTGAGTACTTCACTCCTAGTTTCCCTTGCCTTCCGCTTGGTATAATAATAGGCACACAACTTCACGACTACGGTGAAAAGTGCCACAATAATAACATACCAATCTGGTCGCGGAGGAAGAGTGTCCGTAGTAATAAATCTTACCAATACTTGTAAAGCCTTCAAAACTATTAGCAAAGCTACCACCATCATTACTATGGATAGAAGAAAAGTGGCCACAGTCTCGTACTTGCCATGACCATAACTATGGTTATCATCGCGGGGTTTCTCTGAAATCCGTAAAGAGAAATAAACAAATAAGTTACTTAAAAAATCAGTAACTGAATTGATACCATCCGCTATAAGCGCAGAGCTATTCCCATAAAATCCAAACAAGAGCTTCAAGGGAGGTAACAAAATATTTATAACGAAACTCACTAAATAAGCTCGTCTCGTCCGTGTTTTCTCTCGACGTCCTTTCTGAATTAAGGTGTATTGGTGAGACACTCCCTTCATACGGATCAGTCTAATAATTGTACCTAAAATCTTGGCAAGGTATGAGGGACCATGATTCTAAAGCACAAGAATACCTATTGTAACTAAAAAGCCTGCTCCCCACAAATGCAGAGAGCAAGCCTAAATTTTGCTTAAAACCTATCTATTGAGAGAAGGAACTATTTGCTAGAAGCAAATACCAAGTCCGATATAGCACTGCTTGTTGTTTAAGCTCAGCAAACTGTCTTTTATCGAGCCAATAGTACTATCTTTTGGAGTATTATTGAGGACATTCAGGAACCCGAAGTCCATACCAAATGTAGCATAGTAATGACTATAATAAAGTCTAGTGGCAAGTCCCCAACCAATATCAAATCTCTTTGCTTTAAAGTCGTCACCAATACGAGCAAGTCCATCCTTGAAGATACTGTAGCTCTTTCCAAGATTAGCCAACGAAGTACCATTCTGTCTGGTACCTGCCATAGCAAACGAGAAGTATGGACCCGTCTGAAGAGCTAGAGCTACACTGCGAGACAAGCTGAGTTTATAACCCACATTAATGGGGAGTTCAATATAATGGAAGGTTGTTTTAGAAGCGCCCAAACCAGCAGTTCCTTCAGTGGCATTTCCTTTCATGGAAAACTTGAGACCACTGCCTACAAAAAAGCCACCTGCTACTTTGAAATCAGCAAAAGCCCCAAAATGATACCCCGTCATATTCTTCGTATTGAGCTTTTCTTTATTTAGCATAATGCTACCAAAGTTGAAAGAGGCTCCTCCTTCAAGACGAAAGTCTACAAAGCCTTGTGCCGACATACCTACAGTAGCCAGCAGTATGGCAACTAAGGAAATAACAATTTTTTTCATATTTGTAATGGTATTAAAATGTAACAACTTGTCTAATGGGATGTTCTATAGCGTATTTTCCTCCCCAAAAACACTTCGGGAGGAAAATACTTTGTCACAACCCATTTACTTATGCTTCTCCATGATTTCTTTATACTTATCATTCATCCCCAACTGATAATAAATATTTCCGAGGAGATAGTAAGTTTGGTTAGGATCCTTTTCGTAAGCCTTTTCTAGATAGGGGAGAGCCTTATTAAAGAGTTCATGAGCCTTAGCATCACTATCCTTGTCTATACCTTCACCACTCTTGATGGTCACAGCCATATTGTAATATACACGACCTAAGTCGTAGTTTGCATCCATATATTCGGGATCTACTTCCAAAGCTTTTTTGAAATAGCTCAATGCTTGCTCTTCACGTCCTGCATTTTCGTGCAGTTTACCCATCACATCATAAAGTTGAACATTTGAGGGTGATCTTTTGATAGCAGCATCAAGTGTTTGGATGGCCAAATCGTCTTTCCCTTGAGCAATATAAGTATTAATAAGGTTGACAGAGTAATAGGCTTCGTCTGGGAATAGATCAAGCCCCTTCTTCATTGTATTAACATAAGCCGTCGTGTCACCAACTTCTATTTGGGTCTGCGAAAGCACCTGCAAAAGGTCATTTTGACGGTAGGGTATATCCTGTATCTTTTCTGCAAGCTTTATAGCTTGTTCTTTTTTCCCTGCTTGATAAGCCGTAATTACAGAGAAAAAGTCGACCATCATGCTATTGCTATCCGCAAGTGCCACAGGTCCTCCTTTAAATTCTGGTTGTGCCTTAATGCTCGTAAATGCATTGAAAGCACGGAGTGCGTCTTCAAAGTTTTGGACTTCCATGTAGTACCCTCCTGCATTGATAAAGTAAAGCAAGTTTGTTTCAAAAGCCTTGAGAATACTTTTGGTATAGCGTGGTCTTATTTTACCCTTTTCATTAGGCTGATTGTCGATCTCTTTTGCCTTGATATAATAGGAATACATATCTAAGAGAGCCTTGTTCATTACTGCACGATCAGGAGTTTCTCCAACTACCTGTTTTAGATTTTCCTGCGTAAAGTTTTGCTCTTCGATAAAGCCTGCTACGTAGTAGGTCTTAGCATCATCCTTTGTTTCGGAATTAGCCATAGCCTGCTGGATTAGCTTTCGCGCTTCACCAAAGTCTGCCTCTTTTTTCTTAGCGATACGTTCTGCACTAGAGACGTTATTCTTCTGTGCATAACCTACTGTAAAGCTGAGAGTAGCCACTAAAGCTACAAAGATTGTTCTTAGGGTCGTTTTCATGTTTATATAGGTCTTAATATTCTCGTTGAGTGATTGTTATTCTTCAATATTGATGTTTGAACTTTCTTCACCAAGCTCTTCTTCAGAGGTATGCTCCCCCGTAGAGCCCTCCATAAGATTACTTTCTTCAGCCTCCTCTTCATCCTTAGGTACAAGACAGATTGAGGCGATTGCTTCTCCTTCGTCAAGACGAATCAATTTTACCCCTTGTGTATTTCTCCCAATGGTAGGAATACTTTCTACAGGCATCCTTATTGCCACACCTTCACGTGTGATAATCATCAGGTCAGATTCGTCCTTCACAGTGCGGAAGTCAACCATTTGCCCTGTTTTTTCAGTTACCTTCAAGGCAATTACTCCCTTGCCACCACGATTAGTTTTGCGATACTCTGCAAGGTCTCCAAGCTTGCCATATCCATTTTCACTAACAATCAGTATAGGCAACTCTTCTCCAGGCTTCTGTACAGAAAGGCCTACAATTTCATCTGCGCCTTCGTCTAGACGCATTCCTTTAACGCCTCGAGATACTCTACCAGTGGCTCTCACCCGATCTTCATGGAAACGAATAGATCGTCCGCTACGGTTGGCTAGAAGGATTTCGCAATCGCCATTTGTTAGCCATACCGAGACAACGCTATCCCCTGGCATGAGTTCAATAGCTCGTATACCTTTTGTACGGGGTCGTGAATAGGCTTCTAGCAAAGTCTTCTTCACCCACCCCTCTTTGGTGACAAAGAAAAGGTAATGCGAATTGAGGAAGTCAAGATCTGTATTGAGTTTTTTCACGCGGATACAGGTCGTAATGCGATCCTCTGGTGCGACGTCAAGGAGATTTTGAATGGCTCTTCCTCGACTTGTTTTGCTTCCTTCGGGGATTTCAAACACTCTCATCCAAAAAACCTTTCCAGTCTGCGTGAAAAGCATAATTGTGGCATGCATTGAGGCACTAATCATATATTCGATAAAGTCCTCATCTCGTGTAGCACTTCCCTTAGCACCTTTACCTCCTCGCGACTGACTTCTAAAATCTGCAAGAGGAGTTCGTTTGATATACCCCTTGTGTGAAAGGGTTATAATCATATCTTGATCATCGTAGAAGTCTTCAGGATTTAGTTCTTCGCTACTTACGATAACTTCCGTTTTTCTTTCGTCTCCATACTTATCGCTAACCTCTTGGAGTTCATCTTTCAGCACTCCCAGTAGCATATCTCGATTGCTGAGGAGTTCTTGCAAATAGGCGATTGTCTTTTCCAACTCTTCGTATTCAGCTCGAAGTTTATCTCTTTCAAGACCTGTAAGAGCTCGGAGACGCATATCAACAATCGCTCTTGCCTGCACTTCACTTAGCGAGAATCTTTCTTGAAGTCTCTGCATGGCTTCCGCCGTATTGGCTGAAGAACGAATAATGGAGATTACCTCATCAATATTATCTACTGCAATAAGGAGACCTTCTAGGATATGAGCTCTCTCTTCCGCTTTCTTTAGGTCAAAACGACAGCGACGAGTAACCACATCCTCACGATGCTCTACAAAATTGGCGATAATATCTTTCAGCGTGAGAAGCTGAGGTCTACCTTTAACGAGAGCAATGTTATTAGCACTAAAGTTAGTTTGTAGCTGGGTCTCTTTATAAAGGTGATTGAGAACAACAGCAACATTGGCGTCACGCTTTACATCAATTACGATACGCATTCCGCCCTTACCACTTGACTCATCAGCAATATTGGAAATGCCTACAAGTCTTTTCTCATTGACTAGGCTAGCAATACTTTCTACTAGTTGAGCTTTATTGACTTGGTATGGGATCTCGGTAATGATGATTCGTTCCATGCCGTGCTCTTCTTCAATCTCACAGCGAGCTCTCATTGTAATAGAGCCTCTACCCGTGAGATAGCTCTGCCTTACACCCTCATAACCATAGATTATTCCACCCGTAGGGAAGTCTGGTGCCTTGACATGCTCCATAAGTTCCTCTACCGAAATCTCACCACGAGCATCTATATAAGCAATACAAGCAGCAATACTCTCTCTAAGGTTATGGGGAGCCATATTGGTTGCCATTCCTACTGCAATACCACTAGCACCATTTACTAGGAGGTTAGGGAATCTTGTTGGTAGTACTGTGGGTTCCTGCTTAGTATCGTCAAAGTTATTCTGCATATCCACAGTATCTTTGTCGATATCGCGAAGCATTTCTGAGGCTAGCTCTGTAAGCCTCGCCTCTGTATAACGCATTGCTGCAGGTGAGTCGCCATCAATGGAACCGAAGTTTCCCTGTCCATCAACTAGCGTATAACGCATATTCCAGTTTTGAGCAAGACGTACAAGCGTAAAGTACACCGAGCTATCTCCATGAGGGTGATAATTAGCAAGCACTTCTCCTACTGGCTTTGCCGATTTGCGCGTGGGCTGAGAATAAATATTGCCCATCTCGTTCATCGCATAGAGCACTCTTCGATGAACTGGCTTCAGGCCATCCCTTACATCGGGAAGTGCACGCGACACAATTACCGACATTGAGTAGTCGATATAGGCAGACTTCATTTCGTTCTCTATATCGATCTTAATGATCCTGTCCTCTCTATCTTGATAGTCTTCCATTCGTCATTTTAATTTTTCAAACTTCTCTTTTCTTCTTTTTTAGCACCGTCTAGCATAAGCTTGATATGAGTTCGTTACGGACTCTCCGTAAGAGCGCACCCTATTCCGACACTCGCTGTTACCTAAAGACAAGATTCTCCGCTTAGAGTCAGTCTAAATAAGGAAATTAAGAGTCTCTTCTCTGTCCTCTTTTGAGGAAGACGCTCTATCGCCTCTGCAGTCAAAAAGAGAAGCTGGTTTTTCTCTTGCTAAGGTACAACATTTTTAAGAAATCCCCTACTACTTATCGGCACTTAAGCCATCAAAAGCACATCCCTATTCTAAAAGCACATCGGCCTTCCCATTCTCCTAAGAACTAGATTGGTAATTCCATTTATCCGTCCTCAAAAAAGTTCCGAGAGATTGAAATAAAAGTTCCGAGAGATTTTTTGAAAAGTTCCGAGAGATTTTTCTAAAAGTTCCGAGAGTTTTTCTGAAAAGTTTCGGATGTCCTTTTTGGGAAAAATACGTACGTTTTTTGGGGAACTTTATTCTCCCAGAAGAAATATTATAAGGAAGCTTCATTCCTTGCTAGAACCGCTACGAATTGCGTTTCTTCATCGATGGGAGTAAGGGGTATTATTCTTTCCTGATCTACTGAAGCGCAGAATTGCTGACGATAGAAATCCGAGGTAAAAGGAAGAATGGAAAACCGAAATGCGTCATTCGCTCTACGTATAAAACAACGAGCTAGAGCAAGAGCATAATGCCCCATTGTTGTACGAACATTAATCTCACAGCAGGGGTGCAACCTTCCCTCAAAGACCATCATATCTATTCCTACATTTCCACTATAATATGGAGCTATCTCTTTCTTCATGAAGGTGACATGAGACTTGATCGCACGTTTAACCTCACTTAGAGGGACCTCTTTACAGAGTCGTCTCTCTAGCTTCTCCTGCGCTATCACTTCGTTGTACAAATAGCGAAACTTCTCCGTTTTGAAAGACGAAAGACCCAAATACTCAACGCTTCCATCAGGAGTTATCCTATACTCTGCGCCCCAGTCACTAGTCACCTGATAAAAGGATTCCATCAGTAGTGGATAGCTCAACTTTTGGGTATATCGAGTCTGTAGTAGCTGATCCTTAGTTAACGCCATGACCCCCCTACCTGAACTCGTAAAAGGGCGTTTAAGTACCACTTTGGTATATTTTTTTGCCTGTGTCAAGAGTTGGTCATAGCTAGAAACCACTTGAGGGGAGAACTCTGGATAGTGCCTTTGCAAGAAAAGTTGCCCAAGCGATCTATCAAAAAAGGAATGTAACTGCAAAGTAGAGAGTTGTCGCCCACAAGGGAGTAATCTACCTGACAAGCTATGCTGCAGTTTCCTTTCCAATGGTGGCTCTAAGCCATACAATTCAAGTTGGTATCTTTTTTCGCTCTTTTGAATATCTTCAAGGGTAAGCAACGAGGCTTTTTTGTCATAAAAAGATAAGGCAAGCTTCTTCTTTTTTTGAGGTATCAGTACAGCCTCACCTTCCTCTTTATTGGCCATATAGTAAGGCAATGTCGCTAAGTCTTGCCTCATCTTTTGGATTAAGCGAGGCGGAGTATAGCTTCTATTATCCGCATGGGAAATAGCGACCTCATTGCCCACATTGAAGATGTATAGGCGACTCTGCATGGATGGTGTAAAGAAGGCTATCGGCGGTAAAACGATGGCATAAGAATACCTACAAAAGTAAATACCTCTAAGCGACCCGCCAGCATAATTAGAGCTAGTATAAACTTCTCTGCACTGCCCGCAAAGGCAAAATTATAAGAAAAGGAACCAAATCCATAGCCAATGTTGGAAATAGCAGATATCACATTGGAGAAAGAAGTGGTAAAATTATTGCCGAAAGAGGCCACTAGCACTGTGCCAATCACAATAATGATAAGATAAAGCGAAATGAAGGCCAAGACTTGCATCACCACATTACTCGCTACAGATACCCCATTAAAACGAACACTAGTAACCATGCTGGGATGGATTCGCTTCTTAAACTCATTGCGAAGGTTTTTTATCATCACCATAAAGCGACTCATCTTTAAGCCTCCCGATGTACTCCCTGCACAGCCACAAACAAACATAAGAGGGATAAAAATAGAAAGGAAAACTGCCCCCCATGTGTTAGCCACACTAGTATAGTACCCCGTGGTACTGGTAATGGAAACAACTTGAAAAAAAGCCTGCCGGAAAGACTCCTCTACAGTGGGAAAGATTTTATTGGTTACAAGAAGGACAGATACAATCGCTGTTGCAATGCCAATCGCCGCAATAAACCAACGGAACTCCTCATCTTTGTAGAGCGACCTGGGCTTACCCACGACCACTTGGTATATCAAAGAGAGGTTGAGACTGGCGACAATCATAAAAAAGATAAGGACATACTCAATATAGGAAGAGTGGAAGGCTGGTATTCCCTCATTGCGTGTAGAAAATCCTCCTGATGAGATCGTAGAAAAGGCATGGCACACGGCATCAAATAAGGGAACTTTCCCTATACATAGCAAAACTACAAGTAGTACAGTCAGCCCCAGATAGAGCAATCCGAGACGATTGGCTACCTCCTTTATCCGTGGTAAAAAACGCTCGTGGGTAATGCCACTCACCTCTGCATTGTAGAGCAATCCTCCACCCCCTGAGAAAAGAGGAGAAAGCCCCATAGTAAAGACTACAATACCAATACCGCCCTGCCATTGCATAATACTTCTCCAAAAAAGGATGCCACGTGGAAGTGACTCAACAGAAAGGAATGTGGTAAAGCCCGTAGTGGTAAAACCAGACACGGTCTCAAAAAAAGCATCAGCTAAAGAGGTATGATGCTCCCCAATCAAAAAAGGAAGCATACCAATAAGAGAAAGAGTAAGCCATGTGAGCACCACCGCCAAGGCTCCTTCACGATACCCTTGAAAGCGATTTTTGTGCTTTCTGGTTAGCAATAGGAGTAAGGCGCCTAATAGAGTCATTACACCCATTGTAACAGCAAAAGCAAGCACCTCTCTCCACTCATGATTTCCTAGCGAAACTAGCAAAGTCGCCACAAGAAAAACATTCTCAAAAAGAAGTATAAATCCTACAACACGCAATGCATAGAGTAGATCCACTGGCATTCTCTTTCGCGAGAAAAAGCCTCTTTTTCCATTGGGATGACGATACCTAGAGTGCGTAGGGAAAACGAATTCTCCTCTCATGAGTCAATAAACTTTCTTACCTTTCTTAAAGGGATATCATGACAGAATGCCACTACAAGATCATACGGTTCAATTATGGTGTTACCATCTACGAGGAAAGGTACTCCATTTCTCAGTACTCCACCTAAAGTAATTCCTCGAGGTAATTCAAGATCTTTAATAGGCTTTCCCACAATAGGAGCTCCTCGTTTTGCGACCACCTCTATCACGTCAGCATTAGCCACTGTAAGACTCTTGACGGTACTTGTATCTTGTCCTAGTAGAGCACGATAAATATGCCCTGCTGTTATCACTTTTTCATTGATAATGGTGCCAATATTGAGCTTTTCAGCTACAGAGAAGTAATCAATATTTTCCTCTTTGGCGATGGTTTTAAAAACTCCAAATTGCTTGGCAATAAGGCAAGCAAGCAAGTTTACCTCACTATTGCCTGTAAGTGCGACAAAGACCTCTGCATAAGAGAGTCCCACTTCATTCAGGAGGTCGGTATTCCTGCCATCACCATGGTAGAGTGTAACATTGGAGGGTAGGAGATTTTGGACCTCATTGATTCTATTTTTGTCCTTTTCAATGAGCACAAAATCTATATTTCGTGGAGCTTTTGCTATCGTTCGTAAGGCGGTAGTGCCAGCACCAATCATCACCACACGGCCCACTTCCACTTTCTTTTTTCCAGAGATTTGCCTTATCACCTCTTTGTCGCTTGCAATAGCTGTAAAAAAGAGGATGTCTCCATGCTCAATCTGCGTTTCCCCAGTTGGGATAATCGTTTCTGGTCCCCTTCTTATTGCTACTACGTGAAAAGATTTCTTCTTTCCAGTGGGGATCTCCGACAATTTCTTGCCAACAATTTCAGCACCAAATCTCACTTTCACCCCTATGACCACAATACTTCCTCCAAAGAGTTCAATATATTGTCTCGCCCAAGGGTTTTGGAAAATCGTATTAATCTCTTCAGCAGCAAGTTCTTCAGGATAGATAAGAGAGCTAATTCCCATACGCTCAAAAAGAGGCATGTACTCCGTACTTAAGTAGCGTGCACTGTCTACTCTTGCCATAGTTTGCTCTACCCCTAGTCTTGAAGCCAGCATACAGGCAAGTAGATTTTCCGTCTCAGCTGGCATTACACTAATAAAGAGATCAGCCTTTTCCACACCACAATTGCGAAGATCACGTACATCAATTGGACTTCCTAAAAAGGTAAGCATATCTCTGCCGTGGGATATCTCCTCCAAACGTGTGGCATTGGTATCCATCATGGTAATATCCTGCATCTCTTCATCGGCAAGGATGATCGCCAAGTGTTCGCCTACGTCACTTGCTCCAGCTACAACTATTTTCATAACGTCTTAATCTTCTTTTGAGAGAATACCTCCTGTTAGAGAGCGTATTGTGGAGGCAATCGTCTTAGCATCTATACCACAGTACTCTTTCTGTTCAGCTACAGTACCATGAGGGATAAATTCATCGGGTATACCTAGTGATACAAGCTTACCCTGCCATTCTAACCCATTGAGCACCTCTCCTATTGCACTACCAAAACCACCTGTCAAACAGCCATCTTCGACAGTGATAAGCGTATTGTACTTCTGAGCAATTTCTTTTAGTAGTTCCTCATCAAGAGGTTTAAGAAAGACCATATCATAGTGAGTCGGACACACCTCTTCAGCCTTTCTTAGACTATCAATCGCCTTTTGCACTTCTACACCTATAGCTCCTAAGGAGAGTATTGCTACATGACTATTTCCCTCAGATAGTATCCGACCCTTACCTATAGGTAAAACTTCAGGTTCTACCTGCCAGTCTATACAACTTCCCTTTCCACGGGGATATCGTATCGCCATCGGTCCGTTTTGTCCCTTATAGGCAGTATACATAAGGTGCTGCAAATAATGCTCGTTGAGGGGAGCAGCGACAATAAGATTAGGAATAATCCGAAGATATGCAAGATCAAAAGCTCCTTGATGTGTTGCACCATCTTCCCCTACAAGACCAGCTCTATCCAAGCAAAGGATCACATGATAGCGTGCTAAGCATACATCGTGAATGATCTGGTCAAAGCTACGTTGAGCAAAAGAAGAATAGATATTACAAAAAGGGATTAAGCCCTCTTTTGCCAAACCAGCAGAAAAAGTAACAGCATGAGCCTCGGCAATTCCCACATCATAGGCTTGATCGGGCAATGCGTCAAAGAGCATGGACATGGAGCAACCAGTCGGCATAGCGGGTGTTACTCCTACGATTCGTTTGTCTTTTTTGGCGAAATCAACTAGAGTAGTACCAAACACGTCTTGGAACTTAGGAGCAGAGACTTGAGCGGACTCTTGTTTCCTTTCTCCTGTGAGTATATTAAAGCAACCAGGAGCATGCCACGTCGTAGGATCTGCTTCTGCAGGAGGGTATCCTTTTCCTTTTATAGTACGAATATGAAGGAGCTTAGGCCCTTTCATCTCTTTAATTTTTCCTAGTATCGTAACTAGGCGTAAAACATCGTTTCCATCAATCGGGCCAAAATAGCGAATATTTAATCCTTGAAAAAAAGTGTTGTCTGTTTTGCCAATTGCACTCTTCAAGCTATTATTGAAACGTAATATAGCCTTACGAGACTCTTCTCCTACGACATTGAAACGACGAAATAGTTTGTATATGTCGTAGCGCACGGCATTATACGCCTTGCTTGTATTGAGATCAACTAGGTAATGATTTAGTCCACCCACATTGTTGTCGATAGACATATTGTTATCATTAAGGATCACCAAAAGATCATTAGGAAACGAGGAAACATTATTTAACCCCTCAAACGCCAAGCCTCCCGTCATAGAGCCATCGCCAATCACTGCTACGACCTTTCTCTCTTCCTTTTTTTTTGCAGCAGCTACAGCCATACCAAGAGCTGCGCTTATGGAGTTGGAGGCATGTCCTGCAGGAAATGTATCGTAGATACTTTCACTGGGAGAAGGGAATCCGCCTACACCTTTCCACTGTCTGAGTGTATAAAAGGACTTGCGTCTTTCCGTAAGGATCTTGTGTACATAAGCTTGATGTCCAACATCCCATACAATACGATCAAAAGGAGTAAGGAATACATAGTGCAAAGCTACATTTAGCTCCACTGCACCTAGGCTACTTCCTAAGTGGCCTGGATGTATTGAAAGCTCATCTAACAAAAAGCTACGCAACTCCCTACAAAGCTCTGGCAAGCTCTCACGTGGAAGCACGCGAAGATCTTGAGAGGTCTCTATGCTCTCTAGAATCGGATAATGTAAACTCAACGATGATTCGTCTAAAATTGCCATAAACGACTACCTTTCTTTAGAGGGGAATAACTCAAGCAGTCGCTCTTGGGGAACTTCATCCTGATCACCTGTATTCATATCTTTTAAGGTTACAGATCCCATCTTCAACTCTTCTGTACCCGCCATTATAACGTAGGGAATACGAAGGGCATCTGCATAGGATAGCTGCTTTTTCATTTTTGCAGCATCAGGGTAGACAATCACTTTTCTACCATTTTTACGAAGCGAACGCACAAGAGGAAGAAGTGCCTTAATCTCTTCCATCCCAAAATTTACGACAAGGATTTCTGCCGTAGAATTGAGTGCAGGGGGAAAGAGGTTAAGTTGCTCCATAACATCATAGATACGATCTGCACCATAGGAAATACCTACACCAGAAAGCCCCTTTACCCCAAAGATTCCTGTCAAGTTGTCATACCTTCCTCCTCCACTTATACTCCCAATCGTAGCATCAAGTGCTTTTATCTCCATGATAGTACCTGTGTAATAGCTAAGACCGCGTGCGAGAGAAGGAGAAACGATCACCTTCATTTCTTCATTATCGGGGGGTAGAAGTGCAAGGATCGTTCTCAGCTCTTCCACTCCTTCCATACCTACTGCAGAAGAAGATAGTAGCTGTGAGAGTGTCGCCAATATCGTCTCATTATTCTGGCTCTCCATTCGAAGGAATGGCTCAAAAAGTACGATTTCGCTTTCAGAAAAACCGCGACTACTCAATTCATCTTTTACTCCTTTTTCCCCTATTTTATCCAATTTATCCATTGCTACGGTGAGCTCCGTAAGACGTTCTGGGGTACCGATAACCTCAGCTATTCCCGCAAGAATTTTTCGATTGTTTACGAGAAAAGCTACCCTTATACCGAGTTTTCTAAAAACCTCTTCCGACATCTCAACGAGTTCCATCTCTAGCAAAAGCGAATCGGTTCCCACAGCATCGGCATCGCATTGTACAAACTCTCTATAACGCCCCTTCTGTGGACGATCGGCTCTCCACACCGGTTGTATTTGGAAACGCTTAAATGGCAATTGGATCTCATTACGGTGCTGCACGACATAGCGAGCAAAAGGAACCGTAAGGTCATAGCGAAGCCCTTTTTCTGCAATCTTCTTCGTGATATTGGCAAGATCCCTCTTTTCAAGTTCCTCATCCTCTACTTTTGAAAGGAAATCTCCAGAATTGAGGATCCTAAAAAGTAACCGATCTCCCTCGTCTCCATACTTTCCTAAGAGTGTAGAAAGAAGCTCTTGAGCTGGGGTTTCTATTTGGAGATAGCCATACTTACGAAAAACCTCTTTGATTGTATCAAAGATATAGTTGCGACGAAGCATCTCAATGGCACCAAAGTCTCTTGTGCCTTTAGGAGTAGAGGTATTGCTCATAGATATTGTTTCATTTAAGTGATGAGGTCGAGTGTACAATCTTATTTGGGCTTATTTCTTTTTGAAATAGGGGATTCTATCGTAGATGGTTAACACTGTTTGGTAAGCGTTTCTTTCATCTTTTTGGAAAGTAGTCTGATGCTTTGGACACCACTCGGTAAAATCTATCTCAGGAAAGTAAGTATCGGCATCAGGGAAGCTCGCACTAACACGTGTAAGATAAAGTCTATCTGCATAGGGAAGTGTCGTTTCGTAAAGCATAGCCCCACCTATAATAAAAACTTCATCTTCGCCTTTAACCGCTTCTAAAGCCTTCTCCAACGAGGTATACACCTCTACTCCTTCTTGAGGAGAAAGAGTCGTACTTACCACTATATTTCTTCGATGAGGAAGGGCACCTTTGGGAAGAGAAAGAAAGGTTTTTTTGCCCATGATAATGGAATGCCCAGTAGTCGTTTCTTTAAATCTTTTAAGGTCTCCAGGAAGGCGCCATAAAAGATCTCCTCCTTTTCCTATTGAATTATCTGCTCCAAGAGCTACAATTAAAGATAACATCATGCTATTCAATCTCTAATAATCTATGAAGAGAAAAGCGTTTTCCTCGATTATACGGCTACTGATGCTGCAATATGAGGATAAGGGTCGTAACCTTCTAGCTTAAAGTCTTCAAATTTAAAATCCTCCAGATCCTTTTGGAATCCAAGGATACGCATATGGGGAAGATCTCTGGGAATACGTTGAAGTTGAAGTTTGGCCTGCTCGATATGGTTATTGTATAGGTGAGCATCTCCAAGCGTATGGACAAACTCTCCAGTCTCCAACTGAGTGACTTTGGCCACCATCATTAGCAACAAAGCATAGGAAGCAATATTGAAAGGCACCCCCAAAAACACATCAGCAGATCTCTGGTAAAGTTGCAAAGACAGCTTACCATCTGCCACATAGAACTGCATCAAACAATGACAAGGAGCTAAGTGCATCGCCTCAAGTTGAGCAACATTCCACGCCGAAACAAGCATTCTACGACTATCTGGATTATGGCGGATCGTATCCACAACTTCTTTAATTTGATCAATAGTTCCGCCTGAATAGTCTGGCCATGAGCGCCACTGCTTCCCATAAATTGGTCCTAGATCTCCATTTGCATCCGCCCACTCATCCCAAATGGAAACACCATTATGCTGGAGATACTGGATATTGGTATCCCCCCTAAGAAACCATAACAACTCGTATATTATACTCTTGAGATGAAGTTTTTTTGTGGTAAGAAGAGGGAATCCATCTGCTAAATTAAAACGCATTTGATATCCAAAAACACTTCTTGTACCCACCCCTGTACGGTCACTCTTAGAGACGCCATTGGATAGGATATGCTCCATCAAATCTAGATACTGTTTCATCTCAATAATTTTAATTGATTCTTAAGGGGCTTCATGGTATCCAAGCCTATACACAAAGGTAAGGAAAAAGGGGGAATGAAGACTACGCAAAAGGCTTGTCTTCTCACTTTCTCTAGGTACATGTTTTTCCTGTTATTTCAGCTCCTTTGGGGAGTTGATTCTTCAGTGCAACGTAGAGTTAAAAAATAAGCTCTCACGCTGATACTCTACGTTCCCGAAAATGATACACTTTCTTCAATGACTCTTTTGAGGAGAAGAGTAGCAGGAGTCGCACCAAGCTCGATAGAACTAAATAAGAAGGGGTAAGTCTCTTTAGACACTTACCCCTTCGTACTAAGGATTAATTAAAGGATCTGGATTTATTTCAGTACGCCAAGTTCCTTTCCTACTTTTATGAAGGCATTGATACAACGGTCAAGTTGTTCGCGAGTATGACCAGCAGATAACTGTACTCGGATACGTGCTTGTCCTTTTGGCACTACAGGATAGTAGAAACCTGTCACATAGATACCTTCACTTAGAAGACGCTTAGCATATTCTTGCGAAAGAGGAGCATCGTACAGCATCACAGCACAGATAGCACTCTGTGTAGGTTTGATATCAAAACCTGCTGCGACCATCTTATCACGGAAATACTCTACATTTTCTACCAACTTGTCGTGGAGTTTGTGGTCTTCCTTGAGCATCTTAAACACTTCTATACCAGCACCAACTACAGCAGGTGGCAGTGAATTGCTAAAGAGGTAAGGACGTGAACGCTGACGAAGCATATCAATGATTTCTTTAGGTCCAGCGGTAAATCCACCAATAGCTCCCCCAAAGGCCTTTCCTAATGTACCTGTATGAATGTCGATACGACCATAGCAATCAAATTGCTCAGCTACACCTCGTCCAGTTTTCCCCACAACACCTGCAGAGTGACATTCGTCTACCATTACAAGTGCTTCGTATTTTTCAGCAAGGTCACAGATCTTATCCATAGGAGCGACATTACCATCCATTGAGAAGACACCATCTGTAGCGATCACTTTGAAGCGGCAGTTCTTTGCTTCTTTTAGCTTTTCCTCAAGATCTTTCATGTCGCCATTAGCATAGCGGAAACGCTGTGCTTTACAAAGGCGCACACCATCAATAATAGAAGCGTGATTTAGCGAGTCGCTGATTATCGCATCCTGATCAGTGAGCAAAGGCTCAAAGAGACCTCCATTGGCATCGAAGCAAGCCGCATAGAGAATTGCGTCCTCTGTTTGGAAATATTCGGCAACAGCTTTTTCGAGTTGTTTGTGAAGGTCCTGCGTTCCACAAATAAAACGCACGCTACTCATTCCAAAACCATGAGAGTCCATGGCTTTCTTAGCTGCTTCTATGAGACGAGGATTATCAGAGAGTCCTAGATAGTTATTGGCACAAAAGTTGAGGACCTCTTTGTTTTCTTTTACTTTAATGTCGGCCTTCTGGGGGGTCGTGATGATTCTTTCTTCTTTGTAAAGACCATCTTCTTTAATTTTCTTGAGTTCTTCACTCAAGAATGATTTCATCGACTTAAACATATTGGTTATTATTTTGGGTAAAAGTTGCTAGTTAGTTCTCGCCTTCATTGGCACTTTCAGGCTGCTTTTCATCTTCTTTTTCTTCTTCCTGATCCACAAATGAATCAAAACCCGATGCAATGAGAAGGTTATACCAACTGATTATCTTTTTAATCTCGTTAGCATGAACCATTCCCTTGTCAAAGAGAGGCAACACTTCTTCAAAGTAGTGAAAAAGGTCTTGTTTTTCAGAGCCGATTGCTTTGAGGTTTACCTCTTTTCCATCTTCTTTAAGACGGATTTTTTCAAAAACCTCCGCTAGGGGGATATCTCCCTTCTCGGTGTATACAGAAATCTCTTTGAGCGACACCACTCTTTCACGAGCAGTGATTGCCATACGACGTTTGTCTGTCAAAGACTCTACTACAAAGGTGCTCTTGGTAGTAGAGAGAAGCTTAAATAGTCCGGGCTTCCCGGAGATCGATAAAATGTCTTTCAGCATAGATTGAATGCTTATTGCTTACGTTACAAAGGTAAGAATTTGATTTGTGATATAGATTAGAGCGTAGTGGGGATCTTTGATTCTACTTTCACTCGGGTATTTCTATGGATTTTCCTGGTATAAGTTTGTAGTTAGTAGAAGTTATATTGTTGGCTGCCATCAGAGCCTTTATTGAGACCCCATGTCTCTTTGCAATTTTATAGAGAGAGTCTCCCCTCCTTATGGTATAACTCCTTGAGGGGGAAGAAGGTTCTTGTATTGCAGGTGGCACCATCGCAAGATGCTTCTTTTTTTCATTAGGAGTTCCACTAGGAGTCTCTTTACCAAGATCTACTCGATGCATTGCCTTATCAAGTCTGCTAATTGCAGAAAGAGGCAATAAAATAGCATATTTACGAAGGTTTCCTGGAATATAGCTCCCTTTGAATTGAGGATTGATCAACCTAAAAAAACTTTCAGTGACCTCTGCCTCACGAGCGATATCCGCAATTGTTTTTCGCTCAGAGATGTAAAGTGTATCAAGATCACGTGGCATAACAAAATTTGCTCTCCTAAAATTGTAATCTTGATGGTACTCCATGGCATAATAAGTAGCAATAAAAAGTGGGACATAATCGCGTGTTTGCCTGGGGAGCTGGTTGTACATTGCCCAAAAGTTTACTTTCCCTCCAGAGCGTCGGATTGCCTTATTTACATTGCCCACACCAGCATTATAGGCTGCAATACACACGAGCCA
>KQ959279.1:122616-128418 GCA_001552775.1 Bacteroidales bacterium KA00251
GCTGCCTCTGTACTCTTGTACACATCCATTCTTTCATCAACCACAGAATTTACTTCCAAGCCATAGGCCTTAGCCGTAACCAGCATAAATTGCCACATTCCCTTTGCGCCTGAATAGGAAGCAACTGTAGGATCAAGCCCACTTTCCACTACTGCAAGATACTTAAGCTCCAAAGGAATGTCGTAGCGATCAAATATAGTTTCAATAACAGGGAAATAAAATTCACCCAAAGAAAGCATCGTTGGAATAAAGTACTTTTTGCCTTTCATAAAGAGGTCCATACTCCTCTTTACAGAAGCATTATACTGCATATCAATCGCTGTGGGTAGGTTTTCAAGTTTTTTCCTACGCACCTCTTCAAGATTTCCAGAAAGACCAGGGGCAGCACTTTGGATAAAGGTATTCTTTCCATAGGCCTTATTCCACTTATTCATCAAAGTTTCAGCATCAGCATCAAGTGTTTGTGGGGTAAGTATGCGGAAATTGTTTTCTTCTCCCAAAATGGGAATACCAGCGGAAGTGCGATGCCTTTGCTGTACCAGCACCTTTACAGAGTCTTCCTCTGCTATATGTGTCAAGTCCATAGCCCTACCCTGCATCGTGTTTTGCAGCAGGAGCAGAGACATAAATACTAGTATGTAGCCTACCAGGCTGTTGTAATGTTTGCACTCTTCTCTTAAGAGCTTTGCATAGAATTGTATTTTCATTAAAAAGGAATGCTATATTGCAACCCAACTATCGGGATACTTCCTTCTATGGGGGTGGCAAATCGGGGATCCGCTACCCACATCGACAAGTTGGGCGAAATATCATAATCTACCATCTCGGCATCAACGTACACGTCGAGCAGAGTTAATAGATAAACGAGGCAACTAAGAATAATTGAAAAGTCTCGGTTGCGTCGGTACATCGTTGTTCCCTTTTGGAGGCGACTGCGTATATTGTCGTTGCCGACATAGTCTTTAGCATCATCTCCCCGAGGAACAAACGCTTTCCACGACTCATATTGCAAAGGGTCCTCACTCATGAAGTCGCGATAGGCTGTCCGATATTCATTGTATAAGCTACCATACCGGGTGATAGCATAAGTACATCCAAGTCCTAGACTCCAAACTATAGGAGCCTTCCAGTACTTCTTATTATAAATTTGTCCACCCCCAGGCACTGCAGCACACATCAGTGCATGTGTTGAAGAGGGGCGCGTAAGGAACCAATTCCAAACTTTTTTAGGCAATCCTTTAAAGGCTGAGGGCAACATCGCTATACCTCTCTCTTCAACTATACCTTTTACACTATCGGAGACAGACGTTTCTCTAGTAAGACTATCCGTCAACGGATTTGTTGCAGGTGATTGGTGCTGAAGCAGTGTATCTATAGAAGATTGCACAGCATCTCTTGCTGCGCTACAAGGCAATATAGACACTATCAAGAGGAAAAGAAACCTCAAAAGCACCTTGGTGAAGGGGAAAATACAACGTGACACAAAACAAAAAAAACTATGTCATACTGGACGTTAGAAAGTGGTCATCGGTCAAGACGACTATCTTCTATTTTAGCAATGATATTCATCAGTTGCTGCTCATCTTTAAAACTAATGGTAAGATGTCCTTTTCCCATACGATCTACCTTAAGCATGACTGGTGCGGAAAAAAAGTGCGTTAGTTGCTCTCCAAGGATATTAAATTCATCTCTCTTTTTTGATCCGTCATTAGATGTTTTAGCAGGCTTTTCTTTTGCAACGATCTCTTTACAGCGCCGTTCCACATCCCTTACACTTAAGCCCTTTTCTAGGATTTCATTATATACTTTTAGACGATCTTCCACTTTAGGTAGGGAAAGCAACGTACGTGCATGTCCCATATCGATCAGTCCTTTGGTGAGACCCAACTGAATCTCAGCAGGAAGATTAAGGAGTCGAAGTTGATTGCTAATCGTTGCTCTACTCTTCCCTACTCTCGACGAAAGCTCTTCCTGCGACACGCCTGTAGTATCTAGCAGACGACGATAGGCTAGCGCTATCTCAATGGCGTTGAGGTCTTCGCGTTGTACGTTTTCTATAAGAGCCATCTCCATCATCTCGTCATCGCTAACGGTACGAATGTAGGCAGGGATGCGGGTAAGTCCTGCCAAGGAGGCTGCACGCCAGCGTCGCTCACCTGAAATAATCATATAGGTTCCATCCTCTACCTCACGCAAAGTTATGGGTTGCACAATACCGATACTTTTAATAGATGAGGCAAGCTCTTCCAGCGTTTGATCGTTGAAGTCTCGTCTGGGTTGCTCTGGATTGGGCTTTATAGCATTCAAGGCGACATCACTTATTGAGCTTGTTCCAGCACCTTCACCTAGAAGTGCTCCCAATCCTTTTCCGAGTGCAGGGCTAATTTTCTTTTTCATAGGAGTATCGTCTCTGTCAACTATTTCTTCTTATTAGCTCTTCAGCTAGTTGCAAGTGATTGATTGCGCCTTTACTCTCAATGTCGTAAAGGATTACAGGTAAGCCATGACTAGGAGCCTCACTAAGCTTTACATTGCGTTGTATCGCTGTCTCAAAGACTAAGTCTCCAAAGTGATTCTTCACTTCATCGTATATCTGCTTTGCTAGGCGTAGTCTACTATCGTACATGGTCATCAAGAAACCCTCTATCTCTAGATTGGGATTAAGTTGACTCTTAATGATACGAATCGTATTGAGTAGCTTGCTAATCCCCTCAAGTGCAAAAAACTCACATTGCACAGGAATAAGGACACTATGAGCTGCCACTAAAGAGTTTACCGTGATTAACCCAAGTGACGGAGAGCAATCAATAAGCACATAATCATAGCTATCAGCTAGAGGACGAAGCCACTTCTTAAGGATTGACTCCCGTGCAGGCATCTTCAAAAGCTCTATCTCAGCTCCCACAAGATCAATATGAGAGGGGATCAAGTCCAATCCCTCTACGGTCGTACTCATTATGGCTTCATGGGGATCTGCACCTTCCACTAGGCACTCATAGATTGAGTAATGCCCCTCTTCAAGGTTGGCACCCACTCCACTTGAGGCATTAGCTTGAGGATCTGCATCTACGAGCAACACTTTTTTCTCTAGAGTAGCAAGCGATGCTGCTAAGTTTATGGAAGTGGTTGTTTTTCCAACCCCTCCTTTTTGGTTGGCTAAGGCTATTATTTTCCCCATTTTATTTGTCTCCTTACAATACGGCTTTGTCTCTTTTTCTTTCCCTTTTAGAGGAGAGTATAAGACACTAAGATGGGGCAAAGTTAGCCTTTTTCACAGAAAGTGCTCTTTCCTGTCGATAACTTTGGCTTAAACTGGCTTTAGCTATCTACTAGAAAATCCAGAAGGATCTTCTCGTCTTCCCTGATGTACTCCATTAGCATGTTCTCATCTTTTCTTATTGAAAGTCTCTTTGTTGAATTGGAGAGACCAAGTCTAAACTAGTTGAATAGATCCTCCAAAAACATTTTTCTGAATCGCAAGACAGTACATAAGGCTAGTCTTCTAGACCATATACCATTATCTTCTCTAAATAGTTACCTTTGTTAAACAAAGGAATAAAAGAGCAAAACAATAATATGACCCCTAAACCCTTTCTTTACACTGCAGATATGCCCTTGAGTGAGGTGATTACAAAAGACTATGAATTGCTACTGGTCATCACTCGTTTTGGCATATCTCTAGGATTTGGAGAACGAACTGTCCAAGAGGTTTGTGACTTGCACCAAGTAGATGTAGACACCCTACTTGCTGTGATAAATACAGTTTCTGGACAAGCCACCTACGACTCTTGTGTTGAAGAAGTCTTTGACAAACTTGATCCTCACGCCTTAATTGAGTACCTTAGAAGCTCTCACCACTATTTCCTGGAGTATAAGCTACCCCTAATAAGGGAGCATCTGCAACATGCTCTCGATGAAGGACCAAAAGATATCGCTGTCGTGGTAATGCGTTTCTTTGATGAATATGTCAATGAAGTGCACAAACACATGGGATACGAAAATGAACAAGTCTTTCCTTATGCCGAAAAACTATTGGCAGGAGGAGATACGGCAAAGTATAACATCGATATTTACAGCCAGCACCACGACCCCGTAGAAGCCAAGATTACGGAACTTAAAAACATACTTATCAAGTATTACCCTGATGGCAAAGGATACAAGATGACTACCGTCTTGTGGGATATTTTTGCCACTGAAGAAGACCTCGCCCTCCACAATAGAGTAGAAAATCATCTTCTCATACCCTTGGTAAAAAGCATTGAGAAAAAAAACAACCCCCTCTCCTGCTCCCAAAAGGACAAGAAGAGTACTACTAAGCGAAAGCCAACAATCAAATGAGTCTAAATCAGCCTAAGATACTTATCGTTGACCCCCAAGAGATCATTGCCTATGGACTTGATGCCCTGCTTAAGCGTACGAATTGCTTCCGCAGTGAAATAGCAGAATGCATCGATGTAGAGGAAGTGCTCAACGCGGTAAATTTGGTGCGACCTAAGCTATTGATCGTTAATCCTCTAATCACAGGAATGCGTATAGACACAGCCCTCACCAACAAGCTTGAAGGTATGGTGATTGCCTTGCTATACGAAAATATGAGAAATTTACCGCTCGTTGGATATCGTCAGTCCATTACGACGGACTCTTCAATTAAGGAAATTGTAGACGCTATTGACACCCTGCTTATACAGGACAAAAATGAAGAAGAAAAGGCAGAGGAAAAAGCTCTCTCTCCAAGAGAAACTGACGTGGTAATACTTGTAGCAAAAGGGATGACCAATAAAGAGATTGCTCACTCTCTTTCCCTTTCTATACATACCGTTATTACGCACCGAAGAAACATCGCACGCAAGCTAGACATTCATAGTGTAAGTGGCATCACCATTTATGCTATCATGAACCAGCTCGTGACGTTGGAAGAAACAAAGATGAAGTAATTCGCGCAATGAAGGTAAAAATAGAACCGTCCTGGGCAACAGTACTGAAAGATGAATTTCAGAAACCCTACTTTGCTAACCTTACGGAGAAGGTAAGAAAAGCATATAGTGACGGAACTGTTTTTCCTCAAGGCAGTAAAATATTTCGAGCGTTTGACAGCTGTCCCTTCGACAAAGTAAAGGTAGTTATACTAGGTCAGGATCCTTATCATGGCTATGGACAAGCTGAGGGGCTAGCGTTTTCTGTACCTTCAGGAATTGACACTCCTCCGAGTCTTCGCAATATCCTTCAAGAAATAGAACACGACTTGGGAAGCCCTTCTATTATTCATGGAGGCTCTTTGCTCCCTTGGGTGAAACAAGGAGTACTGCTGCTAAATAGCGTACTAACTGTAGCCGAAGGAAAGCCAGCCTCTCATCGTGGAATAGGATGGGAAACATTTACGGATGCTGCTCTAAGAGCCCTTGCCTTACAAAAAGAGCATGTCGTCTTTATGTTGTGGGGAGCCTATGCTCAACAGAAAAGGATACTCATTCCTACGACTTCACACCTTATTCTTACGGCTCCTCACCCCTCTCCTCTTTCCGCTCATCGTGGCTTCTTTGGATGTCGTCACTTCTCACAAGCCAATCTTTACCTTCGGCAACACGGATACTCTCCCATCAACTGGTAACCTTTCACGAGGGACTAAAGCAATAACCGCTGTATCTCAAGCTCCATCTGGATAGCAAGAGTACAGCGGTCTTTTGTAAGCGAAAATGGCTCTCTTTTATAGTTTCAACAAGATACCTGCTTCGCCCTTACGCGCTTTTTTGACTTTAGGCTAGACCAAAGAGACCTTTCATCTCCTCAACACGATCTAGCTTT
>KQ959279.1:128518-144933 GCA_001552775.1 Bacteroidales bacterium KA00251
CCCAAGTAAAGATCTCCACACGTTTATTCACATCATCTCCATGGTTATACTCGTAGTGGGTATCAATCTCCTTGCAGTTTCGTCCGAAGTGACCATAAGCTGCAGTCTCACGATAAATTGGATGACGTAGTTTCAGTTGCTGCTCAATGGCATATGGACGAAGATCAAAATACTTTGAGATACGGTCTGCAATTTCACTATCAGATAGCGCAACGTGCGACGTACCGAAAGTATTTACAAAAAGGCTCACAGGCTGTGCTTCTCCAATAGCATATGCAATCTGAATAGAGATCTCGTCCGCTACACCTGCAGCAACCACATTTTTTGCCATATAACGAGCCATGTATGCTGCACTGCGGTCCACTTTTGAAGGATCTTTGCCAGAAAAAGCTCCTCCCCCATGTCCACTTCGTCCTCCGTAAGTATCAACAATTATCTTCCTTCCAGTAAGTCCTGTATCTGCGGCAGGTCCTCCCAGTACAAACTTTCCAGTAGGATTGACGAGAAACCTAAAATTACCCTTAAAAAGGTGTGCATACTCTTCGCCATACACCTCTTCTACATAAGGTAATAGGTATTTCTGCAAATCTCTTTTTATTTGCTCCTGCATTTGCAGATTGGCTCTCTCTTCTTCCTCTATGCTTTGATCTTCTGGCAAAACAAAGGGATCGTGCTGTGTACTAACAACAATTGTATGTATACGAAGTGGCTCGTGAGAATCGGAATACTCCACTGTCACCTGACTCTTGGCATCGGGACGAAGGTAGGTAAGAATTCCTTCCTTGCGCAGATAGGCAAGACGCCTAAGAATTGTATTAGCCACATCGACCGATAAAGGCATGTAGCGAGGGGTCTCGTTCGTAGCATAGCCAAACATCATTCCTTGGTCTCCTGCTCCTTGATCTTCAAGATTGGCACGAACTACTCCTCTGTTGATATCAGGACTTTGATCGTGAATAGATGAAAGTACGGCACAGCTATTGGCATCAAAACCATACTCAGAACGATTATACCCAATTTCCCGCAGTACACTGCGTACCACTGTATCTAGATCGACATAGGCCTCACTACGGACCTCTCCAGAAAGCACCACTAATCCTCTTGTCACCAAAGTCTCAATCGCCACCTTACTATGAGGGTCGGCAGCTAGGAAATTGTCTAGTAGTGCATCGGATATTTGATCGCACACCTTATCTGGATGTCCTTCAGAAACAGCTTCTGAGGTAAATAAGTAACTCATAATAATACCTTGCTAAAAAGTTTCACGCTGGAGATGAAAACCACGACAAACTAGCCTAGCACTTTCTCTTTAGAGAATGGGCAAAAGCACTATAACAAGGATAAGGATAAACAAGCTCTAAAAGGGACTTCCATGCAAAAGAGTATATGCGAATCCCGAAGAAGAGAGTTTTAGCAATTTTTTTTGTGGTTGCAAGCATCACAAATCCTTCCACAGCAACTTCCACCAGGCAAAGTCTCCACTCTAGGGAAGATCTTCACTCACAGCTTCCATTATCTAGTGCAAAGGTAAGAATTCTTGTAGAAACAAAGAATTTTTGATCTCTTTATCATTAGGGACCATCCTCTCGCTTTCTTCCAGCAAGCTTTATTTAAAAGGGATTGACTTGCACTGCCACTCAAAAGGCAAAAAGAGTATCCTCTACACTGAGGCTTATCTTCATTCTCCTCTTTTCAAGACCTCACAAAGCGTGTGCATAGAGAGAGAGAGAGCTTTTTCTCAGTATTCCACCACGCAGAATGTCTTTCATGGGTAAAAAAAACACCCGAAAAGCTTTATAATCACTTATTCGGGTGCTATCTCAAAACAATAAGTTCCAATCTCTATCACTTCATAACCCTAATAGGGAAAAGATCTACTGTTACTGCCCTTCGTTCGTACTGTGGATTCCATTTTCCATCAATAGGATCTGTGCATAATAGATTGCCTTTTATTATATACGTTTCTTGGAAGCAATTGGGGTAATCCCATTTCTTCGGAAGGGAATAGTTCCTAATCACTTCCTGCTTGTACAAAACAGACTTCTCAAAATAGCCTCTCTCTTATCTTCTCAATATACTCTCTGACTCTTCCACTAAAAGCCACGGAACTTTCAAAAAAATCTCTCGGAACTTTTAGAAAAATCTTCCGAGACTTTTCTAAAAATCTTCCGAGACTTTTTCGGAAATCTCACGGAACTTTTTTCAAAAAAAGATACGTATCCTTTTGGGATGAAGAAAATCTAAGATTCGCTTCTACTTTACATCAAAATTATAAGTGATCGTTCCTTCCTGACGAGGAGCATTCATATCTTTGTTGAATTGAGTCTTACGCGCGGCTCGAAGGGCAGCATTAATCGTTCGCTGATCTGTTACACTTGTTCCCCGAAGGCGCGTTGTAGCTTCAATCACTTTTCCCATATTATCCACTACAATACTTACCACCACTGTACCTCGTGTGGGAGGGAATCCTTGTGGCCTCACAGGCCTTCCGCCACTCCCTTCTATGCTTCTGCCAGAAAGTGAAAATCCAGATCCTACAGCACTACTACCTCCAGTACCACTACCAGCATCATTCTTTGGAGACTTTCCTGTACCTCGTCCAAAAGCTCCCGCCATCTTTGCATTGATTTCTTCTTGTTTGCGTGCTTGCTCTCTTTGCTTGGCTTCTACTTCTTGTTGCTTTTTCTGTTGCTCTCTTTGAGCCTGTGCTTCCAAGGCAGGGTTACTACTTTCACGAGTCAGCAACTCTTTCTTGGGGGTAGACTTAGGGCGAGAAGCAGAAGGAGACGGAGCCTGAACTGGATGAGGAGCAGGATCTTCTCGCTGTACTCCCCCACCAGCAGCTTCTCCCGTACCATACATTCCCACGGGTAGCAATGTAATCTCTTTTGTTGGAGTAGAGAACGTATGCACAGCCCCCACCTTTAAGAGGAATAGAAGTCCCACAAAAAGGAGGTGAATAAGGAGTGTTACAGCGATTGCTATAAGGCGATTAATCCCTTTTTTACTCATTACTATTGAGTGCCTTTGTTGCTAAAAGCAACTGTATACCAGCTTCGTTGGCAGCATTCAGCACATAAACAATTTCCTTATAGGGGATCTCCTCATCGGCATAGAGAGCGGCATAAGTCACCTCTTGTTGCTCTCCTTTTGCCCTTTGCAGGTATTCTTGCAATTCATCTAAAGGAATCTGCTCAGCTTCACTGTTGCCAAGTGCAAGAAAGCACTCTCCCGCCACAGTGAGCGTTATTTTTGCTGAGACAATCTCATTAGGAGCAGAGCTTTGAGAGGATGGAAGATTAATCTTTATCGCATTAGGCACAACCAAAGTACTGAGCACCATAAAGAAAATAAGCAACAAAAAAATCACATCCGTCATCGAAGCCATACTAAAGGCATTGAGCGTCTGACTACTTCGTCTTATCGGCATAACAAATAGAAACAACTACTAGGCAGAAAGCTTGCATCACTTTCTCCTTGATTCATTGATGATGAGTATCCTACTGGCGATCTTGTAAAAACTCTGCCACCTCCAGTGCATTTGCCTCTACTCTATTGAGCACACTATTGATGCGTGCAACTAAAAAGTTGTAGATAAAGAGGGTAATAATCCCCACGATAAGCCCTCCGACTGTTGTAACTAAGGCTTCGTAGATTCCTGAAGATAGAACACCTAAATCCACAGCTTGTGAAGCACTTGCCATATCAAAAAAGGCACGCACCATACCTGTAACTGTACCTAAAAAACCAATCATAGGAGCAGCTGCAGCGATCGTAGCTAAAAGGGGCATATTCTTTTGTAATTTTCCAGCCTCAACATTGCCTGCATTTTCTACAACTACCATTTTTTCTTGCATAGATCGGTCTTGACGTGGGAGTAGCTTGCCAAGTACACGAGATAATGGAGTATTGGTTTTTTCGCAAAGAGATAGTGCGGCATCCATGCGCTCTGTGCTTACGTAGTCCTTCATACGATCAATAAAGGATGGATCCTCACTAGAGGCAGATCGCAACTCAAGAAGCTTCACTACAAACAAATAGATTGCAATGAGCGAAAGAAGCCCAAGTACGACCATTATCCATCCTCCTTTTTGGGCAAGCTCCCAAACGGAAAGTTGGGCAACCTGCTCCACAGACCCCACTGGAAGAGAGGGTGAGGGACTCTGTATATTCTGCATTACTTGTAGTAAAAAAAGCGAACTCATAGCTTTTCGAATCTATTGTATAAGTAAAAAAAATGAGGAAAGATACTCTGTGTTATTGCTTTTTGTAATATGGAGCCAGCCAAAGCTAGGCGTGGCTTTTTTCAGCTATTTCTAAAGCCTGACGGTACTGGCGGATCGTCTCTTCAAGCCCTAAATATAGAGCATCAGATATGAGTGCATGACCGATAGAAACCTCAGCAAGAGGCTTCACCTTCTCTGCAAAAAAAGGCAAATTGAACCGATTAAGATCGTGTCCTGCATTCACCTCCAAGCCTACTTCATGTGCTTTCTTCGCAGCTGCAACAAAGGGAATAACTGCCTTCTCCTCTAAACCTTGTTCAAAGGCTGTAGCATAAGGTTCGGTATAAAGTTCAATTCGATTAGTTTCCACTTTGGCTGCTGCCTCAATATTTTCAAGGTTGGTATCAACAAAGATTGAAACACGAATACCATGCTGCTGAAACTCCTGAATTACCTCTCTCAAGAAGGCTTCATGACTCTTTACATCCCAGCCCGCATCACTAGTAAGAGCATCTGGAGCATCTGGTACAAGTGTGACCTGTGCAGGACGCACTTCACACACCAAATCTATAAAGGGTCTAATGGGATTACCTTCTATATTGAACTCTGTAGAGACAACCTTCGCAAGTTCACGCACGTCGTTGTAGCGAATGTGTCTTTCATCAGGACGGGGATGCACAGTGATGCCTTGTGCTCCAAATCGCTCACAATCGAGAGCCACCTTGAGGACATTAGGTACATTTCCCCCTCTTGCATTACGTAGCGTAGCTACCTTATTGATATTTACACTGAGCTTTGTCATCTTATTAGTAACTTTGCTAGTGACAAAAGTAGTGATTTAATCGGTGATATGAAAGCTTCAGTGGGGAAAAATGAAGTCAATAAAGCAAGTCAAAAAGGGAAAATAGCTATTTTCGGAGTCACTCATATTCCAGGTTCAGCGGAACGGCTAATGCTTCTCGCTGAGGCTTTGAATGAAAGTGGGTTTCTCTTACTCTACGAGAGTACGCTTTATTCCACTCTACTCCAGCAAGGTTATGCCCTAGAGGAAGCTCTTCAATTCACAGGAGATGCCCCTAGCGACGTAATTTTTGCAGTTTCCTTTGGAGGCGATGGTACTTTCCTAAGTAGCCTGCATAGGCTTTCAGATCCCTCTACACCGCTACTTCCGATCAATAGTGGCAACTTGGGCTTCCTTACCGAGCTAACCCCCTCACAAGCGATTGAACAGGTACAGTGTCTAAAAAAAGGAAAATACACTATCCAAAAAAGAGCACTAATCAGCTTATATAAAGAGGGTACACTATTGGGAAATGCTTTTAATGAAATCGCCATAGAACGAGATGAAACAGGGACATTGATTAGTGTAGATGCATGGATCAACGGAGACTTTCTAGCAAAATACAGAGGAAATGGTTTGCTCATAGCAACCCCTAGTGGCTCTACCGCATACTCACTCAGTCTAAATGGTCCCATCGTCGACCCTAGAAGCGAAGTGCTAATACTTACCCCTATCGCACCTCATACACTCACGCTTCGTCCTATGGTGATTCCCAACAACGTGGAAATCACACTAAAAGTAGAAAGTCGAGCTGCAAACTTCGCTGTAGCAATAGATGGTAAGACAATGCTCTTTTCCACCAAGCAACCTCTTACAATTAAGCTCTCTGACAACACGATTAACATTCTCAAACTTAGTGAGCGATCCTTTGCAGACGTAGTAAGATCTAAGCTCCTTTGGGGTGAAACCGTACACCCCATAAAGTAAAAAAAGATCTGATTTTCCTCCACATTATTTACAGAAGTTATAAAGCTATCATCACAAAAAGGATCACAAACTTAGAATTTAGGGCAAATTTAGCTATCTTTGCACTGTGTTTCTATCGTAATGTAGTTTTTGATTGATGGTTAGAGGGAGTCTTTTCGGCATCAAAGGATGCCAAAAAGACTCCTCTTTTTTTATATAGAGAAACTATCTAAAAAAAACCTCAAGACCTTCCAAAGGAAGAATCTTGAGGTTTTATCTATTATATTTTCAGTAGGGAACTACTTTTCGCTTTGTAAGGTTACTTTCTGCTTAAAGTCTCCAGCCTTGAGGAGGTATTGTCCCCGAGGAAGATCAGAAACTAGTACGACATTAGTACCTTGGATCGCTTTTTGTGTGAGCAACAATTCTCCTGACAATGAATAAAGCTCAATTGCTACCCCCTCTTCTATTCCTTTAAGATAAAGTCTATCTGTAGCAGGAGACGGATAGAGTTTAGGGGTACCGTCTTCTGCAACTTCTTCAACACCAGAAGGAACTCCTTTATATACTCCATACGTATTATCTGCAGGGTTATACGTCATGACCCACCAGTTTTTCACTGTTGCAAGCTGCACATCTGGTGCAAATGCCCACACATCTTGTGCATGAGGAGTATCGGAGATCTCTCTCAGCACTAGGCGTCCTCTAGAGTTATAGGGTCTTTTGGGAAGAGACGAAATAATCTGTGCAATTTCTTTAGGACCAAGAGGATTACCCGATAGGTTGATATATTTCAGTTTTTCGCATCCATCAAGTGTAAGGACAGATAGCTTGTTGAAACTTAGATCAAGACTATCAATCTCAGGCATATGACCAGCATTGAGATAGCTAATTTCATTGTTTCTCATATCAAGCTTGGTAAGACTACTTGTAGCATTGAGAAGTAGCTCACTTATTCCAGCATTCTGAATAGTAAGAGTATTGAAGAACCCTTCAATATTGACTTTGTCTGACTTCAGTACAAGCTGCTGCTCTTCTCCGTTGAGGAGAGGCACACTTTCAAGTCCAGACTGCTTAGCAGAAGCAATACCATTAGCCTTGAAAAGGAAGGATTCGCCAGCAGCCTTACGAGTAGTGAACGCAATAGAAGTTCTCTCCATGTTACTTACCCCAGCAACCTTTTCCCATTTTGTACCATTGCCCGATACTTTAATTAGGGCATGACGTATAGGCGAAGAGTTTTTGTACATGGGTAAGTAAAGAATAGGCTCCCAAACATCTTCTCCAGCTTTATTCTTGACCTTATACACAGGGTGGATAAGATAATAACCATCTTTCAAATTGCTGAAGCTAGTCTCTACTAGTGATGAGTTCACATAAGGTTGTGTAGAGGTGGCATTAAATATGTCTTCTCTATTTTTTCCTACAATCACCTCACCTCCGTCAAAAGCCTCCGCAGCAATCGCAAATTCTCCATTGTTGTAGTCTAGATCGTAGGGGAAGCATCTAAAGGTATTTATAGCGATCTGCTTTTTGGTTTCGTCTATATTTACAATAAACATGTCGTAATAGAGTTTACCATTAGGTGCCACTGAGGTGCCTGTCTTATCTGGCTTGAGATTAACCGTACAATTCTGATAATAATTGAAACCACCACCTGTACCACCACCTGTACCTAGGGCACTCGGATTAAGAAGATTCATGTTGAAGTATCCGTTAGACATTCCTGCCCAACCCCAATTCACATGCACATTTCCATCCTTGTCATAACCATCAAACACAAAGGCATGACCACCACCTGAGCCAGCTCCTGCATAATAGACAGGAAGACCTGCAGCAAGATCACCAAAGACATAACCATACCAATCTTCTGTAGAATAGGCGTCACGCGGAAGAATCATGGTATTTTTGTCGTATCTGAAATGGTTTCTGAAAGCTTTCCCAACATTAAAGCTAAAGGCTCCACTACCATTCGCTCCATACATCATCTCAACAGAGATTCCAGCATGAGAAGACAACTTGGCGACTTCGTCTTCTTCGGCTTCAGTAAACTTTCCATGTTTTTGGCTCTTGGGCATTAGAGAATAGTCATAAGTGGTTTTACCATAATCTGCCGATAACGTAACCGCACTACCACGATCTGTATAAGAAGAAGACCCTTCTCCTTGTGTAGGCCATTCATGGTAACGCATAATCTGAGACATTGCAGTAGCCACGCAACCCACAGGAGCCTTCATCGTTACGCCCATTTGATCTTTCACATTAGGACACTGCTTATTCCAAGGGAATCCTTGATCCCAAGCTATCTCTCCAAGCAAAGGCTCAACCGTAGTAGGAAAGTCCTTTTTAACTGACTTTGCCGCTATAGGAGCCATCTCTTTAAGTGCGATAGGATCACCACTCTGTAGCACATTTTCAATAGCCTGATTTACCTTTTCAAAAAATCCAAGCAAGTATTGAGGAGCATCCTTAAGATCTATCTGTCCCGACAAAGAATATCCAAGAATCGGGGTAAGAAGATCATCTCCTGCAATAATAGCATAGCCACCATTCACACCCCTATTGAAAACATAAAAAGATGCTGGTGCTACTGCTGCCCCACTGCGTAAAAGGGGATCTTCTGTAGTGATTAACGTAAAGCTTTTATCAGAGGTACGTAAAGACACCGCTTCTAGTCTAATAGATTGATCTTCACCAGCTCTAAGTTGAGATGTACGTGCATGGAAAAAGCCCTCAGCAATCCTTTTAGCGGAATGGACATCTACAGGGCGTGCTGAAAGCGCAAAAGCAAACACCACAGAAAGGGCAGTTGCTAGAAATCCTCTCACCGAGAGAGAAAAGAATTTTCTTATTGTCATTTTTACTAGATGTTTGTGCTATGGAGGAGTAATTCCTCACAAAGTATAGCTTTTATCATTTGTTTTTTCACACTCTAGAGAAAGGGTTCATCTCCAATCTCAAGATTCTTTCTGAAAACTTATTATCTCAGAGAAGAACCTTTTGCAAATATACTTTTTTTCCAAAAAACAACCTATCTCTTGAACGAGCATCCATATAAAAATCTGCTCTTGCCAAATCATTTTTAGAGCAATCCCTACAAATAACTCTAAATTTTCTTTGTTGGTAGCATCTTGTAGTAAAAAAAGGTCTGAAGATTATAATGAATCTTCAGACCTCTCTTTATAAGATGCCGATCTTTTCTCTCGGCTTATTTCTAAGACACGGAATTATTGAGAACCTCTTAGCGGACAGACTCTATGTACTTCTGCAGCTCTTTAAGGTTAGCCTTTGCAGCTATTGAACCCTTCTTTAGAGCTTGTTCAAAGTAGCTTTTAGCTGTATCTACATCTCCTTCGTTAAAGGCTACTATACCCAAATTGCTTAGCACCTCTGCACTATCTCCCGCTTTATCAAGAAGAACCTTCGCATCAATAAACTGTTTTGCATCAATCAATGCAGCAGCAGTATTCAGAAGGGCAATCTCACTATCTGGGAAATATTTGAGTGCTGTACGGAAAACTCCGATAAAGTCATCCCCTCCTTTTGTGAACAATTCAGAGATACGATAAAACTCTTCAAGGCTGAGACGATTGGGATGCGTACGATACACTTTAAGAGCTTCGTCAAGACTAAACCCTTTCACTACAAAAGAAACGGTAAGCGTATTACGGCGAAGAGGTGGATACAAATTGGCTAGCAAGTAGCTATAAGTACTTCCTCCGTTGAGGTTTTCTAGTTTAGCCTTACGACTATAAACATCGCTAGTCTTTGTTATAATATCAATGATCTGATTTTTTGCTCCTATTTCGCTTTTTGCCACAGCTTTTTTTAAGCCTTCCCAGTCTTCACCTTTACCAGATACTTTCATCTTACTGTTGGGGACGTTGTACTCCTCTTTGAGATAAGAAGCAAAGGTCTTTGCACGATTGTCTGAGAGGGTAAGGTTGCTCGCAAAGTTACCTTCTGGAGAAGCATAACCCACAATAGTATAATCGCTAACTGTGAGATCCTTATCTTCTCTGAGGGCACGCACAAACTTGTCTACACGTTGCAACTCAGCTTTATTTCCTTTATAATCCTTGAGCAATTCATATCTAGCCAGCTTGTAGTTGAAGAAAGCCTCAAGACTTTCTGCACGTTCTTTTACAGCTTCTACCTCTGGAGCCACATAGCTTGAAGCAAAAGATGGAGTATAAGGATCTGTTTTGATCGCATAGAGAGGTACAAAGCCTATACTTGTAGGAGCGATACATGAAGCACACCCCTCTATAGTTTGCACTAAACCAAGGGCAGCCTTATTCATCCAATCTGCATAGTTTATCTCTGTTACATACTTAATTACTCCCTTAGTACGGAAATCTTCTGCACGATAGATTTTGCTTTGTGCGTTATATGCCTTAGGCATATTACCAAATTTAATTTGCCTTTTTAGCACTTTCAAACGAGTATCTCCAGCTAGAATTACCTGAGGAAGAAAAGCCGACTTCGTCATGTCAGAAGATTGAATCTGAGGAGTAATAACGAGCATCTGCTGCCCTTTTAGCTTTAGCCCCTCAAGATCCATTTCCATCGTCACTCTTAGCTTTTCGATTTTTCCTGACGAATTTTTCAGTTTTTCAACATTTACATTCGTATTCTGCTTGCCATACTCCACTTTCGTCTGTGCGGATAGAGCTATACTACCACATAGTAGCAACGCTATGAAAAGGTATATCTTTTGTAGTTTCATTTTTTACTTGATCTAGAAAGTCTTTATCAATCAAATTTTATTGATATTGTCTTTTATGGATATATGTAGATTCTAGAAATACTAGTCTCTACTTAAAGAAGTAGACAAAAGAAAGGGTAGCTTTCGTAGGTCCAACATAATTGGATTCCCCTTCAGAAAGCTTTGGTCCGCACCTTTGTCCCTCAAACTCACGATACCAAATATGATTGTATCCAGCTCCAAGGCTCAGTTCGATATTCCAGTGATTACCAAGTACCCATTGGTAGCCTACACTAATACCAGCTCCAGCATACCATCCTTCATAGCGTCTCGTGGGGAGATTCTCCAAAATATTGTTTTGGAACGTATAGGCGATGGGTGGCAATTTTAGTTTACCCATATTGAATTGCCCTGTCATACCATGAATTCCGAAGAAGAAGCCATTAAAGCTTTCACAAGTCCAAATGCGTACTTCGGGCTGTACAAGCCAATGCTTCCACTTTACATTGTCTTTCATAATCTGGAAGTTGTTGTAAGCTCCGTAAAGATCCATCGTTACATTCTTACCAAGTGCTACTTCCAAAGATAGGTTGGGCGTTACTGTCGCCCAATGCAGAAGGTTTGTTTTTACTCCTACTTTCTGTCCCATCATAGAAAAGGGGAGCAAAAAAGCAAAAAGGAGCACAAAAAGCTTTTTCTTCATATTGCTTTACTTTGTTGTTAATATTTATAAGGAGGTCTAAGAGTAGCGCGTGTTCTCTTTAAGGGATCTTGCTCCCAGCGGTTACTCAGTATAGTCATTTCCCTTTCGTACTTACACAAAGGTACAACATTTCTAACATTTTCATACTGTTACACCATTGCTAGTCTCAAAATAACTTCCCCATTAGTCTTAATTATCTAAAGACCAATTATCGCTTTATGGGGACTAATTTGGACTTTTTACCAAAATAGTTTATTGCTTTTTCACCTCAGCTTGTACAGTTCCATCCGCTAAGATGAGTTCGACCTTTTCTCCATTCAAAAGAGAGTTGACGCTTTTCACTGCTTTACCCTTGCTTTTAACGATACTAAACCCACGTTGCAACGTTTTTTTAGGATGCAAAAGTGTGACTAACTTTTCTGTATTTTTGAGTTCCGTCCACTGATTGCTTAGATTGCCCCGCACTACTTGCAGAAGAAGCACTTGCTGCGAGTTGAGCTGTTCGCGATAATGCATAAGTTTATAACAAATGGAGGGGAATAGTAATGTAGTAGACTCATTGAGGGTTTTGGAATGAGTCTGAATAGATTGCATAAGTACTTGGCGAAAGTACCCTTTCAGATGCTCTAAGTTTTGCTTTTCATCTCCTATTTTTGAAGAGAGCAAAGCTGGCATCCTAAGAGCTAAGTTTGTCAAAAGTTGTTGACTTCGTTGGTATTCTTCTTGAAGGAGTAAGAAGAGTTTTTCCTGTAGCTTCTCTACGGCATCTAGCAGTGCCACTCTAAGAGCAACAAGGTATCCAGCTACCGCTGTAGGTGTTTTGAAATGAGCAAAAGCCACTTCGTCAAGGACATTTTCGTCTTTATGGTGTCCAATGCCAGTAATTACAGGGATAGGAAAAGTAGCTACCGCACGGGCCAAATCGTAGGTTTCTAGATCTTGCAAATGGCTTTGTGCTCCGCCTCCCCTTATTATTACCACTATATCAAAATGAGAAGCAGTGGCTTTTATTTCATCAAGTGCAGAGATAATACTTTCAGGGGCTTTTTCTCCCTGCATAAGAGCAGTAAAAAGCTGACACCGAAATGGAAATCCATTGGGATTATGGAGAAGTTGGTCTTGAAAGTCGCCCCATCCTGCTGCTGTTTGCGACGATATCACAGCGATATTGTACACTGGCTGGGGTAAATTCAGACCACGATTAAGGTCGTATATCCCCTCTTGCTTTAGCCTATTGATCAGCTCCTGTCTTTTTTTTGCAATATCTCCAAGAGTATAGGTACCATCGATCGCTATAATGTTTAAGGAAAGACCATATACTTCATGGTAAATGAGTTTTGCCTTCACCAGCACTTTCAAGCCTGTAGCAAATGGGACACCTGTCGTTCTTTGGAACTTGGGAAGCTCGCGGCGTGCATCATTGACCCACATTGAAGCTTGCATTCGCGCCACCGTTGTTTTCCCTGATTCATCTTTTTCCACCAGTTCCATATAGCAATGTCCCCCACTTGGAGGGATCTTCACATCCATCGTCTCAGCCACGATATTGTAGGTGCCATTATAAAAGTGCGTTATGCACTTTTTAATGGATTGGCATAGCTCAGAAAGCTTTATTGTAGACACTGCTAAAAAAAGAGTACAAGGGATAAACTAGCGCACAAAGAGAATCGCCAAACAAAATGTAGCACTAAAGAGTCGTTGGCATTAAGCCAAAAATTTAGCAGTGGAAAGAGCCGAAGTCTCTCTCCACACCTTTAGCTAAAAAAAACAAAAGACTCTTCTTGCAAGAAGAAAAGAGGACTCTACTCTATATCAAAGTCTGTATCGACTCCAGGTATAGGCATACTCCTTACAAAGCCTTGTGCTAGGGAAATTAATGTTTCGGTTGATGAGATTCCAGAAATCGACTGAATCTGATTGCTTAGAATGTCCATCAAGTCGTCGTTATCAATCGCATAAAGCTTGACCAGCATGTTGTAAGGACCCGTTGTATAGTGACACTCTACCACTTGTGGTATGGCACTGATCTTGGGTAGCACTTCATTGTAGAGCATTGCTTTCTCCAATCTCACTCCCACATAAGTACAAGTACTATAGCCTAAGTCTTTGGGATTAACAGTATAGCCACTTCCCGTAATGATCTTTCTATCAATCATTCTTATCACATGTTGATAAGCGGCTGCACGAGACACCTTACAGCGATCTGCAATATCTCTAAATGGGGTACGTGCATCCTTTGTGATGATAGAGAGTATCTTTCGGTCGAGGTGGTCTATTTTCTTACTGGCTTTTCTCACCTCTTTTTTCTGCATATTCGTTTGTTCTTTCTTGTTTGCCATAGTCAAATCTTATTCTTGCAGTTAAACTTCATCAAACAGCCCCCTTGTCACAGCTTTAGGGGTTCTATTAAAATGTGAATAAGCCAATGATGTGACCTCCCTTCCACGGGGAGTTCGCACCATAAAGCCTTCTTTAATGAGGAAAGGCTCATACACTTCCTCTATTGTTCCAGGATCTTCACTGAGAGCTGTAGCAATGGTATTAAGTCCCACAGGTCCTCCGCCAAACTTCTCAATAATAGTAAGGAGTATCTTATGATCAATACTATCTAGTCCATAGCGATCTATATGCAACGCTTCAAGAGCATAGTCCGAAATCGCACGATCTATCATTCCATTGCCTTTCACCTCCGCAAAGTCGCGCACTCTCCTTAGCAGAGCATTGGCAATGCGTGGGGTTCCTCTACTTCGTGAGGCTATCTCCTCTGCTGCTTCTTCGCTACAGGCGACTTGCAGTATATCTGCGCTTCTCTTGATAATTTTCTGAATGGTCTTCGTATCATAATACTCCAAGTGCAAATTGATACCAAAGCGTGCACGAAGAGGAGCTGTAAGAAGACCACTACGAGTAGTAGCTCCTACAAGAGTAAAGGGGTTTAAATCTATTTGAATAGACCGAGCTCCAGGACCTTTATCGATCATTATATCAATACGAAAGTCCTCCATTGCACTATAAAGATACTCTTCTACAATGGGACTCAATCGATGAATCTCATCAATAAAAAGCACATCTCGAGGCTCCAAAGAAGTAAGAAGTCCCGCCAAGTCCCCCGGTTTATCTAAGACAGGTCCAGATGTAATCTTAAGCCCTACACCTAGCTCGTTGGCAATTATGTGCGATAACGTAGTTTTGCCAAGCCCAGGGGGGCCATGGAGAAGCACATGATCAAGAGCCTCCCCTCTTCGTGATGCAGCTTCCACAAAGATGGAGAGATTCTCCACAACCTTATCCTGTCCACTAAAGGAACCAAATCCCGAAGGACGAAGAGCTTCCTCTAGGGCACTATCGGTCGTAACCGCTTCGGCTGATTGTCTTATATTGAAAGATTCGCTCATTTTACACTGCTAAGGTAGCAAAATTTCACCTAATTGTAAAACTGTAAAAAAAAGGGGTGCAGACTCTTTTCTTAATCAATTGGCTTGCAGTAAAAAGAGGTTAAGAATGATCGTTTAAAAGTTGCTACACTCCTCATTTCACTCATTGAAAACCACGTGACAAGGGAGAAATACAGCAATAAAGTCTCTACAAAGAGGTTCTTCTACTCTTAGAAAGGTAGCAAGTATGCAGCTTACTGAAAGCCCCTCAAAAGCAATTGTACCATTGGGAATAAAGCAACATGAATATGAAAGCAGGAAGGTGCTTTTATTCCCCTATTTCTCCCTCCTCTTTTTCTCCTTTGACCTAAAAATAGAGAGGAACTAGCAATCTAGTTCCTCTCTTCAAATCACACTGATAATAAAAGTATTTACTCTTGTGCTGCACCAAAAGATGCTTAAAGATTGGGATTTATTTTATGCCACTCTTCCACTGGAGGCAAGATTTCCATTTTTATGAGCGTATCACGCATCTCTACAAGATGCTTATAGCTCTTATCAAGATTGGCCTTTTCTTCAGCTAGACCTTTTACCTCTTTGGTATGCACTCCTTCTTTATCTAGGACAGTTTCGTAAGCCATCATTACATTTTTATACTCTTCATTGCAGATATAGCACCCAACGGGTTTCGTAAAAGGCGTACCACCCATAGCAGAGGCGATCATTTCTATTGAAACGTAAGCTGGGCTTTGAAAGCTTGAGCGTCCACGAAGTTTGATAATATTGGCACCTCCTTTTATCACACGTTGACAAAGTGCCTCCCACTCTTCACGAGGCAGTCTATCTGTACCGATAAGGTCTGTAAGGGCGGTGTCCTTTACTTTGGCGGTGGAGGCGAATACGGCCATCTGCTCGCCATGTCCTCCGTAGGTACGACAGCCTGTAACTTCAGACTGCAATACACCGAAGTACTTAGCCAATTCACTTTGGAGACGTGTAGTGTCCAATGCTGCAAGAGTAGTTACTTGTGAAGGTTTTAAGCCAGAATGTACAAGTGTTACTAATCCTGTAACATCAGCTGGGTTGAAAATAATCACCACATGCTTTACATCGGGACAATATTTCTTGATATTATCCCCCAATGCTGCTGCAATTTTTGCATTTCCTGCAAGTAAGTCTTCACGAGTCATTCCTTCTTTACGTGGAGCCCCTCCACTAGAAACAATAAAGCGTGCATCCTTGAGTGCTTCGGCTATATCTGTAGTAAAGGTGAGGTTGAGTCCTTCAAAGGCACAGTGACGAATCTCTTCTGCCACGCCCTCCAATCCTTGAGCGAAAGGGTCGTAGAGACAAAGGTTAGGAGTTAGACGCATCATGGCTGCTGTCTGAGCCATATTAGAGCCAATCATCCCTGCAGCTCCGATAATCACGAGTTTTTCGCGTGTTAGATAGTTCATACTTTATACTTGTTATTATATTTGCGGTTAAAAGTGAGGCGTAGACTCCTCTCTTTCTAGAGGAGTTTTCACCTTTATACAAAGGTACAAACAAATAGAATACCATGTTTTACGCTTAGGCCTCTTTTCTTCTCTCTGCAAATTTATTTTACTGCACAGAATCGCTATATGAGACTGTTGCAAAAGTCAACAGTCTCACA
>KQ959279.1:145033-165341 GCA_001552775.1 Bacteroidales bacterium KA00251
AACACAGCGATTCGCCTTTATGCAACAGTCTCTATATAGGAATGAATCTTAATCGGTAAGACTAGAGAATGAGGAGAACAAAATCTTTCCAAGTAATTGTAAATTACGAAAATCCAACAGCATTGTAAATCTTTCTTATTTACTTTGTAGAAGAGGAACATCGTACAATAATAAACACTATGACCATGATTATCAAACAAAACAAAGGAAACTTACCATTTGTAGAGCGCGACATAAGCTGGCTCTATTTCAATCATCGCATTCTTGAAGAGGCTAAGCGAAAGGATGTTCCGCTTTTAGAACGCTTCAATTTTCTTGGGATCTATAGTAACAATCTTGATGAATACTTTCGCGTAAGAGTAGCTGCTCAGCAACAGGAAGCTCTCTACAAAAAAGCGATCTCCAAGAAGGGAAGAGAACGTGCGCGTAGCACACTCCGCGAGATCTATAAGATCGTTGAAAAATATGCTTGCGAATTTGAAGAGGCCTACAACCTTCTCGTCAAAGATTTAGCCAAAGAGGGGATCTTCCTAATCAATGAACAAGATCTCACTCTGGATCAACAAAAAGAGGTTCTCAGCTTTTACATTGACAAGCTCAGTGGGAGTACCAATCCCCTTTTTTTCAAGCGAATGAAGTTTTCCAGCGAAGAGATGGATGAAGCTCTATACCTCGCAGTGGACCTTCAAAAGATCTCTTCTTCCAATAGAATTGAAAAAGAAGAAATTGCCCTCATCAAAGTACCGACCGATAAATTTGGTCGATTCCTTCGACTCAAAGACAAAGAAGGAAAACTCTTCTTTATGTACTTGGATGACGTTATTCGATTTTGCATGCCCTACATCTTTATAGGAGCCGACTTCAATAGTTTCAAAGCATACTCTTTTAAGTTTACTAAAAATGCCGAAATGGATCTTGACAAAGATATCCGTTTCGGACTCATGCAAAAGATCTCAAGAGGGCTTAAATCGCGTGAGCATGGCGAGCTACTCCGATTGGTTTTTGATCGGACAATGCCCAAATCTATAGAAAGTGAACTGACTCGGTTCGCGGAAATTGACCAATACGATGCAAAAATAAGTGGGGGACGCTATCACAATAGCAAAGACCTTATGTCACTTCCCCTCTTCAATCGACCCGACCTAGAGAATAAGCCACAACTCCCCTTGCAAGGATGTAACCTCAATTTCTCTAAAAGTATAATTGACGAGATCCTAAAGAAAGACAGAGGCCTTCATTTTCCTTACAGAAGTTTTGATTGTTTTCTTCGTCTTCTCCGTGAAGCTGCGATTAGACCCGATGTCAATGAAATAAAGGTAACTCTATACCGCCTTGCAAAAGGCTCCCATGTGGTAGAAGCTCTTAAGGCAGCTGCGGCTAATGGCAAGAAAGTAACCGCTGTAGTTGAACTTCTTGCCCGTTTTGACGAACCCGCCAACCTCATATGGAGTAGAGAAATGGAAGCGGCTGGTATCCGCGTCGTATTTGGACCTGAAGCTCTCAAGGTGCACAGCAAACTGGTCTATATATCTTGCAAAAAAGGGGCTATTGCATGCATAGGCACAGGTAATATGCACGAAGGAACAGCCAAACTCTACACCGACTATATGATGATGAGTGCACGCAAAGAGATTGTACAGGAAGTAGGAAAGGTGCTAGACTTTATTGAGCGCCCCTTTGTTTCGCCTCGCTTTTCTCATTTGCTTGTCTCTCCCCAAAATATGCACAACAAGTTAATCGCTCTAATTGACAAAGAGATGAAAAACGCTAAAGCAGGAAAAACGGCCTTCATAAAAATCAAAATCAACCACATCACTGACGAACGAATTATCGCTAAACTCTATGCTGCGGGAAGAGCTGGTGTAGAAATTAAGCTTCTCGTTCGTGGAAACTGCTCACTTGTGCCTCAAGTGGACGGGGTTAGTCCCAATATTGTGCAATATGGTATCATTGACCGCTACCTTGAGCACTCCCGAATCCTTATTTTCGGTAATGGCGGAAATACAAAATATTATATTGGTTCAGCCGATTGGATGGAGAGAAACCTTGACCGTCGCATTGAGGTGATGGCCCCTGTTTATGATAAAGACATCCAAAACGAACTCATGACCATTGTAGATCTTGGCTTGAGCGATATCTCTCAATCGCACTACGTAAACTACAACGAAGGCAAACCTCGCCGAGAAAACCACCCCAAGCCATGGCTCCGCTCTCAAGAAGAACTTTACAACTACTATCTAAGACTGGCACAGAACGAAGAGGAATAAATGCTCATTAAAGAGTGGCAAGCCTAGCCTTTGAGAGCTACTACGATGAAACTATTAAAGGTCTCGGAACTTTAAAATAAAAGTCTCGGAACTTTAAATTAAAAGTCTCGGAACTTTTTAGGAAATGTCTCGGAACATTTCCCAAAATCTCTCGGAACTTTTCAAATGAAGGCTAGGGATCTTTTTGAAAGTACCCAAAGGGAATTTGTTTGTTTCAAAAATACTATGTACCTTTGCCAAACCTAAGCGAAGTTAGGCTTAGGCTTTTGTTCGGGATGTAGCTCAGTCCGGTTAGAGTACGCGTCTGGGGGGCGTGGGGTCGCTAGTTCGAATCTAGTCATCCCGACTTAGGGAGTGCAGAGTTGGTACACAGCCACTTAGCACTCCTTTTTCTGTAGAGACCCACACTTTTAGGAAGGCTTTTGGCAAGTAAACTCCGCCAAATAATGCCACAAAAAGACCACAAATCTCCACAAAATAACGCACCTTCGGGCAAATTACGGGCAAATTTAGAACACCAAAAGAAGCTACTTGTCCATAGAACTAAACTACACGTAAACACGACATTAGATATGAATGCAAGAGTACAACTTGACACCCGACGAGCCAAAAAAGATGGCACGGAGGAAATACCATCACCGACATCTACATCGATTTTGATGAACGTAAAGTTGACGAGGCCAATCGAAAGGTAATTGATTGGGTATTCTCCGGCAAGAAGTAATCCTTTTCTTGTACCTTTGTGAAGAGACAAAAAAAATAATGGCGTATACAATCAAAGAAGTTGCAAGTAAGCTTTCTATTTCCATTAAGTCAGCTCGCAGGTTGGTGGCAAGTGGCGAAATTGAGGCAAAAAATGGAGGTGTTTACAGAATTTCTAAGAGTGATTTTGATAGATACATTTCAGCTCAAGCTATAAGTAAAAATTCGTCCGTAAAATCAAAGCGAGATACTGCTCTGCGCTCAGCCTATTACTTGATGACAAAGGAGAGCACAACTTCCGTAAAAATAAGACCCTGCCTATAGAAGAGGGTTCCTATCAGAACACATTCCGAATGCTAACTAATATCGTTTCAAAAAACGACTAGAATTTTGATATTAACAATCTACCAACTACGTTAGCTCAGTATTATGAAGGTGCTAAATGAGACACAGCTAGAAGTTGCGAAGACTATTCTAGAGAGTAAAAACGGTCGATTATCCTCCCTTTTGTCACCTGAGATTAAGAATCTTGCCATTGCGTGGAGTTATTATTCTAGCAAAATAGAGGGTAATACCTATACATTCGTAGAAACAGAGTGCCTACTCAAGGATGGGTTCACAGCTATTCATAAATATGAGGATGCTAAGATGATGAAAAATCTATACAACACCTTCATTTCGGAGCTTTGGCATATCAACAAGTTAAGGCGAAAGGCCATTATAGACAAGCAAACCCTCCTGAGATTGCATAGCCAACTAATGGCGGACTTACTGCCTAACGAAAGAAGAGGAGTTCTACGTGACCATTCTGTGGCTATCACCGCCACCACTTATCAGCCTTCTTCTAACCCAGAGTTTATCTCTCATAAGTTTGACGAGATCCTTGCAAAGCAGTATGATTTTTCCAACCCAATTGAGAGAGCCATTTACTTACATTGTAATATTGCTAGATTGCAACCTTTCTCGGATGGGAACAAAAGGATGTCACGACTGGTAGAAAGTTTAGTTTTGATGAATGCTGACCTTGTCCCCACTTATTCTTGTGAAGATACTGATTTCATAAAGTATCGTTCGGCTATAATCCATTTCTACGAAACTGAAGATTATCAGCCTTACGCAGATTTTGTCCTAGAAAAGCAAATCCGTAACCTACAAAAGATGGCACCTAAATTAAAACAGGATGAGCTTATAAAGCGGGAAAATGGTACATCTACGATGTACGATAAGATAAATAAGAATAAAAGAGGGGAAGCCTAATAAAAGGCTTCCCCATTCTCTTGATTAGAACGATCCTCAATTCCTTTTCTGTGGTTATTTTCTCCTTATCTAGGGGAGGAAGCAGCTTAGCTACATTTCTTCCTCATACTCTTCGTTGATATCTTCATTAAAATCTTCAAGAGCATCTTCTTCTATTTCCAGAGAGTCTAAGAGAAGAGGGTCAAATGCCTCAGCAAGAAACTGAGGTGCTTCGCCTTCTACCGAAAGTATCTTTGTGCTAAAAGTTGCTTTAGGAGCTTTCAGTTCAGAGAGCATAAGGTTAAAGGAGTCCCCCGAGATAGCATCATAAACAAAAAGACAAGTATGTCCTTTCGCTAGCGAGGCTAATTCATCCACACTACACTCATCTACCACAGCAAAGGAGCTATTACCCTCTTCAATGAATGAGTCATCAGCGAAGATCTCTTTGATAGAGTCTCCACTATCGTCCATAATTAAAAAGGAATAGACAATATCCTTGGGAAGTTGAGCCGCTTCGAGGAGTATTTCTCCAAGGATTCGACAGGAATCCGTTCCTTTGCCAGCGACAACAGCCTTAAAGTTACTTTTCCCATGAGAAAAAGCTGAAATTTGGAAATACGACATTATCTTGCAGACTATATTGTTGTTAACTGTGTCTATTCTCAATCAGATTGAGGAATTCATCTCTTGTTGTCTTATCGGCAAAAGCTCCTGTAAAATCGCTAGTCGTAGTAATTGAGTTTTGTTTCTCAATTCCACGCATCTGCATGCACATGTGTCGTGCTTCAATCACGACAATTACCCCTAGAGGATTGAGAGTCTCTTGGATGCAATCTTTAATCTGTGTTGTCAATCGCTCTTGCACTTGTAGTCGACGTGCGAATATATCTACCACACGAGGTATCTTGCTAAGTCCCGTAATATATTTATTGGGGATGTAGCCTACGTGCGCCTTTCCAAAAAATGGTAGCATATGATGCTCACAGAGTGAAAAGAAGTCAATATCTCGGACGATCACCATCTGTTGATAATCTTCTCTAAATGTCGCAGCCCTGAGCACCGCAGCAGGGTCTTCTCTGTATCCCTTAGTAAGGAAACGAAGCGACTTAGCAACCCTTTCTGGCGTTTTTAGGAGTCCTTCTCGATTAGGATCTTCACCTAATAGCTCCAAGATTCTTTTATTTAGGCTTAGAAGTTCAGCTGCTTGCTCTTCTGTAAGTCCTGTATTTTTTGCAATTTCCTCTATCATAGTGAAAAAAAGATTGGTAAAGGAGAAATTAGTGTTGGGTTCTTATTTTATCTTTCACAATGTAAAATTCACTGATCATGGCAGATGGAGCTACTCTTTTGAGATCAGACAAGGCTTCTCGGGCCTCTTCAATGGTAGCATAATCTCCCATCACGAGACGCCAAAATGGAGCTCTATAGGTAATGTAGCACACCTGACCAGGGAATAGTTTACTCAAAGTATTGGCTCGTTGGTACGCTTCTTGTTTACTATTGGGAAGATTACCATTGTAAGCTTGAATCCTATAGCCATGGGTAAGGTTAAACTTTTCCCCCTCTTTCTCACCTACAAATTCTTTTACAGCCACCTTACCCACAAGTTTTCTGAGCTGCTGCGGCTGCCTTATAAGAATATCTCCTGTATCTTCGCTACGTTTGGATAGCGCCTCAAAAATATCTTTTGGCGGTGCTTCTGGTGCACTCTGTGCAACGACTAGATGTAGCGAAAAAAAGAGAAAAGCCGAGAAAAGGACAATAACGCGACTCTCCCTACTATATAGTAAGCTTTTCATAGTTTGTGAAATTGTTTCGGGTTAATCCCCAGGCAAATTAATGTAGGGCTTCAATGATAGGGAGGAACTTCTCCACGGCAAGTGACGCTCCACCAATAAGACCACCATCAATATCGCTCATTGCAAATAACTCTTTTGCATTGGAGGCGTTGCAACTCCCCCCATAAAGAATAGAGGTTTCATTGGCTATAGTTTCGCCATAACATCTAGACACCTCACTTCTAATATGCTGATGCATTGCATTAGCTTCTTCTGGAGTAGCTGTTTTCCCTGTACCAATTGCCCAAACGGGTTCATATGCAAGGATGATATTTTTAAACTGCTCGCTCTTGAGTCCAAAGAGAGCCTCTTGGAGTTGCTTTGAGATCACCTCGTTTTGGCGTCCTGCCTCGCGATCTTCAAGCTGTTCGCCAACACAAAAGATTGGAGTAAGTCCATTTTCAAGAGCTATCTCAACTTTTTCACGAAGTATTTCGCCAGTTTCATGGTAGTAACTTCTTCTTTCAGAGTGCCCCACAAGAGTGTATTGACAGCCCACAGAAGCTATCATTTTAGCAGACACTTCCCCAGTATAAGCCCCCTCCTGATGATTGGCTACATTTTGTGCAGCAAGACCAATTAGATCCTGCTTCAAAAAGTCTGCTAAAGAAGCTAAATGAATATATGGTGTGGCTAAAATAACCCTGCAAGAAGGTCTATTTTCGAGGAGAACTTGCTGGAGATCCTTTGCTAAAGCTATCCCTTCGCTAAGGGTCTTATTCATTTTCCAGTTGCCTGCAACTATTTTCTGTCTCATAGTGTATAAAAAAGATTACGAGTTTGTATTGATTATCTAGCGTTGTCGTTAGGTTAAAATGTATAAGGGGTCTGCAATCGCTCCCGAGCTATGATAAGCCCAACAAGTGTAAGAATAAACCAAAGAGAGAGTGGGAGAAGCCTAAGCAAAGCATTTTGTGAAAGAGGTTTCTCACTCTCAAATAGAGCATTTACCTGAGCCTCTATGTTGCCTTCTCTAAGGTCTAGAGCATTCATTTTAGCCTGGATAACTCCTTTTTTTAGAAAGAGTATTGAAGGATTTGCCCGGGATATAGTTTGAATGGTTGATGCATCAAGCAATAGCATAGGATATTTAGCCGCACTCTTCTCCTTCCACAGTGCTATCTCTTGCTCATCGCTACCCGAAATCCCATAGAAAAGAATTCCATTGTCAGAGGCATATTTGTACAATTGATTGATCGCCTCAATCGTTTTCTTTGAAGCTTTCCCCCAATGAGGAGCCAGAACCCATATCATATTGTAGTTCTGGTTACCGATCAACTCCCTCGTAACGTCTTCGTAGTCCCTAAACAAAACGAAATCTTCTACAGGAGGGTGGTAACCTTCAGCAAGAAGCGTCATCTGTGTATCTACATATTGCCATGTACTATCAGGAAGACTATCTGCCTCAAAAAGTGCCTTTTTCCCCTCCTTTTCATAAATAAATTGGTACCTATAGAGATCTTCTGCTGCCCCCTCTGGGCGAAGGACTAATTCAGCAAGAGAGCTACCTACACGAAAAGGTCGGAAGTCAAAAAGAGGAAGATGCCTTAGGTTTTGCTGAATAAAAAAGCCTATTCCAAACAAGCCCAAAGCCAACAATGAAAACTGTATCGGGCGACTCCCAAATGATGGATGCCAAGCCCTTTTCTTTATAAATAAGAAAAGAGTAGGTACCATAAAACAAAGATTTTTGAGGAAAGTTGCCCGATTGCTTATTTTAAGAAAGTCACCAAAACAGCCACAGTCAGCAACAGGCTCAAAAAGAAAGATATAGAATGTAAGCAGAGTCATGGCACTCATCAGAACGAGAACCGCCCAACGAGTAAAGCGTCGGAAAAGTCCCATAAGGAGCAAAACACCAAGCGAAAACTCTACGACAATAAGCCCAACAGCACAAGAAAGGGAAAGTCCACGCAAAGCACTTAAACCAAAGGCTGTGAAGTAATCACTTAACTTTAGAGCTGTGCCAACAGGATCTACTGCCTTCACAAAGCCTGAAAAAAGGAAGAGTGCAGCAAGAATATACTGAGATATCCCTCCTAAGAAACGTGTAGCTCTATAACTTTTGTAACCGCTAGTCATGGATAACTTGGTCGTTTTGTTCCTCTAAGCGAATGAGTGCAAAAATAGCATAGTTTACTATATCTTGATAATTAGGCACGACCCCTTCAGACACTTTTGTTTTTTCGTTGAGGTCTTCTATTTGTTTAATTCGGATAAGCTTGGTAAGAATAATATCTGTAAAGGAAGAGATTCTCATCTTTCGCCACGCCTCTCCGTAATCGTGATTTTTTCGAAACATCAGTTCTTGTGTTTCATCAGCCAAGCGATCATATAGCAACAAAGCCTCCTCGTTGGAAAGATCCACTTCATCAGCCACACCAAGTTCACACTGTATCATCCCAATAATACCATAGTTCACAATACCGATGAATTCGTCTTTAATAGAGTCTTCAACAAGGCTCTCACCTTTTGTGCTCACCGTTCGGATTCTGAGGGCTTTTATAAGGATCTGATCAGTGAGAGAGGAGGGACGAAGAGCCCTCCACGAAGCTTTGTAATCATAAAGCTTCTTCTCAAAAAGGGTGCGACAAGTAGCGAGCTGGCTACTAAATTGTACTTTGGTAGTGGTCTTTTGGTTACTCATTGCTTCAAAGTTACTTCTTTTTTTTGAGAGGGGGCTAGCGAGAGTAAAATAGCAAGATGGCAAGACCTCATTCAATGCTCCCAATACAGCTTTCTCCGTGTAGCGTAAGACTCGATAGAGCCTTTACAACCTTACAGCTCCTTAAGAATAGCACTGAAGGACTCGTAGGTCTTCAGTACTATTCAATTAGGATCTCCTGAGGAGAGAAAAGAAACTTTCTCGCTTACCTTTTCTATCCTCTTAACAAATTTGCCTCTTCTCAGAGAAAGGACACCTTTACGACAGCTTCCTCTGCCAGCAGATAAAACGATCTAAGTCCTTTCTTAACTACATGATTTAAAGTATACAAGCCGAAGAGTCAATGGATACCAGAGCCGTGATATCAACAATTTCTTTGACCGTAGCATCGTGGTCTGTAAAGTACACGGGCTTAGCAAGTCCTATCTGGATAGGACCCACAACTTCCTCAGCATTGCCTAGAGTCTTCAGCAGTTGATAGCATGCATTGGCAGCAGATAGTCTAGGAAAGACAAGAATATTTACCTGTTTTCCCTGGAGCTTATTATCTGGATATCTTTGGTCTCTCAACTTCGTGTTCAAGGCTGTATTGATCTGCATTTCTCCATCAACCGACAAATAGGGGTAGTCGCGGTGAAGAATAGAAACAGCCTTGCGCGCTTCTTGAGAAGAATCGGCATCATCACTCCCAAAATCAGAAAAATTGATCAGGGCAACATGAGGCTTAATCCCAAAGCAACGTACTTTTTCTGCAGCCAATACAGAAATATCTACAAGGGTATCGGCTTTGAGGTTTTGATTAATCAACGTATCCACAAGGAAAAGAGGACCACTTTTAAGCACAACGAGGTGCATAGTAGCAAAGTAATTGTGCCCTTTTTCTATTCCCACCGTCGAACGAGCTACTTGCGAAAGATAATGGTAATTGGAATACAATCCCGTAATGAGTCCATCAGCATCCCCACACTGTACCATCATCATACCGTAGTAGTTGGCATCAAACATTCGATCTAGAGCTTCATTGAGGACACCTCCTTTTCTCCAGTTCTGTTTCGTATACTGCTCCGCATATTGTAGTCTTTTGCCTTTATATTCAGGGCTTCTAGGGCTGATAATTTCAATACCATCAAGAGATATCTCATTGTCTTTAGCTAGCTTTTGAATATGCGCAGGTGTACCCAACAAGACAGGTATTGCAAGATTTTGATGTACAACCTCCGCAGCTGCTTTGAGGACATTCACATTTTCTCCAGCAGCATATACGATCTTGCGGAGACGCAACTTAGCAGCATCATGCAACCTTCTTGTAAGATGTGTCATCCTGCCTATACGATCCATTAGAAACTCTTCGTATGCATCCCAGTCGGTGATAGGTTTTCGAGCCACACCAGACTCCATAGCCGCCTTAGCTACTGCCATAGAAACACGTACAATAAGTCGAGTATCTACAGGTTTCGGAATAAAGTATTCCTTTCCGAAATGAAGAGGTATATTGCCATAAGCACTGATCACTTCATTAGGTACAGGTTCTTGGGCAAGCTTTGCAATGGCTAGGGTGGCAGCTATTTTCATTTCTTCATTAATAGCCTTTGCCCGCACATCTAGAGCTCCTCGGAAAATATACGGGAATCCTATCACATTGTTGATCTGATTAGGATAGTCGCTTCTTCCCGTGGCCATCATTATATCGCTTCTTGCAGCAATCGCCTCTTCATAAGAGATCTCGGGATCTGGATTAGCCAATGCAAAAACAATAGGATTAGGAGCCATCTGCTGTATCATCTCCTGGGTAAGCACCCCTGGCTTAGAAAGTCCAACAAAAACATCGGCTCCCACAATAGCATCAGCAAGGGTACGAAGTTCCGTTCGGGCAGTTGCAAAGTAAGCTTTTCGCTCGTCGAGGTTTGCACGATCCTTTGTAATGACTCCTTTAGAGTCGACCATTACAATGTTTTCAACTTTAGCTCCGAGAGATATGTAGAGTTTACAGCAAGACTGAGCAGAAGCCCCTGCACCACTCAGCACGATCTTAGCATTTTCTATCTTTTTGCCGGCTATTTCGAGTGCATTCAAAAGACCTGCAGCCGATATTATTGCTGTACCATGCTGGTCGTCGTGCATCACAGGTATATCAAGCTCTTTTTTCAAAGTCTCTTCGATCTCAAAGCACTCAGGAGCTTTAATATCTTCCAAATTGATTCCCCCAAAGGTAGGAGCCATAGAACGAACGATCTCTACAAACTTTTGGGGATCTTTTTCGTTGATTTCTATATCAAAGACATCAATTCCAGCATAGATCTTGAATAGCAATCCTTTTCCTTCCATCACTGGTTTCCCAGCCATTGCACCGATATCACCCAATCCGAGCACAGCTGTACCGTTTGAGATTACAGCCACGAGATTCCCTTTAGAAGTATAATCGTATGCCTTTTCAGCATCTTTCTCAATATCTAGACAAGGGACCGCAACCCCAGGGCTATAAGCCAAAGTAAGATCTCTCTGTGTATGGTGTGGTTTTGTAGGTGTAACCTCTATTTTTCCAGGTTGGGGAAGAGCGTGATAGGCTCTTGCAGCTTCTACAAGTTTTTTATCCATTTTCTTTTTACTCAAATAGCTTTATTCAAATTAGCATGCTTTTCGCTCCATCTGTAGCGATAGCTTATGCAAAGTTACGATGTTTTCTTACGACTCTAGTTTTCTTTTCCGCTCGTATTAGGTTCTATCTATTGCATTAAAGACAGGGCTTATTATACCTTTTCCCCTCTCTTCGAGATCTTCTCTTTTTTTCAAAGAGAGATTGTTGACTTTTGCAACAGTCTCAAAGTGTAAAAGCTCCGTTCTCCGTACAAATTTGCCATACTCTAGAAAAGCATTCATCAAAAATACCCCGAAGAGGGTTTGCTCTTCGGGGCATATAGCTAGTGTGTATTTACAAAGACCTTTCGTTATTTATCCTGCATAAACATAGGATCCCAAGGAGGAAGAAGCTCTGGCTTTTGACTGAGAAGAGCCTTAGCTCGTGCAGTTAGGTACTTTTTGTCCACAACAATTCGGAATGTATAGGCATCAAACCACTCATCACTCATAATGAGGTGTCCTTTGTATCCACTATCTGCACCCCAACTATTTTCAACCATCCACTTCGTGGGTTTGCCCTTTGCATCCAGATCTACAGCCATAAGTGTCATAGCGTGAGTAGAGCCACTAGTATTGGTAGCGATTCTCTCTCTCTTGTCCATATTAAGCTCTATGCCAGCAATGGAGGAATAGTCAAAATTATGGAGCGTAAGTACACCTGTTTTACGATCAAGTTGCTTACCCACATCACAGCTATAGTACATCATGGTACTATCTTTGATGGAAGCAATTGCCATTTCTTTTATTTCTTCCATAGGAAGATTTATGTAGGTCCAATTGACTCCATCATACATATGTCTATCATATTCGATAGCATATACTTTGTAGTATGGTAGTGTAGGGTTGTTCATCAGCATCACATAGCTAGTACGCATATCTCTCTTAAAGAGAGCTTGGTAAAAGCTTTGAGGAGTATACTCTTTAGTGCTTATAGCTTTTCCCTCTTTATCTTTTAGAGTATAGGTAAACTTTTCTGTAGGCTTTCCTAGATTGAGCACAAGGAGCTTGTAAATTGCAGAAAGAGCCTTTTCTTTTCTCTCGATCAGCAAGGCTTCACTTTTTCCTTTTTCCGCATCCTCTCGGATTCGGATTCCCTCTTGTCTCAATATCTCTGCAATTAAACTAGATAGCTTAGCAGTATTGTTGCTTGAGGCTGTTTCGGGCATTACTTCGCTCGGCACAACGCCATATTTCATAAAATTATCGCTGATGCCCGTAAACTGACCTCCATCATTGATAGGATGACGGAATAGCCACTCTACTTTGCGGTCGTCCATGGGGAGCGATCGTGTATCAATTACAGCTTGCAGGAAAAGATTAGACTTTTCAAGTTGATCCCAAAAGTAGTTGTAGTTCTGTGAGAAGGTCAATTCGCCTAGATTATAGACTCTCATTGCTTCTGCACGAAGCACATTCTGTCCTGTAAAAAGCCAGCATCTTCCTGATCTTTTTTGGTCAGTGATCCCTTTACTTTCCACTTTGTGAGAAAACTCTCCGTCAAGAGTAACTCCTTTTTGGGAGTTGGAAAAGTCCATTCCATTGGCGACTACCATATTTTGCAAGGCTTTGTCGGTAGACGTTTCCTTGTATGAAGCCTTCAGTTTCTGGAGCAGCTGGGGTGTAAGTCCAAACTTTGCGTCACCAGCACGTATTGGAGCCTGAGCTTTTAGTGTCATAGGCAAGGTGGTAAAAAGACCTAATGCGAAAAGGCATAAGGTCAGAAATAGTTTCTTTTTCATTGTATTATTGCTATGATTATGAATTTGCGACATCATTGAATAATGGCAAAGCGTATACTGTAAGAAAGTTTGCTTGCCGAATCGTAAAATAGTGCCATGTATACTCCAGCTGGTAGACGGGAGCCATCGTTAGAGCGAGGAACAAATCGATAAGTAGCCCCAGGTGAAAAAGCCGAAACTACAAGTTCACCTCCTGCATTGAGGATTTTTATTTCCATCCCTGCGACAAGTCCTGTGAAAGTAATCTCGTCTGGGTCTTCGGGTCTAAGAGGATTGGGGTATGCATGAATGGCTTTTTTCATCTCCTTTTCAAAGCTTCTACTCCCTGTATTGTAGGTCATAAGCCCCTTTTCGGTAGAGATATAGAGCAACCCTGTCTTTTCATCAAGCAAAAGGGAAATAATCTCGTTGCTAATCAGAGGGCTATTGGACTGTGTAAAGTGCTCTAGAATCTCAGTACCATCAGTAGATAAGAGATAGATCCCGTCTCCTAAAGTTCCTATCCATTTATTGTTTACCACATCTGGGGCGATTGAGCTAACTGGTACATTATCCAAAACGTAGAAAAGATTGGGCTCCACACCTCCTACAGGGCGAGTAGCTATAGGTGTACGTCCTACTCGCATGGGAGCCTCTAAGTCTGAAATAATTAAAGGTCCCTTATCACTACCTATCCATAGCGTTCCCTTTTTGTCTAGGACCATATCATAGTAGCGCTTTGCTTCAATATTTTTCCCTGTACGATCGGGGAATTGCGTAAAGTAATACGACTTGTCGTCACTTCTATTCTCTGGGGTTCCGTTGTCGTTGAAAACAAAAAGGGCATGCACACCAGAAAGTCCTCGGTGAGCCATATTGAGCCACTTTGTTCCACTCGGCATAATCAAAAACTTATCAAATGCATTAACCTCTGCAATCTCAGGGAATTCAAAGCTCGACCACTTGCCCTCTTTTGAAAGCATCCAAATATTTTTCTTCGTACTACCCTGAGTCATCCAAAGGTTCCCTTTCGCATCAAAAGCAAGAGAGGAGACTCTCACATATCTATCAGCATCGTCACGTTGTGGCAAAGCACTCACCAAGGGACTATTGCTGCTATCATGGCGAGCAACAAACTTATTATTTCGGAACTCATACAATCCTTCTCCCCAACTGCCCACATAAAAGTGCGTTTCGTCTTGTGGATCTACCGCTATGGACACGGGGTCAAAAAACTGTCCTCCCAGATGTTCAGGGAGGTCCTCTCTTGAGATATTACACCACTCTCCAGCAAGGTTCCGAATTGCAATAGATCCCATCATCCAACTTCGATCAATACTTCTTCCACCTCCCACAGAATAAAAGCATCCATGGGAAAGCGTCGCATCAAAAAAACGATTAGTGCTTGGGCCATTATAGGCAATCTGTTTTTCGGCATACTCGCCACTCTTTTTTAGAAGGAGTAGCTTTTCTCCTCTTGCTACATAGACTGTCTCCTCGTCTTGAGTAGAAGAAGCCCACTGTATCTCTTGTCCATTAATAGGATAAACTCTTACATCGCCCGAATAAGCATAAAAAACGAGTCTATCCTTCCCATGGGCTAAAACTCCTCGAGACGTCGTCAGCAGAGTCTGTATGTCTTCTTCAACTTTCCTAATCTCTTTCGTATTAGGGTTAAACCGAATTAGTTGCTTCTCTTCCTCTAATAAAAGCAAAAGGTCCTCTCCCAGTGCTGCTATTGCAGAAAGTTTTTTCCCTTCAAGGGTGGGGATATTGACAAACTTCCATTGTGAAGGATCCTGCAAATTGTACTCCTCATTTCCCTCCAAAAGACTTCCCTTTTCATCCACGACATAGAGCTTTTTTCCTAAGCAAGCCACATCTCGAAGAGACTGCATAATAAAGTAGGTCGCCTCAATAGTGGCCGGCTCTATGTTTACTCTAGAAAGTCCAAAGCCTCCAGCCAAATAAAGTTTATCATTAGAGTACACAATACGACTCAATGATCTGTTTTGCAGAGAAAGGTTATCTCGAATAGCAATATTGGAGACTACGCCATCCTTTGAGATCAGGTCAAATGCTCCAGAAGAATAGTACACAAAAAGCGATTCTCGCTGGGGCAAATAGCTAATCTTACTAACCCCGTGATGCATCAAACCCTCGGAATATCCCATAGGCAAAAGAGTGTCCATTTTTTGCTTGTCGGGAAGCACAAAGAGTCCACCTTCGCTCACAAGGTAAATTTCTTTTTGCCCCTCCTCTACAGCTTGCAGTTTGCCGAAGCCTGCAATCTCTGTCCACAAAAAATCCTGGGCAAAGAGCCATGAAGAAGAGACTCCAAGTAATATGGAAAAGGAAAAGAGGATTAAGCGGAGCTGTCGATTCATCATTATTCTCTGTCTATTTGCTTCAAAACATGGAGGATATAAGTACTACAACAGCATTACAATCCGCCTAGATGACTACGTTTTTCAAGAAATTCAGCGAAAGCCTCTATAGCTCTAGCACGATGACTGAGACCATTTTTTTCTGCTTCAGACATCTCTGCAAAGGTGCGTTCTTCCCCCAAGGGCACAAATAGAGCATCATATCCAAATCCTCTATTCCCTCGCTCTTCTACAATGATATTTCCTTCCACAACACCCTCAAAAAGATGCTCATGACCATCGGCATCGATAAACGCAATAACGGTACGAAACCGCGCTTTACGAGGAGCAGGGACTTCGCGGAGTAGCTCTAAAAGCTTTTGGCGGTTGCTTGTATCATCATGAGCTATCCCAGCAAATCTTGCAGAATGTACTCCTGGAGCTCCATCCAATGCTTCAACTTCAAGCCCTGTATCATCAGCAAAGCAGGATGCTTTGGTAAAATGATAAAGAGCACGAGCTTTAATGAGGGCATTGCCCTCAAGTGTATCAGCATCTTCTTCTGGCTCTTCGTGATATCCTATTGCAGAGGGCATAACGATCTCATAGCGATCGCCTAAAAGGGCAGCTACTTCAGTACACTTATGTTTATTGAACGTAGCGAAGAGTAGTTTTTGCATTACCTTTGCTTTAATTAGTCGTTGCTACAAAATTACAAAGATGAAAGCGGATAAGCAACTTCCTTTCCAGATAACCTTACTCAAAATTTTTGATACAATAGATAGCACTTACGATACCTTACAAGGTATGGCAAACGAAGACTCCACCTTGCCAAGTGGTGCCTGCATAGACACCCTCTATCAAAGTAAGGGCAGGGGGCAACGTGGAAATGGATGGTTCGCAAGTAAAGGAGCAAACTTACTTCCCTCTTTTATGCTGAAAGGAACCTCACTAGATGCGAGAGACAGCATTCGTATTTCCGACTGGGTAGCTCTTTCTGTGGCAGAAGTTGTTGCTGAGTGGGCCGAGGGGCTTACCCCTGAAGGCTTTAAGAGGAGTACTTCCTCCAATGTAAAGGTCAAGTGGCCCAATGATATCTATTGGAAAAATAAAAAGATAGCAGGTATTCTCATCGCACACACTCTCCAAAAGGACAAAATAGCCTCTTCTTTCTGTGGCATGGGTCTGAATGTAAACGAAACCGACTTTCCAAAGGAGCTTCCCAATCCTATCGCTTTGTGTGAAATCATAGGTAAATCGCTACCTCTTGAACAGGTAAGACAATCTTTATTTACGGCTTTAGAACGAAATTACTCCTCCGCATTAGTTAATGCGAATGGTGCAAGCGCTATGCACCAATACTACGAGACAAAACTTTACCAAAGAGGAGAACAAGCGACTTACTACGATGTCCAAAGAAAGTGCTCCTTTAAAGGCATTATAGAGGGAGTCAGTCTAGAGGGAAGACTCCTACTTAGGGATAGTGCTGACGACAAGCTATACCGCTATGCCTTTAAGGAAGTCGTCTATGGCTAACCTCTTATGCCTGCAAGGCTCCATTTTTTTCACTAGGGAGACTGTTGACTTTTGCAACAGTCTCTAGAGAAGATCATTCCGACTCACCCTAGCATGAGCCCCACACTTTCGTCATAGAGCTTCCTCTGCAATTCAAATCTCCCAGCAAAAGAAGGTTTCTTTTTGCTAGGAGATTTTTTATGCTACTTCTTTTTTGTAATAGGAGGATTAGAATCTTCCGCTACGATGTGCACCACCTTGTCGGCCATAAGGATCTCGGCCATGCGAGTTACCTCTACCTTCTCCTTGAGGTGTTCCAAAACGATAAATAAAGTGGACCATAAAATAGCGTCCTAAGACATTGACATTGCTTTCACTGATACTAAAGGCACCTGCATTGTGGACAATACCTGTCTCGTTGCCCAAGATGTCGTAAAGCTTAAGACTCACTGTTGCTGCCTTGTTTTTAAGGAATGAGTATGCCAGCGAGGCATTCCAGATCCAATCTTTTCTTTTGAATGTATCGGCATAGCCGTAATTTCCTTTGAATGCAAAGTCCGTCTCCACAGTTAGTCCAAAGGGGAAGGTATAGTTTCCATCAAGTCCAGCACTATAGTCCCAGACACGCGTATTGGGAGCCACGGCTAGGGAATTGAGGGTATAGTTAACTCCTCCATCTCCTTTTATTCGGATGTAGAGAGGACCTTTGACAAACGAAAGGGATAGCTGGGGCATCAGTTGCAACGTATTGGCATCGTTTTTCTCCTCATTAATGAACCCAATAGAGCGATTGTGCATTGTCATTAGTCCTATATTAAGGGAGAAGAAGGGATTGAATATGGGCATGGTAACATTGGCAAAGATTCCGCCAAAACCAATGCCATCAACATTTACGAAAGTGGCTTTTCTTTTTCCAGTAGAGGGATCCAGTTGCTGCTTCTGCACGACAGCATTTTGCGAATAACGTGCATGGAAATAGAGGTTGTAAGCCACTCTACTCTTTGGATTGAAGTGCCTAAAAAATCCTCTAAAGTTATGGTTAAAAGAGGGCTTCAGTGCCAAGTTTCCTTCTTTAACAAGGAGAGGATTAGAAGGGTCAGAAAAAGGAATCATATACTCTACGTTAGGCATATCGCCATAGGCATTGTACCAAGCCTGAAGAGAAGTTGTAGAAGAGGGATTGTATCCGATTCTCAAACTAGGCATAAAGTACAGTTGCGTAAGTGTATACCGCCCTCCTTGAATAAGCGGTGAGTCGGTATTCATGATATTGGGCGAAAGTCCGAGTCCAACTGTGATGTTGTAGATCTTTTCTCTCTTTTGGAAGTTGAGAGATGCTCTTACAGAATGAAGTTTATTCGTAAAATCGCCCGATAACTTCTGATCGCGTTGAGTATAGCCATTGCCGCCATCAGGTAGGTAAAAGCTATGCTCTACTCCACGTGCCATATAGCTCCACTGTAGCATAGCTTGGATGTAGTAATTCCTTTTTAGGGGTTCTACCCAGGTAGTTTGGAGTACCGTATTCGCTATTTTACTCTTATCAATGAGATTATATCGGGTCTCTTCTGTTTTATTTTCTTGGATTAGTTTCAAAGAGCTTTGACTAAAGGCATTCTCTTCTCTTCCATTGTAAAACGCTTCTGCTCTAAAGGTAAGCAGACGACCCCTCTTATTCAGCTGAATTGCATAGTCTCCACTTACTCCAATTTGTAGCGACTGGTCCTTTCCTGTGGTAAAACTTTTCAAGCTGTTTATCCCTAGCTGGTTTTGGTCTTTGGTTTCTGCCTCTTCATTGCCATAGCTACTCCTCATTTTGTACTTCAATTGAGGTCTAAGCACAATGCTATGCTGGCTGTTGGGCTTTATTTCTATACGGGCATAGAGCTTGGCCTTGTTGCCAAAGTCTCGGCTATTACTTTCCGATTCTGTAAAGAGACTTCCACCTGTATGGTTATTGATGAGCTGTTCCTTGCTTTTCCTTTGGATATTTTTATCGCTATAGCCATACATTCCATTCCCTTGTATATCGGTTTTACCCAACTCTTGAGAGATGTCGGCTGCTACATTTATTGAGGTAGTGATGCCTTCTTTGGCTCTTTGTGGTCTTCCTCTACGTTGTTGTTCAAGTTCACTATTACCACGGTCGTTGGTGTTGTTGCTCCCAGCTACGATAGTTTGCCGATTGGCTCCTTGAATGTTGTTGATAGAGGCTTTTGCATCGTATCTGTTTTTAGTTCCATAGCCACCATATATACTACCGAAAAGTCCTTTTTTATAATGATCCTTGAAACTTAGGTTGAGCACCGTCTCTTCATTCCCATCACTAAACCCCGTCATTCGACTTTGGTCGCTCTCTCTATCTAGCATTTCCAGACTTTTGATAGCATTAGCAGGAAGGTTTTTAGTGGCCACTGTGGGATCGCCTACAAAAAACTCTTTTCCATCTACAAGCAGTTTCTCAATTTTCTTTCCATTGATAGTAATAGTGCCGTTTTCATCAACTACTGCTCCAGGGAGTCTTTTAATAAGATCTTCAAGTGTAGCTGTTTCACTAGGCTTGTATGCTGAGGCATTAAAAACAAGGGTATCGCCTTTGATCTGTACATCCAGTGCCTTTCCCTCAACGACAACACTACTGAGCAACTCACCATCGGAAGAAAGCTTTATCGCTCCTAAAGGCTTCTTAAGAGGGGTATGAATGGTTTGCTCATAAGTTTTGTACCCAACATACGTAATGCGCAAGGTATAGGTACCCTTTAAGGCAAAGCGAAGAGAAAACTCTCCATTTCCGTTTGTTGTAGCTCCTACCAAGAGCTTTTCTTTAGGACCTAATATACGCACATTGGCTCCCACAAGAGGAGAATTATCGTTATCAACCACTTTTCCAGAAATAAACTTGCCACTTTGTGCTTCTGCGGAAAAACTACTCCCCAACTGTAGGAGAATCAATAGTGATAAAGCGATGGATAGAGAAAAAATCAGTTTCTTCATTACTACTTTTTTTTATACTCTTCTTAAATCAGTACCCTAATATGAACTGGAAACTATTGTGAGGGTTTCTATTTCACAGTTTCACTTGACAGAGAGTCCTTACCCTTCTGTCGGGGCATTTAAAGATAAGACCATCCTAGATGGGATTTGTTTAATGGTACGGATAGAAAACTAAAAAATCTGTGCAGAAGAGGGGATAAAAAACGAGTGAAGGGAACGTCTGTATGGCGTTTCCTTCACTCAAGCATCCATTTTCTATCCTGTTTTAATGTTGTGTATGCCCAATTTTATCCATGTATGTTATGCCCAAAGCGGACAAAATAAATACAATATGAGACTGTTGCAAAAGTCAACAGTCTCCCAATCT
>KQ959279.1:165441-216885 GCA_001552775.1 Bacteroidales bacterium KA00251
ACACAGCGATTCGCCTTTATGCAACAGTCTCAATATGAATACTAATTTGCATAATCGTGTGCTGTGTGTCGATCTCCTCAGCTATAAACGCTTCCAACTCCAAACAGCAACTTCTTACTTCTCAGCAGAGTAGTCTACAACAAAAAAACATACGGAACTTTTCAGAAAATCTCTCGGAACTTTTCAGAAAATCTCTCGGAACTTTTTAGAAATTCTCTCGGAACATTTTGAGAAATCTCTCGGAACTTTTTCAAAAATCTCTCGGAACTTTTATTTCAGTCATTCGGAACTTTTATTTCAGTCATTCGGAACTTTTTAGGATAGGATGCAAATAAAAAAGCCCCCATCTCAATAAAGAGATGGGAGCTATCGTAAGGATAGGACTCATGCTGCAAGCATGAGCCTATTGGAGATCCCGACTAGAAGACTAGCTTGGTACGTGCTCCAGCACAAACGGCAATGTAAGTACCTTCTGCAAGAGACAACTCTTCGCTATAGTCATTGCTAGTAGGACGAATTTGATAAAGGAGTCTACCTGACAAGTCATAGAGACTTACCAATACCCCCTGGGCATTTTTCACCGTAAGTTTATTGCCAGCAAGGAACAACTCTGGCATTTCTCCGCGGATTACACCTTCATTGCCTTCAGGATTGGTAGTGTCGCCGATATTGTCGATTGCGAGGTAGGTAGGAGTCACTAAACCATATTCATTCTTTACGTTTCCATCTACCGTAAAGGTGAGGCTCTTGACATTTCCAAGTTCCTTAAAGCTTACCCACGTCCACTCTTTCAGTACATTCTTTTTGCCATTTCGGTAATCGGCAACAGGTATTGTTACACTCTTGCCATTGTCGGCAGTTACTTTTACTTCATAGAAGTGTCCATCTTTGAAGCCTTCGGGAGTGTAGGAGTCTCCTTTCTCTACATGGTTCAGCGTGTACGAGGTAATCGATACATACATTCCGTGAAGAGGCTGTGCTATGAGAGGATCAACTAGCATAATGGCATCATCTGCACGATAAGACTTAAAGAATACACCAAAGGACTTACTACCTTCTGCACCATGTCCACTAGGTACATTCCACTGACTTTGCTTGTAGTCAATGAAGTCTGTCTTCGTAGAGCGACTTACAGAGAATCCACTCCAAGACCCCCACTCAGCATTGTAACTATTATTGAACTTGAACGAACCACTAAAGAAAGGTTTCTTGATACGGTAGTATGCCTCTTCTCCTTCCTCATCATTGAGGGGTTCTTCAAAGGTAGCCATAGCAGGTGTACCATCCGTAGGATTTACCACTACAAAGAAAGAGTTGCTAAGCTCTCTACCGATTTCGTCTGTTATCTTTAAGCGAACTTCAGAAGTGGCCTTGCACGTTAGTGCAGCTACAGGTACGGTAGGTGTCCACACTTCGTCTAGAGTGATATCCTTTTTATCGGCAGTCACGACTACCTTATAAGGTACAGCAGCATTCAAAGTCTTCACTTCAGGCAAAGCATTTTCGCCTTCCTTGACAATTATATCCTTCAATTCAGCAAAGGTAGGAGCCTCGGGAGCATAACCGAAGTTGTCAATAGCTACTTTGCTACCGCCTTCAATAGAAAGGACTTTAATCAGCCCTAAACTTTCAAGACCTACAAGTACAAAATCTTTGTCGTCGGCAAGTTTGAGGATTCGCTTTTTAGCGAGATCTGTGGTAAGCACGACTTCACCCTTACCTCTAATGAGCATGGACTTAATGAGCAAGCCCTTAGTGGTATTGGTAAGCAGAACTTCACCCTTTGTTCCATCTGCACGTGTAGCTACTCCATTGGTACCCTCTTTGGCTACTGCAAAACCTGTAAATTGCATGGTACCATCAGCAAAGGGTTTCCCTTCTTGGTAGTTTTTCACATCGTCGAAAGAGGCTGGTTGAGTAGGTAGTTCAGGCGTTTCAAAAGGTATGATAGTGATCAGCTCACTTGTCTTGTCTTCAGAGAGAGCCTTCAACACCCCATAGAGCTTATATTGTGTATTCGCTTCAAGCTCATTGAGTACAATTTCTTCTTTGGTACCAGCAATACAAGTGATTGGATCAAGTGCCAATAGAGCATCTTTTGTTGGAGCCTCTTCAGTTGCTTTTACCGCTTGGTAATACAACTTTGAAGAACGCTCAGCTACGAAGCTGATCGTAGCAGAGTTTTCAGTAGTAGCCACTACTGTAGGCTCCTTGAGTTTTAGCTCCTTGTCGTAGTCATTTACATATTCATAGGCACCAACAGTAGGATGTTCCTTACTTCTTGGAAGGTCAGTAATATCTGTGGCTACTTCTTCCATCGGCTCACCTACATTGAATGCTTGTCCATCCTTTAGAGCTGCACTCTTAGGATCAAGGAAGGTCGGTTGTAGGAAGACAGACTTATCATCGGTCATTCTTGCTTTCCAATCATCGAAGTTGCATTCAAAGTTAGTTACCCTGTTATCTGGATCCTTGTACTGATAGACAAAAGGCTTTTCACTAGGACCATAATATCCATTGTGACTTACCTTCACAATCTCTTGACCGCTAAAATTGATAATAGCACCCTTTCTACTATTATAGAAGAGGTTGTTTTTTATTACCAGATTTTTTGAAGTCTGAGCATGAAGACACATGGCAAAGGGATCGTTTTTAAACTCTTCCCCTTCAGCTCGCTCTGGCGACTCGCCCAATTCTAGACGAATCGTATTGTGAGCAATTGTAAGGTTTTTGATCTCAGGATCTGAGAAGAAAATTCCTTTTATGCCAGGATATCTTATTGTCTTCTCATTGGCAGGGTTGGATATCACTGCACTATTATTCGCAAAGAGAGTTGAGCCCTTGTAAACCTGCTTCGCTGTAGACTTGCGAAGGAAGAAAGCAATGATACGGCTATGTTTTTCGGCAACGAGAGAGTTGTTTAGAATCTTCTCATTAGCTCCAGACAGCATTACGTCCATAGCCCATAGCTCGGCCGTAGGATTGTCTATGTTGAAGATCATCTTGTTACCTTCAATCAAAAGGTCTTCACAAGCTCCAGTACTTGTATAGATCATCTTCGAGTAGGCGTTTTCAAATTGGTTGTTTCTAACAACTATTCCTCTAGGATTCTTGAAACTTACATTTCGTACTGGACTAATGCCTAGAGCAATTGAGCCTCCTTCGAAGCGGTTACCTTCAATCGTTACGAAGTCGCACTGGGAGAAGTTCTTTGCTCCTCCTACAACGTTTACTCCACCAAATCGACCGCTATACTGACTTGGCTCCTTCTTTTGAGATAAGATAACGCAATTTTTAAGCGTAAAATGCGAAGAGCCATTCGTTACAAAGAGGACATTGTCTGCAACTTTGACTGTAGACTTGAGAGTAAGCGCTTCCAAAGTAACATAAGGGGTATCATCAATGATAAAGAGTCCTTTGGGAGCTCTGTAACCAGCTTCACTAGCATCAGCCTTATGAGTAATTGTTACATCTTGAGCCTTGCCCGTCTTACTGATAAACTTGATAGGATTGTTGGCAGAGGCACCAGGTATGCCTTCCATTTTAAACATTCCTTCGTAAACACCAGCACAGAGCTGGAATGTAACGGGACCAGACACACCAGCCTTCAGAGCCTTGAGAGCATCAGTGAGAGTAGAATATGCGGCTCCCTCTTCTGCCCCTACAATGTATTCACCATTAAGACCTTCTTTGATTGCCACTAGAGCCTTTTTGTCGGTAATGGCCTCGTCTCCAAGTTGTGTAAGTGTAACTGCGACTTCACCACCTTCTACACTCTCTTTGGGAGCATCTATAGACACAAAGCCATATACCTCACCATTGAGCTCGTAAAGATTTTCATCTTGAATTAGGAAAACATCGCTTCCTTCTTGTTTTACACCTTCTACAGTTTGCAATCCCTTAGAGAAGAGATTTTCTTTGCCTGCAAAGCTTAAATGTACAGCAGCAGCATGGGGTGCAGACACCTTGATTGCAGGAAGCTTTGCTCCTTTATTTTCGCCTTGAATAGTAAAAGCCAAGTCGAACACGGGGATGTACGTCTGACCATAGAGTGCCTCTTGCTTGTCTCTTGCTGTGGACGTTACCTTTGTAACCTTTCTTTCAGAAGGGACTTTTGATGTTACATCTATCTTCCAACCAGACTGTTTAAGACTGCGAGATACTTTCTTTTCAATTTTCACTGTAAGAGCACCTCCTTGTGCAAGTGTACCCCAGCAAAAGTTTTGTGGAACCTTATTGTCAATCTCTAGAATTAGCTTATCATCATCGACCTTTGTTCCATCATAAATAAACATTTTGCAGGTACGGAGGAGTTCTATTTCCTTGATGTCAAACACAACGATTTCACCCTCTTTGGCAGGGAGGAAAGTAACGACAGTTTCGTATTTATCCTCAGTCATGTTGCCGTCAGAGCCACCTTCATCGGTGTAAAGAATAGAAGTTCCTTCAGATAGCTTATAGGTCTTAGGAGCTCCAGAAGTATGCTGTTCTACAATATTGACAAAGTTCTTTTCAATAGGAGTTGAAGGCGCTGCAACTTCAAAAGGATCTTCACCTTTTATGGTAAGTTTGGTAAAGCGATAAGATAGCTTGCTGTCTCCTTTTGCCGCGTCATTAGCGATAACCTTTAAGACAAAAGTATTAGGACCCTCTACTACAGAAAGAGGATTTTCGGTAGAAAAGGCAAAGCTCAATAAATCTGAAGAAGAGGAAGAAGCGACTTCACTTACTAGCTTTTCTTCACTACCAATTACTTGATAGAGCTTATACTGCTTAGCAAGGCTATGGTTTCCTTTGGCTTCAACTTCGATGCTTTCGTAAATACGAGGAGAGGCGTAGCTTGCTGCACTGAGCTCTAGTTTTGCAATAGGAGCCTCTTCTGTACTGAGTAGAGAAACAAAGGTATTTCCAAGAGCTTCTTGCTGGATTTGTTTGACTCCTATACGTGGCGCTTTTACCGCAGATGCCGTAGCCTTCCAACCTTTTCCAGAATAGCCACCTTTTATGTTTATGACTACTGTCATTGTACGACCTGAAGAGAAAAGTGTTTCTCCTGGTCCTACAGACTTATTGTCTTTTGTGGCTTTCCACAGCAAAGGAGCCGTAGCATCTGCTCCATCATAAACAGTAAACTCAGGCGTATTTCCATAGCTAGGAAAATTGAGTTCAAAGCTTGCAAAATTAAGTGTTACGACATCACCTTCGTTGGGAGCCGTGAATGTAATGATTCGTTGTCCAGCATCAGTTGTATAGTTATCACTATACTTTCCTCTTTCATGGACAAACTGCCACGGGGAGTATAAGGTTACATTTTGTGAACCGATTGTAGCGACAACTGTATTTTCAATTTTTCCTGTTATTTCTGTGCTCTCTGCAGGACTCTTTTGCGTGCCCTTTACACTCTTTACTTCAACGAGGGAGAGTTTATAAGTGGCACCGCTTTCACACTTATCGTTGATCGAAACTTGGATCGAGAAAGTGTTTTTATTTTGTCCTAATGCAAAGGGAGTAGCAAGTTTAATCTCTGCAGTCGAAGCATTGTCTAGTCCTGTCGCTCGTCCTAGTTCTTTTGTCCCAGTAGCATTGTAGATTGCTATTTCAGAAATAGGTCCTTCAAGTTTGAAGGATAGAGAGGACAACTCTAGTGGAGCAGCACTATACTGAGTAGTAATACCGAGTGTAGCTACTTCTACATTTTTTGAAATCGCAGAAAGGGGGTTATCTAGTTTTTTAGGAGTAACAGCAACCTCTTTAAAAGCCATGGGCTGAGGTACCTCTGCCTTTACGGTAGCAACAAATCCAGCCTTTGTATAAGCTGTAATACTTTTTAGCGTTACCAATAGGCTACCATCCTCAGCAGTTGAGTATACAGTTCCAAGCTCTTTAAGGAAAGTTTGCATCAAAGAAGCAGTAGCGAGATCGCTTCCACTATATACCTTAAGAATATCATTTTTGCCTACAGATGAGGTATCAAAAAGTTGGAGATTGGTAAACTCAATGACCACTTTCTTTGAAGGATCTGCAGGTTTAAAAATTGTCTTCCCCTGGAAGTTGTTGCTTATATTACCATTCGCTCCTCCATCATCATAGAAGGTAAGAGGTTGATCTACGATATAGATTGAAGAAGGCGCTTCCATAAAAGCTTCAGGGACAAGTGTGAGTTTACAGCTCTTAGCTGGCTCTAATTTCTTTTCCCCTGTACCAAGGGTAATACTTTCTATGGATAGAGTCTTTTCAGCATTCTTTGCAACAGAGGGATCTACATCGCCTTTGATAATAATGGGAGTAGTTCCAATATTGAGGAGTGTAGCAGGTACCTCTCCACTTGTGGGGTCAAACGCTACAGCATCCTTTTTTCCAACTATCACTTTAAGATTTGAGAAAGCATTATCCAATCCTTTTATCTTTAACGACTTCAGTTCAAGAGGATTCTCATTGCCTTCTGTGATGATATCAAAAGCAAGTACAGTTGCTTGCTTTTTCCCAATTGATACTCGAGGTGCTTCTTCATGGAACTTAACCTCTTTGTAGGTCATTGGACCTGCCACAGGCTGCGTCACTTCTGCAACAAGGTCGCATCCATAAACTGACTTCAGCACCAAAGTAATCACACCATCCGCACTGCTACTTTGGAAAGAAGCAGGGATATCGTTTGGTGTGAGTACACGCTCAGCTCTAGGGATACTATTGTCTGTACCTCCAAAGCCGTCATCTTCCTCATCCCACTGTTTTACTCCACTGTAGAGATGGAGTTGTGGCTCACCAAATCTACCCTTGCTAAAGGTAGTGATCTTAATAGTAAGAGGGAGCCCAGGTTGAGCAGGTTTAAGTCTCACCATAGAGGTGACACTTTTAGATGATTTACTGACTCCACCGGAATCGTAGAGCGTGAGATTCCCGTCTACAGTATACTCTCTTACTTGCCAGTCTGTCTCCGGCATAGTTGCCGTTGTTTGGGCATAGAGAGCAGCTGTAGACCAGAAGCCTAAAGAAACGACAAGCACGGTGAGCAACCGACTTATCGATAGTAGATTTCGCTTCATAGGTCTAAATAATAATGATTAATTGTATCTTCAAATAAAAGGATCGCCACCCAGCATTTCGAGGAATACCGAGTAGGCATAACCATGATAAAAGAGAGGTAATCCAAAGAGGTACCGACTCTAGTACTTCACCTTCCTCTTCCTCGAAAAAAAGATGATTAAACAGAGAAGGCAGGTCTTCCGGCTTTTCCCTGCTTGGATAGTGCCCCTTCTCCCCTCATTCTCCTACTTTCAGGCAACTAGTCTCAAAAATAGAGACTAGAGGGAATGGGTTATAGATATACTTCCCAAGCAATTACAGGAAACACGGCAGCGGGACTGCGGAGGATTTACACCTCTCTTCCCTTTTCATCACACTCCTCAGAACCGAAGAGGCGACACCTTCTGCTTTCCTCTGCAAAGGTACGAAAATAAAAGAGCTTATTTCTTTGCCTTGATATAGGGATATTTACAACATTTATTTTCCCTTCTACATTATGCAAAAAGAGTGAACTGAAAAGATCACTCTTCTCAATTCACTCTTCATTTTACTCGTTATTTGCCAGCGAACAGCTTAAAACATCGCTCCTCTATAAGAAAGAATCTCTACAACTAAGATCTCCATCTAACAAAAAAGAACACTTCATTTGAGACTCAACCTTCTACTTCATCAGTAGGAATAGCCCCATAGGCATTTTCGTGAGGGTCTGAGGGTAGTAAAGAAAAAACAAACAGTACAATATATCCCGCTACTGGAAGTAGATAGAATAACAGAAACCACGCAGATTTTCCAGTATCATGCAATCTCCTAGAAGTAACGGACAGCAAAGGGAGAAGAAAAACAATCGAATAAACAAATCCACCCCAAGAAGAGGAAAGGATCCCTAGAAAAGGGTCAAAGCCCATCCATCTATTAACGGCAAAGTCATAATAGGAGGTAAGGACATTGCTTTCTGCACTGATAATAAGACCACCCAACACAAAGAAAAGGATAAAACTCCAAAACTCCGTTATAGAGGCACGACCCCCAAATGATACAAAGTTTTTAAGACAATAGACATAATGCTGCCACAGAGATTTCTTTGAGCTCTTTTTGTACAGAGATCTTTCCTCTCGTGGAGCCTGAGTTGTCGATTGATTACTCTCAGAATACAAAGGGGGAATAGGAGGGATTACAAAACCGTCTGGCGTCTTTATTTCGTGAGCAGTTTTTTTCTCTACATCAAGACAAATCTGAAGTTCGGGAAAGTAGCTTACCTCCTTCCAGTCATCGTATCCTTCCGTCCAAGCATACCTTGCCTCTTTCAATAGCGTGTGATCGGCCATAAGCTTGGAGTACTCATAGCTACCCAAGATACCTCTTTCATTCGCAAGATGGTAGACCCGTTCCTCTCTCTCTTTTGCATTTGTGGAGAGTACCTCTTCAATGGTCTGTCGTCCTCTTTCTTTAGATATTACAATAGTCTCCTTATGAAGATGGATTTCCGCTAGTCCAAGCTCTGTAAATAGCTTTTCCTGACTCTGCGACTGGGGTACTTCTATTCGGTAAAGATATTGCATGACTGAAGCTGTAATAAAAGATTAACTACTTCTTACTGGACGAGTAGGATGCGTTTAGTCGCTCAATGATCTCATTTGTAATGTCAAGCTCGGGCTTTCCATAGATAACCCCACTCATCTGCACAGTATTAAGAATAAGATCGTATCCTTTATCTTGATTGTACTTTTCGACTTCTTTCAAAATGATATTATTGAGAGAGTCGTTGTAGTGCTGTTGCTCTTTGAGGAATGTATCGGCAATTTGCGAGGCCTGCTGCTGAGCAAGGAGCCCCTTTTTCTGAATTTTTTCGTATTCCTGCTGTGCAGCAAGTTCATTGACAAAGCCTCCCGACTGGAGTTTTTGATTAAAGGCATTCATTTCGCGCTGTAGGTTCTGCTCTTTGCTAGAGAGAAGGTTTTGGTTGGCAGAAGCTTTTGCCTCAAGCTTTTTCGACATTTCCTTGTAGCCTTTATAGTTATTGAGCACAGAGTCTAGTCTTACATAGGCTATCTTCAAGGGTCTATCTATGCTAGCATTTTCTTCAACGTTAGTATTGGCTGCACCAGAGTCTTCATTCTTCTTTTGGGAGTTGGTACACCCTACGAAAATAAGAGAGGCTACAAGAAGTAGGTAAAACGCTGTTTTTTTCATTATGTCTAAGGTTATCAAGTTTATTTTTCACTTTCTTTGAGATGGTCTTGTAGGTTTTTATGGTGATAGAGATCTCTCATCTGCTCTTTAGCACAGACTATTCCCCTTTCCTTTAAAGGCTTGCTATCGTCTACATGTGAAGAGGGAAATTCCTTTCGCTTTCCAACGAAGAGACCGACAGACAAGAGAAGTGTAGCCAAACCTACCATTACTATGGCTATCACTACAACTATTCCCATAATTATTTATTACATTTGTAATGCTATACAAAGGTACATATTGTGCTTGAAATAGTTACTAGCAAACGACATGTAGAAGAGTTGGCAACACCCAGTTTTAGGAAAAACCAAGCCCAGCAAGAGGCTTTAAAGATAATCGAACTAATCGTATGAAAATTACAGACCTTAAACCCGAAGCGATCTTTCGCTTTTTCCACGAAATCACACAAGTTCCTCGTCCTAGCAAAAAAGAGAAGAAGATTCTAGAATACCTTCGTCACTTTGCAGAAGAGAGAAAACTTGAATACGAACAAGACGCTGTAGGTAATATGCTGATCCGAAAAGCTGCAACGCCTGGATATGAAAATCGTATTCCCGTGATCCTGCAAGGACACGTTGATATGGTTTGCGAAAAGAACAGCGATGTAAAGATGGACTTTGAAAAAGATCCCATCAAAACGATTGTAGAGGATGGATGGCTCCGCGCCGATGGTACTACACTTGGGGCAGACGATGGTATTGGAGTAGCAGCAGCCCTTGCTATACTCGATGATGATAGCATTGAGCATGGTCCACTAGAATGCTTCTTTACAGTGGACGAAGAAACCGGAATGACTGGTGCCATGGGGCTACAGCCTGGCTTTTTAAAAGGCGACATCCTGATCAATCTCGATAGCGAAGACGAAGGAGAGATGTTTATAGGCTGTGCTGGTGGTATGAACACAATGGGAACTCTCCACTACAATGCCGAAAAAACTCCTCAAAACCTCGTTTTCTTTGAAATTATCGTCTCTGGACTGAAGGGAGGACACTCTGGTGGAGATATCCACATGGGGCTAGGCAATGCCAATAAGATCCTTGCTCGCGTACTCTACGATGTGAACAAGAAAATGAACTTCCGTCTTGCCTCTATTGATGGTGGAAACCTCCATAATGCTATTCCTAGAGAAGCTCATGCCACGATAGGGATCACCGCAAATCACAAAGAAGAACTTGCTGTTATTGTCAATACTCTTGCCTCTGAAGTAGAGAGAGAGCTCCACCACACCGACCCTGGAGTGAAAATTACTGTGGGAAGTGCCGTTGCTCCTAAAGAGGTCGTTGATGAAGAAAGCACGAAGAAACTCCTCCAATGTCTTTTCCTCTTACCTAATGGTGTGATAGGAATGAGCCATGAAATAGAGGGATTGGTGGAAACCTCTACCAACCTTGCAGCTGTAAAGATGAAGGCTGGCGAAATACTCTCTATTGAAACAAGTCAAAGAAGCTCAGTAGAAAGTCAAAAGCAATTGATCGGAGCTGTAATTAAAGAACAGATGCTACTGGCTGGTGCAGAAGGGACCGTATCAGATGAATATCCTGGATGGGCTCCCAACACAGAATCGGTTATTCTACAGTCAACCGTTGCCGCTTATGAAAAGCTCTTTGGCAAAAAGCCCGAAGTGAAGGCCATCCATGCTGGTCTTGAATGCGGATTATTCCTTACTAAATATCCTCATCTCGACATGGTTTCTTTTGGGCCTACGCTTAGAGACGTTCACTCTCCAGTAGAACGATTAGAGATTGCCACTGTAGATCTATTTTGGAGACACCTGCTAGAGGTACTCAAACAGATCCCCGTAAAAAAGTAAACAACAAGTGCTTTGTCTAGCCCAATAGACAAGACTCTTGATTTTTTCAAGTACTTTAACTAGCCCCAATCCGTGAGAGTTTTGTATACACTCTCATGGTGTTGGGGCTTTCCTTTGCAATGTCGTACAAACCTAATCTAATCATGGTAGTCGGCCCCACAGGGATCGGCAAAACGCACTTAGCCCTCCAGCTAGCTAGCCGTTTGCAGTGTCCAATAGTCTCTGCCGACTCACGACAAATATACCGCGAAATGCCTATAGGCACCGCTGCTCCAACTCAAAGTGAGCAGTCCCTAGTTAAGCATTACATGGTAGGGGTTGCTTCAATTCGCGAACACTTTTCTATAGCTCATTACGAAGAAAAGACAATTCCCCTCTTAGAGACATTATTTACGAAGTATTCTTCTGTGGTAATGTGCGGAGGATCTATGCTTTATTTAGATGTGATCGAGAAAGGAATCGATGCGATCCCTTCTATTGACCCTAAAGTGAGAGACCTCATCCAGTCAAGACTACAAAATGAGGGAGCAGAGCGACTACGTGAGGAGCTAAAACTTGTTGATCCTTTCTACTATGAAGATGTAGACCTCGCAAATACCAAACGAATAATCCATGCGCTTGAAGTGTATTACACTACGGGTAAGCCCTACTCCTTCTTCAGGAAAGGGTATACAGCAACTCGCCCTTTTCACATTTACAAAGTTTACATAGAGTTGCCTCGCGAGCAACTCTATGAAAGGATCAATCTTCGTACAGAGAAAATGCTCCGCTCTGGTTGGCTAAAAGAGGCTCTTTCTCTTTACCCCTATAGAAGTTTCAATGCTCTTAATACAATTGGCTATAAAGAACTATTCTCCTTTTTTGAAAGTGCCACAAAGAAACTCCAAGGAAGAAAGGATGGAGAGCCCATATCAATAGAAGACGTAGACGAAGCAATAGCTCCTATGGTAGAAATACTTGAGTGCAATCCGCTTTCTCTAAAAGACTCCTTCCTTCGAGAGGAGTACCTAGCTACTGTAGCAAAGATCCAGGCTGCAACTAGGCAGTACGCCAGACAACAAACAATTCGCTTTAGACAAGACAGTCGTGCTATCCGCGTTTCCTCTACAATAGAGACGACAGCACTACTTCCCCTTCTTATCGGAAGAGGGAAGAGGTAAAATTTCCAATTTAATCTTCAGGCGCTACCCTTTTAGGAATAAAATACACTTCCTCCCACAAATTCTCTAAGAAGAGAAGCTCGAGGAATCTCGGAAGAGGGAATAATCCGATTATAGCGGAGCAGCTTCAAAAGACGACGTGCCTCTGTATACTCAGGTACCCCTTCTGGCACATCAAGCAAGAGAGGCTCTGCAATGGGACGAATCACAGCCATCTCATAGACCATAGAGCTATTGAACATATCGTCAGAGTACTCTTGGTAAGGAAACACCCAGCGATCTTCTCCTCGACGTACTCTATGCCATGCTTCTATCGTATCACGTGCGGTATAACCACGAAACGAATGGTCTCTGATAATACGTCGCAACAATCTATGACTAGTCGTGGAAATTGGATTGTGCTCGTCTATTCCCAAAGCAGTAAGTGCACTCACGTACACTTTATAAAGATTCCTAGGATCCACATTGGGCAAGAGTTCAGGATTAAGAGCATGGATCCCTTCCAACATAAGAATATCTCCATCTTGTAGAGTAAGCTCTTTTCCTTCTATGTACTCTCGCTTCCCAGTCACGAAATTATAAGTGGGTATAGCGACAGTTTCTCCACGCATCAGACGCTCCATATCCTCGCTAAAGAGATCAAGGTCGAGGGCATAAAGCGACTCAAAGTCGTAGTTGCCTTCCTCGTCCAACGGTGTATACTCTCTCTCTATAAAATAGTCATCGAGGGAGATCATATAGGGACGAATAAAATTGGTAAGAAGCTGGGTCTTCAGGCGATTGGTAAAAGTCGTCTTCCCTGAGGAGGAAGGACCCGATATTAAAACAAGACGTACACCCTCTTGATAACGCAGAGCAATACGGCTAGCAATCCCAGCGATCTGTTTTTCTTGAAGAGCTTCGCTCACCTGTATCATTTCCTTTACTTTCCCAGAAAGAATGGCTTTGTTTACACTTCCTACCCAAGAAAGCCCAAGCATAGCCAACAAACGATCTTGCTCTTTGATCACATACTGCATTTTTTGCTGAAGCACCATCGGCGCAAGATGAGAAGGATCGTTTTTGTCGGGCACACGGATTAGGATTCCATCAAGAAAAGGAATAAGATCAAAAAGATAAACAGCACCTGTATGAGTCATTAGAGTCTCATTACAAACATCTGCATAATCTCCTATTTTGTGAATAGTAGTATATAGGCTTCCTGTAGTCTCTAGTAGATCAACGATAGGCTGCAATCCTTTAAGCTTCGCTCTCTTTATTACTTCCTCCGTGGGCACTACCTCTCGTGTAATAGGAAGATCTTCTTGAATGATCTGCAAAGCTTTTTCCTTAAGTTGATTGATATTTTCTTTTGTAAAGCTCTCCATTTCCGTTACCGTAGCATAGTATCCTCGAGAGACGGAGTGCTCAGCAATAAGTTTTCTGGTCGGGAATAGCTCGCTGAGAGCTTTGCTAAGGATCATAAAAAGTGTACGAAAATAGGTCCTCCCTGCACTATCGTGCTCCATACCCATAAAGTTCACTTCACAAGATTCATGCAACGTTTCGTCTAGAGGCGAAGTAACGTTATTGATTGTGGCATTAATAGGCCTAAAACCTAGTTCCTTTTCAACAAGGGAAAGCACATCTGTAAGGTGTGTATACTGTTCAAGTTCAAAGGTACGATCTAGGTTCTTTACTCTTACTTTTATTTTCTTAGAACACTTCATCTTTTCGTTTTTGCTATAGGTTATTATATTTCCTTCCATACCAATTGACCATGCTTAAAAGAAGAGATATCAAGGAGTATGGCAGGAAGTCGCCAATGCATAAAAAAGGTCAAGGGTATCCTCTTCACTATTGAGTGCAGGTACAAGGTCAAAGACTTTCCCCCCTTTATCTAAGAACTTCTTTCGTAGCGTTTGTCCAATATCATAGACTGTTTCTAAACAATCTACTAAGAATCCGGGGCATACCACAAGCACCTTAGAACCCCCCTTCTCTGGAAGAAGAGGCAACTCTTTTTCGGCAAATGGAGTGAGCCATTTCTTGCCCATAGCACTTTGAAAAACTAACTGGTATGATTTTATCTCAGGCAACAGCTGAAAGAGTTTCTTAGTAGTTGTATGGCACTGTTTGTGATAGTCGTACCCATAGCACAGTCCCCACCACTGATGAAGCAATGGAATGCTATGATAACTGGTCACAAGGAGGTCGTACTGATTGTGTTCTACAAAAGACCTTACCCTCTTCTGGAGAAGAGAGATATAACGATCGTCTGCATAATAAGGGGGAACTACGTGAAGTGTCGTTTTGGGGAACTGTTTGTGAAGGGCCTCTCGAGCCTTATCAACTACAGCGCGGTATGAGCTAACTGTGCATTGAGGATAGAGCGGAAGAATGGTAATCTCCTTAAACTCCCCCTCTCGAGACATCTCTTGAAGCAACTGCTCCACTTCGCGTTCTCCACCATAAAGCTGAAGCGAGTATGTTTTCCAATCTGGAAAACGAAGTCTCATTTTTTGCACCACATTTTCCATATTCCTTCTAAGAGGCATCTCCCCACCAAAAAGCTTTTGGAGAGCCTGATATCGATTCATAGAAAGAGCCAGGTGTCGAGGGATTATCCGATTTTCTACAAGGCTCCTGCGAAAGGGTTGAGGAATAGAGATCACATGACTATCGCCAAGAAAGTTGCTGAGATACCTGCTTACAGACTCTTTAGATGCATCTTGTGGCGTGCCTATAGTGGCTAGAATAAGCCCTCTCATTCGTTCTACTTCTTGTTTAATTGGAGTTCCTTTTGGATTTCGGTTGCTAAGTTACGCTTTATTCTGGTAGGTAGCGCCATCTACCTCTCCTATGCTCGTCTCTTTCCTATTCTATAAAACGAAAAGGGGCCCAATCACTGAGCCCCTTTTTCTGAATAAGGAAACTGATTAAAAAGAGAGAAGGTGGAGAATTTTAAATTGTAGAAGGAAAAAACCAACCCTCATTGGATGGGAAAGAACCCGATTCCTTCTTGATTCAATTTCTCCTAAGATCAAAAACGATCGCTTTCGTTTTTAAATCTGATGCAAAGGTAGAGCTTCTTTCCTCTATCGTCAATGGCTCTTTTTGGGTATATCTGGATAAAAACAGACTACAATACAACAAAAAAAGCCCATTAGAAGAGTATCATATCCCCCCTGCCACTTCGGGAAAAGAGACTCCACGGCCCCCTTCTCACAAAATCAACAGCTAGTTAACCAATTAGTTAGACAGCAAAATATACGTTAAAACTATTCTTCAGCAAATTCTTTCCATCTCATTATAAAAGGTTCAAAGCGCAATACCCTTTTAGTACCTACTATTTGTTAAGAAGATCTCCACTTTTTTGCTTATTTCTCTTCTGGAATAGGAGATTTGTCGCTTTTTCAAACCAAATAATCCTTTATGATAGGAGGAAGAACTAAACGAATATTCTTCCCCATGCACTTGTACAATACTTACTAAGCTACCCCTTCTAAATAGATCAGATGAATGACTTCCGCTAAAACGTCAAATAGAAAAAAATAAGAATGGACGACTTTTGTGGCCGTCCATTCTTTTATTGAAGGAACTACAAATCCTCTTAACTACTCTTTAGAACGTTTTAAAAGTATGCAGTACCTCTAAAAAAACTATGCTTAAAGATTGAGTAGTTTGTAGCTTTTCCCATTGACTTGCAGTATGTATACAGTGCCCATTGGGAGAGGGAAACGATCTCCTTCATAGCAATACTTGGAGAAGAGACGGAGTCCCTCAAGGGTGTAGAGAGAGACATTGCCTTCCTTGGTTACTACCACTTCATTGCCTCTTATTACAAAAGGCAGAGGTTGCTTCTCTACGATCTGGCTTCCATTGGGATCTTTTTCCTTTACGTTTACCTTCACATTGTCGATCTGATAGGTGGTAGTTGCTTTGGATGCACCATCACCTTGATATTCAAAGAGGATAAAACTATTAGCACTACCTTTTGGAAGAGACAAAGACTCCTTCATAAATGTTTCGCCATACCCTGATGCTGGCTCTGTAGCTACGATCTTCTTTAGCTCCTTCACGAGTTTACCTGTAGCATCATACAGATTCACTGATAGCGAAGCACCATTGGCAAATCCCACTTTGTAGTCAAAGTGCAATTCATATTCTTTGGCGGCATCCATTGCTACAAGAGGAGAGATAAGCCCCACTACGAGTTTTCCTTCTGCTTTATAGCCTGTCATCTGTATATAGCTATTGTCATCGCGAGTTTTGATAACCCATGAGCGCGTTCCTTCGAGGGCTTGAGAAGACCATCCTGAAGGCATTTGCTTGCTTTCAAAGTCTTCATTCAAATCAATTGGTGTGGCTGCCGTATCAAAGGTGTAGCTCTTCTCTTCAGGAGTATCGCCACCTCCCTCTCCTTGCACTTCTGCTTTGAGAGGTACTACCTGTGTCACTGTTCCACTCTTGAGGATCAACTCTGTACTGAAAACGCCTTTTTTAGTTGCTTCAAAGTGAACCTGTACAGTTCCGCCTGATGCTGGGAGGGTATTTTTATCAATTGTGAAGCCTTTGTTTTCTTTTAGGCTCAGAGCAATCTCTTCAGTAAGCCCTTTTCCAACAATGGTAAGTGGAAGATTGTCATCCTCACCTATCATAAAAGGTGTTTCGAAATCTATCTCCTTTGGACTAACTTCTATACGAGAAGCTGGGAGTGAACTTTCGCTATATACACGGATATTATCAAGTTGGTATGCGGTGGTACGCTTATTTGCTTTCTCATGTGTATCATTTCCGTTGTACTCAAATGCTATAAAGCAATCATCGGTACCACGTGGAAGAAGAAGCTCCATTGTGCTGAGATTCTTTTTCCACACTTCATTGTCGTTATGAGAAAGTCTTGTAAGCTCTTGTATAGGTTTACCTGTAGCATCAAGTAGCTTTATTGCAAGTTCTGCTCCATTAGCGAAGGCCCAGTTATAATCAAATGAGAGCGTATAATCCTTTGTGGGGTCCATGTCGATGAGAGGAGTCACCACAGCGGTCTGCACCTCTAGTCCAAGTCCAAAAGGATTAATCTCAATCAGACGATTGCCATTATACTTCTTTACTGTCCAAGAAAGACGAGCCTTTACTGTAGCCTCTGTCCAGTCTTTGGGCAGAGAAAAATCTGCTGTCTCCGTTTCAAAGTCTTCATTCAGAGCCTTTGGAGTCATAGATGTAGAGACATTGTAGGGATTGTTTTTGTCTGCTCCCCTACCATAAAGTTTGGTAGTAGTAACGGTCTCTCCTGAGGTGGCTTTAAGCAGAGCAAAATGGTTTCCTCCTTTCATAGGCTTGAACGTCACGGTTACCTTACCGCCCTCCTTGGGAAGGGTACTAGGTTCTACAGTAAACGCATCGCTTTCCTCTACAGAAAAAGCGATCTCTCCAGGGAGATTCCGTCCCAAATAAGAAATCTCCAGCGTTTGCGAAGATCCCAAGTCTCGTGTGTAAAAGTCATAGCTTTCTACACTTGCAGTAAGTTCTTTCTTAGCATCTGCAAAGTCAATCTCAATGTCGTCAATTTGATAGGTTGTGGTCAAGATAGGACCAGCAGCAGGATCATCGTTGCCCACGTATTCAAATGAGATATAGCCTGGCTCTGTGGTATCGGGGATAAACACTTTTCTCTCGTCCCAAAAAGGAGCAAAGCCTGCGTGATCTGCTTGAATAAACTCATCCAGCACCTTCACTTCTTTTCCTTCTTTATCAAGGAGCTTAGCAACCATCTTCGCACCATTGGCATGACCCGTGTGAAGCCAAAAAGCGAGGTGATACCCCACCCCATTATTCGGTGCAAATGCAATAAGCGGTGTAACGAGAGCTGTCGTACACTTCTTACCAGACTTATAGGCAGTCATTTGGGCATATTGGTTCTCATCAAAACTGCGGATCTCCCATTTACGATCGCCCTCGACAGAAACATTGAGCCATCCTTCGGGTATACTTCCCGACTCAAAGTCCACCTTAATTGTCTTGCAGTCCACAGGAGTAGCTCCTGGTACAATCCCATAAGGATTGCTTTGCGCATGAACGTATACGACTCCATAGAAAAGGGTCATCAATACACATGCTGTAAATAGTAATGTTCTCTTCATTAGAAAATTGGTATTTATGTTACTTTTTAAAACGCACAAAAAAAAACTGCTTACTGGTAACCTCCATTCGTATACCCATAAAAACAAAACACACAATCCAGATATGGATAGAGGTTCAATTTATACACGAAGGGTTAGCAAGGTAAGAATCTGCACAGTAATAGCTACTCGTCAGTTCACTTGCAGAAAGAAACCGACAAAGGAGTTCCTCAGTATACTCTACTGCTTGATAAAGTTTCTCCTCAGCCCCCTCTTTAGTAGGCAGGTAGCTATTTATAAATATCAAGGCTTCTGTAGTATTTAAACGTACTTTTGTTCGCTCAGAATCACTGGTGGGATTTGCAAAGGGGCCGACTTCATCAACATATAGAGGAAGTCCCTCAACATTTAAACGCCCTCGCCCAATCCCTTCAAAGGGGTCTTCAGCTTCCCCACGTCTTAGAAGTACCTCTCGCCCTACAGCTGGGGCATGGAAAATTCCAAGAGAGTAACCAGTTTTGATGGAAATAAGGTTTCCCATATCCACAAGAGCATTGATTGAGTAAAGTCCTTTTCCACTGACGATACGTCGTAGGAGTTGCTCTCCAGCAGGCCTATAGCGATTCGGGTCTTTGCCCAATAGTTTGTAGGCTTCTCGTGTATGGTAGATTGCGGGAATACTCTTTATATCCTCCAAACGATATTGGAGTACAAGTTCGCCTATAGACTGCTCAATAGCCCTCTGTAACTCCATACAATAGGGACTATTCTTCACCTTCACCTCAAGCATAGCCATCCGAAAGTGAGGGATCGTCTCTGCAAACTGAGTAGAAAAAGTTAATGTATGTGGTATCACAGATCAAGCCCCATCTCCTCCTTTATGTCGTCATCCCACTCAATATCGAGCAGTTCTCCATCTTCACTCAATGAAGAATTATCAGTCTCCTCTTCTTTTTCGGCAAGAGGTTGCCCCAACTGATCTTGTGCAAGAGGTGAATGTACAATTTCGGTATTGTCGTAAGGAAGAGGTTTATTGAGTTCTTTCCACAAAAGATCAAGTAGCTCAGTCATTCCTTTCCCTGTGACAGCAGATATAAAGCAGTGAGGAACGCCTTCAGGAAGTTCGTGCTTTCTCCACTCTATAATCTCTTCATCGGCAAGATCGCACTTTGTAATCGCCAGTACCATTCGTTTTTGCAGGAGTTGCTCTTCATATTGAGCAAGTTCATTGCAAAGAATCTCAAAATCCTTGGCAATGTCTTCCGCATCAATAGGGATCGTTAGCAAAAGAATGGAGTTTCTCTCAATATGGCGCAAAAAGCGTAGGCCAAGCCCCTTTCCCTCTGATGCTCCCTCTATAATACCTGGAATATCGGCCATCACAAAGGATTTTCCCTCACGATAGCTTACAATCCCCACGCTTGGCACAAGAGTTGTAAAGGGATAGTTGGCTATTTTGGGTTTTGCTGCACTCACTGCAGCAAGGAGTGTAGACTTACCGGCATTGGGAAAGCCAACAAGACCCACATCTGCAAGAGTCTTTAATTGAAAGATAAAAGTTGCTTCCTTGGCCGCACCTCCCTTTTGAGCTGTACGAGGAGCCTGATTAGTCGCACTCTTAAAGCGATCATTTCCCTTACCACCATAACCGCCTTCAAGAAGTATTTTCTCCTCTCCATGGCGAGTTAGCTCCATTACAAAGTTCCCTGTCTCTGCATCGTATATAGCAGTTCCTTCTGGGACTTCTATATAAAGATCCTTACCAGAGGCTCCCGTTTTGAGAGCTCCTCCGCCAGACTCTCCATTCTCAGCGAAGAGATGCCGATTGTAGCGAAGATGTATAAGGGTCCAGTAGTTGCGGTTAGCACGGACGTAAATACTTCCTCCTCTTCCGCCATCCCCCCCATCAGGTCCTCCTTTAGGGATGTACTTTTCGCGCCGAAAGTGCACAGAGCCATTTCCGCCCCTGCCAGAGCGACAGAAGATCTTTGCGTAGTCTACAAAATTTGCTTCGTTTGCCAAAGTACAATTGTCTATAGTATCTAGTTTACCCTCTCTCCACTTTGTTTGAAGGAGCAAAGAAAAGGTATTGCCTTAAAGAGTAATGGTTCTAAGTCCCTCACAACATTAGGAACAGATTTTTTCCATCTCTTCGTGCAGACGATGTGCGATTTCTTCTATTTCACCTACACCATTGATGCGGTGATGCTTACCCTTGCCATGATAATGATCGACGATAGGCTCAGTTTGGCTATGGTACACCTTGAGACGATTGTTGATCGTATCAATGTTGTCATCACTTCTGCCCTCAATCTCTTTTCTCTTGAGGAGACGCTCTACAAGTTCTTCTTCTGGTACAGACAGCTCCAATAGAGCGGTTACACTCTGCCCATTTTTTGCTAGTTTTTTATCCAAAGCTTCTGCCTGTGCTACTGTGCGCGGAAAGCCATCAAAAAGGAGTCCCTTGTCGTTGAGATGTTCTTTAATGAGTTTTTCCATCATGTCAATAATGACCTCATCAGGTACCAAACTCCCTTTTTCTATAAACTTCTTTGCTGTGAGACCTAGAGGCGACTCGGCTGCGATTTCTTGTCTTAGTATCTCACCTGTGGAGACCAACATAAGATTATAGTGTGAGGCAAGATTCTTGCCCTGCGTGCCTTTTCCACTTCCTGGAGGGCCAAAGAGTATAATGTTGACCATAATTTCTACTATTATTCTTCAAGTATGTATATGTCTTTGAGAAGACGACCTCGCTCGTTGTAGTCGAGACCATGTCCTACGATAAACTTGTTATCTATTTTCAATCCCACAAAATCTGCCTCTATATCATTGCAGAGGGCACTTTCCTTAAGGAGCATCGTAGCAATGTAAACCTCTTCTGCCCCTTCGCTAAGATACTTATCTTTTAAGCACTTCATCGTGTACCCTGTGTCAATAAGGTCTTCCACGATCACCACAGTTTTTCCCTCAAGAGGTACTGTCAGGGGCATTACCTCCTTGAGTGCGAAGGTACTAGATGTCCCCTCATACGAGGAATAGCGTGCAAATGCCACTTCATAGTCGCCATCAACTTCGCGCAATAGCTCTGCAGCAAACATAAAAGCACCATTCATGATGCATACAAAGAGAAGCTCTCTGCCACCTAGTTTTTCTTCGATCTCTTTCGAGAGTCTTTTTATCGCCTTGTCGATCTGCTCGGCAGGGAGATAGGGTACAAAGGTAAGGTCGTGGATCTGTATTTTTTCTTTCATACAATGATTTTGCCATCTTTATAGTGAGCATTACTTATAAAAGAGCCATCTTGCCATCTCTTTGAGCGTAGGCTTCTTACCATACATCAGTATGCCTACACGGTAGATCTTGGCACTTATCCACAGCATAGCAAAGGTGGAGAGGTAAAGAAGCACAAGACTCAACACTTGCTGCCACACGGGTACTCCTGCAGGGATACGTACCAACATAGCTACGGGAGATGTAAAGGGAATGATCGAGCACCATACAGCCATGGTACCATTGGGGTTGTTCATACTACCAAAGCCCGAATAAAAAGCAACCATGAGAACAATCATAATTGGCATCATAAACTGATTAGCATCCTCATCGCTACTCATCGAAGCGGCTATCGCAGCATAAAGTGATGCATAAAGCAGATACCCCCCCACAAAGTAAAGAAGAAACATGAGAATAAGGTGAGGAATATTGATCCCTGCAATGACCTCTAGTACATTTTGCATATCCGCTAAGAAGGAAGCATCCATGCCAGCCATCATGCCTCCAGTGGGATTTTGCGAAACGATCTGCGAGATTGCGGATAAATCATAGAGTCCGCCAAAGGCAAAGAGAGAAAACACAAGGAACAGAACTCCCAAAAAGAGAGCCCAAATAAGAAGTTGGAAGATTCCCACAAGGGCTATCCCTACGATCTTTCCTCCCATCAAATCAATCGGTCGTACACTCGATACCATCCCCTCCATAATGCGGCTTTTCTTTTCCTCCAATACGCCAGCCATAACTAGAGCTCCATATGAAGCCACATAGTTGAAACTTAGAAAAGCTAGCACGATGCCGATTATACCTGCCACAATACCGCTACTCCGTTTGGTATTTCCCTGCTTATCCCACTTATAATTGTCAATGCTAAGTGAGACAGTGCACGCCTCCACTGTTTCCTGCAAATTGGGGATACCTGTCTCTTCCAGCTTTTTCTTAGTAAGGTAGTCAGAAAGGGTATCCTCAATAAGCGAAGTTACGCCTATGGGGATTTCGTTGTAGCCATACAGCGTGATGGCCTTAGGATTATGAAGGAGATCGTCTGTTATCCTTAAGATGATAGTGGCCTCTTCGCTATTCTCTTTCCCTTCAGACTTAAAGTCCTCTAAGCTTTTGTGACTAGTAAAGAAACTATAGTCTGGGGTATCTTCAAAGAGAGAAGCATACTGTCCTGTTTCGTCAAGTATGGCAATTCTTTCTTTTGCTACGCTATTCATCGTCATCCATAGCACAAAGGCCATAACGGCGACCATAAGTATAGGCACCAAAATAGTCGTAACAAGAAAGGACTTCTTTCGCACTCGAACGAAAAACTCACGTCCTACGACGGTCCAAAACTTTTTTCGATTTAGTTTACTCATGGCTTTGGGGTGCCTCTTCTTGATGAGACTTTATAGTGTGAATAAAAATGTCGTTCATTGAGGGAATTTCGGCTTCTAACGCCACAAGAGATACTCTTTCAGGTAGGAGATTGGGGATTTCTCTCACTTTCCTATCCTTCTCTAGTGTAACTCTCAAGACTTGCTTTCCTCCCTCAAAGTGGCTTTCAACTACATTAAAAGGAGCTAGCTCGTCTGGACTTAGAGGGGTCTCCGCGAGAAAAGCAATAGATACAATTCCACTATTGAAGCGATTTCTCACCTCACTAACCTCTCCACTCAGTACGATTTTCCCCTTATTTACGAGGGCAATATCATCACAGATTTCTTCTACTGAGTGCATATTGTGGGTGGAAAAGATAATCGTCTTACCCTTCTGCTTCATTTCCAAAATTTCATTTTTGAGAAGATCAGCATTAATCGGATCAAAGCCACTAAAAGGCTCATCGAAGATCAGTAAATCAGGTTCATGAATAACCGTACAAATAAACTGCACCTTCTGTTGCATTCCCTTACTCAGCTCTTCAACTTTGCGATTCCACCAAGACTGAATCCCTAATTTTTCAAACCATTCTTGTAGGCGCACTTTTGCCAACTTACCATCAATTCCCTTTAGTCGCGCAAGATAGAGAGCTTGTTCTCCCACTTTCATCTTGCGATAAAGGCCTCTTTCCTCAGGTAAGTAGCCTATACGAGCAACATCATTTGCCTCAAAAGGACGTCCTCCAAAGAAAACTTGCCCCTTGTCAGGCGCCGTGATGCGATTAATTATACGAATAAGTGTAGTCTTCCCTGCTCCATTTGGACCAAGCAAGCCAAATATAGTACCCTCTCTCACCGCTACCGACACATGGTCGAGAGCTCGATAGCTACCATATTGCTTGACTACATCTTTTGTTTCTAGAAAATTCATCTTCCGAAGCTATGAAAAAGTTAGTTTTCTCTTAATAGGCCATTCGTGTAGTGAGCACGAAGCTCACTATATAGGGGCATTTCAGGAATAAAATCACAATCCTCTGGTGTACTACCTAGTAGGCAAACCACCTGCTGCATTCCATTGGTTAAGCAGAGCAAATCTACTTTATACACATGATTGTAAGCCAACAACTGGCTCCACATCTCCTTTTGAAGAGACAGGTGAGCCGCCTTGTACTCCACAAGTGCCCATGGTTTACCTCCCGTACCAAACACCACCGTATCGGTACGTCCACGACGAAGAGTCTCTGGCAAAGCAACCTCATTAGCAAAGGCATGCTCGGGATATCCACGATAGCGACAAAGATAGCTTACATAGTGCTGCCTTACCCACTCTTCGGGAGTGAGTCTGAGCCACTTTTTCCGGAGGGGGTCATACACAAAATCCTTTCCCCCGAACCCCTTAATAGAAAGTGGGGTGGGCGGAAGAGATAAGCGTGGTAACTCGTCTCGCTTATTTACGTCCTCCATGAAAGAGAGATTTTAGAGAACTCTTTGTCCCCTCTGAATTACTATACATTGTCATTCTTTGCAAAGTACGCAACAAAGTTACACATTTATGCAATAGCACCCTCATCGTTTGGGAAGGATAAGAGAAAAGGTAAGATCTAGAGAAAAAGCTTGTTCCAAAATGAGCTCTAAAAGCAGGCAAGACTTCCTCTCGAAAGACGATCATCCCCGCCTTAACAGATCAAAGTCTTCCTCTTATATACCTATAGATTATCATCATTCCAAAGCAACTCAAAAAAAATGCTATTACACAACACCATAAAAGAAAAAAATACTAACTTTGAGGCGCAATAAAATCCAACAATCATAAAAGAGTTAGAGACATAATGATCAAAAAACTTGTTTATTCAATTATTTTCGCAGGATTGCTTTTAGGACTTAGTACCACAAGCCTCTTTGCTCAAAACCAACAAAAAGATGAGATTCACTTAAAAAATGGATCTATCATAAAAGGCTCCATCGTAGAGGAGATTCCCAGCCGATCAATCACCATTGAAACAGCAGATGGTAGTCGCTTTGTGATAAAAAGCAAGGAGGTCAAACAAATCAACAGAAAGCAAGACACCCCTACTAATACCAAGAAAATAAAGGGTAGCTATTATGGGATCAGTGCGCTCATGACCACAAATTTTGAAGGTGTGGGTTTTGGGGGATCTCCCATTGATCTAAACATTCTTCTTGGCAATAGTGGCTTTGGACTTGCTGGCAATTTTGGAATAGCCTACTATGAAAACGCCCTTCTCCTCTTAAACTTTGGTGTAGGACCTTCCTTTACCTTTATGGCAAGTCCTTCTATAGCATTGACTACTCGCAGTTCTCTTGGGTTCGGTAAACTTCATATCAAAAAAGATGACGTAAGTATATCCTCTAATCTTTATTTTGATTGGTCGGTAGGAGTACATGCACGCTTCTTCGCCGACAAACGGTGGAATCTGCTCACTGGTATTGAATATGAAAACGCTCCTGCCCTCAACTACAATACGATGATCTTAAAGCTTGGAGTCTCCGTCTCCTTATAAGCACTAAAGAAGAGGAAAATCAAAAAACTCCTTTTAACACAAACTCAAAGAATGAGGTTTCTATGGGAAACCTCATTCTTTTTTAATTAGCAATAGACGCTAAATCGGCTTAGGAAAAGGCATAACGCGCTAATAATAAATCGGCACACAATCTTCGGCTACAGAATGGAGTGTATAAAAAAGTCTTAGACGCACCCCTTTAATAGGAGATTACCTTTTCCCCCCTACAAAGGAGGTCCTCTTGAATATTATTATACTACTGGGAAAGCGAATTTTGAGAGGTTCCATCCAACTAATCAAATCCTCAATAAAAGAGGCTTAGCAACTTGTCAAAAAAGTTCCGTGAGTTTTTTGAAAAAGTTCCGTGAGTTTTTTAAAAAAGTTCCGTGAGTTTTTTAGAAAAGTTCCGTGAGATTTTTCTACAGGATACAGATGCTACTTTCTAAAAGAGAAACCTCGCACAAAGGCATTCACCTCTACTTTCTTCCATAGTCGGCAGGGTTTTCTCCCCATTGTTTTGTCTCCCACTTCCTTAGCGGGGGACGACAAGAATACGGATGCTCTGCAAGCCACTTTTCGGCTCGTTCTATCAGTTCATAAGCTCTCTTGTAAGTAGCGGTCTTGGGAAGATGTGTTTTACACTTTCCCTGCATGACCCATCCGATAGCATTGCGACTATCTGAATAAATCGGGATATCCCTCTTCTGCTCCTGTACACACAGAGCCATTGCATGCACAATAGCTAAAAACTCCACCACGTTATTCGTTGCAGGAAAAGGAGGAATAGCAAAGAGCACCACACCATCCGAAAGACGCACTCCTTGGTACTCTGCAGGACCAGGATTGATCCTACAGGCTCCATCAACAGCAATACCCACAGAGGGCTTCTCTTGTGTTAGTGACTCTCTAGATGTACCACACACTTTCGAAGAGTTCGCTTGTGGAGGATCCGAAGGGAGCAGTGCTACAGCATAGGGTAGCATAAAAGCTTCTTCTGCCTCCTCTCGGGAAGTATAAGCTTTGTACTTAGCCCCTTTATAGCCAGAAGTGGAACGCTTACAAGCCTCCCAAGACTCTAAGACACCAGTCTTATAGCCTTCCCACACGACATAATATTTTTTTTGCTTGGCCACTTTTCTGGACTTAAAAGATTCCTCCTTGATACAATCCACTAAAGTCTGCAACGCCTTCTGCACCTTCATCTTCCAATTCACTTAGAATGGAAGTAGCCTCACTTTCTCTTCCATTTTTAGTCAATAAATTGGCATAAACTCGTTTGAGATTGGACGATACATTTCGTTCTGCGATAAAAGATTCGATAAAGGACAAGGCTTCTGACTCTTGTGCATCGTTTAACATCATACGGAGCAAACCTAAAGCAGCTTCCTCATTAAAAGGATCGACCTCTAAGGTTTCTTTATAAAGTCGTGTAGCTTCTTCCTCTTCCTTGTATTGCTCATAAAGATAGGCTTCATAGAGTAGGAATCTCTCTTCCAGTGGAAATCTTTGGCATGCCTCTGAAATGTAGTGGATAGCGGCACTCCTATCGGGCAAATATGTAAGAGCACGAGCCTTAACTAAAGCACTCACGGTATCGTCTTCTTGTATAGCAAGAGCTTTCTCAGCATTCTCTATAGCCTCTGTATAGTGCTTAAGGGCAAGATGAATCCGTGACAGAAGGCGATAGCAAAGAGCTTTTTCCTCGTCTGCCTCACTCTGTTCCAAGGCCAGTGTACAATCCTTCAAAGAGTCTTCCATGCGGTCTTGCTGCAAGAGCAGGTCAGCACGCTCCACAAGTGCGGCATAGTGAGTAGGAACTTCTTCAAGCAAGACATCGTATTGCACAAGAGCCTCCTCTTGCCTATTGCTTCCCTTGAGTGCTTGCGTATAGTAATAGCGGGTTTCAAACTCTGGACACACCTCAAGAGCCTTTTCAAAGAACTTAATTGCAAGGGGGAAATTGCCTATTCGCATGGCTTTTACACCATCAAACTTGTACAACGTAGCCTCTTCTTTGTCATTCTTTCGGGTTTCTTTTATCGCTTCTTCTTTAGCGATTGGCTTGCCTTTTTTCTTAAATAGTTTGTCTAGTAATCCCATATTCTATTGTACTTACACGATCTGATCTATGCACGACATAGGAGTGTATGCATTTCCTCGGCAAAGGAAGGCATTTTCAAGTAAATAGAGAGTATTGTAAGCATCCTCGAAACAAACTTATAGGGAACAAGGACAAGCCCAATTCGCCTAATTATCCTACTATTCCTCTCGTTGTAGTAATGGAGAAAAAACAACTAGCGAGACACAAGTTTTCCCAAAAAAGATACAGCTCCCCCCACAGTTGTGGAGAGGAGCTGCATAAATTTCGGATTTTTATCTAATCGGCAAGAATTACTTAGTCGTTTTGCAAGTCATTCCTGCCTTAGAGCATTTTTTCTTACAAGGCTTGTTGCACTTTCCAGCGCATTTGCCACAGCAAGAAACTTTAGGAACAAATGTAAGTTCGTTAATGAGGCGCTTGCAGTTAGCCCATTTATCAATCATAAAGAGTACATAGCGGATGTCTACACTGATTGTACGTTGTAATTCTGGTTCAAACTCAAGGTCGCCACTCATAGCTTCCCAGTTGCCATCAAACGCTAACCCAATTAAATCCCCATTCTTGTCAAATACGGGGCTACCACTATTTCCACCTGTGATATCGTTGTTTGAGAGGAAGCAGAGATGGAGTTGACCCTTTACGCCATAATCACCAAAATCGCCTTTGCGAAGGAGGGAAAGGATTTCTGGTTGTACCCTAAATTCGCTGACTTTGGGATCTTCTTTTTCAAATACTCCTTTTTGGGTTGTGTAGTGCTTGTAGTAAACGCCATCCTTTGGTGTATATCCACCGATTGTACCATAGCTCATTCTCATAGTGAAATTGGCATCACTAGGCATCAATCTCTCAGGATCCTTCACACGCATTGCAGCAAAGTAGAGACGTTTATTTTTGTCTATATTATAGTTAAGTGCTCTTGCTTCTGTACGGATTTTGCGTATCCCGTCAAGGACTTCACTTCTTAGTTTTACAGCAGGATCTTTTTCAAAGGCTTCAGCTCTTTTTTTGCTAGAAAGTTTCAGTACTGATTCTAGCTTTTCTTGATAAGGAATAAAACTTTTTTCAAAAAGATCTTCTGCGTACTTGGTACAACTTCCACCAAAGTTTTTGTCAATATTCTTATACAGATTGGGCAACAGCTCTTCCCCTCCATTCTTTCTCATCAATTCTAGCATAGCGGGAAGAACCTGCTTGTCTAGCGAGGGCATATAGTCTTTATAGCGAGCTTTGAGCGAGGCGATCACTTGCTTACCCATATCGGAGGAGAGATCTTCCATCTTGGAAAGTCTTTCTGCTTGTCCAGCAAGAGTTGCGACTTCTGCTCCTCCCATCAAAGTTTCATAGAGATAGGTAGCGAGACGGTTGTACTCTCCAACTTTTTTGTAATCTTGCTCCAGTTCAGAAAGGATTGAGCCGTATTGAGCTTCCTTACCTTGTGCTTTATACCATTCTACAAAGGCTTTCTGCTCTGCAGTCTTGCGTTCAAGTAGCTTAAGGTTTTCTACACCAAGATTCATGCCTATAGCATTTTTCCAATAGTTGCTACTTTGCGAATACTTTGCAGCATACTTAATGCGAGTAGCTTGATCGGCTTCCATCGCCTTTTTCCATATTTCTTGCTTAATACCCCTTGCTGTGATACGAGGATTATGCTGATTTTGCATCAAATCTTCAATAGCCCAAGAGGTGAGGTAGCGATCTGTAGATCCAGGGAAACCAATCGTCATTGCATAATCGCCAGGACGATAGCCATTGAGAGATACCTTAGCGTAGTAAACGGGCTTATAGGGTTTATTTTCTTTACTATACGCTGCTGGCTGGTTGTTTTTACCGGCATATACACGAAATACGGAAAAGTCGCCCGTATGCCGAGGCCACATCCAGTTATCTGTATCACCGCCAAACTTACCCACACTACTAGGAGGAGCCATTACAAGACGCACATCGCGGAATACATTATAAACCACAACATAGTATTTATTCCCTTCATAAAAAGGGATCACTGAAGCTACTACAAAGTCGCCTTTGCTATACTCTTTTTCTATTTTTTCAGACAATTCGTTGATGGCAGCATAACGCATCATTTCATCGGAGATGCCTTTTACAGCTTCTTCCACTCTTGCGGTTACGTCCACCATATCTCGCAAATAGCTTACGGTAAGTCCAGGGATAGGTAGCTCTTCGTTCAAAGACATTGAAGCAAAGCCATCTTGCAGATAATCATGCTCAACTGTACTTTGACTCTGAATAGCACTATAGCCACAGTGGTGATTGGTAAAAATAAGCCCTTCAGAAGATACAGTCACCCCTGTACATCCTCGTCCAAAAATAACTACAGAATTTGCAAGGGAAGGGTTTTTGAGGTTGTAAAGCTGGTCTGCCGACATGGTAAAACCAAGCTCTTTCATCTTTTCGATGTTTTGCTTATTAAGTTCTTGCAATACCCACATCCCCTTATCGGCAAATGCAGAAAGTGCAAGTGCGGGGAGGAGCAATAAAGTGATAATAAATGGTCTTACTTTCATAAGATTCAATTCTATGATTATTAAATATTTCCGTTTCCTACTAGGCCTCTTCCAAAAACTCTCGACTTAGAAAGAGAAATCGTCTCTAATACCCCCAAAGTTTCTATGGGGGTCTCCTCTTGATCCTCTTTTTGATACCAGAGAAGGCTCTAAAAAGAAGGTGCTTCTTACAAAAAGAAAAAAGCTCTTTCTCTTCGGTGTTGTTGCAAGGGGCTCTTTTTCTCTTACAAAGATACTAAACGTCTACCAAAGAGTCTATAACGAAAAGCCTCAACCATCAAGAAAGCTTTGCACCTTCGCAACTACGCAAAAGGGTCTAATAGAAAGTGTGTTGCGTCCTCTGCAGGTTACAATATATCGTTGGCAACTCGGCTTATTTCTTTTTAAGGATAACCTTCCGATTTATCCTCTATCCTTTTTCCTTACTCGTTATCTCTAGAAAAGAGCGTACTTTTGTCTCAGTACAACCAAATATAGACATGCTTCGTTCCCTATATGCAGTCCTGCTCTCGCTCTTACGAGGTGTAGGGCAAGTGATCTTTCAAGAAAATCCTCTCACTGGACTACTCATTCTTTTCGGCTTGGGCTATTATTACCCCAATATACTTCTCATGGGATCCATAGCTCTGCTGGTCTCGACCTTAACAGCTTACCTTATAGGTTGTTCCCGAGAAGAGATCTCCAAAGGCTTGTGGGGATTCAACGGATTTCTAGTGGGATTGGGAGTCGGTACTTTCTTTCTTCCCTCACCTACCACCTATACAGTATTAGGAATAGGGGCCATTTTGTCGGTTGTCCTGCCATATTTAATCAAAAAGAGGTTTTCCTTTCCCTTATACACCGCACCGTTTGTGCTTATCGTATGGGGAATGCTCCTTTTGCCAACTGGCTTTCTTCCTCTTACTTCCACACCACTATCTTTTACAGAGCCATTAATGGAATGGAGGGGAATCCTCTTTTGCAGCTTTTCCCAAATCTTTCTTCAAGGAGGAGCTATACAATGTGGAGTTCTTATCTTAGGTGGCTTACTAATTGCTTCAACCTCTTCAGCACTTTGGGGGCTCTTGGGTGCTCTTCTTCCTCTAGCTTTCTTTTGGATATTCCAAGGTGACTTTGCCCTTCTCAACGCTGGAATGATAGGATATAATGGTATACTTGTAGCTATCGCACTTGGACAACGTGACATGAAAGAGGCTCCATGGGTAATCCTTGGCGTGCTATTGGCTTTCGGACTACAACTGCTTGGCATTTACTTTCACCTTACTACACTTACAGCTCCATTTGTCATCGCCACATGGATAACCCTACTCCTAAAAAGAGCCTATACACGACTTGCAGCACCCCAACAAAACGAATAGAAGAATCCATCAAAAGCAAAAAAAAGGAGACCCTCTCTTGAGGAGTCTCCTTTTTGAATATCAGTAGAAAAAGCCTAATCTTCGGGGAAGAGTTCGTTGAGGCGGTCTCCAACTTGTTGCCCGAGTTGGTATCCTTTTAGAAGTTCGTCTTCTGAAGGTGCGCCTTTGATTTCGTATGGTTCACCCACAAGTTCCCATTTCATTTCTTCTTGGAAGGGAGCCATCTTTCGGACAGCTTGCCCAGCCCAGCTACAGGATCCAAAAATAGCAACTAACCGATCAGAAACTTCACGGATCTTTACAAGGTTGAGTATGTTAGCTATTGGAGGATAAATATTATCGCTATAGGTAGGACTCCCTACGACAAAGGCTTTGTAACGGAAGATATCTCGTAAAATGTACGAAGCATCGGTGCGAGAGACGTCGTAGCATACCACATCTTTTATACCCTTACTGCCGATTCCTCGAGCGATATGGTCTGCTAGCACAGCTGTATTGCCATACATGCTACCATAAAGTACGATAGCTCCTTTCTTACCTTCGTATTTACTTAGCCTATCATACACCTCAAGTGCTTTCTTAAATCCAAAGTCTGTCCATACGGGACCATGGGTTGCACAAATTGTTTTCACGTCGAGAGAGTCAAGTTTCTTGAGCGTCTTCTGTACAAACTTACCATACTTCCCCACTATGCAGGCATAGTAACGCTCCATTTCTTCCATAAAGAAGTCTAGATTGGTAGCATAGTCAAAGACATTGCCATCAAGAGAGCCAAATGTACCGAAAGCATCAGCCGAGAAAAGCACTTTGTCTTTTGGATCATAAGTAAACATTACCTCAGGCCAGTGTACCATAGGAGCCATAGCGAAGGTGAGTTCTCGACTTCCGATATTCAGCGTATCCCCCTCCTTTACAGTAATCAGGTTATCACTAATATCGTAGTACTCCTGCAGCATTTTAAAAGTTAGCTTATTCCCTACAATAGAGATATTGGGGTACCACTTCTTAAGCATACCAATAGAGCCACTATGGTCAGGCTCCATATGGTCAACAATCAGATAATCAATAGGACGATCACCTATGATTCTCTGGATCTGTCTAAAGAATTGCTCGGAATAGCAGATATCTACTGTATCAATAAGAGTAACCTTTTCATCGACAATGAGGTAAGAATTGTAAGAAACCCCACGAGTCAAAGGCCAAAGGTTTTCAAAGAGAGCTTTAGTACGATCGTTGACTCCAACATAATAGATGGAGTCTGTAATCTTAATCTGGTCTGTCATTTTGAAGAATATCTAGATATATGATTGTTTTTATTGATGCTTTTCTGCAGCTTTTTGTGCATCTGTCAGAGGCTCATCTTTCTTGCAAGAAAGTTTTCCTTCGTTTTTTTCGTGGTATTGTTTCAGAATTTGTTCTATTTCCATGGAGTTTTTCCCCTGCTTCTTGAGATCATAGGCAAGAGGAGGCACCACTCTACTGGGCTTTACAAGCGCACGTATAAGCAACCATGCTCCAACGACAATAAAAGGAATACTGAGCAGTTGTCCTTGATTCAGCCCTATTCGCTCAATCATTTGCAACTCCCATCCCTCTTGTACAAGTTTTACCGACTCAATCAGTAAGCGAGAAAGGAAAACTCCTAGCAGGAAAAATCCCAAAATCAGCCCAGGACGACGACGGGCAGCATCCCTCTTCCAGTATAGCCAAAGGCACACTGCAAAGACCAAGAGGTAACAAAGAGCCTCATAAATAGCCGTTGGGTGCACCCCCAAATCCGTTTGCAGGTTGATATACTCAGGACTTCTTAGGAAACGAAATGCCCATGGTAAGGTCGTAGGTCGACCAAAAATCTCACTATTCATAAGATTTCCCATTCTGATCATAGCGGCGACCAACCCAACAGCTACCGCTAGTCGATCAAGTGTAAAGAGAACGGAACGATGGGTTACCTTTTTGGAATAAATCCACACTCCTATTATAATCCCAATTGCTCCTCCATGGCTTGCAAGACCGCCTTCCCATATTTTAAAAATCTCCCACGGATGTTGCAAATAATACAACGGATCATAGAAAAAGCAGTGCCCCAATCTTGCTCCTACCACAGTAGCTATAAGGATTGTCCACCACAGTTTTTCGTACCACTCTTCAGGAAGAGCCTCACGCTTCCATATCTTCCATACAACTAGAGGCCCTAGAAGGAGCAGTCCAACCGCAAAAAACAAACCATACCATCTAACCTCCAAAGAGCCTAAATGGAAAATATCGGGACCTACGGTCCAGTTGATTGCATTGAGTATCGTCATTTTCTGTGGCTTTCTTCTAATTTTCGAGTAGGTTCTACAAAGACTTTTAGCAGAGTTTGTCTATCCAATAGGAGCGCTCTCCAGGCAAAAGGTCAATAACAGGTATCTCCGGTAAAATATAAGCCCCACTAGGGAGTCGCATTGCGGCACGTGCAGAGGCTACCATTACTTGAGCTGTTAGGGCAGGGTTGTTGATGCTCATTCTAAAAGAGACCTGCTGATTGTGTGTTTTCCCAGAAACGCCCTTTCTACTCATGTCTACGGCATGACCCACATCTTGAAGTGCATCTATATCCTCCACAAAGAGAATATGTGTCTCGTCGTGCGAGAAATAAGGATCACTAAGGATCCGTTGTTTGATTTCCTCTTCGGAGCTTAGACCATTTTTCTTTACATAGACCATTCTTCTATGTAGCCCTGTACCTTTAGGTATCGTTAGAGAGAGAGCATCTTCTACACCTTCTATAGCTTTTACGGCTACGGTGTGTCCCATACTTCTACCAGGACCAAAGTTGGTGTATGTAAGACCTTGAGGAAGCATGGCCTGCATAAGTGTTCTAACTACACTGTCACTTCCTGGATCCCAGCCTGCAGCGAGCACGGCTACAGAATGATGTGCCTTTGCTACAACATCAAGTTTCCCGTGCTGAGCAAGAATTTGGTCGTGAATATCAAAAGAGTCGACCGTACGGATTCCTCTAGCTAGCAACTTTTCAGCTTCTGCACCTACAAGTCTGCTAGGTAAGGCTAAAATAGCCACATCCACATCTCCTAGAGCCTTTATGTCTCCCTCCACGGGTATATCTTGTAGCTCTCGAGGTTGCTCGGCAAATGGATCTCTACGCACCACTCCAGCTATCGTAAAGTCGGGAGCGACCTCCAAAGCATCTAGCACTTCCTTTCCAACGTTGCCATATCCAATGATGGCAGCCTTAATTGTGTTATTTTCTGGCATAATTCTATATTACAATAAAAATCAGATAAGGGTTTTATTGATTTGTTTTCTAGGGTGCTTTTTTTCTTGTGTCTCTTTCAGAGCCTTTCTGAAACGTCTATGGAAAGCTTCTTCAACTTGTTGCTTTACAAGAGCCATACTGGTGGGTGTTTTCATTTCTTTCTCCAAAGACGTCACGCCTTTATCTGTAAAACCACACGGATTAATCGCCGAAAAGTAGGAAAGATCCGTAAATACATTCAGAGCAAACCCATGCATCGTTACATACCTTGAGGCATATACACCTATCGCACATATCTTTCTCTCATTTTCGGTACCTATACCTACCCATATACCAGTAGCTCCTGGTATACGTCCTCCATGAATTGCATTCGCTCGTAGTACATCTATTATGCACTCTTCCATGGTATGCACAAAGTCTTTTATTCCCATACCATACTGCTGGAGGTCAAAAATAGGATAGCCTACTAACTGGCCAGGTCCGTGGAAAGTAATATCTCCCCCGCGTTCAATATGAAACAGCTTTATACCTCTTGCACAAAGCCAATCTTCACTTTGCAATAAATTTTGGGGCTTGCCATGCCTTCCAATCGTATAAACTGGATTATGCTCACAAAAGAGAAGATGATTGCTTGGTTGCTTTCCCTCTTTCTTCCGAGCCAGCGACTCCTCAAAAAGTTTTTTTTGTAGCCCTAACGCCTTTTCATAGTCGACTTGTCCCAAATCTTCAAAATGATAAGGCTCTGGACATTGCAAAGGAGTCTTGTTGTCCTCTACTTGATGAAAACCATCTTCTCGTTGCGCAAAAGTTATTCCATCATATCCAGCCACTGTATGGGGAGGCAAAAGTGCGGGAAACTCTTTCTGCAGGGGAGCATGATGGGAAAGATGAATGATCACAGAGAGAGGAGACTCGACTTTTCTCACAAGCTCCAAGGCTTCCTCTAAGGTCTGATGAGTAGGATGCGGTTTAGTAGCTCTAAGTGCATTCACAAAAAACAGCTTAGGTGCATTTGCCTTGGCAAGTTCTTCTGGAGCAATCGTCTTGAGATCTGTAAAAAACACAAAATCATCTATCCGATAGCCTAGAATGGGAAGCTTACCATGCATGAGCTCAATCGGTACCACGTGAAGACCGTATAAATTAAAGGAGGTCTTCCCGTCTATTTCTTCCAAGAAGATCTCAGGGGCGCCTGCATAGCGAGTTGCTCCAAAATAGTAGTGGAGTCTGTATCGGATAGCCTCAAGGACTCTCTTTGAAGCAATAATTCGGATAGGATGGTACCAAGCAAAAGTCCGCAAATCGTCCAATCCGCCTATATGATCATAGTGCTCGTGGGTCAGCAGGATTGCATCTACATGATCTATACCAGCTAAGATCGACTGTCGATGAAAATCTGGACTACAATCTATAAGGATATTTTTGTGATCGAAAGTCTCTACGAGTGCAGAAGTGCGGCTCCTCTTATCTTGAGGATCATTGCTTAGACACACCCGACAGAAGCACCCTGGCTCAGGTACTCCTGTACTTGTTCCCGACCCAAGCAGGGTTACTTGCTTTATATTGCTATGTAGAGGCACAACTTTTATCGCTTTCGTCAATTGCTGTAAAGAAAGCTATTCTCAAGAGCTATTTCTCCCCATTATCATGAAGAGTCCCCACCATTCGCACCTCGGGTTCCAGTTCAATTCCAAATCGTTCTCTTACAGCGTGCTTTACTTTTTCGGAGAAGAAGAGTATTTCCTTGCCTAGAGGCGTTCCATAGTTTACGATAACTAGGGGCTGTAAAGGGTAGCAACCTACACTGCCTATTCGCTTTCCTTTATAACCAGCCTGATCAATTAGCCATGCTGCAGAGAGCTTTACATTCGGATCTCCATTAGGCGAAAGCCAGTGCGGTACAGAGGAGAACTCTTTTTGGATTGACTCAAATTTTTCTTGAGAGACGAGAGGATTTTTGAAGAAACTCCCAGCATTTGGATACTCTTCCACCTTAGGTAGCTTACTTCCTCTTATAGTAAGCACTTTATGACGGACCTCTAAAGGCGTAGGTGCAACAACACCTTCAAAGGCTTCAGCTAAAGCACGGTATGTAAGATTCGGTTGTGGCTTCGTTGAGAGGCGAAAAGTAACGTGAGTAATGACCACCTTATCGTATTGTGGAGTTTTGAAAAGGCTACTTCGATAGCCAAACTGAGCTTCTTCTGCACAAAGACGAAGAACCTTACCAGTTCCCAGATCAAAGGCCTCAATCTCTTCCACATAGTGTCCCACTTCACTCCCATAAGCTCCAATATTTTGAACAATGGCAGCTCCCACTGAAGCGGGTATGCCAGAAAGGTTTTCCAAGCCATAGAAGCCTCTAGCAATAGTTTCTGCAACAAACTCGTCCCATACGACACCACTTCCCACTCGGATCAAATGGGAAGGGGTACTATCTGAGGACATTGAGGAGTCTATTACTCCCACCTCTTCTATAGAAGTGATTTGAGAATGCAAAACAGCCCCTTTATAGTCGCCTAAGAAAAGGGTATTTGCGCCCAATCCTAAATTGATAAAGGAAAGGGTCTCAAAATATTCGTCTTTTGCGAGCTTCTTAAGGTCTTCAATGTCTCGGTAGGCTATCCACCACTGGGCCTTGGCTTCAACTCTAAAGGTATTGTGCTCAAGGAGGGAATAGCTGGGTATAATCTCCATCAAGCTAGCAATTGACTAACGGTCACGCTCTAGCAACCATGCATCCTGAAAGTTGGGAGCGTAGCGTTGCTTAATTGCATCTCTACTCTGTGCCGCAGCTTCTCTAGAATCAAAGCTTGTCACGATTACGCGAAGCATGCCACTTTCGTTGCGGGCAAGTATAGGGGTATATCCATCAGCCTCCATTCTTTCCTTCAGCGAATAAGCGTTGGTTGAATTTTGGAAACTTCCGATCACTACGCTATACTTCTTAAGTCGCATACCATCTTCCCCTTCTACAGGATTGAGTCTTTCCTTGCGTACAGAGATTACTGGTTCTGCAGGTTTTGAAACGATTACATCAGAAGAGGTGCTAGAGGCATTGCTTTCTGCGATCTCACGTTGCTTAGCAGATTCGTACACTTGACGATAATGGCTCTGTTTCGGTTTACAAGCTACAGCTCCTAAGAGGAGTGTCAAAGAAATAAAGACAAGAAGTGATTTCTTCATAATAGTCAAAGATTATTTCAACGGTTTTATACTAGTTTTTCTGTACAAAGATAGAAAGAAATCGCCAAGTATACCTCTTTTGAGACAAAGTGCCTCGCGTCGCTCTGTACAACGTAGGTTTCTTATGCTAGCAAAAGCCCCCTAAGATTCTTACTTTATTTCTTTTGTCTCTTATTTCTTCTTTCGTCAAGGTTCTCTTTTCTTTTTGATTCCACAAAGAATCAGGAGAAAAACAAGACTTTGAAGAGGGATATAAATCTTCCGTGAGTTTTTCTAAAATCTTCCGTGAGTTTTTCTAAAAAGTTCCTGAAGATTTTTTGGGCTTCTTCTCTTATCACGCACAGCACTTCCATAGCCCATTGTACAAAGCTTTCACGTACTCTTCACTGAAGTATTGCTACTCTCCCTTTCTGGTAAAGAAAAGCAATCCACGGCTATGTCACAAGAATCTTCATATTAGGATTCGCACAAAAGCACACCGACCAACCTCTTCAAAGCCTCTCCTTGAGTGAAGATGAAAGGCTAAGGAATGCTATACTCAGGCTTTTATCGTAATTTTGCAAGAAGTTTAAGAGCATTGATTTTGTTAAGCTTCATAAGGATGCCTAGCAAGCTCACTCTTCTTAATAGCGACCTAGAAATTGAAGACTAGGAAATGGAGATGCCTCACAACCCCTTGTGAAACAAAAAGACGTTATAGAAAAGCCGTTCTCTTGACAAAGGGAAAAAAGAAGAGAAAACAAGGACCATCAATAGCAATTGGGAAATGGAGTACAACTTTAAAGCAATTGAAGCCAGTGCCAAAGCATACTGGAACGAACTTGACATCTATAAGGTAAAAGAAGACCATTCAAAGCCACACTATTACGTGCTGGACATGTTTCCTTACCCTTCAGGTGCAGGACTACATGTAGGGCACCCTCTCGGCTATATAGCTACAGATATTGTTGCTCGATACAAACGCCACAAAGGCTTTTGCGTACTTCACCCGATGGGGTTTGATGCCTTTGGATTACCCGCAGAGCAATATGCTATCCAAACGGGACAAGATCCCCGTATAACCACAGAGATCAATGCTAAGCGCTACCGCGATCAACTTGAGAATCTTGGTTTTTGCTACGACTGGTCCCGCTCCTTCAAGACTTCTGATCCCGATTACTTTAAGTGGACTCAGTGGGCCTTTATTAAGATGTACCACAGCTACTACGATACGGTTGCGGACAAAGCACTCCCCATCACTCTCCTTGTAGAGCATTTCAAACAAAAAGGCACAAAAGATCTCACCGCCTTTGGCTCCGCCACACTTACCTTTTCCGCTAAAGAATGGAAAGAAATGGGAGAAAAAGAGCAACAGGAAGTGCTCATGAATTACCGCTTAGCATACCTCGGTGAGACCCTCGTCAATTGGTGTGCTGAACTAGGTACAGTCCTAGCCAATGACGAGGTAAGCGAAGGTCTATCTGTGAGAGGTGGGCACCCTGTAGAGCAACGCCTTATGAAGCAGTGGTGTCTTCGAATAACTGCCTATGCTGAGAGACTTCTAAAAGGGTTAGACTCCCTGGACTGGAGCCAATCACTGAAGGAGATGCAAAGGAACTGGATCGGAAAGAGTGAGGGAGCAGAAGTTCTTTTTGATGTTAAGGATAGCTCTTTGCAGTTTACTGTTTTTACCACACGACCAGATACTCTCTTTGGAGTAACCTTTATGGTACTGGCTCCTGAAAGCAACCTTGTGGATAAACTTACAACTCCGTCTCAAGCTGAAGAGGTAAAAAATTACGTAGCCAAAGCGAAGCAAAAGAACGAACGCGAGCGCATGGCAGACAAAAAGGTCAGCGGAGTATTTACTGGTAGCTACGCTCTCCATCCTGTCTCCAATGAGCTAATCCCAATTTGGGTCAGCGAGTATGTATTAGCAGGCTATGGTACTGGAGCCATCATGGCAGTACCCGCCCACGACACAAGAGACTTTGCCTTTGCCAAACACTTTGCCCTCCCGATAAAGCAAGTGGTACTTCCATTCGGTGAAGAGGTCTCTGATCCTTCCTTCTGGGAAAGTGCCAAAAGTAGTGAGCAAGGCAACCTTGTTCAGTCCGATTTCCTCAATGGACATGAAGTAGCTTCAGCTAAGCAAGAGATGATTAAATTCCTTGAATCCCACAAGAGAGGCTCAAGAAAGATCAACTATCGCTTACGTGATGCTATTTTTAGTCGACAAAGATACTGGGGTGAGCCCTTCCCGATATATTACAAGGATGGTATCCCCTATACCTTAGACGAAGCTCAACTGCCTCTCGAATTGCCAAAAGTGGACAAATACATGCCTACAGAAACTGGAGAGCCACCTCTAGGTAGAGCTAAAGAGTGGAAAACATCGGAAGGCTATCCATTGGAGTTGAGCACAATGCCAGGATTTGCTGGGTCTGCAGCCTATTACCTTCGGTATATGGACCCTAGTAACCCCGAGACTCTCGTTAGCAAAGACAAAAACTCATACTGGAAACAAGTTGACCTCTACCTTGGAGGGACAGAGCATGCCACTGGACACCTCATATATAGTCGTTACTGGAATAAATTCCTTTATGACTTAGGACTCATTTGCCAAGATGAACCCTTTCAGAAGTTGATCAATCAAGGAATGATCCTCGGCAAGAGCCAATTTGTCCATCGAATAAAAGGAACGCAGACCTTCGTAACACAATCCAAACTCGAGCAGTACGACACCATGCCAATACATGTTGACATCTCTCTCGTGATGGACAACAAACTCAATATAGAGGATTTTCGTAAGTGGCGAGAAGAGTATGCAAAAGCCGATTTTATCTTGGAGGATGACGGCTCCTATTTGTGCACATCGGCTGTAGAAAAAATGAGCAAGTCATTCTACAATGTGGTCAATCCAGACGACGTTATCGCTCATTATGGAGCCGATACCCTTCGTATGTACGAAATGTTTCTTGGTCCTCTTGAACAGAGTAAACCTTGGGATACGCAAGGAATTGATGGTGTACACCGCTTCTTGAGACGACTTGTAGCACTCTTTTACGACAACGATACCTTTGCTGTCTGTGAGGATGCTCCTAGCCCAGAAGAGCTAAAGACACTTCACAAACTGATACAAAAGATCGAAAACGATATAGAGCAATTCTCTTTTAATACCTCTATCTCCGCTTTTATGATTGCTCTTACAGATCTTCAGCAGCAAGCATGTACCAAAAGAAGCATACTTGAACCTTTTGTAGTACTTCTTTCTCCATTTGCTCCGCACCTTGCAGAGTTTTTGTACAGGGAATTAGGACACACTTCTAGTGTTGTAGATGCACCGTGGCCTATATTTAAGCCGGAATACATTGTTGAGAGTACAAAAAAATATCCTGTAAGCTTCAACGGCAAAGTTCGTTTTACGCTTGAACTACCTTTGGACGCTACTAAGGAGGAAATTGAAAAGTGTGTACTTTTAACAGAAGAAGCAAAAAAGTGGATGGAAGGCAAGACCCCCAAAAAGGTCATTGTAGTACCAGGACGCATCATTAATATTGTACTTTAAAATAGAACACTTACAGCAAATATCATTTCAGGAGCAAAATCAGAGATTTACATAGCAACTAACATCAGTATAATATGACACAGATAGCAAACGCAGGAATGATTACACCACCTAAGATGAAACCATGGTCCGTAGCCATAGAGCTTCTTACCATCTTTCTAGGTGTGGTGTCCTATACATTGGGATGGACTGCCTTTATCCTCTCTCAGAACATTACCTCTGGGGGACTCGCTGGTATCACTACAATTATTCAGATTGCAACCAACATACCAGCAACGGTACCATACTACATTATCAATGGCTTTTTATTAATTTTGGCTCTAGTCTTTTTGGGGTGGAGATTTTCTGTACGCACTGTTATCGGTGTGGGGATGCTTTTTGTTACAATTCCTATTGGTCAAGCTCTCTTTACCGACCCCATAGCACAAGCAGATGTATACAACAACATCTGGCCCTGGCTTAGAGAGATATTGCCTAACTTCGGACCTCTTCTTGTAGCCAGAGAGCCTTTCGTAGCACTACTCCTTGGATCTATCCTCTGTGGGATAGGCCTTGGTCTTGTCTTTTCCGTAAATGGCTCAACTGGAGGTACAGACGTAATTGTAGCCATTATCAATAAGTATAAAAACATCTCCCTCGGAAGAGCCATGATTATGGTAGATGCCACCATCGTAGTAACTGGTGCCGTGGTAAGCCACTACATGGGACCTAAATATGAATGGACAGAAGCACTAGGCAAACTCGCCTTCTCTGTGATTGAGATCGTAATCTGTGCACAGACAATGGACTTCTTCCTCAACACTAACAAGCAGAGCGTGCAACTCTTTATCAACAGCCCCAAAGCCAAAGAAATCTCTCAAGCTATCATCCACCAACTCAACCGAGGATGCACTTTGCTCCAAGCTGAAGGTGGATATAGTGGCGTACCTTCTAAGGTGGTGATGGTTGTGGTGCGAAAAAATATGCAAAAGCCTGTTATGGATATTGTCCGTACAATAGACCCAAAAGCTTTTGTCTCACAAGCTGTAGTACATGGTGTCTATGGAGAAGGGTTTGACCCCATAGAACAAAAAGCGAAAAACTAAATCAGAGCATACTCTCTAACATGAATAAAGGAGTTCTCCTCACCCAAATGGACAAGGAGAACTCCTTTATTTACAGCAACAGACAAATGAAAGGCCATGATGCAAGCAGACCTTCCAACTAAAAAGGGAGCACCTCACGCCAATGCATGGAAGAGATGGCTCCCTTGGATAGGTATAGGACTAATGCTCCTGGGGGCCTTTGTACTTCTTCTCTTCATAGACCCCACTAAGGTTCCTTTTTTTCCCCAATGCATTTTTAGGAAATTAACGGGCTGGTACTGTCCAGGCTGTGGGACGGCAAGAGGAGTATACCAACTCGTGCACGGGAATATCGTTCAAGCTTGGTACTTCAATCCAGCGCTGATTATTGGACTTTTGTTGCTAACAATGATGTTTTTCTCAGAACTACTGGGAGCACGATACGCCTTTTGGTGTCGTCTCTCTAGATTCTTTAGCTCCTCCCTTTTCGCCTATCTACTTCTTGCCACTATTATTCTTTGGTGGATTTTGCGAAATATTCTTTGAACGCAACCCCAATAGGGAGGACATCGTTATAACATTAAAGCTACAAACTTTCGGATATAGCTAATCTTCTGGAACGTAAATTATTTCCCCATTGTCTAGCTGGTAAGCAATCCCCACTCTCTTTCCTTTTGCACCATCTTGGGGTTTGGCATTTTCATCGGGAGTATACTTCTCAATCTTCTCTCCTTTCTTGATCAGAATCTCCATGTTGTCTTTTCCAGGATTCTTTACAATCGTGTAATCTTCTTGAGAAAAGATCTCGGTCATATCAAACTTAGTGACAAGCGCCACCATCAAAGCAACGGCAAAAACCATTGCCACATCAAAAAGATTGGAGGTAAGCGAGGATGGATCTACATCCTCATGCTCCATTCTTCTTCTTTTTCTTCGCTTACTTATCATTACCTTTTCCTTTCTTAGAAAATCAACTATTCGCCTTTGCTAGACTCTTCTGAAATGCGATCGTTGAGGTAATCTAACCATATAAGACAACGATGGTTGTATTGTCTCATCATATGAGTGGCAACAAAGCCTATCGCTGAAGAGAAAAGCCCCAATACTGTGGTGGCAAATGCTACTTGCATGTTGTATGCCATGTTGGCTATATCCCCCGTAGAAAGCCCCACGAGTGCTGGGCCCATAGGAATAAGAGTACCCATGAGTCCAAGGATAGGACCAAATTTTACAAGAATCTTCGCCATACCCAGTTTGTTTTCACTTGTAAGTTCGTATTCACTCACCAAAAGGTTGGCAGTAGCTTCATCTGAAGTGAAAAGTCGCTTTGCCGTAACGACAAATCCAGCGGGCAAGTCTATTTTCGTTACTTCTTGCTTTAGCTGATCAATAGATTTCTCATCAGCCCCCTCCATAATGGGTGCAAAGCTTCTTTTAATCTTATTATGGCGTATCCATGTACCAAAAAGCGTTCCTAAAAGAAATACGGAACGAACAAAGAGGTACAGCAACCCTATAATTACTGGAACTAGTAGCCCATTAGAGAGCCAAAACATTGCATCAGAAAGGAATTTCATCTTATATATCAAATATTAGGTTGTTTTTTTACTTATGGAAAGTTCTTTTGCCTGTACGACGACTGAGGAAATAGCCACCTAGGCCACCCACAAGTACGACTATACACAAAGAAAGAAGTTCTAGCCAGTTAGCAGAAGCCGAATAATCTCCAGAGATATGCGAATCGGGATGGAGCACACCAGCCGCAACTACTAGCAAGAACGTAATTAGAGAAAGTGTGAGAGACCCCTGCGAAAGGAGTTCGGGACGCTTCACATTCACAAAAAGCTTCATGAGCTGCGGCGAAAGAAGCGTAACTAAAGCCACAAAAATAACCAGAGCAAGGGTCACCTGGAGAAAAGACACACCAGGGAAAACATAAAATAATTGGAGACGCACATAAAATAAGGCTGGCAAAAGAAGTAGGGAAGGTGCATAGAGCGGAAGTCTCTTAAAAAAGAGTCCCAACTTATCGATAAAACGAGTTCCCTGCTGTGGAAGTTCTATTGCCCTTGAGGTCCCCAAAGGAATATCCCCCCTTACTGCTTGCACCGTGTTATCTCTTCTTACATAATACATCGCCACGTAGAGTACAACAAAAAGATCAAGCATGACAAAGAGCGATAAATTACGAAGCGACTCCGGAGTATTGAGCAAGGAAAGAAAACGCGGAAGACTAAGATGCTGCGTGACAAAATGAGCAAAAAGAATCACTGCACCATAAACCACAGCATGTATCAACCGCGTAACCCAAGAAGATATTCTTGCCTCTTCAAAAAGCATTTTGAAGAAGGCAAGAAATATCATGGATAAAAGGAGGTCTTCCATTACTTAGAAGCAGTTTTGTTTTTTCTCTTCTGTACACTCCTCCTTATTAGAGCAACTACAACGACGAGGACCAAGATTCCTATCACAACGTAGGTAATAACATAAGTCGAAGACTTGTCTTTTTCTACTGATGAAGATTCTTGTTTATCACTATCTTTCTTCAAGATTTGAGCCTTACTGTCGCTTGTTGTTTTTACTTCACGTACGTCAGAAATAGCTTTTTGATATTCTCGTTGCTCTTCAGGCTTTGCTTTGGAATCAATAAACTGTCTGAGTTTTGCATTATCACAGACAAAGCCACTACATCCGGCACCATGCTCAAGGACTGAAGCCACATGCAGATTAGTAATGTCTTGAATTTGCTTATCAGAAGCCTTCCACATTCCCTTTCGGATAGTTTCCATCATTACGGCGGTTAGCTCTTGAAGTGCGGCAGGGTTTTCACGATCGAAGAACTCTTGTACCCCAAGGTGATGTACATCGGCAATATAGGTATCATAAATACCATCCCAAAGTTCTTTATCTATCGCTGCCGGCTTCATTACATTCCATCCGTATGTATTACGTACTGTCTCTGCAAGGGCATTAGCTGCGCCTTCTCCCTCTTTGAGCATCTCTTTCACATAAGTGGGATTGAGGATAGTCGTGCGTGCTTCATTGCCGATGCTCCTCTTTAGCTCAGTAGTCTTTGCTTTATAATGATTTCTTAAATCATTAAAGTAAGCTTCAGGGTCCTTTCCTGTTACATTACGTACCGTAAGAGAAAGACCACCCATAAACTCATACACATGGTCAAGACTCAAAGGTCCCCAAGAGTTGCTCTGACGTGGTTGTACAACTACATCTGTACGTTGCAAAGCAGCTTCAAAAAGGCCTTCAGTAAAGCTTCCCCAGTTGTCGGGGTCACCATAGACAGCACCCATATTATTGAGGTAGACGTTAGCGATCTCTTTTTCATCATCCCATCGATCGCCAGCCTCTACCATTTCCTGAATTCCTGTTCCATAGTTGCCATTCACGCCACCAAAGACACGCTGTGTAGAGAAGTTTCTAGCCTCACTTGGGGTAAGCCCTTTTTCCAAAAGAACCTTTTCTGCAGCCTCTGCCCCTTTCACTACTTCGTTGTCTTCTTCTTTGGAGTTGCGAGCTAGATCTACCGCCTTTTGGATTAAATAGAGACGTGACGCTGCCAAATCTCGGAATTGACCAGAAGTTTGGACAATTACGTCAATACGCTTTCGGCCAAGCTCGTCTCGCGGTACAAGTCGTACATCTTGTACTCTTCCCATAGGATCGCGTACTGGTTCGCAACCAAGTAAGTAGATGATTTCGGCAATCGTAGCACCTTCACTTTCAATAAATGAACTACTCCAAAGCGTAAAACTCACCTTTTGGGGAAGGTCACCATTGCGTCGCTTATAGTCCTCCAAGAGAGCATCTCCCATTTGCACACCCTTTTTCCACGCCGCATCACTAGGAGTAGCCTCGGCGTTAATCGAAAATAGGTTTCTTCCAGTAGGCAATGTTTGAGGATTAGCAATGTAGTCACCTCCTGGCGATGGAGCAACGAAGCCACCATTAAGAGCATTAATCCAAGAATCAAGTTCAAGCTGTGGACTAGCCTGGAGGTATTTGTAGTAGTTTTTAATATTGGCTACTGCGGCTCTTAGGTTGGCGATTGTTACAGCTAAATGTTGTTCTTTAGGATCAAATTCCATTTCATCTTGCATTCCGCCACCCATTCCTGGATGTCCTCCTGCTTTTTGCCGTAACTGTTCCTTGGGTACACCTGCCATCTGAGTTGTGCCTTTAGGCATTCCTTGAGGATGTCCACCCATTGAGGCCTTCCCTTTAGGCATTCCTTGAGGATGTCCGCCCATTGAGGCTTTCCCTTTAGGCATTCCTTGAGGATGTCCGCCCATTGAGGCTTTCCCTTTAGGCATTCCTTGAGGATGTCCACCCATTGAGGTTTTCCCTTTAGACATTCCTTGAGGACGTCCACCCATTGAGGTAGGCATATCCTCCATTTTACTTTGCATTGCAAAGAACGCATCTGCACGATGGAGTTCACTTGCAGAAACTCCCAAGCTGAGAAGAGCGGCATCTGGCTGTATATCTCCTCCATTGATAATCTTTTTAACGAGAGCTTCACTCTTTACACGGTAACGCTTTGTCATGAAGCGTTCACTCTTTTGCTGTGCTACCGTAGCGGTACCTCTCTGAATATCAAGATCTGCTAAACCATAAACAATGGGATCTATAGAAAGCATCATTACAGAAGAGCGAATTTTCTTATCGGTAAAGGGCACTCCCGTTACGTAAAGACCTCCAGGGATTTTACTTATTGCGAGTTCTTCTGCAAAGTTACTCAGCTCTTCTATATCAAAACGGCTCAGAGGAGTGGTAAGGGTGGAATCAATACCAAGATCCCGATGGTAACCAGCTTTTATTGCCTCTTCTTTTATCTTTTTTGCGAGAGCTACATCATCTTTTTCGTTAGAGAGGTATTTGTCGGTAAGACTTAAAAAGTTTGCGACCTCACCTTTTAGTTCAGTTTCAATGAATGGTGGTGCGAGGTACGAAACTGTCTCTGCATAGCTTCTACGTTTGGCTATCATACCTTCGCCAATATTGGCAATGGTATAATAGTATACGTGGGGAATATCATTTACGAGACGATCGGTCCAATCGTTTGCAGAAAGAGCCACTTGCTTACCATTGATAAACTCTAAGCTTCCGTGGGTACCAAAATGCGTGAGTACATCTGCCTTAAACTCTTTCTGCGCCCACAAATAAGCTGCTATATAAGGATAGGGAGGAATAGGATTAGCCCCATGCACAGCCTTGAAATCGTTTTCTCCGACGCCTTGCCCAGGCTGTGGTAAAAGTACCACATTTCCAAATTGTACACGCGTTACGACGATTCCTTCTTCATTTCCTTTTCTGTAGGAATAGTAAGAGCCAGGAGCCTCTCCATATTTCTCTTTAAGCGTGCTTATTTGCTCTTCAGTAAGCACCTCTGTCATCATCTCGTTGAGTCTTGCAGCAGGGATAAAGGCTGGATAACCTTCTTCTATAAAACGCTGCAAAGCACCATCTGCATAGCTATTGAAAAGCCTACCTCTTGTAGAAATTACCTTTTCAAACTCTTTCTCACTAGTAGGGAGTCCCGTCAAATTGTATCCTTCTTCTTGCATCTTACGAAGCAAGTTGTAGAGAGAAGGAAGAACTTCAATTCCCTGTGCAACCAAGCTGTTTTCTCCAGGACCTTTGTAATAGAATAGAGCTACTTTTTTGTCCTTGTTGGGAGTTTTTTTCAGTTTTATATAGTTATAAGCAAGATCTGTAAAGGTCTTTAAGCGATCGGGCATAGCTTGAAACTCTTCCACGCCTGTTTTGCTATTAAGCTCCATCGAAAAGAGAGCATAAGGCACCATCACCCCATCAAACTCTGGAGAAGATACACTCTGTGCGAGAAACCCTCCTACCATTCCTTGCTTATCTTTAAGCCACTCTTCTCGACTTGTGGTAAGCGTCATTGCAGTAAGAATGGGAACATTCAACTCTCTGAGGCTCTCTGCACCAGAATTTGGACCTCCACCAATTAGTCTTCCGTGTGGCACATACACGATAAGGTCGGGGTTGATCTCTTTAAGCACAGCGATTCGATCTGCACCACTGCTAAACGGATAGACATTCATTCCTTTTGCTTCAAAGGAAGCTACTACACTATCCACATGGTCTCGATTGGAGATATTGGGAGTGGCAAAGCCTAATAGAAAGGCTACTTTGGGGGCTCCTTCCACATAACCATGCGTCTGATAATATTTTTGATAAGCTTCGTAGCTATCAAATATATCCTCATCCGTCTTGCCATAAAATACATTGTCGGAGAAAACTACAGGATCCTCAACGGTTCCTTCTCGTAGTGGCTTACCAAGGAGATCTCTTCGTATGTAGTTGAAGAGTGAACGGTAGTTTTTTACCCCTCCATTGAAAACATAATTGGAAAGCGTTTCTTTCTCTTCATCGGAAATGTTTGTGAGGTTGTTTTGAGGGTTGGTTGCAGCCAAGATGGCATAAACAATCTTTTTCTCTCCTAAAGACTGGATAAACTCGCGATCTTCATCGGTCCACTCTTTGGCATTTCCTCCCATTCCCCACAAAAGAACGGCATCGTAACGAGAAAGGCGTTTGAGGTCCTTTTCTACTTTTACAGAGACATTCTTTTCGTTGGCTGAAGAGATCATCCTGCCGACCATAAATGAGGGATAGTTGTACAAAGCAACCTTGGTCGGCTGAGGGCGAAATACGAAATAACTAGCCACCGCGGCAACAACAATTACCGCTAAGGCAATCAATAAAGGTTTCCTTTTCTTCATACAGATATTAGTCGCTATATCTAAGTGTTCTCTTTATCTTGATTCACGATTAGTCACCATTTAGTACCGCTTACCAGTTGAATCGTAAAGTGGTAAGATAAGTTCTTCCTGGTGTCAGAGGTGTATTGTAAGCAAGTTTGTTGGGCTTATAGCCAAATAGGTTGTCCACGCCAAAGTATAGATCAAACACCTTAAAGATCTTTTGTGAGATCCCCAGTTTGGCAAGAGTAGCTGCATTGTAGCTTAGGATCTCAAATTTATTATCTTCCACGCGTACACCCGATTGGAAACCTGAAAGATAACGGATGGCAAAAGTAGCACTTATGCCGTAATTACGATTGAATGTGTGCTCCCAGGTGAGCATTCCCACAAGTGAATGCGGACGTGTACTAGTAGATAGTACTTTAGACCCATCTTCCTTATGCATAGGATTCCCTTTATCGTCTTGAAGGGTATAGTAATCGTAGGTATAGGCATAGGATCCTGTAAGGGTAAATCCGTAGGGAAGTTTAGTCCTTAGATTGAGATCAATCCCATATATCCGATCTTTATTATCGGAAGCAGGGGCATTTGCATATTGATATCCTCCCTTCGTAGGGATCATGGCGATACGATTGCGTACAATGTTGTAAAAGGCATTAGCATTAAGCGAAAACATTCTATTGTTATACTCGGCAGAGAGAATAAACATATTGCTTTTTTCTGGCTTTAGCTTGTCATTGCCATATAGATAAAACATCCCCTGATGGTCAAAGAAGAAATAGAGCTCTTGCATAGAAGGAGTACGATATCCTTGTGCAAAAGAAGCTCTAAGATTGAGCATAGACACAGGTCTGAATTTCAACGTTACACGATTGGTATAGTGAGTACCAAAGTTACTTCTCATATCCAATCTTCCTCCATAGCTTAGGGTCAACTCTTTAATGGGTTCATAGCTATATTGTCCGTATACTATACCCGTTTGCATGCTCTTAGCATTAGGAGATTCTGGACTTGCCAGACGAGGAGAAGCAATTTTATCATGGATAAACTCTCCTCCGAAGTTGAGCATATGCTCTTCGTTGCAGTCAAGGTTGTACTGCAAGCGAAGATGATGAAGAAACTCATTGAATACGGGACGTTTCTCGTTATCCAAGAGGATCATCACAGAGTCGCGCTTGAAGTTATTAAAATGATAGGAAAGGTCTAAACTTTGATTGTGATCAATCATACAAACAGCCCCCAAGGTAGCATCTGTAGCCATAAAGCTATTGTTGAGATACTTATCCTTTTGCTGCATTCGATAATTGGCATTCACTCCAGCCTTGAGCGAAATAGCCTTAATGGGTTGGTAAGTAAACTTTTGACTAAAGTTGATGCGATCCACATCAAATACTATATTCCCTGCCCCTTCGTCATCGACAATCACAAAACCAGGGGCTTTGTTGTAGCCAATCGTCGTATTACTTCCAAACTTACCTCCCCCAACAGGTCTATTGAATACCACATTGCCCCAATAGCGTTGGCCGACCAAGGCTTTTTTGTTGTCTCTATTATACTTTGCTACATCCACACTTGCTAGAGCAGAAGCGTGAAATTTTTTCTTAGAAGATTTGGTGATCACATTTACGACACCAGCCAAAGCATTAGAGCCATAAAGTGCAGAGGCCGCGCCACGTATAATTTCCACACGTTCAATGTTGTCTGGATCAATGCGATCAAAGTCTATACTGCTAGTAGATCCTGTAGTAATTAAGTCGCCATCTACCAAAAACAGCAAGCTCTGTCCACCAAATCCCCGATAGGAAAGATTGTCTTGTCCTCCATGCTTGTTAAACTCCATGCCAGGGAGTGTAAACTCAAGGATCTCATTAAAGCTACGAGGCTCAATAAGTTGGATTTGCTTTTGTGGGATCACCTGTGTCAACACAGGAATATCCTTATGAAAGCGAGGTGTACGGCTTGCAGTAACTACTACCTCATCTAGGGTTTCAGTCTTTTCTTTTGTATAGCGTGTACTATCCGCAAGCGATGCTCGTTTGGAGGCTCTGGGATTTTGCGCAAAAAGAGATAGGGAAGTAATCGAAAGGAGGAAAATAAATAAACCTTGTTGGGCGAGTTTCATAAGAGAGAAGCTTTGAGTGTTACGAATCAATTGTGCGTGTAGGGGGGGGGG
>KQ959279.1:216985-231478 GCA_001552775.1 Bacteroidales bacterium KA00251
AGAAATTGTCTCCTCTCATTGAGTCCAAGAACCGTCTAGTGCATAATCATACATAGTGAGGCATCTTCCCCTTTAAAATGAAGGGGAAGATGCCCGCATTATAATGTGTTCTATTGCGTTTGTTGGAGTCTATACACCTAGTAAGTCAACGGATAGTGTTACTTAAGGATAACGTAATCAAGCGTTACAGCACCATTTTTGCCGTCCTTCTTCTTTCCATCCTTGAAGTTTAGGGCTACGGTCTTACCATCTGCGGTTTTCACAAACCATATATTTCCAGATATTTTTGCAACAGGGGGCATTCCGCTAAGGATACACCATCCTTCTTTTTTACCTAGACCGCCAGAGAGAAGAGGGCTTATCATTTCTTTAGCCTTTTTTCCACCAGGACCACCCATTACAAATTTAATCGTTACATCGGCTTCTACATCTTTCGTAAAGTCACCGAGCTTTACATCATAAACCTTTTTGAGGTCTGTGATTTCGCTCTTGAAAACTCCTTGACGAGTCATTACATCCCAACGATGGAACGCAATATCCCAATTGGTATCCTTTGCAAGATCTTCTTTAAGCTTGCAAGATTCCAAATCATAGTCAACAGTTTTGTAAACCTTATTGTCCTTTAAGCTATAAAAAACCCACTTCGCATAGTCAGACACATCTAGAAATTCAATCTTCTTGATGTCTTTATCAGTTACACCTTTTTGCTTTGGAGCTTTAGGGGTACAAGCGAAAAATGCCACAGATACGAGTACTAGGGGCAAAATCTGGGTTAGTCTTTGAAATGTCTTTTTCATTTTCTTGATTATTTTACTACGTTTGTTAGTGCGAATTCTTAGAAGAGTGCCGTAACTTGGATGCCACGACGAAACTACTTATTGATATAAGGTATGCCATCAACATCAAAAGAAGCCTCCTCGTATTGCATGCAAAAGTACAATTGTCATTTGGAAATTACAATACCTAAGAATAGGTACAAGTCATATCAACTGAAGAAAATAGAAACCGTCTACTCCTCCCACTAATTTTTCTGCAACTTCATTAAACACTATTTTCTTGCTTATTAGAGAATAGCTTTGGACCAGTATCATATTTCGTGTAAAAACAACCTCTAGTGAGGGCACCCTCTCCCTGTATTTGCAGGATATGCAGAGAAGCGAGCCTAGGAACGTCCTTTAGTCCTCCTAAAAACTCATAAAGAAAGCGCGAAAAATCTCTCGGAACTTTTTCTAAAATCTCTCGGAACTTTTGGAAAGTCTTCGGACCCTTTCCCGGTAAGGAATCTAAGTTACTCTCTTTTCCTCACTAAGGGGAGTCCACCCCCCCACCTTATAATCGTGAGAAGTGGTGTCACAAATCGTGAAAGTATCCGATTACGACTTTCAAACCAAGTGAATCAACAGCAACAGCAATACGGACTGTGCATGAGGATTTCACCTTCGTAATTTCAAAGATGACTGAAAACAACAAAAGAAGATACGTATGTATTAATTGAAAGATACATATCTTTTTCAAGCAAGATATCAAACAGTTAATAAGCGTAACTAGAGAGGAGAGAACAACTACGCTTGCAACAAGACTGACTAGCCAAAGAAAAAGGCGACTCTTCGAGAGCCGCCTTTTTCTTTGGGGGAGAACACCTAAGACAGGTGTTCTGATTATTTAGTATACAACTACCTTCTTTGAAGAGTTTTCGCTCTTAATGATGTAGCTACCAGCTGGTAAACTTACAGTTTCGGTAGCATTCACTACGGCTTGCCATACATTAGCGCCATCAAGCGTAAAGATCGTTATTGCAGAGGGAGCAGAAACAGCGATTGACAACTCACCATTTGCTACGGAAACTGCAAAAGGAGCGTCTTGTTGTACTAGACTTGCAGAGGTAAAGTCGTGCTCAACAATATTCTTAAATTCATTATACTCAACGTTGCTTTTATAGGCATTCAAGGCACCAAAAGGCACATAAAGAGTACCATTTTTTTCAGACTCTGCCGAGAAACATCCCATAAGAGTATAAGGAATATAGGGAGGAGTCTTGCGATTAAAGTAAAGTTGTACAAGTGCAGTATCCATGAAGAAGCAGTATTTTCCGATTTCTTCTAGGTTCGGACCAACATGCAACTTGCGAATCTTTTCACAGAGTGCGAATGCTTGTGTACCGATTTTCTTCGTAGCATCAGGCAAGTTTACTTCAGTAAGATTTACACACTGGTGAAATGCAGATGCGCCTACCTCTTTAAGACTTTCAGGGAAAGTAACTTTCTTTATTACAGTGCTAGCAAAGGTACCTTCACCAATTACTTCTACACCTTCTGGGATTTTCACTTCATCTTCTTGCAAAGCTGTAGGATAGGCAAGTAGTTGCTTCCCATCTGCTGTGAGCAAAGCCTTGTTTTCAACTTTAAAGTGAGTATTTCCTTCAGCAATTTTGATTGATTGAAGACGTATTGTGTACTTGAAAGCAGCCTCACCAATTTCTTCCAAAGATGCAGGAAGCTCAACACTAGAAAGGCCATAGCAAGCCACAAAAGCCTGATAACCTATCTTTTTGATTCCTTCATGAAGATTCAGCGTTTCCAGTTTCTTACAATTGGCTGCTGCATAATCTCCAATAATTGAGATATTGGCAGGCATCTGCAATGTTGTTGCTTGAGGATCTATATAAATCAGTCTTCCCTCTTTGGGTTGGAAAATGATAAAATCTGTCTGCATAAAGTTAGGATTGTCTGCATCCAAAGTAACAGGACAACCTGTCTTAGCAAAGGCACCATCGTCGATGGTAGTAACTTGCTTTCCGATATTGATGCTAGCCAGTTTAACACAGTTATTAAAGGCTAAATAACCAATCTCCTTAATATTACCACTTAATCGAATGTCGTCGTCAAGCGAGGTGCAAAAGTCAAAGGCATTTTTACCAATAGTTTCAAGCCCTTTATTGAAAGTAATCGAGGTAAGATCCTTGCAATTATAAAAAGCAGAGTCAGCAATGGCTACCACGCGATAGGTTTTATCATTGTACTCCACTTTGTTAGGGAGTGCAATGTCTCCTTCATAGTAGAGGCTTTCCAAGAATCCAGCATCGCCTGTCTTACGTTTAGCGACAGCAATTGTAGCAGCGTCTTCATCAATCACATTGAAGCGCATCTTGATCACTTTGTCATAAAAGGAGACAGGCTCGGAATTGGTTGGAGCCTGCATTGCTGCTTCCGCTTGAAGAGGAGAGCCGCATACTACCAAACCAAGTAGTGCAGAGAATGCTAGTAATAGTTTTTTCATAATGATTTTGTTGTAAGATTATTTGAAATGTTTGTTTCCTTATTGCGAAAGATATTAGTACTAAAAAAGCCACAAGAAGAGTGTAACATCACAACTACACTCTTCTCATGGCTATTGTTTGTCATAAAAAATAGACTTTATTTCTCCGACTCTGTCTCCTTGGGAGCCTCCGTACCGCCTTTGTCTTTTGTAGTGGTACTCTTTGTCTCCATAGCTCTTTTTACAGAGGCTTTTTTCTTGGTTGCCTGATCGTCGGTCAAGGCAGTCTGCGACGTCTCATCTACAGGCTTTTTTTCGTCCTCATCAAGAAAGAAGTCGGGATCAACGATAATTCGACCACAATACTCACAGATAATCACCTTTTTTGCGATGCGAATTTCAAGTTGCCTCTGAGGAGGAATTCGATTGAAGCATCCACCACAAGCATCTCTATCAATGGGTACCACAGCTAAACCATTGTGAGAGGCATTTCGAATACGGTGAAATCCAGCCAAGAGTCGTTTGTCTTTTATTTTTTCTTCCAAGACTTGGGCTCTTTCTTGGAGTCGCTCTTCTTCGCCTTGAGTCTCTTTGATGATACATCCGAGTTCACTCTCTTTCTGAGCGAGGTCTCCTTGTCTCAATTCTATTTTTTCCTTGAGTTGAGCGATTTCATCCTTACGACGAGCTAACTCTTCGGTATACTCTCTGATCTTCTTTTCTGAGAGTTGACATTCTAGATCTTGATATTCGATCTCTTTACTCAAGTTGTCGTACTCGCGATTGTTTCGTACGTGATCTAGCTGACGGCGGTATTTATCCAGCAGATCTTTGGTATTAGCCACCTTGTGCTTTTCCGATGTAATAGAGTGTGTAAGAGCCTTTGCAGCGGCAGATATATTGTCAAGACGAGTCTGAGTACCTTTAATATCGTCTTCAATATCTTGCACCTCAAGAGGTAGCTCCCCTCTAAGGATTCGTATCTTATCGATATCAGAAAGAGCTTTTTGCAACTGGGTAATTGCGTAAAGCTTTTCCTTGACCGTTATTTCCTCTTCGTTTTGGGTTTTCTTTTCTATCATATAATACGCCTATAATCGGAAGTAGTTGACTGGATTTGTCTCTTTTTCTGTAATATCTACAGCAAAGTTAGCAAATCTTGCCGATATTATATCTTTAAATAGTTTGCGTGCGACTGTTTCACTCTCATAATGTCCTATACAAACGAGTAAAATGCCTCCCTGGCTGTAGCCTGCCGCATCGAGGAAGTGATTATACTTAGCTTCCCCCGTGAGCAATACATCAGCCCCCGCTTTTTTTGCTTGTTCCAAGAAACTTCCCCCTGCCCCCGAGCAGATAGCAACCTTCTGAATAGTTCTGCCACAAAGAGCTGAATGCGCGATGCTTTCTACCCCATCCCATTGAGCTATTTCTCGGAGGAATTCCTCTTCGGTTAGTGACTTAGTGAGCTTTCCAATAAGTCCACTTCCTACATCCTCTCGCTCTCTTTGCATGGCAATTATATCAAAAGCGGGTTCTTCGTACGGATGCGCCTTACGCAGAGCACATACCACCCGCGCTAAGGATTCTTTAGGCACAAGCAAAGAAAGCTTATCTTCACAAGTAGTATAGTTTTCTCCTACAGAGCCACAGAAAGGATTAGCTCCTTCTAATGGCAAAAACTCCCCTGTTCCCTGTTGCGTATAGCAACAATGCTTATAGTCTCCCTGCACGCCAGCACCTGCACTAAAGAGGGCTTCTTTCAAAGCGTTGCTGTGGTCTGTAGGTACCATTACCTCAAGTTTATAGAGACCATTCAAAACTGGGACGAGGGGCTTCAACCCTTCTAAGTGGAGCCTCTTAGCAAGGTAGCCATTCATGGCTAGGAGTTTGTTGTCACTCGCCGTATGCGAGGAGTAAATTGCTATTCCCCATCGCAAGGCGAGCGCCACTGTTCGTTCTACATAAGTAGTAGTACCAATCTGAGAAAGAGGATGAAAAAGAATAGGGTGATGCGTAACCAGCAGATTATACCCCTTTTCTTTGGCCTCTGACAGAGTCGTCTCTGTTGCTTCCACGGCAAGCAAGACTCCCGTACACTTTAGCGATTTATCGCCTACTTGCAAGCCACTATTATCCCACTTCTCCTGATAAGAAAGGGATACCTCCTCCTCAAGTACCTCTATAACTTGACGTATAGTAGGCATAAACGAAGCTATTTGGGTGAAGGGAGAGAAACTTTAATCGAAAGTTCTTCAAGCTGTGCCTCATCAAGCTCAGCAGGAGCATCAATCATTACATCACGTCCCATATTGTTTTTGGGGAATGCAATGCAGTCGCGTATGCTATCCTGCCCCGCCATTAACGAAACCCAACGATCAAGACCATATGCAATACCTCCATGAGGGGGAGCACCATATTTAAAGGCATTCATCAAGAAGCCAAAACGCTTTTGCGCCTCTTCTCTTGTGAAGCCTAAAATCTCAAATATTTTTTCTTGGAGGTCAGAATTGTGGATTCTTATAGAGCCACCACCCACTTCGGTACCATTGATCACCATATCATAGGCATTAGCATATACCTTTCCTGGATCTTTATCCAAAAGGGGAATATCTTGTGGTCGTGGCGAAGTGAAAGGGTGGTGAACGGCATAATAACGGTTCGTTTCATCATCCCACTCAAAAAGAGGGAAATCAATAACCCAAAGCACTTCAAAGCGATCCTTATCCATCAAACCAAGTTCTCCGGCTACGTGAAGACGAAGTACTCCAAGTTGCTTCACTACAGACAAGAAAGTTTCCCCACTTATCAGAAGGATGAGATCCCCTTTCTTTGCCTCTGCTTTTGAGGCGATTTGGCCAAGTGCAGCTTCGTCATAGAATTTATCTACACTACTCTTGAAGGTTCCATCCTCGTTGTACTTTATGTGGATAAGCCCTTTCGCTCCAACTTGAGGTCTCTTCACGAAGTCTGCAAGAGCATCAATCTGCTTACGGGTATATGCTGCCCCTTGTGGCACACAAATCGCACCCACATACTGAGCACTATCTAGTATGGCAAACCCTTTTCCTTTGACTTCCTCTGTCACTTCGTGGATTTCCATGCCAAAACGTAGATCTGGCTTATCACTACCATATTTGCTCATTGCCTCGTTCCACGTCATTCTTCGGAATGGACGCTTAAGCTCTATTCCTCGAATTTCCTTAAAGAGATGACAGGCTAACCCCTCAAAGGTGGAGAGTATATCTTCTTGCTCTACAAAAGACATTTCACAGTCTATCTGAGTAAACTCTGGTTGTCTATCCGCACGAAGATCCTCATCGCGGAAACACTTAACAATTTGGAAGTATTTATCCATCCCTGCCACCATAAGGAGTTGCTTAAAGGTCTGAGGAGACTGGGGAAGTGCGTAAAACTCTCCGGGATTCATACGACTTGGTACGACGAAATCTCTTGCTCCCTCAGGTGTAGACTTGATAAGCATAGGGGTTTCTATTTCAAGGAATCCTTGAGCATCGAGATACTTTCGCGTTTCCAGAGCCAACTTATGCCTCAAAATGAGATTGTTTTTTACAGGCTCTCGACGAATATCAAGATAGCGGTAGCGCATACGCAGGTCATCGCCACCATCGCTATGCTCTTCAATAGTAAAAGGCGGTAGTTCAGAGGGATTAAGGACTTCAAGTTCTTTCACCTCAATCTCAATATCGCCCGTAGGAAGTTGGCTATTCTTTGCGGAGCGTTCCCTTACTACACCTACAGCTTTAATTACCCATTCACGACCTACCTTAGATAGTGTTTCCTCCAAGTTAGAGGTGTGGGCATCAAAGACGAGCTGAGTCGTACCATACCTATCGCGAAGGTCTAGGAATGTCATGGCTCCCATTCTTCGTATTTTACTTACCCATCCTGCGAGAGTTACTTTTTCTCCTACCTGTTTAAGGCGTAGTTCACCACAATTTTTTGTTCTATACATATCCTTTTACTTCCAAAACGAGTACGCATACTCTTTATACATATCTTTTAGACACGCTGAGGGACTCCGCTTCCCTTCTCTCTTTTTCTATTAGGGAAAAGGATAAGGAAGAGAATAGCCACAACCAGAGCATAGCCTGCAAAGGCATACCACACAGAAGGCCATTGAGTGGGAATCTCCTGGGCTCTGAATAGATCTACTACAAATCCTCCTCCAATAGAACCCAATATCGTGCCAACGCCATTTGTCATAAACACAAAAAGTCCCTGAGCTCCTGCACGCATAGAGGGGTGAGCCTCATGCTCCACAAACATGGAGCCAGAAATATTGAAAAAGTCAAACGCCATCCCGTAGATAATCATTGACAAAATAAGAGCAATCACTCCAGGGAAGCCAGGATTACCCACAGCAAAGAGTCCAAACCGTAGCGTCCATGCCATAAGGCTAATAAAAATCACCCACTTTATGCCCATCCTTCTCAAGAAAAATGGGATAGTAAGAATGAAGAGTGTCTCCGAAATCTGGGAAACAGAAAGTAAGATACTAGGATATTTTACGGCAAAGCTACTAGTGTACTCAGAGACATCTTTAAAACTATTGAGGAAGCTATTACCATAAGCATTGGTTAGCTGCAAAGCACACCCCAAAAGCATAGAGAATATGAAGAAGATAGCCATCTTTCTGTCACGAAAAAGCACAAAGGAGTCCAAACCCAAAAGGCTAAGGATTCCTTTTTTTCTGTTCTCCTTACCACCAGAATAACAAGGAGGAAGAGTAAACGAGTAAAGCCCACCTATGAATGCTATTGCTCCTGCCACATAGAATTGCTTTGGGCTTTCCATAAGATTCCCAAGATTAATCACCCACATAGCAATAATAAAGCCAATAGTACCCCATATTCTTATCGGGGGGAACACCTTCACAACGTCTTCTCCATTATGCTTCAATGTGGAGTATGCTACAGTATTGCAAAGCGACAACGTGGGCATAAAGAAGAGATTGATCACTAGGACTGAGATGAAGATGAGGGTAAGAGAAGCACCTGGAGATATTAGTCCAAATACCCCCAAAGCAATTCCATAAGCAATTAATGATAGTCCTAAGACCTTCTCAGCTCTCATCCAACGGTCCGCCACATAGCCTAGCAATGGAGGCATAATAATAGAGGCAATCCCTGCTGTCGCAAATACGAATCCCACATCAGTACCAGAGAAGTGCAAGCCATCCATAAGATACCGGCCTAGAGTAATAAGCCAAGCACCCCACGAAAAAAATTGCAAAAAACACAGGATCGCAAGGCGAAGTCGTAAGAGAGAGTATCGTTTTTCGGTATTCATAACTACTTACTTGCTAGAGCTCCACCTTTCTCTTTGTATAGGGTGGATATCGTCTTTATCGTAAGACTTCCTTTGTGAAGTTGCACCCTTGCCGCAGAGGGATAAATGTAATTATTAAGCCGTGCCGTGATTTTACCTCCTCCATGTGTAGAGGTAGTTTCTCTTGACACAGGTATGGCTATAAGCTCAAGGTCTTTTTTTAGAATACCCTTTTCATTGTGCTTAGCAAGGTGATCATTTAGCAGGGTACTGATATTATTGAAGCTATACTCCCGCTTAGAGACACTGTATATCGACGACAAGAAAAAGGATCTTGGAGAAGAAAGCTCCGTCTTGCCCTCCTCAAAAAAGGAGACAAGAGAGTCTTTGGGAAGAAGAAGCAAATATGCAGGTGGTTGCAATATGGTTGCTCCACTTGGAGGCACATCGACCGCCAGACTTAGCGTAGCCCCATTGATGAGTTTTCTCTGTGTAGCACCTTTGGATTCTTTGGTCAAAAAACTTTTTTGCAAGTCTTCAGCCTTGAGAGTAAGTGTAAGAGCAAGCCCCTGCGGAGAGGTAAGGTATCCAAACTTATCACTGGGCTTAAGCAGCTCGTCTATACGACTTGTTTCAAACTGGCGATGCATATAAAGCAGGCTCGTAGCAGTAAAGACTTCGCTATTGGTAAGTATTTGCAAAGAGTCTGTCTTTTTATCTGCAGTTTTCCCCATATGCTCATAATCGTACTCTATCACAAGTTCTGTGTTGTATACAGAAAGCATGCAACCACTCCCAGTTGAAGACTCTATAAATAAACCTCTCAAAAGATTCTCTTCAAAGCTTTTCTGGCTTTCAAAGTACTGAGGAGACTCCTTGGATGCTTTGTAAATGCGTTCTCCTATTTCATTGTTTACAGGTATCATTAGCTCGTGATTTCCTTTAGCATTTGCAGCCCTATAACTAAGGAATCCGATCTGTTTTGCACCCTCAAGATAAGGAGTAAGGTCCCTAGAATAGCGATTCTGTGGCAAGGCACGCTTCACCTCAAATACAGTTGCTTTGCTTAGTATCGTACTATCGCCTACCCAGCTAGTATAGCGAAGGCGAACATAGGTGTTTTTAATCTGTCCCTTGTAAGGCTCATGGGTAAACTTAAAACCAGGAGCACTTTGCAAACGACAGATATAAGAAGCACGATATTCACCATAAGTAGCATCACTGAAGTGTCCTAAAAGAGCATATGTACTTCTGTCGTATACGGAATCAATTTTGATCGTTTTAGCATGCAAGTCAAAAGAATCTACTTCAGGGACGAGTGCATCATCTGCTGGTCTAACTCCAGATCCCACAGTAGAGAGACGGTCGTTGCAACCGGTAAAAAGAAGGAGGCCTATCAAAAGACTTCCTATCAAAGCCGTGATTTTCTTCATGGACAGTAGCGTATCAATATAGCAAACGTGATACGGCTTTGCGCTCTTCCCTTTTGAGCAAGACATATCACGTTGCTAAAGTACTATATTTTCTTTGAATTAGAGGATGGAGCGGTAAAATTCGCTGTGCTTTTTCCCTTCAGCATCCTCTTCTGGGGCTACCATGATCATAGGCTTATCAAGCGATTTCGCAAAAGTAGCATACTCCTCTACCTCGCTTTCGCTGTGGGCCACAAGGCTCACTCCATCTGCATGCATGATACCCAACTTTCTGATAGCGCGGGGAGTTAGCTCTTCAAGAGAAGGCATCCACAATTCTTTGGGGATCTTGTCGTAATCCATTATTTCGTCCAAGTTATCACCCATCTCTCCTTCCTCTTCTTCTCCTGCTGTAGAGTATATTATCTTCGCTTTTCCTAGACAGGGAGAGTCTTTATAGAAGCTTCTCAAGTAGAGTGGTGCTAGCCCTGCGAACCATCCGACACAGTGTATAATATCTGGCACCCAGCGAAGCTTATGAATAGCTTCAAACGCACCACGTATGAAAAACACACTCCGCTCAATGTTGGTATTAGTATATTTAGTATCAGGCTTAAATTTCGACTTCCGTTTAAAAAACTCATCGTTGTCAACAAAGTAAACTTGCAGGTGACTTTCTGGAATAGAGGCCACTTTTACAAGTAAAGGATGATCCATATCATTGACGGCAATATTGATTCCTGACAGACGAATCACATCGTGGAGTTGGTTTCTACGTTCATTGATGGTACCATAGCAAGGAGTAAAGACGCGCAAGTCTAGCCCCGCTTTCTGTACAGCTTCTGGAATATTTTTAGAAAAATCTGTAAGGGGTGTGGAGTTGGTGAGAAAGGGTGCTATCTCTTGGGTTATAAATAGAATCTTTTTGCTATCCATAGTGTTGCTACATTTCCTTCAACTACAAAGTTACGAAAAATTAGTGACTTCCCTTTTTCCTTTATAGGAATAGCGCTACCGCTTCCTGCGCCTCTACTGACAAAAAAGGTCCTGATGATTGGGATAAATTACCTAGACCTTTCATTGAAGGGTTTAGAACGTCTTTGGAGAATTATTAAGAACCTATGATAGGAGCATTTCTAAAAGGATAGATTTCCCAAACGTTCCTCACTTTAAAAAGTTCCTCCGTCATTTTCCCAAATTGACCCTTCATATTTCTTCTTAGCGCATGTTTTAAATACCTAAGCAATATTTTTCCTTCAAACAAACTGCTCTATATACGCCACAAGGCGACATTAAAGGAAGGGGAACCAAAATACGAGAGAGAGACAAGCTCCTAGAGGAAAGGGCTTGGTGAGGAATGGTCAAATATAAAAAAAAGAACAAGGGGGCTATGGCTCTTGCCAATCCCCCTCTTCTTTAATTAATTGAATCAGGCTTGATACTGCTTCACTTTGTGGAACATTTCGTTTTCTCACGACATGCCCCTTGTAGAGATCAATTTTCCCTGGTGCACCTCCTACATAACCATAATCTGCATCGGCCATTTCCCCTGGACCATTCACAATGCACCCCATTATCCCAATCTTTAGATTTTTGAGATGGGAGAAATTGGCCTTAATGTCGGCAACAGCCTGATGCAAAGCAAAGAGTGTACGCCCACATCCAGGACAACTAATAAACTCTGCATGAGAAAAGCGGATCCTCGTTGCTTGAAGAATGCCAAGTCCGAGACGATAGAGTCGATCTTGATCAAAATGGCGATTTTCAATATATAGCCCACTGCCAACACCATCAAGAAGAAGTGACCCCAAATCAATTGAAGCTTCTAAAAGAAACCGTTCAAAGTCTTCTTCTTCACTTTGAAGAGCTAAGATAATTGGAGCCTTTATCCGCTCTTTTGCAAGTAGAGAAAGTGCATTCCGCCAATGGCCAATTCGATTGGGGTGGGGGGCATAAAGCAACAATAAGCTTTTTTCAGAAGACTCTTTGACAGCCCTAAGTTGGCTGGGAGTTACGGAGGAGGCATATAAGCGAAACAATGCAAAAGGCTCGCAACTCTTCTTTCTTAGGAGCTCCTCTAACGAATCCTTGCCTGCGAGTAAAAGATCCTCTTCAGCTTCAATAAGAGTTGATTTCTCCGACAAAAGCCCTCTTACCCATACTGGAGTAACCACTTTCTCTACCACTCCCTTTATGGGATGAGCTTCTGCTCGTGGTAAGAGGTTCCTCCGATAAGGCACATTGCAATAGGGCTCTATTAGGGGAGCTCTACTCCTACTTTGGATATGTGCCACGATTTTCCTTGCTACCGGCAATTCCTCTTCAGGAGCTTCGCTTAGACTTACACGAATTGTGTCACCGATACCATCTGCAAGTAGTGATCCTATGCCCACCGCACTTTTTATTCTTCCATCTTCACTTTCCCCTGCCTCTGTAACCCCAAGATGCAAAGGAACCTCCTTCCCTTCTTTAGCAAGGCGTTCTACAAGAAGATGCACAGCTTCGGTCATTACAAGCACATTCGAGCTCTTCATAGAAATCACCACATCGTAGAAGTGGTGGCGAAAGCAAATTTCTAAATACTCCAATGCACTCTCTACCATCCCTTGGGGAGTATTGCCCCAAAGGTGCAACATGCGAGGAGACAGAGAGCCATGATTGGTACCAATACGTATCGCCCTATGAAGTTTTTTTGCTTTTTCGACAAAGAATCCAAACTTTTCTTCCAATTGCTGCTGTACTGCCACCAAGTACTCCTCACTGAGTTCTCCAGAAGGAGGCTTTAATTCTGCAAAGTTACCTGGATTAATACGCACCTTCTCCACATGTTGCAAAGCTTCAAATGCAGCAAGAGGATTGAAATGAATATCTGCTATAAGCGGTATTGAGTAACCCCTTTGTCGGATACCAGCGTGAATCTCGCCAAGAGCTTCAGCTTGTTTCACCCCTTGTGCCGTAAAGCGAAAGTATTCTGCCCCTTTTTCTGCAACACGGACAGCTTGAGCTATGGCTTTCTCCACATCCAAGGTGTCGACATCAGCCATAGTTTGTATACGTACGGGATTACTTCCCCCTAAGGGGAGATTACCAACGTTTACCTCACGGCTATTCCTTCGGTGGTAATTGAGGTTGTCTGTAGAAGTAGAATAGGGTTCCGCCATTCGTGCACAACAAAGTAAACAGTGGAAATAAAACTTCCAACCACTTTAGTTCGTTTTAAACTGGTAATCTTTGATCTGCGAAAGCTCCTCATTGGCCTTTCTGATTTTACTTTTCAGACTCTCTTTGTAAGCTGCCATTCGGCTAGCAATATCGGAGTTTGATTCAGAAAGGATCTGGCATGCCAAGAGAGCTGCATTTTGGGCAGCATTGATTCCTACCGTGGCGACAGGAATGCCTGGAGGCATCTGCACAATAGAAAGCAAAGCATCAATCCCCTCTACAGAGGATTTGATGGGTACTCCTATGACAGGCAATGTGGTCATAGAGGCAATAACTCCTGGAAGGTGAGCAGCCATACCTGCTGCTGCTATGATCACACGCACCCCTCTTTCCTCTGCCTGAGTAGCAAAATCTGCTACATCTTTAGGTGTGCGATGAGCCGAAAGAGCGATGAGTTCAAAAGGAACCTCCATTTCGTTGAGTTGCTTGGCGGCCTTTTCCATTATGGGTAGATCGCTCGTACTACCCATGATTACGCTTACTAGTGGATTCATTGTCGTTTTCTTTGATAAATAAGTTCACTGCCACAAAAGATTCTGAATAGAATGAGTGACACCTCAAGTAAGATCTTCAGCAGTGGTTGCATAAAAGAAGCTTTACACGAGAAAAAAGGTAACAAGCCACCACATCGGCGACTTGCTCCCTTTTTACTTCTTTACATAGCTCTTGCAAAATCTCTCTTGACCACCATAAATATGCACTAGAAATTATGGAGAGTCAAAAGAAAGATAAACTTTGTAAACTTGACTTAGCCAATCATTGCTTTGTAGGCATCCGCATCCATAAGGGCTTCAAATTGACTATCGTCTGCTTCTTCCACAGCGATAATCCATCCTTTACCATAGGGGTCACTATTTACTAATTCAGGCTCTTCCTCCAAAGCAGGGTTAAGTTCTACTACTTTTCCAGAGAGAGGCATCATAAGTTCAGCGACAGTTTTCACAGCTTCAATGCTTCCAAAAACTTCTCCTTGTTCAATTGTCTCTCCTTCGGTTTCTACGTCTACGTAAACGATCTCGCCCAATTCATTCTGAGCAAAGTCAGTAATACCAATAAGGTAGCGTGAACCCTCTTTTTTCACCCACTCGTGATCGGTACTATACTTAAGATTTGCAGGGATATTCATCTCTATTATTGTTTTATAGGTTATTCTTTTTGTCCTTATCTATATCTCTCTTCTGCAAAGATAGCGTATCTTTTGCAAAACAGTTCCTCTTAAGAATCCGATAATCTGCTGTTCCTTCTAAAGGTTTCTCTTAATGTTTTGCAAGCCCCTCTATGAGTTTATTAAGGCTCTCCTTGGCATCTCCTA